>NZ_PDWR01000009.1 GCF_010211755.1 Pseudoxanthomonas sangjuensis | reverse complement strand
TGTCTTAATCCTTGAGACCATTGCTGTGAACTGTGTCGTTCTGTTGTCTGAGATATCCCGACACCACGGATTCCTACGCTATCCTCTTCGTCGGCAGCGTCAGATGTGTAAAGAGGACAGCTTTTCCGCCTGCGGAGCCACGGCCGGGATCAACAGCAGCATGAACACCGCCGCGTGCAGGGCGATGACGAAGGCCATGCCGATGATGCGCGGCCAGTTCAGGCCTTCCGGCCCCTCGTCCTGTTGATACCTATTGATGACCAGTTGTTCAGCCATGCAGCGTGACTCGTTTCTGGGCGGGTGCCGCATGGCACCCGGTTTCCGTGGACCGCGACGTTTCCGTCGCGGGAATTTCCAAGCTTATACAATCCAGCGATTGGATACCATTGTTTTCTCCGCCGGACCGCCTGGCGGCGGCACGCCGGCTCAATTTTTCAGCGCGAGGATTCTCCGGGCGTCCTCCGGCTTCTTGACGCCCTTGTCCAGCGCCGACTGGGCCGCCTGCTTGGCCTCGGCGATGCGGCCTTCCTGGTGCAGCACCCTGGCCAGGTTCAGGTAGGTTTCGCCGTTCGGCGCCAGCGGCGCCGCCTTCTTCCACGCATCGATCGCCTGCGGGATCTGCTCGGAGTAGTAATACGACTGCGCCAGCGCGATATAGGTCTGGTGGTCGGGCTTGAGCACGCCCTTCTGCAGGCCCTCGTTGATCACCGCGATCGCTTGCTTTTCCTTGCCGTCCATGTTGGCGTAGGTGATGTAGAGCTGGCGATAATCCCTGTCCTCGGTCAGCTGACCGGCGGCGCGCAGCTTCTCCAGCACCGCGGCGGCCTTGTCCATCTGATCGGCCTGCTGGTAGACCGAGACCAGGTTCAGCTGCGCCTTCTTGTCGTCCGGGGCCTTGGCCGCCAGCTGCTCGGCGAGCTGGATGGCCTGCGCGTTCTGCCCCGCGTCGGCATAGGACGCCATCAGCAGCTGCACCCATTCGTTCTTCGGCTCCGGCGTGGCGTCGATCGCCTGCTTCAGGAACGGAATCGCCTCGGCCGGCTTGTCGGCGCGGTACAGGGCGTTGCCCTTGATCACCAGGTCCTCCGGCTTCTGCGACTTGGTTTCGGCGAAGAAGCGGTCGAGCGTGGCCAGCGCCTCGGCGTACTGGTCGTCCTGGGTCTGCAGCTGGGCGAGGAACTGCATCGCGGTGAAGTGATTGTTGTTGTCCAGCGCGTTGAGCTCGATCGCCTTCTGCGCATAGGCCTTCGCCGCGGCATTGTCGTCGAGGTTGTAGGCGATCTGCGCGGCCAGGAAATTGACCAGCGCCTTGTCGTAATCGGTCGCAGCCGGGTCGGCCAGCAATTCCTCCGCCAGCGGCTTGGCGGCCTCGAACTCCGAATCGTTGAAGGTGTCGATCAGCTTCTGTTCCTTCTTCGCCAGCTTCGGCGCCGACTTGACCTTCGGCTCCTCGCGCGCGGCGTCCGGATAACGCACCTCGGCGCCGTTGCCCTTCTTCTGCTTGGCGCGGCGCTGCTCCGAGCGCGTCTGCATGTCCTGCGCGGCGGCTTCGGCGACGACGGTGCCGGCAAGCAGGCCGGCGACGGCCAGGGTCAGCAGGTTTCGTTTGATATTGCGCGACAGCATCGGTTCACCTCGACGAATTACAAGCGGATGCGCTGCGGGCTGGGCGGCGCGGGAAACAGGGGGTGGCAACGCTAGCAGAAACCCGTGGAAACCGGAATCCGCGCAACGGCCTTGCGTGCGATGCTCAACCGCAGCGCGGCGCGCGCCCGGACGCGCGCGCCTGCTGGTAGGTCGGCGCCAGCGCCGGCGCGTCCTGCTGCATCTTCCTGATCCGCGCGGCCGGATCGGGATGGGTCGAAAGCCACTGCGGCGGGCGGCTGCCGCCGGCCGCGATCATGTTCTGCCACAGGTTCACCGCCTGCGCCGGGTCGAAGCCGGCCTGCGCCATCAACCGCTGCCCGACCACGTCGGCCTCGCTTTCCTGTTCGCGCGAACCCGGCAGCAAAAACGCGGCTTGCGCGGTCATCCCGCCCAGCTGGTTGACCGTGTTCGCCGCGCCGGAACCGTATTTCGCCCCGGCCAGCGCGCCGAGGATGCCGAGCCCGGCCTGCGCGCCCATCTGCCGGGTGATGCGCTCCTCGTGGTGGCGCGAAATGACGTGGCCGATCTCGTGGCCCAGCACCGCGGCGAGCTGGTCCTGGTTCTTGGCCACGGTGAAGATGCCGGTGTTGACCCCGACCTTGCCGCCCGGCAGGGCGAAGGCGTTGGGTTCCTTGTCGTCGAACAATGCGGTCTCCCACGCGGTGCCGCGCCATTGCGCCGGCAGCTGCGCGACCAGCGCGTTGACCACGCAGGTGACGTAGGCGTTCTGGCTGCCGCCGGCGACGACCTTTTCCTTGGCCTTGGTTTCGGCGAAGGCCTGCGCGCCGAGCTGGTTGAGTTCTGCCTGCGAAACGCCGCCGACCATCTGCTTGCGGCCGGTCGGCGAGGTGGTGGTGGCGCAGGCGCCGAGCAGGACGGCGACCGCGAGTACGAGCATCCGTGGCTTCATGCCCAATCCCCTTCAGTGGGAAGTCCGGTGAGGGCGGAAGTGTGTGCGGAGCAGCCTTAACTTTTCGTCAAACCGGGGCGGTCGACAGCTGCAGCGCCAGCAGCGCCACGGCATTGTTCAGCGCATGCGCGGCGATCGGCGCCCACAACGTGCCGGTGCGCCGGTACAGCCAGGCGAAGGCCGCGCCCATCAGGCCGTAGGTGGTCCACAGCAGCAGGGTGGCCGGGGCGCTGTTGGCGGTGAGGCCGGGCATTTCGTGCATGAAGGCGAAGCAGGCGCTGCTGAGCACGAGGCCCAGCCACGGCCGGCCGGCCGCCCACAGGCGACCGAACAGCACGCGGCGGAACAGCAGTTCCTCGTAGGCGGGCGCCAGCAGCACCACGAACAGGGTGACGAACAGCGGGCTGGAGGCCATCGCCTGTTCGATCGGCGCGATGTTGGTCGGTTCGGGCGCGAAGCCGGCGGTACGGCCCAGCGCGGTCAGGCCGTTGCTGAAAGCGAACACGGCCGCCGTGGTCACTCCGATCCAGCCCCACGTGCCGGGCTTGCGGATCGCGGCAAAGGACATGGCGCGCTCGGCGGCGCTGGCGCGACGACGCCAGAAGTACGGCACCGCCGCGGCGACCGCGGTGTTGAACAGCGTCATCCACAACATCGCCAGGCCGCCGGGCCGGCCAATCGCGGCCGTCAGTGCCTGCATGTCCTGCGCGTCGACGCCCTGCACCGCGACCTGCACCGCGCGGATCATCGCCCACGCGATGCCGGTCAGCACCGACATCGCCAGGAGCACGACGACGGCGATGGCGAGGTCGACGAAGAAACCGCCGATCGCGCCGCGCCGCGCCAATGCGTCCGGCCGCGCTGCGGCGACGGGCTGCGGGTTGTCTTCCATGGCCGGACTTCCTGTCGGCGACGACACCAGCTCAGACGTCAAGGTTGGCGACCTTCAGCGCGTTGTCTTCGATGAAATCGCGGCGCGGTTCGACCACGTCGCCCATCAGCGTGCTGAAGATCTGGTCGGCGGACACCGCGTCCTCGATCCGCACCTGCAGCAGGCGCCGCGTGTCCGGGTTGACCGTGGTTTCCCACAGCTGCTCCGGGTTCATTTCGCCGAGGCCCTTGAAGCGCTGGATCTGCCGGCCCTTCTTCGCTTCCTCCAGCAGCCAGGCCTGCGCCTCGGCGAAGCTGGACACCGGCTGCGCCTTGTTGCCGCGCACGATCTGCGCGCCGTCGCGGATCAGGCCGTGCAGCAGCGACGCGGCTTCGCGCAGCGGGCGCAATTCGCCGCTTTCGAACACCGCCAGCGGCAGCACCTGCACCAGTTCCTCGCCCATGTGCCGGCGCGTGGCCAGCAGCGCGGCCGGATGCGATTCGGTCGCCGGCTGCAGCTGCAGCGCGTAGCGCGGGCTGCCGAGGCTGCCGCGGTTGAGCTTCTTCTCCAGCGCGTCGAGTTCGTCGCGTCCGCCACCGCTCTGCTGCAGGTATTCGGCATCGAGCGGGGCGAAGTCGAGCAGCGCGTCGAGCAGCGCCGGATCGTAGCGGTGCGCGTTGCGGGCGATCGCCTCGCGCGCGTTCGCGTAGACGAGCAGCAGCTTCTCCAGCGCCTCGCCGGAAATCGGCGGCTCGCCCGTGGCCGGGATCAGGCCCGCGCCCTCGACCGCGCTGTTGGCGAGGTAGGCGTTCAGCGCCGCGTCGTCCTTCAGGTACAGCTCGCTCTTGCCCTGCTTGAGCTTGTACAGCGGCGGCAGGCCGATGTAGACGTGGCCGCGCTCGATCAGTTCCGGCATCTGCCGGTAGAAGAACGTCAGCAGCAGCGTGCGGATGTGCGAGCCGTCGACGTCGGCGTCGGTCATGATGATGATGCGGTGGTAGCGCAGCTTGTCCGGGTTGTACTCGTCCTTGCCGATGCCGGTGCCCAGCGCGGTGATCAGCGTGCCGACCTCGGCACTGGCGAGCATGCGGTCGAAACGCGCGCGCTCGACGTTGAGGATCTTGCCGCGCAGCGGCAGCACCGCCTGGTTCTTGCGGTTGCGGCCCTGCTTGGCCGAACCGCCGGCCGAGTCGCCCTCGACGATGAACAGTTCGCTGTGCGCCGGATCCTTCTCCTGGCAGTCGGCCAGCTTGCCGGGCAGCCCGGCGATGTCGAGCGCACCCTTGCGCCGGGTCAGGTCGCGCGCCTTGCGCGCGGCTTCGCGCGCACGCGCGGCGTCGACGATCTTGCCGACGATGGCGCGCGCCTCGTTGGGGTTTTCCTGCAGGAATTCCTCGAGCTTGGCGCCGAACACGCTGTCGGTGACCGGTCGCACTTCCTCGGTGACCAGCTTTTCCTTGGTCTGCGAGGAAAAACCCGGATCCGGCACCTTGACCGACAGCACCGCGACCATGCCTTCGCGCATGTCCTCGCCGGACAGCGTGATTTTTTCCTTCTTCGCCGCGCCGGTCTGCTCGATGTACTTGTTCAGCACGCGGGTCAGCGCCGCGCGGAAGCCGGTCAGGTGGGTACCGCCATCCTTCTGCGGGATGTTGTTGGTGAAGCAGAACATCGTTTCCTGGTAGGCGTCGGTCCACTGCAGGGCGACGTCCACGGTGATGCCGTTCTGCTCGCCGGTGACGGAAATGACATTCGGATGCAGCGGGTTCTTCAGCTGCGCCAGGTGCTCGACGAAGCTGCGGATGCCACCGGCGTATTCGAAAACATCCTGCTTGGTTTCGCCGCGCTCGTCGATCAGGGTGATCTTGACGCCCGAATTGAGGAACGACAGCTCGCGCAGGCGATGGGCCAGGATGTCGTAGTGGAACTCGGTATTGCCCTTGAAGGCATCGTTCGCCGGCCAGAAGCGCACCAGCGTGCCGCGCTTGGTCGAGGCTTCGAGCTGCTTCAGCGGATACGCCGGTTCGCCGTGGCGGTATTCCTGCTGGTAGTGGTGGCCGTCGCGCCAGATGTCGAGCGTGAGCTTCTCCGACAGCGCATTGACCACCGATACGCCGACGCCGTGCAGGCCGCCGGAAACCTTGTAGCTGTTGTCGTCGAACTTGCCGCCGGCATGCAGCACGGTCATCACGACTTCGGCGGCGCTGACTTCGCGGCCCAGCTTTTCGCTCATCGCGGCGTGGCGGCCGACCGGGATGCCGCGGCCGTTGTCGAACACCGAAACCGAACCATCGACGTGGATGGTGATGGTGACGGTGTCGGCGTGGCCGGCCAGCGCCTCGTCCACGCCGTTGTCGACGACCTCGAACACCATGTGGTGCAGGCCGCTGCCGTCGTGGACGTTGCCGATGTACATGCCGGGGCGCTTGCGGACGGCTTCCAGTCCTTCCAGCGCGGTGATGCTGTTGGCGTCGTAGTTGCCGGCGGGGGTGCCGGCCTTGATGGCATTCTGGGCGGTGAGGTTTTCTTCGCTCATGCGTTCGCGTCGTGGCAATGCTGGCGCGCCCCCGGCAATGCGGGAGACACATTAGATATAGAGTTTGACACGCGATTATAGCGTATCGTGCGAGTATTTTTCGTCACCGGCCGGACCGCCTTCAGGTGGCCGACGGGTGTCGCAGCACGGCGCCTTGTTCCACGTGGAACAACCAGGGTTCGGCGCCGGCGAAGGCGTCGGGTATCGCGGTCCCGGTAACGAAGACCTGCGCCCCGCTGGCAGCCAGCCGCCCGACCACCCGCTGCTGGTGCCGCGGGTCGAGCTCCGATGCCAGATCGTCCAGGGCGACCACCGGCCACTCCCCGCGTCGTGACGCGAAATCCTCGGCCTGGGCCAGCAGGCAGGCCAGTGCGGTCAGTTTGGCCTGACCCCGCGACAGCGGCTCGTCGTTCGGCCGGGCCGCATGACGCACCCGCCAGTCCGCCCGGTGCGGGCCGATGCTCGTGTAACCGGCGGCGCGGTCGCGCTCCCGGGCCAGCAGCAGCGCATCGGCCAGCGGCAGCTCGTGGCGACGCCAGCCCGGCTGGAATTCCAGGCTTGCCGCACCCAGCCCCGGGACCAGTTCCGTGGCCAGCCTACCCAGAGGCACCTGCAGCTGTTCAAGGTAGCTCTGACGCCTTTGGGTCAACGGTTCCCCGGCCTCGGCCAGTTCCCGATCCCAGACGTCCAGCTGGCGCGGATCGCCCCCCGCCTTCAGCAGGGCATTGCGCTGCTTCAGTGCCCGGGCATAGCGCCGCCACAGCGGGAGGAAATCCTGTTCCACGTGGAACAGACCCCAGTCGATCAGCCGGCGCCGCGGTTCCCCGCCACCGGCGACCAGCGCGTGGCTGCCCGGTTCGAAGCTGACCACGGCCAGCGCCGCACACAGGTCGCCCAGCTGGGAAACGCTGGCGCCATCCAGTCGCCCTTCCCAGCCCTGCCCGCTGTGGCGCAATCCGGCGCGACGCAGGCGCGATTCCGCCCCCTCCCGCCACTCGACGAAGACTTCCAGTGCCTCGGCACCGCTCCGGACCAGTCCGTCCCGGACCCGGCCGCGGAAACTCCGGCCATAGGCCATCAGATGCAGGGCCTCGAGCAGGCTGGTCTTGCCGGCACCGTTGTCGCCGGTGATCAGGTTCAGTCCGGGCCCCGGCTCGAGGCCGGCGGAACCGAAACGGCGCAGGTTGCGCACTTCCAGCCGGGTTACCCGCATTGCCTCCCCCGGAAACGCAGACGCCCGGAGATTTCCGGGCGTCGACCGTGTTCCACGTGGAACCGGCGTATCGGAAAGTCCGGCCACGGTTGGCCGGGCCCTGGCGGCAGGCTTCGCATTACAGCCTCAGCGGCATCACCACGTGGCGGGACTTCTCGCTGCTGGCCTCGCGCACCAGCGCCGACGAATTGGCGTCGCGCAGCTGGATCACCACGAACTCGTCGCGCAGCGCCGACAGCGCGTCCAACAGGTAGTTGACGTTGAAACCGATCGCCAAGCCATCGACCTTGGTTTCGGCCTCGACCTCTTCCTGCGCCTCTTCCTGTTCCGGATTGTGCGCGCTGATCTTCAACTGTCCCGGGGAAACCTCGACGCGGACGCCACGGTACTTCTCGTTGGACAGGATCGCCGCGCGCTGCAGCGCCGCGCGCAGGACTTCGCGGTCCAGCTTGACCTCGCGGTCGGCGCCGATCGGGATCACCGCCTCGTAGTCGGGGAAGCGGCCGTCGATCAGCTTCGAGGTGAAACTGACGTCGTCGCGCTTGACCCGGATATGGCTGCGGCCGACTTCCAGCTCGAGCACGCGGTCGCCGCCCTCGAGCAGGCGCTGCAGTTCGGTCACGCCCTTGCGCGGCACGATGATCTGGCGCTTGGCGCCGACATTGGTTTCCAGCGCGGCCTCGCACAGGGCCAGGCGATGGCCGTCGGTGGCGACGCAGCGCAGGGTCTTGTCGCGCAGGTCGAACAGCAGGCCGTTGAGGTAGTAGCGCACGTCCTGCTGCGCCATCGCGAACGCGGTGCGCTCGATCAGTTCCTTCAGCACCGCTTCCGGCACGTTGACCCGCTCGGTCGCCTCGACCTCGTCGACCGACGGGAAATCGTTGGCCGGCAGCGTGGCCAGCGTGAAGCGGCTGCGTCCGGCCTGCACCGTGACCTTGTCGCCCGATTGCGAGACGGTGACCTGGCTGCCGTCGGGCAGGGCGCGGACGATTTCGAACAGCTTGCGCGCCGGGATCGTGGTTTCACCGTCCTTCGCGTCGTCGACCGCGCTGCGCGCGATCATCTCCACTTCCAGGTCGGTGCCGGTCAGCGACAGCTGGCCTTTCTCCACCTGGACCAGGAAGTTGGCCAGTACCGGCAGGGTTTGCCGCCGTTCTACGACGTTGACGACCTGGGCCAGCGGTTTGAGGAGTGCTTCTCGCTGCAGACTGAAACGCATGTCGTGGACGGCCCCTTGCCTTGTCTGGTTTGTAGATTAAATCGAAAAGCGGTGGCGCTGGAGTCGCGCCGAATCCGGTATAACCAAGATAAGCCACTGAAAAACAAGAAGTTTTCAGTACTGCCGGAACGTGGATAGGCTCCCCGCTAGGGCAGGACAAGCTGTGGATAAAAAACCGGGCCGGAAACTGTCCCCGGCTTGTCCACAACCCGTTCGATGCTTGCCCACGAAGTTTACGGAACTGTACGCGTTTCGTCTGCGGTTTGAATGACGCGGACGCACAAACGCCCCAACGGCTGGGGTCGGGTCCGCCTCGGGACCACAACCGGCCGGTGGGGCGTCGGAATCGCCGCGCCTTGCGCCGAACGAACGGTTACTCGCTCAGCTTGCGGATCAGCTTGTCCCAGTCCTCGCGCAGCTTGCCGTCGGTTTCCATCAGCGTGCGGATCTGCCGGCAGGCGTGCAGCACGGTGGTGTGGTCGCGGCCGGAGAACGCGTCGCCGATTTCCGGCAGGCTGTGTTCGGTCAGCTCCTTGGCCAGCGCCATCGCGACCTGGCGCGGCCGCGCCAGCGAACGCGTGCGCTTCTTGCCGAGCAGGTCCTTGAGCTGCAGGCCGTAATAGTCGGCGACGATCTTCTGGATGTTGCCGACGCTGACCGCCTGCTGCTGCGCACGCAACAGGTCGCGCAGGGTCTCCTGGGCGAATTCGGGGGTGATCGCGCGGCCGGTGAAGTTGGCCTGCGCGGTCAGCGTGTTGATCGCGCCCTCGAGGTCGCGCACGTTGCTGCGCATCTTCTTCGCCAGCAGGAACGCCACTTCCTCGGGGATCTGCACGCCGCGCTCGCGCGCCTTGGCCAGCACGATCGCCGCGCGCGTCTCGAAGTCGGGCGGGTCGATCGCCACCGACAGGCCCCAGCCCAACCGCGATTTCAGCCGCGGTTCCAGGCCTTCGACTTCGCGCGGGTAGCGGTCGCAGGTCATGATGATCTGCTGGCGGCCGTCGAACAGCATGTTGAAGGTGTGGAAGAACTCCTCCTGGGTGCGGTCCTTGCCGGCGAAGAACTGGATGTCGTCGATCAGCAGCGCGTCGATGTGCTGGAACTGGCGCTTGAACTGGTCGGCGGTCTTGTTCTGCAGGGCGCGGAAGAACGCGTTGTAGAACTCGTTGCTGCGCAGGTACAGCACGCGCGCGGCCGGATTCAGCCGGCGCATCTCGTTGCCGACCGCAAACATCAGGTGGGTCTTGCCGAGGCCGGTGCCGCCGTACAGCAGCAGCGGGTTGTGCGCGCGGTCGCCGGGCTTCTGCGCGGCCTGCCACGCCGCGGCGCGGCCGAGCTGGTTGCTGCGGCCCTCGACGAAATTGTCAAAGGTGTAGTGCCCGTCGAGGTTGCCGGCGAACGGCTCCAGCGCCGCCGCCGCCGCGGTCGCAGTCGCAGTCGCAGTCGCGGTCGGCGAGGCCAGGGGCTCGGCGAGCCGCGCGCGCGAACCGATCTCCAGCGACACGTCGTGCTGGCCGGCGTAATGCGCCAGCAGTTCGCGGATCCGGGCCAGGTAGCGCTCGCGCACCTGTTCGACGATGAAGGCGTTCGGCGCGTACAGCACCATCGCGTCGTTGCGCTGTTCCGCCTGCAGCGGTTTGAGCCAGGTGTGCACGTCCTCGGCCGGCAGTTCGGCTTCCAGGCGTTCCAGGCAGCGGGGCCAAGCATCCATCGGAAAATCGGTACCTCGAAAAGCAGGCGTCGTCGGAAAAGCGGCGCGACGCCTTCGGCGGCACGCGGACGGGGAAAATGGGGCAGGGGAGACTACCACGAAGCGCCGCCGCCGCCGTGCGCGGCGGTCGGATGAATGGCCGGGTCGGCACCGCTCCGGCCGGTTCCTTCGCGAAGGACGCCGCGCCTTGACCGCAAGTCCGCGCATCCTATAGAATTTCCGGTTCTTTCCCACCCATTTCACGCCCGAGGGCCCCATGGCCACCAAGCGCACCTTCCAACCCAGCAACCTCAAGCGCAAGCGCGACCACGGCTTCCGTGCGCGCATGAAGACCGCCGATGGCCGCAAGGTCCTGGCCCGTCGCCGCGCCAAGGGCCGCAAGCGCCTCACCGCCTGAGGCCCGCCGGCCGCGCCACGCGGCCGACCGTCGCAATGCGAGTCCCCGCCAAGCCCGCGCTGCACTCCAGTGCGGGCTTTGTCGTGTCTTGAAGATGGCGAATCTCCCGGAACCCGCGGTTGCCGCGCGCTTCCCGCGCACCGCACGGGTACGCGCGCAGTCCGACTACGCGCGCGCGTTCGAACGGGCGCGACGCACTTCGCACCCGCTGCTGACCCTGCACTGGCATCGCGCCGCCACGCCGCCGCGGCTGGGCCTGGCGGTGTCGCGCAAGGTCGATGCGCGCGCGGTGGCGCGCAACCGGATCAAGCGCGTGTTGCGCGAACGCTTCCGCCTGCTGCGCGCGCAACTGGCGGGTGGCGACTACGTCGTGGTCGCGCGCGCCGGCGCATCCGCGGCGCGCGCCGAGCAACTGGCCGAAGCGTTCGTGCAGACCCTGCGCCGCGCCGGTGCATTGCCCGCGCCGGCCGTGGACGGCACAATGCCGCCGCCCTTGAATTCCCCCGCTGCATCCTCGACATCCCATTCCACTGACGAACCGGAATCCGACGCCGGTTGAGACTGCCTGCCCGATGAACCAGACCCGTGTTTTCCTGTTTTTCGCCTGGCTGATCGTGGCGACCCTGCTGTGGATGGAGTGGGGCAAGTTCAATGCGCCCAAGGATGCGGCCGCGCCGGTGACGCCGGCGGTGAACCCCGTGGCGCCCCCACCGCCGACGGCCGGCGCGACTGATTCCGTCGCCGTACCGCAAGTAGCGGTTCCAGTTTCCCGGCCTGCGGCGGCATTGCCTTCCGCGGCCGCCACGCCGGCGCTCGCTACCAATGTGGTCACCGTAAGTACCGATGTGCTACGGGTGGTTCTCGACGGCGCTACCGTGTTGCAGGCGGATTTGCTCAAGTATCCGCAAAGCAAGACCGCCGGCAGCCCGCCAGTCCGGTTGTTCGCCAGTGATGCGGAGCACTACTACGTCGCGCAGAGCGGTTGGATGAACGCCGCGGGCAACGCACCGACCCATCTTGGCGGCTTCGTGCCCGAACAGGCCGGAGCGATCGAACTGCAGGACGCAAACGAAATCGTGGTGCCCTTCGTCTGGAACGGGAAAGGCGGCGTCAGCATTCGTCGCACCTATACCTTCAAGCGCGGGCAATACGCGATCAGCGTGCGTGACGAAGTGATCAACAACGGCGGCACGCCTTGGCAGGGCCAGATCTACCGCTGGCTCCTGCGCAAACCGCCGGTGGTCAAGACCGGCATGACCAACCCGGAATCCTTCAGCTTCCGCGGCGCCGCCTGGTACAGCCCGGACACCGGCTACGAACGCCGCAAGTTCGACAAGTACCTGGAGGACGGCAAGGTCGACCAGAGCATGCAGCAAAGCTGGATCGCGATGCTGCAGCACCATTTCTTCAGCGCATGGATCCCGCAGGCGGACGACAAGGTCACGGTGTCGCTGGACGCGCCCAACGGCGGCGCGCAGGCGCTGGTGCGCGAACTCGGCCCGGCGGTCGAAGTCGCGCCGGGGCAGAAAGCCGCCAGCGAAGCGCGGCTGTGGGTCGGGCCGAAGCTGGTCGAGCAGATGCAGGCGCAGAACGTGCCCGGCCTGCAGCGCGCGGTCGACTACAGCCAGTTCAAGATCTTCGCGGTGATCGCCGAAGGCCTGTTCTGGGTGCTGAGCAAGCTGCATGGCCTGTTCGGCAACTGGGGCTGGGCGATCATCGGCCTGGTGGTGCTGCTGAAGCTGGCGCTGTTCAAGCTGTCGGCCGCGCAGTACAAGTCGGCGGCGAAGATGCGCAAGTTCGCCCCGCGCCTGCAGCAGCTGAAGGAACGCTACGGCGACGACCGGGCGAAGTACCAGCAGGCGATGATGGAGCTGTACAAGAAGGAGCAGATCAACCCGATGGCCGGCTGCCTGCCGGTGATCCCGCAGATCGTGATCTTCATGGCGCTGTACTGGATGCTGGCCGAGTCGGTCGAGCTGCGCCAGGCGCCGTGGACGCTGTGGATCCAGGACCTGACCGCGCGCGACCCGTACTTCGTGCTGCCGGTGCTGAACATGGCGATCATGTGGTTCACGCAGCGGCTCACGCCGATGACCGGCATGGACCCGATGCAGCAGAAGATGATGCAGTTCATGCCGCTGGCGTTCGGCGTGGTGCTGGCCTTCCTGCCGGCCGGCCTGGTGCTGTACCAGGTGGCGAACGGCGGCCTCGGCCTGCTGCAGCAGTGGTACATGCTGCGCAAGTACGGCGAGGCGAAGCCGGCGACGGCCGCGGCCAAGTAAGGGCCAGGGAACCCGCCGAGAGGCGGGTTCCTTTTTGCTTTCGCGGGAGCAACTCCCAGCCGCGGGCTTTCGACCCTCGATGGGTGCCGTCGTCCCGAACGCAGTCGGGGCCCGTTGTCGTTCTTGCGCCGAATGCCGCGAAGCGCTGGTTCCCCCGCGGCATTCGGGACGACAAGCGGAAGGCGGCCGGATCTCGCGGCGGGAAGCCGCTCCCACGGGCGTTGCGCTTTCGATACGCTTTCACCCGACTCCGGAATCCCTGCTCCCGATGTCCACGCCCGGCACCGACACCATCGCCGCAATCGCCACCGCGCCGGGCGCGGGCGGCGTCGGCATCGTGCGCTTGTCGGGACCGCGCGCGCGCGCGATCGCGGAAGCGATTTGCGCGAGGCGGCTGGAACCGCGCCAGGCGCACTACGCGCGGTTTCGCGGCGACGATGGCGAGGCGATCGACGACGGCATTGCGTTGTCGTTCCCGGCGCCGGCCAGCTTCACCGGCGAGGACGTGGTCGAATTGCAGGCGCACGGCAGTCCGGTCGTGCTGCAGCAACTGGTCGCGCGCGCCTGCGCGCTCGGCGCGCGGCATGCGCGTCCCGGCGAGTTCAGCGAGCGCGCCTTCGTCAACGGCAAGCTGGACCTCGCCCAGGCCGAGGCGATCGCCGACCTGATCGCCGCCGCCGACAGCCGCGCCGCGCGCGCCGCGCGCCGCGCGCTCGACGGCGCGTTCTCGCGCCGCGTCGACGCCATCGCCGCGGCGCTGCTGGCGCTGCGCGTGCACGTCGAGGCCGCGATCGATTTCGCCGACGAGCCGCTCGATACCCTCGGCGGCGCGCAGGTGCGCGCACGCCTCGGCGAAACGCTCGCCGCGCTCGCCGCGCTGCTCGCCGACGCCGAACGCGGGCGCAAGCTGCGCGACGGCATGCACGCGGTGATCATCGGCCCGCCGAATGCCGGCAAGAGCTCGTTGCTGAACGCGCTGGCCGGCAGCGACCGCGCCATCGTCACCGACATCGCCGGCACCACCCGCGACACGCTGCGCGAAACCATCCGCATCGACGGCCTCGAGCTGACCCTGGTCGACACCGCCGGACTGCGCGAGGGCGGCGACGCGATCGAGCGCGAAGGCATGCGCCGCGCGCGCGACGAATTGCAGCGCGCCGACCTGGCCCTGGTGGTGCTCGACGCGCGCGATGCGGAAGCCGGCGCGACCGCGGTCGCCGACGCGATCGCCGGCGTGCCGCAGCGGCTGTGGATCCACAACAAGGCCGACCTGCTCGCCGCCACGCCGGCGGGCGATGCGCACCGCGTGTTCGTTTCCGCGCGCAGCGGACAGGGCCTGCCGGAATTGCACAGCCGGCTGCGCGCGCTGGCGCTGGGACATGCGGGCGAAGGCAGCGATGGCGAATTCTCCGCGCGCGCGCGCCACGTCGAGGCGTTGCGCCGCGCCCACGCCCATGCCGACGCCGCAAACCGTGAATTCGGTCACGAACGGCTCGAGCTGGCCGCAGAAGAATTGCGCCTCGCCCACGACGCCCTGGGCGAGATCACCGGAACGGTCACGCCCGACGACCTGCTCGGGCGCATATTTTCGACCTTCTGCATCGGCAAATAACCGGCCGCGGGTTGACAAAAGCGGGCAAATGGCGCGTTCTTATGCGTGGGGCGCAACTCGGGTTATCAGGGGAATCCAAAAAAATGTCTTTTGCCACGAACTGCACGAAATCGCGTGCGCCGGCGTTGCTGTTGCTGATCGCGCTGGCGGCATGCTCGAAACAGGAACAAGCGGCCGCGCCGACCGCCAGCACGCCGGCCGCCACGCCGGCCGCGGACACGACCGCCGCGCCGGCCGCGCCGGCGGCGAACGTCACGGCGATGAGCGCCGAACAGCTGCGCGAAGCGGCGACCAAGGCGCTCAGCGACAACCGCATCTATTCGCCGGGCGGCGACAACGCGCTCGAGTACTACCTGGCCGCGCGCGACAAGCAGCCGGATAATCCGGCCGTCACCAGCGCGCTGACCGACCTGCTGCCGTACACGGTGATCGCCGCCGAGCAGAGCATCGCGCGCGAGGATTTCGCCGAGGCGCAACGCCTGTCCGCGCTGATCGAACGCACCGACCCGCGCGCGCCGTCGCTGCCGCGGCTGAAGCAGACCATCGCCTCGGCGCAGCAGGCGGCCAGCAGGCGCAGTGTCGAAGAGGCGGCCAAGGCGCAGGAGCTGGCGAAGAAACAGGAAGAGCAGCGCAAGGCCCAGCAGGCCGAACAGCAGCGCAAGGCCGCCGAGGCCCTCGCTGCGCAGCAGGAGGAAGCCCGCACCCGTGCCGCCGAACAGGCCGCCGCGCAGCAGCGCGAGCGCGAGGCGGCGGCCCGCACCGCGGCGCCTGCGCAGACGACCCCGGCCTCGCCGGCCACCGCGGCACCCGAGCCTCCCACCCTGCGCGCGATCAGCATGCCGTCGCCGCGCTACCCGGCCGAGGCGCAGCGCGCCGGCACCGCCGGCGAAGTGATGGTGGAGCTGACCGTCGGCACCGACGGTTCCGTGACCAATGCGCGCGTGGTCCGCTCGAACCCGCCGCGGATCTTCGACCGCGAGGCGCTGAGCGCGGTGCGGCGCTGGAAGTTCGCGCCGATCCCGCAGCCGACCACGACCCGGCGCACGATCAATTTCACCCCGGGCGGCTGAGCGCCCGCATGAAGGCGGAAACGGACGAAGGCCGGCGCGAGCCGGCCTTCGTCGTTGCGGCCCGGCTCAGGCCGAGATCGCCAGCTTCTCCTGCCGGTAGCGCCACACCGCGCCCAGCCACAGCAGCAGGGCCAGGCCGAACGCGCAGACCAGGTACACGCCCCACTGCGCCGGCGTCGCCGCTTCGCCGCGGGTGATCTTCACCAGCAGCTGGTTCTGCGCCAGGAACGGCACCGCGTACTGCCACAGCGCCTGCGCCTTCAGCGGATAGGCCATCAGCGCGTAGGCCGGCAGCATCGGCAGGAACATCAGCAGGGTCATGTGGCTCTGCGCTTCCTTCAGGCTCTTCGCGCCCGCCGCGAGGAAGGTCAGCAGCGCGGTGCCGAGCAGCACCAGCGGCAGCAGCACCAGCAGCAGCTTGAGGATCGCCGGCACGCTGACGTCGAGCGCGCCGAGCGAACCCGAGGCGACCGTCGCGGCGAACTTGAACGACAGCAGGGTCAGCACCAGCCCGAGCACGCCCAGCGCGCCCGCCGCCAGCATCTTGCCGCTGACGATGGCCCAGCGCGGCGCCGGCGTGGCCAGCAGCGGCTCCAGCGACTGGCGCTCGCGTTCACCGGCGGTCGCGTCCAGCGTGATCGCGGCGCCGCCGAGGAAGGCGAAGATCATCATGATCAACGGCAGCAGCACCGACAGCAGCAGGCCGCGCTTGGCCTCCGGCGTGGCGAGGTCGCGGTCCTCGACGCCGACCGCGCGGGTGATCGACGGATCGATGCCGCGCGCGAGCAGGCGCAGCGCGCCGACCTGCTGGCCGTAGGCGCCGAGCGCGGCCTTGACCCGCGCGACCATCAGGTCGGCGTTGCGGCTGGTCGAATCGGCGACCACGGTGACCCTGGCCGGGCGGCCGGCGCGCCAGTCGTCGGCGTAGTCCGCGCCGATCACCAGCGCCACGTCCTCGCTCTGGTTGCGGATCGCCGCATCGATGCGCGCTTCCAGCGTCTTCGCGTCGCCGGCGTCGGCCTTGGCGCGGATGCCCTGCCCGGCCAGCCACGCGACCAGGTTCGGCGCACCCTCGGCACCGGCCATGTAGATCTCCAGCGGCTTCTCCAGCTGGGTCTGCGCGCGCAGCGCCGTCAGCTTGCCGATGCCGAACAGCAGCACCGGGTAGAACAGCGGCCCGATCAGCAGGGTCAGCGCCAGCGTGCGGCGGTCGCGGGTGAAGTCGCGCAGTTCCTTGCGCAGCACGGTCCACAGGTTGCCGATCCCGTTCGATGGCTTCGATGTCGTCGCGTTCATGCGAGCAGGCCCTCCTCCGAGCCGATCAGGCGGACGAAGGCGTCCTCCAGGTTGTCCTCGCCGGCCTGCGCGCGCAGCTGCTGCGGCGTGCCCTGCGCGACGACCCTGCCGTGCGCGATCACCACGATGCGGTCGCACAGCGCGGCGACCTCCTGCATGATGTGGCTGGAGAAGATCACGCAGCGGCCCTCGGCGCGCAGCTGCCGCAGGAATTCGCGCAGGCCGCGCGTGGTCATCACGTCGAGGCCGTTGGTCGGCTCGTCGAGGATCACGTTCTTCGGGTCGTGGACCAGCGCGCGCGCGATCGCGGTCTTGGTGCGCTGGCCCTGCGAGAAGCCCTCGGTGCGGCGGTCGAGGAAGTCGTCCATCTGCAGCGCGGCCGACAGGATCCTGGTGCGCTCCTCGACCTGCGCGCGCGACAGCCCGTGCAGTTCGCCGAAGTAGGCGATGTTCTCGCGCGCGCTCAGGCGCTTGTACACGCCGCGCGCGTCCGGCAGCACGCCGAGCGCGCGCCGCGCCGCTTCCGGGTCCGCCGCCACGTCGACGCCGTCGACCAGCACCCGGCCGGCCTCGGGCCGCATCAGCGTGTACAGCATGCGCAGGGTGGTGGTCTTGCCGGCGCCGTTGGGGCCGAGCAGGCCGGTGATCTCGCCGTCGCGGGCCTCGAAGCCGACGTCGTCCACGGCGATCACCGGGGGGTCTTTCCGGCCCTTGCCGGGGAAGGTCTTGCGCAGGTGGTCGGCGACGATCATGGGTTCCATCCGTTGTAGCTGGTGAAGGGTTGCGCGTAGGCGAGCGCGTCGAGGCAGCCCGCGTCGAGCGCCTTCGCGTCGGTCTTCTCGACGAACTGCGCGAACAGCTTCGGCATGCAGCCGGCGCCGATCACGTTGTGGCCCTGCCCGCGCAGCACCAGCAGGCGGCCGTTGGGCAGCGACTTCGCCACCTCCTCGCCGTAGCGCGGCGGGGTGACCGGGTCGTACTCGCCTTCCAGCAGCAGCGCCGGCACGCCGGTCGCCAGCGGGGCGTGGAAATCCGCCGGTACCCCGCCCTTCGGCCAGACCTTGCATTGCGCGGCGAGGAAGTCGGTCAGCTCGTGGCCGAGCACGGTGCCGTCGTCGTCGCTGCTGCGGACGATGCCGTCGCCGTCCTCGCTGCACACCACCGACAGCTGCATGCCCATCGCCATCGCGTCCTCGAGTTCGCCGTACAGCATCCGGGTCAGCGCGACCAGCGCCTCGTAGCGACCCTGGTTGGCTTCGTGGATCAGCACCGGCAGCAGGGTCGCGACGGTCGGCATGTAGGCGTACATCCGCACCAGGCCGGCGACGTGCGCCGCGCGCAGGCGCTGCTCGCGCTGCTCGCCGGTGCGGGCGTCGCGGTAGCGCACCAGCGGCGGGTCGCGGCGCAGGGTCTCCAGCAGCCTGTCGAGTTCCTTGCGCGGGTCGCCGAGCCTGTCGCGGCAGGTCGCGTCCTTCTCGCAGAGGCCGAACTGCAGCGCCAGCGCGTCGTCGAGGTTGCGTGCGAAGATGTTGCCGAGCACCAGCGTGTTCGGCACCACCGAATCGAGCACGATGCTGCGCGTGCGCTCGGGGTGGCGCATCGCGTACTGCTGGGCGACGCGGGTGCCGTAGGACACGCCGACCAGGTCGACCTGCCGGGCGCCGAGCGCGGCGCGCAGCGCTTCGAGGTCGCGCACCGCGTCGGTGGTCGTGTAGAAGCGCAGGTCGGCCCGCTTCGACAATTCGTCGCGGCAGGTTTCGACGCGCTTCACCGCCACGGCCATGTCTTCGTCGGTTTCGTCCCCGGCCCCGTCGAGGCGGCAGGACAGCGGGTTCGATTTGCCGGTGCCGCGCTGGTCGAGCAGCAGCACGTGGCGGTGCTTGCGCAGTTCGGCGAAGGCGGAATTCAGCGGCGGATAGGACTCGGTCGCCGACTGGCCGGGGCCGCCGGCGAGGAAGAACACCGGGTCGGGTGCGATGTCGGCTTCCTCGGTGGCCGGCAGCCAGGCCAGGTTCAGCGCGAGCTTGCGGCCTTGCGGCGCGGCCGGGTTCTCGGCGACTTCGAACGTCGCGCACTGCGCCTCCAGCGCGCCGCCGGCGGGCGACGGCAGCGCGCACGGCGAGAATTCCAGCGCGCCGTACTTGCGCTTCGGCACGGTCGTTGCGGGCGCCGCCGCGAGCGCGGCCTGCTTCGGCGCCTCGGCCGGCGCCGGCCGGTGCAGCAGGCGCCAGCCGAACACCGCGGCCAGCACCGCGAAGGCGAGCACTATCCTGGTTCTGCGGGACATGGATCGTTTGCTCCGGAAGGGAAGGGGAATCGGTCAGTCGTGTTCGTACAGGAAGATCGCTTCGATGCTCGAATCGAACAGCCGCGCGATGCGGAACGCCAGCGGCAGGCTGGGGTCGTACTTGCCGGTCTCCAGCGCGTTGACCGTCTGCCGCGAAACCTCGAGTTCCTCGGCCAGCTGGCCCTGCGACCAGCCGCGCGCCTCGCGCAGTTCGCGCAACCGGTTGTTCATGCGTAGCGCCGCGCGATGAAGATCTTGGCGATGCCGTAGACCATGCAGATCGCCGGGAACACCATCAGCATCGCCACGCTGCCGGAGACCGCGATCAGCTTCGCGCTCTGCAGGAAGCCGGCGGTCATGTAGCCGATGCTGACCAGCCCGGCGGCGATGCCGACCGATTCCAGTTCGATGCGGCGCTGCATTTCATCCGAATCGCGGACGTAGCGCGCGATCGCGCGCATCGCCAACGCCACCAGCAGGGCCGGCAACAGCGCGACCAGCGTGCGCAGCCACGTCGCATCGACATGGCGCAGCAGCCGGCCCCAGAACAGCATCACCACGGTATACGCCGCCATCGGCGGGAAGAACTCGCGGTAATAGCGGCGTGCCAATGCCTTCGGCGCGCTGTCGTGGATGCCGCCCGGCGTGAACCACAGCAGCAGGGCGAGGAACAGGCCACCGACGCCGAGGCCCGCGAGAAAACCGCGTGCGGCGTCGCCCACCGGCAACCGCAGCCATCCGGCACCGGCGGACAGCGCCAGCGAGACCAGGCTGATGCAGAAAACGGCGATGGCGGCGCGGCGACAACCGGTCATGGCGCCGGGTTGTTGCGCAGCGCGGCGATGGCCAGGCCCAGGAAGGCGAAACCAATGCCGACGAAGGCCGGCTGGCGGGTGCCGATCGCGAAGAAGGCCAGTGCGCAGCTGAAATAGTGGAGCGCGGGATGGCGGCAAGCGGGAATCCAGTTCATGGCATGACCTGTCAAGCGTGCTTGACAGCCAAGATAGGCCGGTCCCCGCAGCTTGTCAAGCGTCCTTTACATTCCCGCGGGGGCAAGCCCGCCCGCCTCCACCCTGTCCGGAAGGTTTCGCGGTCGCGCCCCAGGGACGCTTCGGCGGGTCACTTGCTGCTGACGTACTTCTCGCGGCGGATCTGCGGTACCGGCAGGCCGGCTTGTTTCAGCGCCTCGAAGCAGGCGTCGACCATGTTCGGGTTGCCGCACAGGTAGGCGATGTCGGTGGCCGGGTCCGGCGCGAATTCGGCCAGGTGCTGCTGCACGTAGCCGTGGCGCACGTCGGCGTGCGCGTGCGGCGACCCGGGCGCCGGCAGTTCGCGCGACAGGCACGGCACGAAGCGGAACCGCGGATGCGCGGCGGCGAAGGCGCGGAACTCGTCGCCATACAGCAGCTCGGCCGGCGTGCGCGCGCCGAACAGCAGCACGACCTCGATGCCGCGCTCGTCGATCAGCCTTTCCAGCTGCGGCAGCATCGCGCGGTACGGCGTGACGCCGGTGCCGGTGGCGATCAGCAGGTAGCGGCGGTTGGCGTCGCCGGGCATCAGGCAGAAACGCCCGTACGGGCCGCTGGCCTGCACCTGGCCGCCGGGTTCGAGCCCTTCGAACAGCGCGGTCGCCGCGCCGCCGGAGACGTAGCTGACCGCGATCTCGACCGGATCGCCGGCGCCGCGCGCGTGGTCGTGCAGGCTGGCCAGCGAATAGCTGCGCTTGGTCGCGGTGCCGTCGGCGTAGGCGAAGTGCACCTGGATGAACTGGCCGGGCGCGAAGTCCAGCGCCTGTCCGTCGTCGCGGACGAAACGGTAGTGGCCGACGCTCGGCGCGAGCATGCGGCGTTCGATCAGCCGCAACGGGAACTGGACGATGGCCAAGGAATGGGACGCACTGTGCCGGGACCGGTCCGGCGGGACGCCTATAATAATCGCCATTCCCGCCGCGTCGCCGCATCGATTCCCGCGGCACGCACCAGATGGATTTCCGCATGGATTCCGCAACCCCCGTTCCCGCGCTCGCGATCCGCGAGCTGCGCAAGACCTACGACAACGGCACCGCCGCGCTGAAGGGCGTGTCGCTGCAGGTCGCGCCGGGCGACTTCTTCGCCCTGCTCGGCCCCAACGGCGCCGGCAAGTCGACGCTGATCGGCATCGTCAGTTCGCTGGTCAACAAGTCCTCCGGCGACGTCGCGGTGTTCGGCGTCGACCTGTCGCGCGACCGCGAAGGCGCGATGCGCCTGCTCGGGCTGGTGCCGCAGGAACTGAACTTCAACATGTTCGAGAAGCCGCTGGACATCTGCGTGAACTACGCCGGCTTCTACGGCATCCCGCGCGCCGAGGCGATCGTGCGCGCGGAAGAAGAACTCCGGCGCGCGCAGCTGTGGGACAAGGCCAACGTGATGAGCCGCACCCTGTCCGGCGGCATGAAGCGGCGGCTGATGATCGCGCGGGCGATGATGACCCGGCCGAAGCTGCTGATCCTCGACGAACCCACCGCCGGCGTCGACATCGAGATCCGCCGCGGCATGTGGAAGACGCTGAAGGAGATCAACGCCGCCGGCACCACGATCATCCTGACCACGCATTACCTGGAGGAAGCGGAAAGCCTGTGCCGCAACCTCGCGATCATCGACCGCGGCGAGATCGTCGAGCAGGGGCCGATGAAGGCGCTGCTGGCCAAGCTCGACGTCGAGGGCTTCCTGTTCGACATCGACGGCGCGCTGCCGGCGCAGCTGCCGCGGATCGAAGGCGCGACGCTGCACGCCGCCGACCACCACACGCTCGACCTCGACATGCCGCGCGCGATGGACCTGAACCGCGTGTTCGCCGCGCTCGGCGACGCCGGCATCCGCGTGCGCTCGATGCGCACCAAGAGCAACCGCCTCGAGGAGCTGTTCGTGCGCCTGACCGGCAACGGCGGCGACGGGAAGAAGGCCGCATGAGCACCCGCGTCGAAACCAAGTCCGCCGCGGCCGCCGGGCCGACCGACGCGCAGCGCAACCTCGTCGCGCTCGGCACCATCGTCCGCCGCGAGGTCGCGCGCATCCTGCGCATCTGGGGCCAGACCCTGGTGCCGCCGGCGATCACGATGACCCTGTACTTCCTGATCTTCGGCGGCCTGATCGGCAGCCGCATCGGCGACATGGGCGGCTTCAGCTACATGCAGTTCATCGTCCCCGGCCTGGTGATGATGAGCGTGATCCAGAACAGCTACGGCAACATCTCGTCGAGCTTCTTCGGCGCCAAGTTCGGCCGCCACGTCGAGGAGCTGCTGGTCAGCCCGATGCCGAACTGGGTGATCCTGTGGGGCTACGTCGCCGGCGCGGTGCTGCGCGGGATCATGGTCGGCGCGATCGTGCTGCTGATCGCGCTGTTCTTCACCCGCCTGCGCGTGCCGCATCCGTTCGTGACCCTGGCCACGGTGCTGCTCGGCGCGGCGATCTTCTCGCTGGCCGGCTTCATCAACGCCGCCTACGCGAAGAAGTTCGACGACATCGCGATCGTGCCGACCTTCGTGCTGACCCCGCTGACCTACCTGGGCGGCGTGTTCTATTCGGTCAAGCTGCTGCCGGAATGGGCGCAGGCGATGACCCACGCCAACCCGATCTTCTACATGGTCAACGCGTTCCGCTACGGCCTGCTCGGCCAGTCCGACGTGCCGTTGTGGGTGGCGTTCGCGCTGATGATCGGCTTCGTGGTCGGGTTGAGCCTGTTCGCGCTGTGGCTGTTGCGGCGCGGGGCCGGGTTGCGCAGTTGATTTTCGCGGCGCCGGGCGAGCCCGGCCCCGCAAGGGAGAGCAGATGCGGATACTGGTTCTCGGCGCTGGCGGCACCGGGGGGTACTTCGGCGGAAGGCTGGCGCAGCACGGCATCGACGCGACCTTCCTCGTGCGCCCGTCGCGCGCGGAGCAGCTGGCACGGAACGGCCTGCAGATCCGCAGCCCGCTCGGCGACGCCGACCTCCGGGTTCCGTACGTCACTGCCGATGCGCTGCCCGCGCGGGCGAAAGAGGCCGCCTTCGACCTCGTCGTCCTCAGCTGCAAGGCCTACGACCTCGCCGGCGCGATCGACGCGATCGCGCCGGCGGTCGGCGACGGCACCACGGTGCTGCCGATCCTCAACGGCCTGCGGCATTACGCCGCGCTCGACGCGCGCTTCGGCCGCGGGCGGGTGCTCGGCGGGCTGTGCTTCATCAGCGCGACCAAGGGGCCGGCAGGCGAGATCCTGCACCTCGCCAGACCCGCGTCGATCACCTTCGGCGAACGCGATGCGGACGCGATCAGTCCGCGCGTCGCCGCGTTCGCGCGGCTGTGCGGGCGGGCCGGCATCGACCACGTCGCCTCGCCGCGGATCGCGCAGGAACAGTGGATCAAGTTCTCGTTCCTCGCCGCGCTGGCCGCCGGCACCTGCCTGATGCGCGCCAGCGTCGGCACGATTGCCGCGACCGAGGGCGGCGCGGACTTCATGCGCGCCCTGCATGCCGAATGCGTGGCGGTCGCCGCGGCCGGCGGCGAGCCGATCCCCGCCGCCGCGCAGGCGAAGGCGCTGGAAACGCTGACCCAGCCGGGCCTGGAAGTGAAAGCGTCGATGCTGCGCGACCTGGAGGCTGGCGGCCGGGTCGAGGCCGCGCACATCGTCGGCGACATGCTGCATCGCGCGCGTGCCGCCGGCATCGCCGCGCCGTTGCTGCGGGCGGCCTGGGTGCACCTGCAGGCGTACGAGGCGCAGCGGCGCGGCTGAATCGGCCGCAAGCCCGCCAGCGCCGGTGGGAAGGCGATGGCGGGCTATCCGGTCTTGCGCGGCGCGTGCGCCGGCGCCGCGGCGCGTGCGCCGACGGCCGGTTCCGCATCCGTCGCCGCCGGATCCGCGGCCACCGGCAGGTCGAAGCGGTAACCGGTGCCGTGCACGGTGTGCACCAGGCGCGGATGCTGCGCGTCCTCGCCCAGCGCGTGCCGGAGCAGCGACATGATCCGGTTCAGCGCGCCGGGAGTGACGTGGCGGTGTCCCCAGACCGCGTCGAGGATCTCGTCGCGGGCGAAGACCCGGCCGGGGGCACCGGCCAGCAGGGCCAGCACCGCGAAAGCCTTCGGCTCCAGGGGCTGTTCGGCGCCACCGTGCAGCAGCCGGCGCCCGGCGAAATCGACCACCGTGTCTTCGAAGCTGAGGCGGGTCGGTCCGGGTTGTGGCATGACGGCTGCGGAAGGCAAGGAGCGGTGGCATCCATGCAAACGCAAAAAGCCGCCGCGGCCGGCCCATTCCCCGGGCTTCCCCCGAACGGGCCCGCGCAGGTCCCGCGGCCGGCCCGCTGGATCCCCCGGGGCCCGCAGGCCTGCGGAGTGAAGCGGGCGGTACCGGGAACGGCCCGGTGCCGATCCCGCGGGAGACCGCCGCCGCCGCCGGTGGCGACGGTCGGAAGGCGTGGCGTCAGCCGTGCAGGCGGAAGAACCCGCCCGCGGTCGCCGTCGTTGCCGCCGCGGTCGTCGCCACGTCCTCGCCGCGATCCCGTGCCAGTTCCGCGACGATGTGCGGCAGGAACATCGGCTCGTTGCGGCGGTCCTTCGGCGGCGGCTGCAGCGTGCGTGGCAACAGGTACGGCGCGTCGGTCTCGACCATCAGCCGGTGCGCGGGAATGCTCTTCACCAGTTCGCGCAGGTGCTGGCCGCGGCGTTCGTCGCACAGCCAGCCGGTGATGCCGATGTGCCAGTCGCGGTCGAGGTAATCGAACAGCTCCCCGCGACTGCCGGTGAAGCAGTGCACGACCGCCGGGGCGAGCCGGCCGTCGAAGTCCTTCATCATCGCCAGGAAGTCCGCGTGCGCGTCGCGCTGGTGCAGGAACAGCGGCTTGCCGTTCTCCGCCGCGATCTGCAGCTGCCGCTCGAACGCCCTGCGCTGCGCCGGGCGCGGCGAGAAGTCGCGGAAATAATCCAGCCCGCATTCGCCGACCGCGACCACTTCCGGGTGCGCGTGCAGTTCGCGCAGTTCCGCGTCGCATTCGTCGGTGTATTCGATCGCGTGGTGCGGGTGCACGCCGGCGGTGGCATAGAGGAAGCCCGGGTGCGCCTGCGCCAGCCGCAGCGCCATCGGCGAATGTTCGCGGCTGGCGCCGGTGACCACCATCGCCACCACGCCCGCGTCGCGCGCGCGCTGCAGCACCGCGTCGCGGTCGCGGTCGAAGCTGTCGTGGGTCAGGTTGGCGCCGATGTCGATCAGTTGCATGGTGGCTTCTTGCGGGAGCGGGCTTGGCCGCGGTCGCCGTGCGGGGCGCTGCGCGGAGGTTTCCCCGAAAGGGGAAATTGTACGGTCGCGGTCAGGCCCGCTCCTACAATAAGCGCATGTCGCCCGCCTTTCCCATCGATCCGCTGCTGCCGCGCATCCGCGAGAGCCTCGCCGGCCACCCGCGACTGGTGCTGGAAGCGCCGCCGGGCGCGGGCAAGACCACGCGGGTGCCGCCGGCGCTGCTCGATGCGGCATGGCTGGGCGGCAGGAAGATCGTGATGCTGGAACCGCGCCGCGTGGCCGCACGCGCGGCGGCCACGTTCATGGCGAGACAACTCGGCGAACCCGTCGGCGGCACCGTCGGCTACCGCATCCGCTTCGAGAACAGGGTGTCGGCGGGGACGCGGATCGAAATCGTCACCGAGGGCATCCTGACCCGGATGATCCAGGACGACCCGCTGCTCGACGGCGTCGGCGCGCTGCTGTTCGACGAATTCCACGAACGCCACCTCTCCGCCGACCTCGGCCTCGCGCTCGCGCTCGACGTGCAGGCGGGCCTGCGCGAGGACCTGCGCATCGTCGTGATGTCGGCGACGCTCGATGGCGAGAAACTCGAACGCTTCCTCGATGCGCCGCGCCTGTCCAGCGAGGGTCGTGCGTATCCGGTCGAGGTTTCCCACTTCCCGGCGCGCCGCGACGAGGCGCTGGAACCGCAGGCGCGCCGCGCGATCGAACACGCGCTCGCCGCGCATCCGGGCGACGTGCTGGTGTTCCTGCCCGGCCAGCGCGAGATCGCGCGGGTCGACGCGCCGCTGGCGGGCTCGCCGGCGGCGAAGGGCGTCGACGTGCTCGCCCTGCACGGCGAACTGCCGGTCGAACAGCAATCGCGGGTGCTGCAGCCCGATCCCGACGGTCGCCGCCGCGTCGTGCTGGCCCCCAACGTCGCCGAGTCCAGCGTGACCCTGCCCGGCGTGTGCGTGGTCGTCGACAGCGGCCTCGCACGCGAACCGCACTACGACCCGAACAGCGGCTTCACCCGGCTCGAAACCGTCGCGGTCTCGCAGGCTTCCGCCGACCAACGCGCCGGCCGCGCCGGCCGCGTCGCCGAGGGCTGGGCGTACCGGCTGTGGCCGCAGTCGCAGCGGCTCGAACCGCAACGCCGCGCGGAAATCTTCCAGATCGAACTCGCGTCGCTTGCGCTGGAGCTGGCCGCGTGGGGCAGCGACGACCTGCGCTTCGTCGATCCGCCGCCGCCCGGTGCGTTCGCCGCCGCGCGCGACCTGCTCGCGCGGCTGGGCGCGCTCGACGAAAAGCGCGCGATCACCGCGCTCGGCAAGCGCATGCTCGCGCTCGGCACGCATCCGCGGCTGGCGGCGATGCTGCTGTCGGCGTCGAACGACGAAGACAAGGCGCTGGCCTGCGATCTTGCCGCGCTGGTCGAGGCGCGCGATCCGCTGCGCAGCCGCAGCGACGCGCTCGCGGAACGCTGGCGCGCCCTGGCCGCGTTCCGCAATGGACGCGCGCCGGCGGACGCGAACCGCTCCGGGCTCGCCGCCATCGACGCGGCGGCGAAGCAGTGGCGCCGCCGCATCCGCGCCGAGGCGCAACCACCGAACGCAATCGACGCGCATCGCCTCGGCGACCTGCTGCTGCACGCCTTTCCCGACCGCATCGCGTTCCAGCACCGCAGCGACCCGCGCCGCTACCAGCTGTCGAACGGGCGCATGGCCCGGCTGTTCGACGACAGCGCCGTCTACGGCGAGCCGTGGCTGGTCGCCAGCGAATTGCGCTTCGAAGCCAAGGACGCGCTGATCCTGCGCGCCGCGCCGCTCGACGAGGCGGCGCTGCGCCGCGAGTTCCCGCGGCGCTTCGTCACCGAGGATGCCGTGCGCTGGGATCCGGAGCGGCGCGCGCTGGGCGCGCAACGCGAGACCCGCTACGACGGCATCGTGCTCGAGGCGAAGCCCGCGGGGCGCGTCGATCCGGCGCTGGCGGCGCAGGCGCTGACCGGGGCGGTGCTCGAACTCGGCCTGGATGCGCTGCCGTGGAGCGAATCGCTGGCGCAATGGCGCGAACGCGTGCGCTGCCTGCGCGAATGGATGCCCGAGCTCGGCCTGCCCGACCTCTCCGACGAAGCGCTGCTCGCCACCGCGACGCAATGGCTGCAGCCCGCGTTCGCCGGGAAGACGCGACTCGATGCGCTCGGCGAGGGCGAACTGGCCGATGCGCTGAGATCGAGCGTCGACTGGCCGCTGCGGCAGAAGATCGACGCGCTGGCGCCGACGCGGATCGCCGTGCCGTCGGGGATGGAGCGGCGCATCGAATACTCGACCGGCCACGATGGCCACGCGCAGCCGCCGGTGCTGGCGGTGAAGCTGCAGGAACTGTTCGGCCTGGCCGAGACGCCGCGCATCGCCGACGGCCGCGTGCCGCTGCTGCTGCACCTGCTTTCGCCCGGCGGCAAGCCGTTGCAGGTCACGCGCGACCTGCGCGGCTTCTGGGAGCGTACCTATCCGGAAGTGAAGAAGGAAATGAAGGGCCGCTATCCGAAGCATCCCTGGCCCGACGACCCGTGGACCGCGCAGGCGACCCATCGGGCGAAGGCGAGGGGAACGTGACTTGTTGCCTTTCCCGCGAGGGAAGGGGAAAGAGAACCCGGCTTTCGGCTCCGGTTCATCGTCGTCGGCGCTAACTTGCTTCGAACGCGCGGCGCCCGGCGCGGCGCATCCCCCCACATTCCGGAGACAACGATGAGCAGGTTCGGCGAATTTTCCGACCGTGCACTGGAGCTGGCCGAAAGGGCCGGCGGGAAACTGCAGATCAGCGGTTCGCAGGCCGGCAAGCTGCTGCAGACCGGCGCCGCGTTGGGCGTGGCGCGCACCGGCGCGAAGGCGGCGGCGAAGTTCGTGCGCCGCAACCCGGTGGTCGCGGTCGCCGCGGCGGCCGGCATCGGCGTGCTCGCGTTTGCCGCCTACCGCAAGCGCAAACGCGCGCAGATGCAGGGCAGCACCGAAGGTTGGCCGAAGCGCGTCGATGCGCGCCGCGTCGACGGTACCGGCAAGCCGGGCAAGCCGACGGCGGCCGGGGAAGCGCGCGCCGAGCCGCCCGTCGGCGAAGCCTGATGCTTTTGTAGGAGCGGCGTCAGCCGCGACCACTGGGAATCCGACGTGATCGGCTATCGCGGCTGACGCCGCTCCTGCAGCGCGCGCCACGCGCCCGGCTGCAGTCCGTCCAGCCGGTGCGCGCCGATCGCCACGCGTACCAGCCGCAGCGTCGGCAGGCCCACCGCGGCGGTCATCCGCCGCACCTGGCGGTTGCGGCCCTCGCGGATCGCCAGCTCGATCCATGCGTCGGGAACGCTCTTGCGATAGCGTACCGGCGGATCGCGCGGCCACAACGGCGGCGGCGCCGGCAACAGCCGCGCCTGCGCCGGCCGGGTCGGGCCATCGTTCAACGCCACGCCTTCGCGCAACCGCTGCAGCGCGGCCGGGTCCGGCGCGCCTTCCACCTGCACCCAGTAGGTCTTGGTCTCCTTGTGCCGCGGATCGGTCAGCCGGTGCGCCAGCCGGCCGTCGTCGGTCAACAGCAGCAGGCCCTCGCTGTCGTAGTCGAGGCGTCCCGCGGGGTAGACGTCCGCGGGCAGGCCGAATTCCGCCAGCGTGCGCCGTGGCGTCGCGCTGCGGTCGGTGAACTGGCACAGCACGTTGAACGGCTTGTTGAAGGCGATCAGCACGGCAGTCGGGCAGGGGGAGTCGGTCGTCGTCCGGCAAAGGTACCCGCCTCACGAGCGGCTGTCCGCGCCCGCCGGCATGGGCAATCAAGGTTGAATCAGAATCAAGTCGGGCTTGTAAAACGTTCGATTTTCAGGTGCATTTCCCGGGCGTAGCCTTTCGTCGTGTTCAAAAGCATGCCCGCACAGGGCGGAGGGCCGACAGATGAACCCGATTGCCAGCCAGTGCGCCGGGAAGCCCTGCGCGACGGGCCGCGTACCGGCCAGGTCGCGGGCTCGCAAAGAGCGCATGGCCGCTGCTGGGATCGTTGCGATCCCGGCCGTCGATCCGCAACAGCGGGTCCAGCGCGGACCCGGCTGGGTGGCGGTGGATTCGGTCGCGCTGTCGCAGTTCCGCTGAACGCCAGGCCGGCTTAAAGCGCCGCCAGCGCCGCGTTGAAGGTCGCGCTCGGGCGCATCGCCGCCGCGACCTTCCGCGGGTCGGCGTGGTAGTAGCCGCCGATGTCGACCGGCTTGCCTTGCGCGCCGTTCAGCTCGACCACGATCTTCACCTCGTCGGCGGCCAGCGCCCTGGCCAGCGGCGCGAACTTCGCCCGCAGCTCCGCGTCGTCGTCCTGCGCGGCCAGCGCCTGCGCCCAGTACAGCGCCAGGTAGAAGTGGCTGCCGCGGTTGTCGAGCTCGCCGACCTTGCGCGCCGGCGATTTGTTGTTGTCGAGGATCTTGCCGTTGGCGACGTCCAGCGCGGTTGCCAGCACCTTCGCCTTGGCGTTGCCGCAGGCTTCGCCGAGGTGCTCCAGCGACGCGGCCAGGGCGAGGAATTCGCCGAGCGAATCCCAGCGCAGGTAGTCCTCGGCGAGGAATTGCTGCACGTGCTT
This sequence comes from Pseudoxanthomonas sangjuensis, assembly GCF_010211755.1. Lineage (GTDB taxonomy): Bacteria > Pseudomonadota > Gammaproteobacteria > Xanthomonadales > Xanthomonadaceae > Pseudoxanthomonas_A > Pseudoxanthomonas_A sangjuensis. The sequence continues at coordinate 84,107 of NZ_PDWR01000009.1, read as the reverse complement.
CGGCGCCGAGCCGCCGGCGCCGGTCTCGAACAGGCCGCCGCCGGCCATCAGCGGCACGATCGACAGCATCTTCGCGCTGGTGCCCAGCTCCATGATCGGGAACAGGTCGGTCAGGTAGTCGCGCAGCACGTTGCCGGTGACGCTGATCGTGTCCTGGCCCCGGCGGATGCGCTGCAGCGACAGCCGCATCGCCTCGACCGGCGGCAGGATGCGGATGTCGAGGCCGCCGGTGTCGTGGTCCTTCAGGTAGCGCTCGACCTTCGCGATCACCTGCGCGTCGTGGCCGCGCTGCGGGTCCAGCCAGAACACCGCCGGCGTGTTCGACAGGCGCGCGCGGGTCACCGCCAGCTTCACCCAGTCCTGGATCGGCGCGTCCTTGGTCTGGCACATGCGCCAGATGTCGCCGGCCTCGACCGCGTGCTCGAAGATCACCGCGCCGTCGTCGTCGGTCACCTGCACGGTGCCGTCGTGCGCGACCTGGAAGGTCTTGTTGTGGCTGCCGTATTCCTCGGCCGCCTGCGCCATCAGGCCGACGTTCGGCACGCTGCCCATCGTCGCCGGGTCGAACGCGCCGTGCGCCTTGCAGTCGTCGATCACCGCCTGGTAGATCGTCGCGTAGCAACGGTCCGGGATCAGCGCCTTGGTGTCCTGCAGCTTGCCCTCGGCGTTCCACATGCGGCCGCTGTCGCGGATCATCGCCGGCATCGACGCGTCGACGATCACGTCGCTGGGCACGTGCAGGTTGGTGATGCCCTTGTCCGAATTGACCATCGCCAGCGCCGGGCGCCGCGCGTACTCGGCCTGCAGGTCGGCCTTGATCGCGTCCTGCTCGTACTGCGGCAGCGCCGCGATGCGCGCGTAGGCGTCGCCGATGCCGTTGTTGGGGTCGAAGCCGACCGCCTGCAGCGTCGCGGCGTGCCTGGCCAGCGCGTCCTTGTAGAAGCGCGATACCGCCACGCCGAACATGATCGGGTCGCTGACCTTCATCATCGTCGCCTTCAGGTGCAGCGACAGCAGCACGCCTTCCTGCTGTGCGGCGGCGATTTCCTTGTCGAAGAACTGCGCCAGCGCCTTGCGGCTCATCACCGACGCGTCGATGATCTCGCCGGCCAGCACCGGGGTCTTCTCCTTCAGCACCTGCACGCCGCCGTCGGCGCGCAGCAGCGTGATCTTCACGTTGCCGGCCTTGCCGACCACGGCCGACTTCTCGCTGCCGTAGAAGTCGCCGCCGGCCATGTGCGCGACGTGGGTCTTCGAATCCCTGCTCCACGCGCCCATCCGGTGCGGATGCTTGCGCGCATAGTTCTTCACGCTCAGCGGCGCGCGGCGGTCGGAATTGCCTTCGCGCAGCACCGGGTTGACCGCGCTGCCCTTGACCCTGTCGTAGCGCGCCTGGATGTCCTTTTCCGCGTCGCTGGCCGGCGCGTCCGGGTAGTCCGGCAACGCGTAGCCCTGCGCCTGCAGCTCCTTGATCGCCGCCTTCAGCTGCGGCATCGACGCGCTGATGTTAGGCAGCTTGATGATGTTGGCTTCCGGCCGCTTCGCCAGCTCGCCGAGTTCGGCCAGGTCGTCGGCGATCCGCTGTTCCGGCTTCAGCACGTCGGGGAACTGCGCGAGGATGCGCCCGGCCAGGGAGATGTCGCGGGTTTCCACCGCGATGCCGGCGGTGGCGGTGAACGCCTGCACGATCGGCAGCAAGGACTGGGTGGCGAGGAACGGGGCCTCGTCGGTCAGGGTATAGATGATCTTGGCGTCGCTGGACATGCGTGTGGGGTTCCCTGGGAGATACGGGCGCGTATGGCGGAATGGGCGATGGAAACCCTGCAATTGTCGCGCGTCGCAGCGGTCCGGGCAAAATCCGTTGCCGCCGGCGAGAGGTTCCGCGTCCCGATTCTCGATCGCGATGGAACCGGACCGGATCCTGCGCATGGCGCGTCCGGCTGCGGGACGGGCATCGGATCGCCACCGCTTCCCAGGGACAAAAAAGGGCGCGGATCACTCCGCGCCCGAACGTGCTCGCAGTTGCGAGGGGATGGAATGGCCCGCGCGAAAGCCGCGCGGGCGCGCTTGCGTCACTTGACCTCGATTTCCTGGGTCATGCCCACCGGGGTGCCGTTGAGGGTCACGTCGACCTTGTACTTGCCGGTCGGCCACGGGTTGGCGTTGCTGAACTCGATGTTGGTGGTGCCGGCGGCGTCGGCCTTGATCGTGGTGGTCTGGTCGCCGGCGACCTGGCCGTCCTGGTAGGTCAGCCTGGCGTTGATGGTGGCGTCGACCGGCACGCTGGCGTCGGTCTTCACCGAGACGATGATCTTGTCGTTGGCGCCGAAGCTGCTCATCGCGGCGACCGACTTGTCGGCGGCGGCGGCGTTGCCGACGGTGACGCTGGCGGCCGGCGCCGGCGCCGCGGCGGGCTCGACCGGGGCGGGCGCCGGTTCGGTCGCGGCGGGCGGGGTCGCGGCGACGGGTTCTTCCTTCTTCTTGCAGCCGGTCACGGCGATGCTGCCGGCCAGGGCCACGATCAGGGCATAAGCGATGCGGTTGTGCTTCATGGTTTCGGTCCTTGTTGTGAAGAGAAGAGGAAGTCTCAGTCCTGCGGCAGGACGGGCAGCTTGATCACCTGGCCCGGGAAGATCCGGTCCGGGTCGTCGATGACGTCGCGGTTGGCTTCGAAGATCCGGTGCCATGCGCTCGCCTTGCCGTAATGCTCTTTGGCGATCTTCGACAACGTGTCGCCCTTGGCGATGGTGTAGGTCTGTTCGCCGACGATTTCTTCGGTGCTGTCGACCTTCGCGGTCACGCCGGAGAAATCCGCTTTCTCGACGATCTGTTCGGTACTGTCGACCTTGGCGCTGACGCCCGAAAAGTCGGCTTTCTTCTCGCTGCTCATGCAGGGCTCCTCCCTGATGGGGTGGTGGTACGGACGGCCAATGTACACACGGCCCGTTAAGAATTCATGCGTGCGCGGTGAAGCGCGCGCGTGTGCGCCGGGGCCTGCCTACTGGCGCGTTTCGCGCAGCGCGACGGGCGGCGCGAAGCCCGGCGTGGCCCGCCATGGATTGATGTCGAGGCCGCCGCGGCGCGTGAAGCGCGCCTCCACCGACAACGCCGCCGGCGCGCAATGCGACATGACTTCGGTAAACACGCGTTCGACGCACTGTTCGTGGAATTCGTTGTGGCGACGGAAGCTGACCAGGTAGCGCAACAGGCCGGCGCGGTCGATGCGCGGGCCGCGGTAGTCGATCGCCACGCTGGCCCAGTCCGGCTGGCCGGTGACCGGGCAGTTCGACTTGAACAGGTGGGTCAGCAGGCGCTCGGCGGCGATGTCGTCGCGGTCGGCGCGCAGGTAGCCGGCGTTCGGCGGCCCGTAGTCGTTGATCTCGATGTCGAGCGCGTCGATGCATTCGCCGTCGTCGTCTTCGCGCAACGGCGGCAGGCCGAACCGGACCTCGACGTTCGCGCCGGCGCGCACCGACAGGTCGGTGGCGAGGGTCTCGCGCAGCGCCTCGGCGCTGTTGAAGCGTTCGTCGTTGAGCGAATTGAGGAACAGCTTCAGCGACTTCGATTCGATCAGGTTCGGCGAATCGCACGGCACGATCAGGGTCGCGGTGGCCGCCTGCGGCTTGCCCAGCGCGTCCAGCCAGCCCAGCTCGTAGGCCTGCCAGCGGTCGTGGCCGACGAACGGCAGCGCGTTGCCGTCGACGCCGATCTGCGCGCGCGCCGCGGCGCGCGGGATCGGGAACAGCAGGCCGGGGTCGTAGCGCGTCGGATACGCGACTTCGCGGCCCAGCGCGGAATCCTGGGGGGTATTCGTCATGCCGCCAGTGTATTCCAGCAGCCGTGAACCGCGTCTCATAACGCGGCAGGCGCCGCGGCCCGGCCGACGGCCATCCGGCGAGGCTTCCGCCGGGTTTCCGATCGGCTCACTCGATCCGCATCACGCCCCGGCGCGGCGGCCAGGTGCCCAGCGTTTCCGCGCTGACCGGCGCACCGAGCGCCCGCAGCGCCACGTGCTGTTCCGGCACCGGCGTGCGCGCGATGGCCGTTTCCAGCGCGACCAGTTTCGCGAACGCGGGCAGCGCCCAGGTGCGTTCGAGCACGCCCGCCACGCGCGGCCAGCGCTGCGCGTCGACCGCGCAGCGCACCAGCGCGGCGTTGCGCAGGAAGCTGGCGATGCTGAGGTCGGCGATGGAAACGGCGCCGAAGGCGAAGCCGTCCGCCGGCAACTGCGACTCGAGGTAGTCGAGCGCCGCCGGCAATTCCTCGTCGCGCGCCTTCGCGAACACCTCCTCGTCGGTCGCCTCGCCGAACAGCAGGCGCTTGACGCCCTTCTGGAAGAACATCCGCCACACCACCACTTCGCCCAGCCGCGCGTCGCAGAATTCCTCCAGCCAGCGCGCCTGCGCGCGATCGCCGATGTCGGCCGGGTACAGCGGCGTTTCGGGATGTCGATCCTCGAGGTACTGGCAGATCACCGACGAGTCGTTGACGACGCGTGCGCCGTCCACCAGCACCGGAACGCGGCGCAGCGGGTTGAGTTGCTGGAAACGGTCGTCGCCGATGAATGGCGCGATCGGGTCGATCTCGTAGTCCAGGCCCTTCAGTTCCAGGAACAGCAGCGCCTTGCGCACGTAGGGCGAGAAGTAGTTGCCGATGATGTGGTAGCGCGGTGCGGGCATGTCGGGCTTCCGTTTCGATCCGGCGGAAGGTTACGCCAAGCCTGCCCGCGTCGCTGCTAGGCTAACGTCGAGCCCTGCGAGGAAATCCGTTTGCCCGCCGCAACCCACCCCGCCGACCGCTGGCCCGACGACCCGCCGCCGCGCGAGCCGGACAAGCCGCTGCCCAGCGACTGCTGCGAAAGCGGCTGCCCGATCTGCGTGTTCGATCTTTATGCGGAGGAGCTGGCGGCGTATCGGGAGAAGCTGGCGGCGTGGAAGCAGCGGCACCCGGAAGCGGAGTAAGCGCGCCGGCGCCGTCCTTCGCATCCGGGTCGCCGGAGGTCATCGATTCTTCCCGGCGTAAAGCGCATGCTGGGCAGCGAAAGCGCGCTTGTAGGCGGGTCGGGCCTTGCCGCGGGCGACATAGGCGGAAAGGTTCGGGAATTCATCCAGGATTCCCGATCTCAGCCGGTCCAGGACCGACACCATCATCAAGTCGCCGGCGCTGAACGCGCCTTCGAGCCATTCGCCATCGCCGAGATGGGCGGACAGCTGTTCCAGCCGATTCCGGACGCGCTCCCCGACCAGGGGCAGGCGTTCCTGGTTCCAGGGCTTGTCGTGCTCCAGCACGTGGGCGATCGAGAGTTCGAGGATCGGCGGCTCCACCGTGTTGACCGCGGCGAACATCCACGCCAGCGCGCGCGCCCGGGCATCGGCATCGCCCGGCAGCAGCCCGGTGTGGCGTTCCGCGATGTGGAACACGATCGCGCCGGTCTCGAACAGGACCAGGTCGCCTTCCTCGTAGGTCGGAATCTGGCCGAATGGCTGGAGCGCCAGGTGCGCGGGCTGCTTCATCGCGGCGAACGAAACCAGGCGAACTTCGTAAGGCTGGCCCACTTCCTCGAGCGCCCAGCGCACGCGGGTGTCGCGCGCCAGTCCCTTGCCGCCGTCGGGCGACCTTTCAAAAGCGGTAATGGTGGGAATCACGGGGACGCTCCGGGTGATTGAATGGCGTGCCGGCCGGTTGCCATGGCCTGCATAGACATGGACGGGCAGCGGGAACGGAATTCGACAGGCCGGCCGGGAAATTTCCCGATGGCGGCGAATCCGTTGTGCGAGCATACGGGTCGATGAACCTGGAACGCGCGACGGACGAGCACCTGCGGCAACTCATGGGCTGGTTCCCGGACCGGCACAGTTGCCTGGTCTGGGGCGGCCCGCAATTCCGCTATCCGTTTACCGTGGCCACTTTCGTCGAAGACACGCGGGTCCGCGAATTACCTTCCTTCGTGCGGGTCGATGCCGACGGCCGGCCGCTCGCCTTCGGCCAGTACTACGAAAGAGTCGGCCGGTGCCATCTGGGAAGACTGGTCGTCGCCCCCGGGCATCGTGGCGGGGGCCTCGGTCGCCATCTGATCGGCGCGCTGGCCGAACTGGGTTCGCGACAATTCGATGCCGGCGAGTGCTCGCTGTTCGTGGCCAGGGACAATGTCCGCGCCGCCCGGCTGTATCGCGGGTTGGGCTTCCGGGAGGCCGACTACCCCGAGCACGACCCCGTCGTGGCGCCCTACCTCTACCTAGTGGCGGGCGTGGCCGCCTTGAAGGAGAAACTGGTGGGCGCCTGAAGCCGGGCGCGGCGGCTCAGGCCTTGCGCAGTGCGGCCAATGATTCTTCCTGCAGCCGCGCATACAGCGCGAACGGATCGTCGACCTTCGCGCCGAGCGCGGCCTCGAACTCGGCCTGGTTCTCGTTCGCCGCATAGGCGCGCTGCTCGGTGCCGCCGAGGTTCGACTGGAAGAGGCCCGCCGCGCTGACCGGCAGGAAATCCTCGTAGACGATCGGGTCGGCGCTGGCGTAACCGCGGGCGACCCATGCTTCCGGCGGCAGCGTCTCGCGCTCGTCCGCCGACGGCTTCGCGCCGGCGCCGGTCGGCCGGTAGCGGAAAGAGCCGAGCCCCTGCCGGCGCAGCTCGTCGGGCGTGTCCGGGAAATCGGCGAACGCCGCGGCCAGCCTCTCCTGGTAATCGCCCGGCGTGCTGCCCGCGCCTTGCATGTTGCGCACCTTGGCCAGGCACGCGTCGTACAGCGCCCTGCCCTTCGGCGTCAGCGCCAGCCCGCGCTGCTCGATCTCGCCGAAGCGCGCGGTGTGCGTGCCCGGCGCCAGCCTGCCTTCCGCATCGGGGAAGCTGACCGTTTCCTCCAGCGCCTTGAAGCTGGTCTGGCGCAGCAGCACCGGCACCGCGCGCCGCGGCGGGCCTTCGATCACCGCCTTGGCGTCGATGCCGCGGCGCTGCATTTCCGCCTGCGCGGCGTCGATGTCGAGCGTGCGCGGGGTCAGGTGGTTGATGTGCGGGCCGCGGAAGCAGACCACGTCGGCGACCAGCCGGTGCGCGCGATGCAGCGCGTGGTAGTCGTGCAGCGACACGGTGGCGTCGCCGTGCCAGCGGAAGGTCTCCAGCGCCTCGGCGACGAAGCGCTGCGCGTCGGCTTCGTCCAGACCGCCATCGCGCTCGGTCTTGGCGATCAGTTCGCGCGCGCCTGCGGTGAAGATGTCGCGCCCGGCAAGGATCGCGGCGGCCTGTTGGCGCAGCGCGGCGTCCCCGATCAGCTCCAGGCGCAGCAGCGAGGTGAACACGCGGAACGGGTTGGCCGCCAGCGACGCGCCGTCGAGCGGGCGGAACGCGGTCGAATGCACCGGTACGCCGGCCACCGACAGGTCGTAGTAGCCGACCGGGAACATGCCCATCACCGCGAACAGCCGGCGCAGCATCGACAGCTCGGCGGCGCTGCCGACGCGGATCGCGCCGTGGCGCTCCAGGTCGAGGCGCTCGCGTTCGCCATTGCGTTCGACCTGCGCGGCCAGCGCCGGGTCGGCGCGCAGCGTGTCGGCGTTGATCCGCGCGACCAGCTCGATCAGCGTGCCGTACAGCGGCACTTCGGCGCGGTACATGTCGGACATCGCCCGCGCGAACAGGCTGCGGATGCGGTCGGGGGAAACGAAGGCAGGGGGCATGCGGGCGTGCGGCGGCGTAGATCGGACGCCTATTGTCGCCGACCCGCCGCCCGCGCGTCAGCCGGCCGACGGCGGGGCAAGGCGTGTTCGCGGGCGTGGCGCCGCCCGGGGTTCAGAAAGCGACGTCGAAGCTGACCTCGCCCTGCACGCCGACCTGGTAGGCGGAGACGCGTCGTTCGAAGAAGTTGGTCAGCTCCTGCACGTCCTGCAATTCCATGAACGGCAGCGGGTTGCGCACGTTGTAGCGTTTCTCCATGCCGAGCTTGGCGAAGTGCTGGTCGGCACAGTGCTGCAGGTACTGGCGCATGTCGCGGGTCGAGATGCCGGCGACGCCGCCGGACAGCACGTCCTCGGCGAACTGCAGTTCGCAGTCGATCGCCTCCTCCAGCATCCGGTAGACCTGCGCCTTCATCCGTTCGTCGAACAGGTCCGGCTCTTCCGCGCGCACGGTGCGCACGCACTCGAACGCGAATTCCATGTGGCAGCTCTCGTCGCGGAACACCCAGTTGGTGCCGCTGGCCAGCCCCGGCAGCAACCCGCGCGAACGGAAGTAGTAGACGTAGGCGAACGCGGCGAAGAAGAACAGCCCCTCGATGCACGCCGCGAAGCAGATCTGGTTGAGCAGGAACTGCATGCGCTGGTCACGGGTCTCGATGCGGCGCAGATCCTGCAGGGAATCGATCCACTTGAAGCAGAACTCGGCCTTCTTGCGGATCGAGGGAATGTTCTCCACCGCGGCGAAGGCCTTGGCGCGCTCGCCCGGGTCGGGCAGGTAGTTGTCCAGCAGCGTGAGGTAGAACTGCACGTGCAGCGCCTCTTCGTACAGCTGCCGCGACAGGTACATGCGCGCCTCGGGCGCGTTGAGGTGCTGGTACAGGTTCAGCACCAGGTTGTTCGACACGATCGAATCGCCGGTAGCGAAGAACGCGACCAGGCGGTGGATCAGGTGGCGGTCGGCCGGCGACATCTTGTGGTGCAGGTCGGAGCTGTCGATCTGGAAGTCGATCTCGTCGACCGTCCAGGTGTTGCGGATCGCGTTGCGGTACATCTCGTAGAACCGCGGGTAGCGCATCGGGCGCAGGGTCAGTTCGAAGCCCGGATCGAGCAAACGAGGAGTGAGCGGAGAGGAGCGAGGAGTGAGCGGGGCGCTGGAGGACATGGGAATGGGAATTTTCTGATGGGGGAAAGGGGTTTGGTTGTGCAGACTCGATGGGCAGGAGGAGCGCATGCACTATCAGGAAACGGTTGTCTGGAAGAAGGCGATTCGGCTGGCTGAACTCGTTTGCATGAGTTCGGCCGGCTTGCCTGCGCAGGAGCGGTACGGGATCCGCCTGCAGATCACTCGGTCGGCGGTATCGGTTGCGGGCAACATCGCCGAAGGCTGGACGCGGGAGTCGAAGCGCGAGAGAAGCCAGTTCCTTGCCATCGCCCACGGCTCGCTGTCCGAACTCCGTACGCAACTAGCCCTTTGTGAACGCATCTCCTGGCTACCGTCCGGGTCGTTGATGGAGCCCATGCGGCTGATCGACGAAATCAGCCGCATGCCGACCGTACTGAGACGTAAGGAAAGAACCGAATGGTAAGGAGTTTCGCTCTCGCGCACTCCTCGCTCCTCTCCGCTCTCTCCTACTGGCAGGCTTCGCAACTCTCCGGATTCTCCAGCGAACACGCCACCGCCTGCGCCGGCGCATACGCCGCCACCGTCGTCTTCGCGATCCTGGTCGCCGGCCGCGAGCGCAGGTAGTACGTGGTCTTGATGCCGCGCTTCCACGCGTACATGTACATCGACGACAGCGCGCCGATGTTCGGGCTTTCCATGAACAGGTTCAGCGACGCCGACTGGTCGATGTAGGCGCCGCGCTCGGCGGCCATGTCGATCAGCGAGCGCATCGGCAACTCCCATGCGGTGCGGTAGATCTGCCGCAGCGTTTCCGGGATCTCCGCGATGCCCTGGATCGAACCGTCGGCCAGCTTGATCGCGTCGCGCATCTCCGGCGTCCACAGGCCGAGCTTCTTCAGTTCCGCGACCAGGTAGCGGTTGACCTGCAGGAAATCGCCGGACAGCGTCTCGCGCTTGAACAGGTTGCTGACCTGCGGCTCGATGCATTCGTAGCAGCCGGCGATGGAAGCGATCGTCGCGGTCGGCGCGATGGCGATCAGCAGCGAGTTGCGCAGGCCGTGTTCGCCGATGCGGTCGCGCAGGGTTTCCCAGCGGCCATCGTCGTCCGGCTGCACGCCCCAGGCGTCGAACTGCAATTCGCCGGCCGCCGCGCGGGTGTCGGCGAACGACGGGTGCGGGCCGCGCTCTTCGGCCAGTTCGCACGAGGTCTCCAGCGCGTGGTAGTAGATCGTTTCGGCGATCTTCCTCGACAGCGCCCGCGCCGGTTCGCCGTCGAACGGCAGGCGCAGCCTGAAGAACACGTCCTGCAGGCCCATGCAGCCGAGGCCGACCGGGCGCCAGCGCAGGTTGCCGCGGCGCGCGGTCTCGATCGGGTAGAAGTTCAGGTCGATGACGCGGTCGAGCTGGCGCACCGCCAGGCGCACGGTCTCGGCCAGCTTGTCGAAGTCGAATTCGCCGTGCGCGTCGATATGCCGGGCCAGGTTGATCGAGCCGAGGTTGCAGACCGCGGTTTCCTCGGCCGAGGTCACTTCGAGAATCTCGGTACACAGGTTCGACAGGTGGATCACGTTGCCGGCCTTCACGGTCTGGTTGCCGGCGCGGTTGCACTTGTCCTTGAAGGTCATCCAGCCGTTGCCGGTCTCGGCCAGCGTGCGCATCATCCGCGCGTACAGCTTGCGCGCCGGGATCGTTTTCGCCGCCCTGCCCTGCGCTTCGGCCTGTTCGTAGGCGCGTTCGAACGCCTCGCCGTACAGGTCGGCCAGTTCCGGCGCCGCGCGCGGGTCGAACAGCGACCATTCGGCGTCGGCTTCGACCCGCTTCATGAACAGGTCCGGCACCCAGTTGGCGAGGTTGAGGTTGTGGGTGCGCCGCGCCTCGTCGCCGGTGTTGTCGCGCAGCTCGAGGAAGTCCTCGATGTCGGCGTGCCAGGTTTCCAGGTAGACGCAGGCCGCGCCCTTGCGCTTGCCGCCCTGGTTGACCGCGGCGACCGACGAATCCAGCGTTTTCAGCCACGGCACGATGCCGTTGCTGTGGCCGTTGGTGGACTTGATCAGCGAGCCGCGCGAGCGCACCCGGCTGTAGCCGACGCCGATGCCGCCGCTGAACTTCGACAGCTGGGCGATGTCGCCGTAGCGCTGGTAGATCGATTCCAGCGAGTCCTGCGGCGAATCGAGCAGGAAGCACGACGACAGTTGCTCGTGGCGGGTGCCGGCGTTGAACAAGGTCGGCGACGATGGCAGGTAGTCGAGGTCGCCCATGCACCGGTACAGCGCCAGCGCTTCGGCCACGTCCCCGCTCAGCGCGCAGGCGATGCGCAGGAAGAATTGCTGCGGCGTCTCGATGACCTTGCGCGTGTGCGGGTGGCGCAGCAGGTAGCGGTCGTACAGCGTGCGCAGGCCGAAGTAGTCGAAGCGCAGGTCGAGCGCCGGGTCGAGCGCGTCGTTGAGTTTGCGCGCGTTGGCCTGGACGAAGCCGAGCAGGCGGTCGTTGATCAGGCCGACATCGAAGCCGCGCGCGACCGACTGCGAGAACGCGTGGATTTCCTGCCCGGCCACTTCCTTGCCGATGTAGTTGGCGAGCAGGCGCGCGGCGAGCCGGCCGTACTCGGGTTCCTCGCCGGTCAGCAGCGCGGCGGTGCGGATCGACAGTTCGTCCAGCTCGCGCGTGGTCGCGCCGTCGTACAGGCCGGAGATCGTGCGCGTGGCCACGCGCATCGGGTCGACCGCGTGCAGGCCGTCGCAGCAGCGCTGCACCGCGCGCACGATCTTGTTCAGGTCGACCGGCTCGCGGACGCCGTTGCGCTTGGTCACGCTCATCGCCGTCGCGGTCGGCGGCGGGGTCAGCGCGAACAGGGCGTGGTTCGAAGACGGGGCGGCTTCGCCGGCGGCGACGGCGTCCGTGCCGGCTTGAAGCAGGGTCTGGCTCATGGCGTTCCTCCAAATGCGGGCGCACGGACGGCCGTCCCTCGCAGGCCGTGGAGGGCCGGGGATGCCGTGGAGGATGGGAAAGCGGCGTCGCAACGGGCGCGACGGCAACGCGGGATCGCGGCCGGCCCTGCTTCGCCAGCCATCTCCCCCCGGAGATCCTGCGGCCGGCACCGCGCGGCGTGCTGCGCGCGGCTGTCGGCAGGTCTTCGGGCTCGTGGACTTGGAGCGAGGAACGAGCGGAGAGGCGTGAGGAGTGAGCGCAAAGGCAATGCTTTCGCTCTTACTCGTTTCCCACTTCTCTTCGCTCGTTCCTCGCTTTTTCCTAGCCCGTCGCTTCCCGAGGCGTCGCCTCAGTGCCAATGACGGGTTCGTTTCCACCTACCGCTGCGGGGCAGCGCCGGCATTCGACCGGCTTCCCTTTTGATCCGTTGGCTTGCGGCCAACGGAACCGACGGCCACAAGATAGTGGGGTCGAGCGGCAGCGTCAACGGAAGATGTGGTGAGGTGGCGCGCGGAAAGGACTGCCGCGAGTGGAATCCCGGTTTCGGTCCCTGCCCGCCCAGGGTTCCTGTCTCTTCCCCCAATGCCATCGCCCGCACCGGCCGGAGGCGTCATCCCGGCGCGCAGGCCGGACGTTGCCAAGCGCGCGAAACCGCCCGCAACCCTCGCCGGAGAACGTCATGAACACCATGCTTGGCCGCTGCCTGCTGTGTCTGTGCCTGTCCGCCGCGACCGTGCCGGTCGCGTCGTCGTCGCAGCCCGGATCCGGCCTGCGCGAGCGTCTGCAGCAGGCGCGCGAGGCCAGCAGGCGCGAACGTCCGGTCGCCGTGCCGGCCGGGGCCGTGGCGATCCGCAACGTCGCCTACGGCGCGGATCCGGCGCAGCGTTTCGACGTGTACCTGCCGGCCAACGCGAAGCACGCGCCGGTCGTGTTCTACGTCCACGGCGGCGGCTGGGCCAACGGCGACAAGACCAACCCCGGCATCGAGAACAAGCTGGCGTACTGGTTGCCGAAGGGTTACGCGGTGATTTCCGGCAACTACCGCATGCTGCCCGCCGCGAGGCCGCTGGAACAGGCGCGCGACGTCGCGCGCGCGGTCGCCGCGGCGCAGAAGCATGCGGCCGAATGGAACGTCGATGCGGAGCGGTTCGTGCTGGTCGGTCACTCGGCCGGCGCGCACCTGGTCGCGCTGCTCGGCGCCGATCCGGGAATGCTCGCCGACGCCGGGGCGCAGCCGGCGCGCGGCGTGGTGTCGCTGGACAGCGGCGCGCTCGACGTGCCGGCGCTGATGGGTTTGCCGCGCGTGCCGCGGCTGTATCGCAACGCGTTCGGCGACGACGAAAAAGACTGGGTCGCCGCGTCGCCGCAGCACCGGTTGCGCCGCGCCGCGCTGCCGATGCTGATCGTCTGTTCCAGCGAACGCCGCTTCCCCACCGCTCCTTGCGACGAAGGCCGCAAGTTCGCCCGCAAGGGGGCTACGCTCGGCGTCGCGATGCAGCTGCTGCCCGAGGACATGGGCCACGGGGAGATCAACCGCGATCTCGGCGCGCCGTCGGAATACACCAACGCGGTCGGCAGGTACGTCGATGCGCGGGTGCGCGGGCGCTAGGCGCGGTGCGGCGTGGCCAGGTATTCGGCGCTCTGCATTTCGATCAGGCGCGAGGCGGTGCGCTCGAACGCGCCCTGCAGGCGCGTGCCGGCGTACAGCAGCGGCGGCGCGGCGGCGGCGGTGCAGACCAGGTTGACCTGGCGGTCGTAAGCCTCGTCGATGAAGTTGACGAAGCGGCGCGCGGCGTCCTCGTTCATCGCGTCGAAGCGCGGGATGCCGCCGAGCAGCACGGTGCCGAACTCGCGCGAGATCTCGATGTAGTCGGTGGTGCCGCGCGGGCCTTCGCACAGCGCGGCGAAGTCGAACCAGGCGATGCCGTGGCCGCGGCCGCGCACCGGGATCTTGCGCGAATCGATCTCGATGTTGCCGGCGCGCGCGTCCTCGCCGCCGGCCAGTTCCTTCCAGCGCTGCGCCAGCCAGGTATCGTCGCCGTCGCCGTCGGCGATGCGGTACACCGGCGAACGGGTCAGCGCGCGCAGGCGGTAATCCTCCTGCCCGTCGCTGCGCAGCACCGTGCAGTGCCGCTGCAGCAGCGCGATCGCCGGCAGGAAGCCAGCGCGCTGCAGGCCGTCCCGGTACAGGTTTTCCGGCGCGGTGTTCGAGGTGGTCACCAGGGTCACGCCTTCGGCGAACAGGCGTTCCAGCAGGCGCGCCAGCAGCATCGCGTCGCCGATGTCGGTGACGAAGAACTCGTCGAGCACCAGCACGCGCAGCCGGCCGCGCGCCTCGCGAACGATCTTCGCCAGCGGGTCGGCCTCGCCGGCGTGCGCGCGCAGGCGCTCGTGCACGTTGCGCATGAAGCGGTGGAAATGGGTGCGGTACTTGGCCTGGATCGGCAGGCCTTCGTAGAACAGGTCGACCAGGAAGGTCTTGCCGCGGCCGACTTCGCCCCAGTAGTACAAACCGCGCACGGGTGCGGTCGGTTTGCCGAACAGCTTGCCGAGGAAGCCGGCCTTCGGCGCATCGAGCAGCGCCGCGTGGATGCGGTCGAGCTCGGCCAGCGCCGGGTGTTGCGCCGGGTCGTCGCGCCAGTCGCCGCGCGCCGCGCCCTCGGCGTAGCGGCGCGACGGCAGCGCCGCGCTGGCGTTCTCCGGCGCGGCGTTCATGCGTGCGGCAGCCAGCCGCGCACGCTGTCCTGGATCGCCGCGCGCAGGTCGATCAGCTTGCGGTGGAAGAAGTGGCTGGTGTCGGGCATGCGCACCAGCACCGGCTTGCGCGGCAACGCATCGACCCAGTCGAACACCGCCTGCGGCGCGACGATCTCGTCGGCCTCGCCCATCACCACCAGCCACGGCACTTCGGGCAAGTCGATCCGGCCGAAATCCCAGCCGCGGCCGGCGACCGGCGGCGCGATCGAGATCACCGCGTCGGCGCCGAGTTCCCGCGCGCCGCGCAGGGCGACGTACGAGCCGAAGCTGAAGCCGGCCAGCCACAACGCGGCGTGCGGACGCTGTTCGCGCACCCACGCCGCGACCGCGCGCAGGTCGTCGAGTTCGCCGACGCCGTGGTCGAATTCGCCCTGCGACGCGCCGACGCTGCGGAAGTTGAAGCGCACCGTGGCGATGCCGAGTTCGCGCAATGCCCGCGCGGCCATCGTCACCACCTTGTTGTGCATCGTGCCGCCGTCGGTCGACAGCGGATGGCAGACGATGGCGACGACCGGAAGCGCGGCGACGCCGGGCTCGGGCGGATCGACCACGGCCTCGAGCGCGCCGGCCGGGCCGGGCAGCGACAGCGTGGTCGGTTCGGTGGGGAAAGCGGGGCTCGGCATGCGAACATGATAACCGCGCGGTTCGCGCCGCCGCCGCGCGCGCACGGCCCGAACCGTTCCACTTTCCCCGTTTCCCGCATGCCCTTTCTCTTCCTCGCCGTCCTTTGCAGCGTCCTCGTCTCGGTGCTGCTGAAGCGCGCCGCGCGCCTCGGCATCGACGTCGCCCAGGCGGTGACCTGGAACTACGCGGTCGCCGCGGTCCTGTGCGCGCTGCTGCTGCGCCCTGCCCTCGCGCCGCTGCGCGAAACGGGCGCGCCGTGGCCGGAACTGCTGGCGCTGGCCGTCGCGCTGCCGGCGATCTTCCTGGTGTTCGCGCGCGCGGTCGCGTTGTCGGGCATCGTCCGCAGCGACGCGGCGCAGCGCCTGTCGCTGCTGCTGTCGCTGGCCGCGGCGTTCGCGCTGTTCGGCGAGGCCTTGAACGGATGGAAGCTGGGCGGCCTGTGCGTCGGCATCGTCGCGCTGGCCGGGATCCTGGCGCGGCCGGCCGAGCGGGGCGTGGCGCCGTGGCGGCGGGCGTGGCCGTGGCTGCTGGCGACCTGCGCCGGCTATGCCTGCGTCGACGTGCTGCTCAAGCGCATCGCGCTGTCGGGCACGGCGTCGATGACCGCGCTGCAGGCGAGCTTCGTGCTCGCGTTCGCGGCGATGGCCGCGCTGCAGGCCGTCCGCGCCTGGCGCGGGAAGACCCGCCTCACCGTGCGCAGCCTGTTCGGCGGCCTGCTGCTCGGCGCGCTGAACTTCGCCAACATCTTCTTCTACGTGCGCGCGCACCAGGCGTTGCCGCACAGCCCGGCCACGGTGTTCGCGACGATGAACATCGGCGTGGTCGCGCTGGGCACGCTGGTCGGCACGGTCGGGTTCGGCGAGAAGACCAGCGCCTGGAACCGGATCGGCCTGGCGCTGGCGGTGGTCGCGATCGCGCTGGTCGCGCTCGGCGCGCGGTAATCGCCCGTCGCCCCCGTGGAGGGGGAAACGGCGAGCGGAAACGAAAACGCCACCCGTGGGGTGGCGTTTTCGCGTCCGGCCGGAAGCGGCTTACTTCAGGTTGCCGATCATCCAGTCGACGGTGGCGTGGATCTGTTCCTCGGTCAGCGCCGGGTTGCCGCCCTTCGGCGGCATGATGCCGGCGTTGCCGGTGAAGCCTTCGATCGCGTGCTTGTACAGCGTTTCCGTGCCCTGCGCGATGCGCGCGTTCCAGTGCGCCTTGTCCAGCGTCGGCGCGCCGCCGGTGCCGCTGGTGTGGCAGGCGGTGCACAGGTTGTCGAAGATGACCTTGCCGTCGGTGGTGCCGCCGTAGGCCGCGTTGGCCGAGGCGGACGCCAGCGCCGCGGCCTGCGCGGCCGCCTGCGCGGCGGCGCCGGTGGCGCCGGCGTAGACCGCGCCGACCGGGGCGATGCGCGCCTCGGTCTGCTGCTTGGCGGTCGGCGAGACTTCCGGCGGCAGGGCGTGGTGCAGGTGGCGGGCGAACAGGATCAGCCCCAGCGTCACCAGTACCAGGAAACCGATCACCATCGAGAAATGCTTGAGGAAAACCAGATCGTAGTTGCGCACTTTCCACCTGTGGCGGCGCGCCCGTGGGCGCGGGGCTGGGTATCGGGAGGGCTCGACTGCGACCGCGCGTGGGGCGGCGGACGCCCGCATTATAAGCAGGCCGGGACGGGCGGCCTCAAGGACACCAGTACACCGGCAGCGGCGCCGGCACGGCCTGCAGCACGGCGCGGACCGGCAGCGCGGCGCCGGCCGGGGCCAGGGCCTGCTCCAGCACGCGGCGTTTTTCGCCGCCTTCGATGTGCAGGTAGCGCCGCCGTGCCGCCAG
Organism: Pseudoxanthomonas sangjuensis; assembly: GCF_010211755.1. Taxonomy (GTDB): domain Bacteria; phylum Pseudomonadota; class Gammaproteobacteria; order Xanthomonadales; family Xanthomonadaceae; genus Pseudoxanthomonas_A; species Pseudoxanthomonas_A sangjuensis. Next base: position 67,196 of record NZ_PDWR01000009.1, on the reverse strand, counting down.
CAGCACCGGCAGGGTCAGGGTCATCCGCGGCTCGCCGGCGCCGGGCGCGCGCATCGGCAGCACCAGCGCGGTCGACGCGGGGGCGAGCGCCTCGGCGAGGCGGTCGCCGCCGGGGAAGAACGCCGCGGTATGGCCGTCGCTGCCCATGCCCAGCACCGCCACGTCCAGCGGCAGCAGCGGCTCGAGCACGGTTTCCAGCGCGTCCAGCGCCGCCTCGGGCTGGTCGGCGTCGCGGTGCAGCGGCAGGAACTGCGCCGCCGCGGCTTCGTCGCGCAGCAGGTTCGCGCGCAGCAGCGCGGCGTTCGAGCGCGGGCTGTCCTCGGGCACCCAGCGCTCGTCGACCAGGGTCACGATCACCTTCGGCCAGTCCAGCCTTTGTGCCGACAGCGCCTGCAGGAAGCGCTTCGGCGTGTTGCCGCCGGACAGCGCCAGCGTGGCCGCGCCGCGTTCGGCCAGCGCCGCGCGCAGGTCGTCGGCGACGGCTTGCGCCAGCGCCCGGGCCAGTGCGTTGCCATCGGGGAAGGCCTGCAGCGCGATCGCTGCGTCGGTAACGGACGGGGGCATGCGGGCCGGCTTACGCCGCGTCCTCGTGCCAGGTGCGGCCGTCGCGCTCGATCAGCGCGACCGCGGCGCTCGGGCCCCAGGAGCCAGCGGTGTACGGCTTCGGCGGATCGCGCAGCTGTTCCCACGCGTCGAGGATCGGATCGACCCACTTCCACGCCGCCTCGACTTCGTCGCGGCGCATGAACAGCGTCTGGTTGCCGCGCACCACGTCCATCAGCAGGCGCTCGTAGGCTTCCGGCTGGTGCACGCCGAACGCCTCGGCGAAGCTCATGTCCAGCGGCACGTGCTGCAGGCGCAGGCCGCCCGGGCCCGGGTCCTTGATCATCAGCCACAGCTTGACGCCTTCGTCCGGCTGCAGGCGCAGCACCAGCTTGTTCGGCACCACCGGGCCGGCGCTGTCCTCGAAGATCGAATGCGGCACGTCGCGGAAGCAGATCACGATCTCCGACACGCGCTCGGGCAGGCGCTTGCCGGTGCGCAGGTAGAACGGCACGCCGGCCCAGCGCCAGTTGTCCACTTCCGCCTTCAGCGCGACGAAGGTCTCGGTGCGCGAATCGGCCCGGCCCAGCTCCTCGAGGTAACCGGGCACCGCGCCGCCGCTGCTGGCGCCGGCCTTGTACTGGCCGCGCACGGTGATCTGCGCGACCTCGTCGGCGCGGATCGGGCGCAGCGAACGCAGCACCTTCAGCTTCTCGTCGCGTACCGCGTCGGCGCTGAGCGCCGCCGGCGGTTCCATCGCGACCATGCACAGCAGCTGCAGCAGGTGGTTCTGCACCATGTCGCGCAACGCGCCGGCGGTGTCGTAGTAGCTGGCGCGCTTCTCCAGGCCGACGGTCTCGGCCACGGTGATCTGCACGTGGTCGATGCGGTTGGCGTTCCACAGCGGCTCGAACAGGATATTGGCGAAGCGCAGCGCCAGCAGGTTCTGCACCGTCTCCTTGCCCAGGTAGTGGTCGATGCGGAAGATCTGGCCCTCGGCGAACGCGGCGCCGACCGCGTTGTTGATCTGCGCGGCGCTGGCCGAGTCGTGGCCAATCGGCTTCTCGATCACCACCCGCGACGGCTCGCCGTTGAGGCCGTGGTCGCGCAGGCGGTTGCAGATGTCGACGAACAGGGCCGGGCTGGTCGACAGGTAGAACACCCGCACGCGGCCGTCGGCGGACGTGAGCGATGCGGCGAAGTCGTCCCAGCCGGCGTCCTTGGTCGCGTCCAGCGCGTGGTAGTCCAGCTTCGACAGGAACGCCGGCAGCTTCGCGCGCACCGCCTCTTCGCCGGAGCAGGCGCGCTCCAGCGCCGCGCCGACCTTCGCGCGGTAGCCGTCGGCGCCGAGCGCATCGCGGGCCACGCCGATGATGCGGCTGTCCTCGGGAATCTGCCCGTCGGCGTAGCGGCGCAGCAGGCCCGGCAGCAGTTTGCGCAGGGCCAGATCGCCGGTGCCGCCGAAGATCACCAGGTCGAAGGTGGCGACGGGAATGGTCTTGACGGTCACGGCAACTCCGCAGGCTCGGGACAACGGGAGCGCAAAAGTACCACCGAAGTACCAAGTTGGCGAGCGAAAGCCGGGAAATCAATAAATTGGCCGCAAACCAATTGCATGCTTGGTACTTTATTGGTAGGCTCCCGGTATGCTTACCGCCATTCCCCGCGAATATCAGCGCCTGCAGCAGGCCGAGACCGGGCACACCCTTGCCTACCTGCGCCTGCGCCGCGCCCTCAACAACCTGATCGACAGCGGCGTGCTGGTGCCGGGGCAGAGCCTGCCCAGCGAGCGCGACCTCGCCAGCCTGCTCAACGTCTCCCGCGTCACCGTGCGCAAGGCGTTGGCCGGGCTGATCGCGCAGGGCCTGCTGACCCAGCGCCAGGGCGCCGGCACCTTCGTCGCCGAGCGCATCGTGCGTTCGTTCTCGCGCCTGACCGGCTTCACCGACGACCTGCGCGAGCGCGGCCTCGACCCGAAGGTCGATTTCCTCGAGCGCAGCATCGGCGAGGTCACCCCGGAGGAAGCGATGGCGCTGAACCTGTCGCCGGGCAGCGGTGTGGTCCGGCTGTACCGCCTGCGCCATGTCGACGGTTCACCGATCGCGATCGAACGCACCCTGGTGCCGTTGTCGCTGTTGCCGGAACCCGAGCGCATCGCCGGCTCGCTGTACGAGGCGCTGGACCACTGGGGCCACCGGCCGAAGCGCGCGCTACAGCGGCTGCGCGCGGTGGCACTGGAAGACGAACCGGCGCGGCACCTGCAGCTGCCGGTCGGCAGCCCCGGCCTGCTGGTCGAGCGCCGCGCCTTCCTCGGCGACGGCCGCGTGGTCGAATCGACGCGCTCGTTCTACCGCGGCGACGCCTACGACTTCGTCGCCGAATTGCAGAGCGAATAAGCGCGGCCTATGCTGGCCGTCCCGTACGCCGCGCGGGGCGGTCGCCATGTTCCGGAAGTCACATTTGCGCGGCACGCAGCACGATCGAGACGAGGCGGGAGGTTCGGATGAGCGGCAAGGCACAACTGGGCATCGGCAAGAACGTACCGGCAGCCAACGCCGAACCGGCCGACAAGATGGAGCAGATCCGCGAACTGATGTTCGGCGGCACCGTGCGCGATTTCGAGCGGCGCATGAAGGAACTCGGCGACCGCCTCGAGGCCGAGGCCGCGCGCATCGCCGGCGACTACGAGGCGCGGATCGCGGCGCTGGAAAGCAGGCTGGCCCCGCAGATCGAGAAGCTGGTGCAGCAGCTGCGCCAGGAGAGCGCCGCGCGCAAGAGCGCGCTCGACGACGTCGACACCCGCTTCGGCCAGGCGCTGCGCAGCCAGCGCGACGAAATCAACGCCGTGCTGCAGCAGCACGAGGACCACGCCGAGGCCGCCGCCGCGCGCGCGCGCGAAGCGCTGGCGCAGAGCGAACAGAAACTGCAGGCCGCGCTGCAGCAGGTGCGCGAGGCGCTGGCCAGCGCGCGCGACGAGCTGGGCGGCGAGAAGCTGGCGCGCGAGGACCTGGCCGACCTGATGGCCGAGGTTTCGCTGCGGCTGCGCGGCGCGCAGGACGTGGTCACCGCCGGGGGCAAGGGCGGCGGCAAGCGCCGCTGAGGACGCAGGTCCCACGCATGAACGGCGAATACGACCGTCTTCGCCAGTTGTTGCTCGACCAGGAGCGCGATCGCCTCGATGCGCTGCAGGCCGACCTGCGCGAAAGCGGCGAGCGCGTACCCGACCGCGTCGCCGACGAAATCGAACGCGGCCTCGCCAGCGGCAGGCCGACGCGGCTGAGCCGCGCGCTGGCCGAGGCCACGGTCAGCGGCCTCGAACAGGCGGTGCAGCGCAGGCCGGAAACCGTGGTCAACGCAGTGTTCCCGGTGATCGGCCCGGCGATCCGGCGCTCGATCCAGGAAGCGATGCGCCAGCTCTCCGCCGACATCGACCGCGCGGTCAACAACGCGCTGAGCCCGCGCTCGCTGAAATGGCGCGTCGAAGCCTGGCGCAGCGGCGTGCCGTACGCGCAGGTCGTGTTGCGGCATACCGCGAGCTGGCGGGTCGAGCACCTGTTCCTGATCCAGCCCGAATCCGGCCTGCTGCTCGGCCACCTGACCGCCAGCGGGCTGCCCGAGCTCGACGCCGACGCGGTCGCCGGCATGTTCACCGCGATCCAGCAGTTCGTGCGCGATTCGGTGTCGGGAGACGACGCCCACGCGATCAACTCGGCGACTGTCGGCGACTACCGGCTGGAAGTCGGCGAAGGCCCGCAGGCGCGGCTGGTCGCGTTCGTGCGCGGCGTGCCGCCGGTCGATTTCCCGACCCGCCTCGATGAACTGATCGAAGCCTTGCATGCGCGGCACGGCGCGGCGCTGGCCGAGGGCACGGGCGTCGGCGCGGAAGGCGCCGGCCTGCTCGAACAGCCGCAATTCGACGCGCTCAACGCGCGCGACGACGCCACGGCCGCGCCGCAACCGCAATCGCAATCGAATACGTCGCGCTACGTGCTGTGGGGCGCGCTCGCCGTCGTCGCCGGCCTGCTGGCATGGTGGGCGTGGGCGTCATGGAGCTGGTCGAAGCAGGTCGCCGGGATCCGCCGGCAGCTGTCGTCGATGCCCGGCGTCGTGGTGACGCAGTTCGACGATTCGGCCCGCGGCGAACTGCGCATCGAGGGCCTGCGCGATCCCGCCGCCGCCGATCCGCAGGCATGGCTGTCGCAAGCCCACCCGAAGATCGAAGCGCGGTGGAAGCTGCGCGGCTTCATGTCGCTGGAACCCGAGCTCACCGCCGCGCGCGCCGCGCTCGCGCTGGGGCTGCCGAAAGAGAACGTCTTGCCGCCGGACGCGCAGGGCGTGCTGAAGCTGCGCGGCGAGGTGCCGTTCGCCACCTGGTACCGCCTGCGCCACGATCCGCCGGGGCTGGCGATGGCGGGGGTGACCGGCATCGACGCCAGCGCGCTGGCGTACCCGCAGCAGGCGCGGGTGGAAGCGCTGGGCGCGCAACTCAAGCGGCTGACGATCCCGTTCGCCAGCGGCGCCGGCGTGCCCGACGCCGACGCGGAAGCCGCGCTGGCGCGCATCGTCGCCGGCGTGCGCGGGCTGCAGGCGGCCGGCGGCGGCGACATCGCGTTCGGCTTCCGCACCGCCGGCCTGACCGACGGCGCCGGCAGCGGCGAACAGAACGCCGAACTGCGCCGGCAGCGCGCCGAATGGCTCGCCGGCCGGCTCGCCGCGGAAGTGCGCGCGCCCTCCGACGTCGCGGTCGACCAGGCGCTGGCTGCGGCGGATGCGGCCATCGGGCAACGCGGCGCGCGCGTGGTCGCGGTGCCGATGCCGGCGAAGCGGGAGGCGGCGCGATGAGCTCGGTGTCGCGCAAGGTCTGCCTGCTCGGCGATTTCGCGGTCGGCAAGACCAGCACGGTCGCGCGCACGGTGCGCAACACCTTCTCGCCGGCCTACCTGACCACGGTCGGGGTCAAGGTCGACAGCAAGACCCTGCGCCTGGGCGACGACGAACTGCGCCTGGTGCTGTGGGACATCGCCGGCGCCAACGCGCTCGACCAGATGCGCGCCAACTACCTCGGCGGCTGCCACGGCCTGCTGCTGGTCGCCGACGGCACCCGCGCCGACACCGTCGACACCGCATTGGAACTGCGCGAACAGGCGCAGCGGCTGCTCGGCCGCGCGCTGCCGGCGGTGCTGCTGGTGAACAAGAACGACCTGGCCGGCGAATGGGAGGTGGCGCCGGCGCGGATCGAGAAGCTCGCCGCGCAGCTGCCGGTGTTCAGCGCCAGCGCGCTCAGCGGCGCCGGCGTCGAGGAAGCCTGCGCCGCGCTGGCCCGGGCGGTCGCGGAGGGCGCATAGCCGTGGGCCCGAGGACGCCGCGCCATGCCGCTTCCGCCGCCAGGGGCGCGCCGCGCCCGCCGGTGGTGGTGACCTTCGACCGCGACGGCGAGCTGCTCGACGTGGTCGGCGACCTCGACTGGTTCGTCGCCGGCGGCGACGCGCGCGAGGACGTGTGCCGGCGCCTGCGCGACCTGCGCGGCGGCGGCGCCGGCGTGCCCGACCTGGTGCCGGCGGTGGAGCTGTCGGAGGGCCGCTACGCCGACGTGCACGTGGTCGAGGAAGAGGACAGCTGCCACTTCGTGCTGCGCGACGCGACCGAACTGCAACGCGCGCTGCAGCGCAAGCAGCAGGCCGGCAACGAAGCGGAACTGCGCGAGGCGAAGCTGCGCAAGGCGATGCTGAAGGGCGGCGCCGGACGCGCGCGTCCGCGCGCGCTGCAACCGTTCCGCCGCGACGCCGAGCTGTTCGCCGGACTCGCCGACGAGATGCGCGCGCCGCTGGCGCTGCTGGCCGGACACGCGCGCCTGCTCGGCCAGCGCCACCGCGACGACCCGGCCACGCAGCGCTCGGTCGCCGCGATCCAGCATGCCGCGGTGCGGCTGGAGGCGATGTCGAACAACGCGCTGCTCGCGCTCGGCGGGCCCGATGCCGACGGCGCGCCCGGCGTGCTGGAACTGGCGCAGCTGGCCGCGCTGCTGCAGCAGAGTTTCGGCCTGCAGGCGTGCGCGCAGGGCATCGCGTTCGAAGTGCGCCTGCCCAAGCGCGGCGCGACGGTCGAGGTCGACGACCTGGGGTTGCGCCAGGTGCTGATCAACCTGGTCATCCATGCGCTCGACGGCGCCGAGTCCGGCAGCCTCGCCGTGTCGCTGGCGGCCGCGTCGGGCGCGCTGGAGATCGAACTGGCGCGCGAGCCCGACGGCTTCGACGCGCAGCGCTTCGGCGCGCTGGCCACCAGCTCCGACCTGCTCGCGCAGACCGATGCCGGCGGCAGCCTAGCGCTGGCGGCGTCGCAACTGCTGCTGCGGCGGATGAAGGCCAGGGTCGAACTGGTCCCGCGCAAGGCCGGCGGCCACGAACTGTGGATCCGCGTGCCGGTCGCGCGCGTGGTCGGCGCGCCCACCCGATCGCACGCGGGCGAACGGGCGGGCGCGGCGGCCCGGACCGGCGCCGAACGCATCGCGGTGGTCGCGGCGCAACCGGCGCGCACCGCCGAGGCGCTGGTCGAAGTGCTGACCGCGCTCGGCGTGCCGGCGCTGGCGGCGACGGAACCGGCGCGGATCGAAGCGTTGCTGCGCGACGGCGCGGTGTCGCTGCTGGTGCTGTCGGCGGACTTCGGCGACGGCGCTGGCCGCGAACTGGCGCGCGGACTCGGCCGCGGAGCCGGCGTCGCCGTGCTGCTGCTCGACGCCGCCGCGGGCACCGGCGAAACCGGCTGGACGCGCGACGGCCGCAGCGCGGTCGCATCGCCGCACGCCGACCGCGACACGCTGCGCGCGGTGCTCGCCGAACTGCTGGCGATGGGGGCGTAGCGGTCGCCATGGTCGAATTCGCCGACATGACCGCGCTGGTCGCCGTGGTCGAAACCGCCAGCTTCACCGACGCCGCGCGCCGGCTCGGCACCACCAAGTCGGTGGTCAGCCGGCGCATCGCCGAACTGGAAAAGGAACTCGGCGCCTCGCTGCTGGACCGCTCCTCGCGCAGCGTGCGCGCCACCGAGGTCGGCGCGGTCTACTACGCCAAGTGCGTGCGCATCCTCGAATCGGTCGGCGCCGCCAACGACTTCGTCGCCGGCCACAACCAGCTGGTCAGGGGCCGCCTGCGCATCGCCGTGCCGGGCGATGCCGGCGCGCGCCTGCTGCTGCCGCTGCTGGACGCGTTCGCGGCGAAATTCCCGGAAGTGCTGCTCGAGGTCGAATCCGGCGAGCGCGACGCCAACCTCAGCGAAAGCCATTTCGACCTTGCGTTGCGCGTCGGCCGACTCGGCGATTCGACCCTGGTCGCGCGGCCGCTGACCGCGTTCCGGCGCTGGCTGTGCGCCAGCCCCGCCTACCTGCAGGCGAACGGCACGCCGCAATCGCTGTCCGACCTGGCCGGGCACGATGGCCTGCTCGACGCGCTCGCCGACGGCAACGGCTTCTGGCAATTGCAGTCCGGCGGCGAGGCGCAGGCCTGCCGGGTGCGCGAGCGCCTGCGCAGCAGCAGCGCCGTGCACCTGCGCGATGCCGCGGTCGCCGGGCTCGGCATCGCGCTGTTGCCGGGCCCGGTCGCGGTCGATGCCGTGGTGGCCGGCCAGCTGCGCGTGCTGTTGCCGCAGCACGCGCCGGTGCCGGAGCCGGTCTCGCTGGTCTATCCGAAGAGCCGGCGCAATTCGCCGAAGGTGCAGTCCCTGCTCGGGTTCCTCGCCGAGCGCATCACCGATCCGCCGCCCTGGCAGGCGGCGATGGAAGCGGCGATCCGCGGCTAGCGGCCGCCAGGCGCCGCGCTGCGCGTCCCGGGCCGCCCTTGGCCGGCTTCCGGGAAATCTCCTCCATCCCCGGGCGTCTCCCAGCCTCGCCAGCGGCGATTCGAAGGTGCTTGCGCGCGGCAGGGGGCTCGCCGCCGCGCCGCTGCCGGCACCGTTCGCGCTTCGGCAACCAAGCGTTCGTGCCCGGCCGCTATGAGACCCAAGTCACATCGCCAACCATGTGCGCCATGGAGCAGTGACGTGCGGACTTCCGCTTACGGACGAGCAGAACCCGCACACGCAGGCATGGGGGCCGGCCTGCGCCCTTGCGGTCGCCAGGCGGCGACCGCAAGGGATCCCCCAGGGATCCAGGCCCCATGGACGGGGCGCCAAATTTCAGGCTTCCGCCGGTCTATCCCCACTGGCGGCTGTCGGGAGGCAGGAACCCGTTTCCTGTTTCCCCGAAGCCGGTCCGCACGCCTTCCCCGAGCTCGCGCGGATCCGGCCGTCGCCGCGATGGCGACATCGTCGGGGGGCGGTCATCCGCCCCCCGATCCTTTCGCGATATTCGGTGACAGGGCAATGGCGCTGGAAACTTCCACGGACAGCAATGGCCAGAAGCGGGCCAAGCCGCCGCAATGGCACTCGCGGCTGCGGCTCACCGACCGGCAATGGAACCGGATCGAAGCGGAGCTGCCCGGCCGGGTCGGCGCGCGCGCGCACAACGGCGGCAATGCGCGGCGTTTCGTCGAGGCGGTGCTGTGGGTCGCGCAGGCCGAGGCCTACTGGTCGGACATCCCGGCCGAATACGGCCGCTGGCACACCATCTACATCCGCTTCGGGCGCTGGCACGACGAGGGCTTGTGGCCCAGCGTGATCGCGGCGATGGGCATGCTGCCCGAAGCGCAGGCCGCGTTGCGCGCGCTGGTCGGCAGATACGCCGACAACATCGCGTCGCGACGCGAACGCAAGCGCCAGCGCGGCTGAGACGCGCCGGTTCGCGCCCGCACCGCGCGGGCGCGAGGGGACGCCGGAACCGTGGCGGAACGCCTACTTCCTGCGCTTCTTCAGCCACGCATCGATGCTGTGGCCGCCCGGTCCGTGCGCGGCCAGCACCAGCAGGCCGCCAGCCATCGCCACGTTCTTCATGAAGTGGATCTGCTGGTTCATCGCGGCCATCGCGTCCATGCCCGGCGCCGCGCGGTGGAACAGGAACGCCGAGGCCAGCGAGAACAGGGCCAGGCCCGTGCCCGCCCAGAACGTCAGCGCACCGGTCAGCACGGCCAGGCCGCCGGCGATTTCGACGAAGATCACCAGCGGCAGCAGCGCGCCCGGGACGCCGGCCGACGCCATGTAGGCCGCGGTGGCGTCGTAGCCCTGCAGCTTGCCCCAGCCGGACCACAGGAAAACCAGCGCCAGGCCGATGCGGCCCAGCAACACGGCGAAATCCTTCATCGGTTCTCTCCCAAGTTGGTGGTGGGCCGTCCCGGGCCGGCGACGGCGAGGCGACGATAGGCGCGCGACCTTCGTGCAGGCAAGCAGGAAAACGAGGCGCTGCGTCTGCGGGCAGGCCGCCTCCCCGCGTCTTCCAGGCCAAGGTCTTCCCATATTCCCGGGGCCGGGATTCCCCCTTTCCGCAGGGGGCGGATCGGAACCGGAAGATTCGTGAGGAAGCCCCGGGCTCAGGCGCCGACCGCCTGGCTCTGCGCGGCGGCGAGGAAGGCGCGCAGCGAGGCCGGTTTCACCGGCTTGGTCAGCAGGCGGTAACCGCCGCGCGCGCGCGCCTCGCGCTTGAGTTCGTCGCGGCCGTCGGCGGTCAGCAGCGCGCCGACCACCGGGCCGGGGCTGGCCGCGCGTAACGCGTCGAGCGCATCGAGGCCGTCGAGGCGGTCGTGCAGGTGGTAGTCGACCAGCATCACCGCCGGCGCTTCTTGCATCCGCTGCAGCGCTTCGTCGACCGTGGTCGCGGTCAGGATCTCGACCTTCCAGCGGCCCAGCAGCGCGCGCATGCCGTCGAGGGTTTCCTTGTCGTTGTCGACGCACAGCACGCGCAGGCCTTCGAGGCTGTCGTTGGCCAGCGCTTCCAGCCGCCGCGCCGGTGCCGGCAGCGGCTGGATCGCCGCCGCGCGCGGCACCGCGATCGAGAACATGCTGCCGCTGCCGACCGCGCTGCGCGCGTTCAACTCGTGGCCGAGCAGGCGCGAGATGCGCTGGCAGATCGACAGGCCCAGGCCCAGGCCCTGCTCGCCCCAGTCGAACGGCTGCTGGAAGCGGTGGAACTCGACGAAGATCTGCCGCATGTGCTGCTCGGGGATGCCGGGGCCGGTGTCCCAGACCTGCAGCTCGACGTCGTCGCCGTGCGCGCGCAGGCCCAGCACGATGCGGCCGCGGCGGGTATAGCGCAGCGCGTTCGCGATGAAGTTCTGCAGCACCCGGCGCAGCAGGCGGCGGTCGCTGCGCACCGGCACGCGGCGCGCGTGCACGCGCAGGTCGAGGCCGCGGCCGGCCGCGACCGGCGCGTACTGCGCGGCCAGTTCGCGCAGCAGTTCGCCGGCGTCGAAGTCGCCGAGCTGGATGTGCAGGCTGCCGGTATCCAGCCGCGACACGTCGAGCAGGCCGTCGAGCAGCTCCTCGGCGGCGCGCAGCGAGGCGTCGATGCGTTCGGCGAGGTGGCGCTGCTCGCCGGGCTCGTCGCTCTCGCGCAGCGCGCTGGTGAACAGCCGCGCCGCGTTCAGCGGCTGCAGCACGTCGTGGCTGATCGCGGCGAGGAAGCGAGTCTTCGACTGCTGCGCGGCCTCGGCCTCGCGGCTGCGCTCGGCCACGCGCATTTCCAGCGTCTCGTTGGCCTCGCGCAGCGCGATTTCGGCGCGCTTGAAGTCGGTGACGTCGTTGTAGCTGGTCACGTAGCCGCCGCCGGGCAGCGACTGCCCGCGCAGTTCGACCACGCGGCCGTCGCTGCGCACGCGCTCGAACACGTGCGGGGTGCCGGCGCGCATGTGCGCGATGCGCTTGCGCACGTGCTCCTCGACGTCGCCCTCGCCCAGCTCGCCGCGTTCGGCGTTGTAGCGGATCAGGTCGGCGACCGGGCGGCCGACGTAGAGCATGCCTTCCGGGTAGCCGAACATCTGCTGGTAGCGGCGGTTCCAGGCGACCAGGCGCATGTTCGGGTCGACCACGCTGACCCCGGCGGAGATGTTCTCCAGCGTGGTCGAGAGGATCTCGCGGTTGAAGCGCAGTTCCTGCCCGGCCTCGTCGAGCACCGCGACCACTTCGCCCAGCTCCATGCCCGAGCCGTGCAGCACGCTGGTCAGCACCAGCCGCGCCGACGCCGCGCCGATCGCCGCGGCGAGCAGGCGTTCGGTGAACTGCACCCAGACGCGGTCGGCCGGCGCGTCCGGCTTGAGCTCGCGGTTCAGCGCCGCGGCCTGCTCGGCGAAGGCGCGGCGCGCGTGGCGCTCGCCGACCACGCGCTCGGCCAGCGACAGCAGGTCGGACACGCGCACGCTGCCGGGCCATTCGCTCGGCACCAGCGCCTGCCTTTGCGCGTAGGGGTCGAGGAACGGCGCGATGCGCAGGCGCTCGTCGACGCTGGGCCGCCAGCGCGCCGAGACCAGCATCATCGTGCCGGCGTTGACCAGCAGCGACCAGAACGTGCCGTGGGTCAGCGGGTCCCAGCCGCTGAGGTTGAACAGCTGCTGCGGGCGCAGCCAGTGCAGGCCGAACGGCCCGGTCTGCAGCCATTGCGGGCCGAGCCAGCCCGATGCCGACAGCGTCGGCAGCAGCAGCGTGTACACCCACACCGCGAAGCCGACCAGCATGCCGATTTCGACGCCGCGGCGGCTGGCGCCGCGCCAGTACAGGCCGCCGAGCAGGCCGGGTGCGAACTGCGCCACCGCGGCGAACGCGATCAGGCCGTACGAGGCGAGCGAGCTCTCGTTGCCGCTGCTGCTGCGGTAGTAGGCGTAGGCGCACAGCGCGAGCAGCGCGATCGCGGCGCGGCGGATCCACAGCACGAGCGTGGCCACGTCGGCGGCGGCCTGGCGCGCGGCCAGGTTGCGGCGCAGCAGCAGCGGCATCACCAGGTCGTTGCTGACCATCGTCGACAGGGCGATGCTGGCGACGATGGTCATGCCGGTGGCGGCGGAGAAGCCGCCGACGTAGGCGACCAGCGCCAGCGCGTCGCTGCCCGCGTTCAGCGGCAGGGTCAGCACGATGGTGTCGGCCGCGCCGGCGCTTTCGCCGCCGAACAGGCGCATGCCGGCGGCGGCGATCGGCACCACCATCGCCGAGATCAGCAGCAGGTAGCCGCCGAACAGCCAGCGCGCCGGGCGGATGTCGCCGACTTCGCTGCATTCGACCACCGCCACGTGGAACTGGCGCGGCAGGCAGACGATGGCGAGGAAGCCGAGCAGGGTCTGGGTCAGGAAGCCGACCGGCGGCGCGTTCTGGAACAGCGTGCGCGCGGCGTCGCCGACGCGCACCGGGCCGCCCAGCCAGAAGTACGCGAACACGCCGATCGCGACCATCGCCAGCAGCTTGACCATCGACTCCAGCGCGATCGCCAGCATCATGCCGTGGTGGTGCTCGGTGGCGTCGACCTGGCGGGTGCCGAACAGCGCGGCGAACAGCGCCATCAGCAGCGCCACGTACAGCGCCGGGTCGGTGAAGAAGCCGGTGTCGCCGGCGCCCTGCCCGGTCAGCGCGCCCAGGCTCAGCGCCACCGCCTTGTACTGCAGCGCCAGGTACGGCACCACGCCGATCAGCGCGATCAGCGTGACCAGCGCGGCGAGCCGGCGCGAGCGGCCGTAGCGCGAGGAGATGAAGTCGGCGATCGAAACCGTGTTCTGGCTGCGCGCGATCAGCGCCAGCCGTTCGATGATGCGCCAGCCGAACAGCAGCAACAGCAGCGGGCCGAGGTAGATCGGCAGGTAGCCGATGCCGTTGCGCACCGCGCTGCCGACCGCGCCGTAGAAGGTCCACGACGAGCAGTACACCGCCAGCGCCAGGCTGTACACCACCGGGCGCAGCCACGGCCGGTCCGGGTACAGCGGGCGGCGGTCGCCCCACCACGCCACGGCGAACAGCAGCGCGGCGTAGCCGATCGAAACCAGCAGCAGCACCCAACTCGACAAGAACGCCCCCTCCGGCGCCGGCACCGCCCGGATTCTACGCCGGGGCGGATGGGACAGGAGAAGTGAGCGGAGAGGAGTGAGAAGCGAGGAAGGGGTCTGCGCTCCCGCTCGTTTCTCACTCCTCTCCGCTCACTCCTTGCCTTGCCCGAGCAGCGCGCGCGCCGCGGCTTCCGCCTGCCCGCGCAGTTCCGGTACCGCGATGCTTTCCCACAGGCTGCCGATGCGCAGGCTGCCCAGCGCGTACAGCCGCGGCTGCGCGCGGCCGCCGGCGTCGAGCACGCGGCCGTCGGGCGCGGTGTCCACGCCGATGCCGTGCGGGCCGGGCCGCGCATGGCCATGGCCGAGCAGGCCGTCGAGCAGCGCGTTGCGCATGGTCTGTGCGCGCAACTCGACGCCGGTGGCGTTGACCAGCACGTCGACGTCGAATTCGCGCAGGCTGCCGTCGCGCTGCTGCCAGCCCATGCGCACGCAGTTGCCCTGCGCGATCACGTGGCGCAGGCGGCCGCGATGCACGCGCAACTGGCCGCTTTCGCGCAGTCCCTCGATCCGCGCATGCACCTGCGGCGCGATGCGGTGGCGGTGCACGTCCCAATGGCGTACGACGTGGCGCAGGAAGCGGCGCTGCTCGCCGGACGGCAGCGATTGCCACAGCGCCTGCCCGTGCGGGCGCAGGCGCTCCATCGCCGCCTGCCACGGCAGGCCGTTCCGGGCGCCGCCGTGCGCGTGCCCGCGCAGCGCGCGCACCCGCCCGCGCAGTCCCATCGCCAGCAGCGGTTCGATGTCGAAATCGGCCGAATCCGGCGTCGCCGCGTGCGCCATCGGCAGCAGTGCGTGGCGCGACAGCACGTGCAGCTCGCCGCGGTGGCCGTTGTCGGCCAGGCTCATCAGCGCATCGGCCATGCTCAGTCCGGAACCGACGACGCAGACGTCGGCGTCGTGGTCGATGCCCTTGATCGCGTCGTAATCCCAGGCGGCCAGCAGCCTGGACGCGGGCAGCGCGCCCGCGCCGCGCGCCGGCAGCGGCCGCGGCGTGTTGCCGATCGCGAGCACGGCGCCGCGCGCGCGCAGGGACGCGCCGCCGTGCAGCTCCAGTTCGATCGATCCGTCGTCGGCGAAGCCGAGTCCGGCGGCGCGGTCCTGCACGACCCGCAGCGTCGCCGCGCTCGCCTGCCGCGCCTGTTCCAGCCGCGTGCGCAGGTAGTCGGCGTAGCGGCGGCGTTCGGCGTAGCGTCCGGCCAGTGCGTCGCGTTCCGCCGCGCCGGCCGCCAGGAAATCGACGAAGTCGCCCGGCCGGTCGTCGAACGCGCTCATGCCGCGCGCCGGCACGTTGAGCAGGTGCTCCGCGTGCCGGGTCGCATAGGCCACGCCCTGCGCCAGCACCGGCGAGGGTTCGACCAGCACGATGCGCGCCGGCGTACGTGCCAGCCGCAGCGCGTGGATCGCGGTCAGCACGCCGCCCGCGCCGCCGCCGATGATGGCGATGTCGAAAACCGCGTCGTCCGCTCCGTCCGTCATCGGCACATTGTAGGGGGCAGAAGGCCTTGCGGCCGTCGGGAAGAACGGGAATCACTCACATCAGGAAATCCATCAGCCGCGCGAACCCCTCGCGGCTGCGCCGCCACGCCGGGCGGTCCTTCCACGCCGCGAGCGACACGGAGTCGGCATCGGCCAGGTACGAGGCCTCGATTTCGCGCATCCGCGCGACCACGCCGCGGTCGTAGCAGAGCAGGCCGATCTCCGCGTTCAGCGCGAACGAGCGGATGTCGAGGTTGATCGAGCCGACCAGCGCCATGCCGTCGTCCACGCTCAGGTGCTTGGCGTGGAGGAACCGCGGGCGGTACAGCGCGATCTTCACCCCGCTGGCCAGCAGTTCCTCGAAGTACGACTCCTGTGCCCACGCGGTCAGCCGCTGGTTGTTGCTGGCCGACAGGATCAGCTGCGTCTCGACCCCGGACAGCGCGGCGATGCGCAGCGCGCTCAGCGTGGCGTCGTCCGGCACGAAGTACGGCGTGACCAGCACCAGCCGGCGCTTGGCCAGGTGGATCAGCGCGTTGACCGTGTCGCGCGCGTTCGCGAACGGATACGCCGGGCCGCTCGGCAGCAGTTGCGCGGCGACGTCGGCGTGCTGCACCGGCGCGGTCGGCGCGACCTCCAGGCGCTCGCCGGTCTCGATGAACCAGTCGCTGGCGAACACCGCCTCCAGGTGCGCCACCGCCGGCCCGCGCACGCGCGCGACCAGTTCGCGGTTGGGGAAGCCGGGCACGAATTCCGCGGTGGCCAGGTTCTGCGAGCCGACGTAGGCCGCGTCGTTGTCGATCACCGCGACCTTGCGGTGGTTGCGCAGGTCCATGCGCCCGCTGCGGCGCCAGCGCAGGCCGCCGGGCAGCAGGTCGTGCACCTGCACGCCGGCCAGGCGCAGTTCCGCGGCGTAGCGGCGCAGGCCGCGCTTGGCGCCGACCGCGTCCAGCAGCAGCCTGCACTGCACGCCGCGTGCGGCGGCACGCTTCAGCGCGGCGGCGATGGCGTCGCCGACCGCGTCGTCGAACATCAGGTAATAGAGCAGGTGCACGCGCTGCCGCGCGCGGTCGATGTCGTCGATCAGCGCGCGCAGCGAAGCGTCGTAGTCGTCGAGCAGTTCGATCGCGTTGCCGTGGGTCGGCATGAAGTCGCCGAGCTGCTCGACCAGCGGCACCATTTCGGCATCGGCGCCGTCGCCTCCGGGCGTCCAGCGCAGGTGCCTGAGCGGCGCCTGCTGCTCGCGGATCACCTGCGAGGCCAGCGCCTGCCGGCGGATGCGTTCGCGCGACAGCCACGGGTGGCCGAACAGCAGGTACAGCGGCAGGCCGAGCAGCGGCACGAAGGCGATCAGCAGCAGCCAGCTGCGCGCGGCCGCCGGGTTGGTCCGTGCCGGGATCCACAGCAACGAAGCCAGGCGCACGACCCAGTCCACGACCAGCAGCCAGGTGCTGAGCGACCAGGTGAAATCCGTCATCGCGCGGGGCCGGGCGGGGTCGGCATGGCGGCGATTCTGCCAGCCCGCGCGAAAATTTGGGTCGA
Source organism: Pseudoxanthomonas sangjuensis (assembly GCF_010211755.1). Lineage (GTDB taxonomy): Bacteria > Pseudomonadota > Gammaproteobacteria > Xanthomonadales > Xanthomonadaceae > Pseudoxanthomonas_A > Pseudoxanthomonas_A sangjuensis. Next base: position 50,694 of record NZ_PDWR01000009.1, on the reverse strand, counting down.
ACCGCCTTCCCGTCGCTGCTGGCGGAGAGGGGGCGTCGGAGGCGGGCGAACGGCGATTTCGACCCCGGGGATTCCGCGCGCCCAAAAGAAAACCCGCCTTGCGGCGGGTTTCCTCGCGGAACCGGATCCCCGTTTTCGCGGGGATGGCGCGGCGGCAAAGGCGTTCGCCAAGCGAACGCGCCGCGGCGTCACTTGATCTTCGCTTCCTTGTAGATCACGTGCTTGCGCACCACCGGGTCGTACTTCTTCATTTCCATCTTCCCGGGGGTGTTCTTCTTGTTCTTGTCGGTGGTGTAGAAGTGGCCGGTATCGGCCGTGGACACCAGCTTGATCTTGTCGCGCTTGCCTGCCATGTCCTATCTCCTCAGATCTTCTCGCCGCGCGCGCGCAGCTCGGCCAGGACGGCGTCGATGCCGACCTTGTCGATGGTGCGCAGCGAGTGCGCGGAAACCTTCAGCTTGACCCAGCGGTTCTCGCTGGCGACCCAGAAGCGGCGCTCGTGCAGGTTGGGCAGGAAGCGGCGGCGGGTACGGTTGTTGGCGTGGGAGACGTTGTTGCCCGTCTGCACACGCTTGCCGGAAACTTGGCATACGCGGGACATCGTTGTGCACCTTCTCGAATGTGTGGGTGTCTCCCATAGCCCGGGAAACGGCGGCCTCGGCCTGCGGCTAACTCACCCGGGGACTGGAACCCGGCCGGGGCGGACGCAGCGAGCCGTGCATTATGCCCGGGTTTTCCTTTCCATGCAAACACTTACGCCGGATCGGCCGGTCCCGTCTCGGGGGCGGCTGCGACGGCAGGGCGCCGGCGGGTCACGGCGCGGTCCTGGCCGCGCCGCCCGGGGCGGCCTTGGCCCGGGCGATGAACGCGCGGATCTGGCTTTCCAGCACCGGCAGCGGCACCGAGCCCTGACTGAGCACGGCGTCGTGGAAGGCGCGGACGTCGAATTTCGGCCCCAGTTCCTTCTCGGCCTCGGCCCGCAGGCGCACGATCGCGATCTCGCCCAGCTTGTAGCTCAGCGCCTGCGCCGGCCAGGAGATGTAGCGGTCGACCTCGGTGGTGACCTCGTGCTCGCTCAGCGCGGTGCGCTCGCGCAGGTAGGCCTGCGCCTGCACGCGGCTCCAGCCGTAGTGGTGCACGCCGGTGTCGATGACCAGCCGGCAGGCGCGCCACATCTCGTAGGTCAGGCGGCCGAACTCCTCGTACGGGGTCTGGTAGATGCCCATCTCCTCGCCGAGCTTTTCCGCATACAGGCCCCAGCCCTCGCCGTAGGCGGAAATGTAGTTCTTGCGGCGGAAGTCCGGCTGCGCGCCCTGTTCCTCGGCCAGCGCGCCCTGCAGCGAATGCCCGGGCGAGGATTCGTGCAGGGTCAGCGCCGGCAGGTTGTACAGCGGGCGCGACGGCAGGTCGTAGGTGTTGAGCCAGTAGGTGTCGACGCCGCCGCGGCCGGCGGTCCAGAACGGGGCGATGTCCGGCGGCACTTCCACGATCGCGAAGCGCCCGCGCGGCAGGGTGCCGATCAGCTTGCCGATCTCGCCGTCGACGCGCTTGGCAATCCACGCGGCGCGGTCCAGCAGTTCCTGCGGCGTCTTCGCGTAGAACCGCGGGTCGGTGCGCAGGAACGCCAGGAAATCGGCGAACGAACCCTTGAAGCCGACCTGCTTGATGATCGCGTCCATTTCGGACTGGATGCGCGCCACTTCGTCGAGGCCGATCCGGTGTATTTCCTCCGGCGACAGGTCGAGCGTGGTGTATTCGCGGATCTGCTGGCGGTAGAAAGCCTTGCCATCCGGCATCGCCTCGGCGGCGAGGGTGGTGCGCGCCTGCGGCACGTACTCGTCGCGGAAGAAGGCCAGCAGCTTCGCGTAGGCGGGGATCACCGAACCGGAGATCGCCGCCTTCGCTTCGGCGCGCAGCTGTTCCTGCGCTTCGGCCGGAATCCGCGCCGGCAACTTCGTGAACGGCGCGTAGAACGCGGACTGGGCCGGGTCCTTCAGCTCCGCGACCGCCGCGATCGACACGTCGCGGCCGTCCAGCACCGCGCGCGGCACGCTGAAGCCCCGCTTCAATCCGGCGCGCATGTTGCCGATCTGCTGGTCGAAGTAGCGCGGCACGTCGTTGAGCCGCGAGATGTAGGCGCGCAGCGCGGCGGCGTCTTGCATCGGCGCGCGCGCCATGAAACCCAGGTTCGACCAGAACGAGCTGTCGGCGTTGAACGGCATCTCGTAGGCGCGGAAGCGCACCTCGGCGATCAGGTTCTCGACCTGCGGCCGGTAGATCGCCAGGTTGATGCGGTTCTCGGGCGAGAGCCGTGCGATGTCGAGCTTGTCCAGCTGCGCCAGCACGGCTTCCCACTTCGCGCGGCGCGCGGCCTGCGCCGCGGGGCCGACGTCGGGCAGGTGCGGGTTGTTGCCGGTGGAGTCGCTGTCCTCGTCGGCCTGCCCCAGTTCGGCCTGGCGCCAGGCCCATTCGGTTTCGTAGATGGCGCGGAACGCGGCGTCGGCGCCGGACTCCTGCGCGCGGGCGAGGGGAATGGCCGCGAACAGGAGAGCCAGCAGGAACAGCGGTCGGGTCATGGAAACGTAGCGGCGCAGAGGACGAGCAATCATCGCACCAAAAAGCCCCTCTCCCATCGGGAGAGGGGTTGGGGTGAGGGTTCGGCGGAGCAGGAAAGCTCGAACTCGCGACATGGTTTCAACAGGCGGGATTGCGCATATCGTCGTGGCGCGGGAATTCGCGCATGGCCGGCTTCGCCGAACCCTCATCCGGCGCTTCGCGCCACCTTCTCCCGGAGGGAGAAGGGACGAGATGTCACGCCCTTCCCACCGGCAACCTGACCTCCATCAACCCCGGGTCGTCGGGGTCGGGGCGGATGTCGAAGCCGAGTTGCTCGCACATCGCCAGCATGCCGCGGTTCTCGCGCAGCACCTGGCCGTCGACCTCGCGCAGGCCCAGCCAGCCTGCGTATTCGATCATGATCGTCATCAGCCGCCAGCCGATGCCGTGGCCCTTCAGGTCCGAGCGGACGAGGATGCCGTACTCGCCCTTCTCGTAGTTGGCGTCGGCCATCAGTCGCACCGCACCGAGCATCGCGCCGTCCGCGTCCAGCGCGACCAGCGCGATCGAGCGCGCATAGTCGAGCTGGGTCAGGCGCGCGATGAATTCGTGGCTGAAGTGCTTCACCGACTGGAAGAAGCGCAGGCGCAGGTCTTCCTCGCTGACATGGGTGAAGAATTCGCGGAACAGCGCGTCGTCCTCCGGCCGCACCGGGCGCACGAACGCCGGCGAACCGTCGGCCAGTTCGATGTGGCGCTCCCATTCCTGCGGATACGGGAAGATCGCGAAGCGCGGGTGGCCGCGGCCCTTGTGCAGCGCCGGCATCGGCTCGACGATCACCCGCGCGTCGACCGCGACCGCGCCGTGGCGGTCGGCCAGCAGCGGGTTCAGGCTCAATTGCCGGATTTCCGGCAGGTCGGCGGCCAGCTGCGCCAGCTTGACCAGCACCAGCGCGATCTCGCGCTCGTCGACCGCGGGCATGCCGCGGTAGGACTTCAGGCGGCGCGACACGCGGGTCCGGTCGATCAGTTCGTGCGCCAGGCGCAGGTCGAGCGGCGGCAGCGCCAGGGCCAGGTCGTCGATCACCCGCACCGCGGTGCCGCCGCGGCCGAACACGATCACCGGCCCGAACAGCGGGTCGTCGGCGATCGCCGCGATCAGTTCGCGGCGTTCCGGGCGCTCTTCCATCGCTTGCACGACGACGCCTTCGATGCGCGCATCCGGGCGCTTCTCGCGCGCCTGCTTCAGCACGTCGACGGCGGCGTCGTGCACCGCCTGCGCGGTGGCGAGGTTCAGGCGCACGCCGTCGACCGTACTCTTGTGGGCGATGTCGGGCGAGTGGATCTTCACCGCCACGGCCTTGCCGGCGGCGAGCAACGGCCCGGCCGCCCGCGCCGCCGCGTCGGCGTCGGCCACCGCGGCCACCGGCGTGGCGGCGATGCCGTAGGCGGCGAGCAGGCGCAGCGTGGCCCCGGCGTCGAGCTGGCCGCCGCCCCTGGCCAGCGCGTCCCGCACGATCGCGCGCGCCGCGGCGACGTCGGGCGCGAAATCCTGCGGCAGGCTCGGCGGGGTTTCCATCAGTGCGGTCTGCGCCTCGCGGTAGCGCACCAGGTGCATGAAGCCGCTGATCGCGTCGGCTTCGGTGGCGTAGCTGGGCACGCGCGCGGCGTTGAGCGCGGCCAGGGTCGCGTCGTCGCGGCCCAGCCACACTGCGAACACCGGCTTGCCGGCCTTCTTCTTCGCGATGGCGCCGGCCAGCCCCTGCGCCGCTTCCGCCGACGAAGTGAACGCGGTCGGCACGTTGATCACCATCAGCGCGTCGTTTTCCGCGTCCGCCAGCAACGCCTCGACCGCGGTGGCGTAGCGCACGCCGTCGGCGTCGACGACGATGTCGACCGGGTTCTCGCGCGACCAGCCGTCCGGCAGCAGCTTGTCGAGCTTGGCGACGGTGTCGGGCGACAGCCCGGCCGCGGTGCCGCCGAGCCGCTGCAACTGGTCCAGCGCCAGCGCGCCGACGCCGCCGCCGTTGCCGAGGATGGCGAGGCGGCGGCCGGGGAAGGTGCGCAGCCGGCCGAGGGTTTCGGCGGCAGCGAACAGTTCGTCCAGCGCATTGACCTGCAACAGGCCGGCGCGGCGGAACGCGGCGGCGTAGACCGCGTCCGGCTGCGCCAGCGCGCGCATGCCGACGTCGTCGAAGCTGAGCGGCGGGCCGCGCCGCCCCGACTTCACCACGACCACCGGCTTGGCGCGCGCGGCCGCGCGCGCGGCCGACATGAACTTGCGCGCGTTTCGGATCTGCTCCACGTACAACAGGATCGCGCGGGTGCGCGGATCGACGGCGAAGTGGTCGAGCAGGTCGGCGAAGTCGACGTCGATCGCATCGCCCAGCGACACCACCGCGGAGAAGCCGACGGCGCGGGTGGAACTCCATTCGACCAGCGCCGCGGCAATGGCGCTGGACTGCGACAGCAGCGCCAGGTCGCCCGGCGGCGGCGTGTGCGCGGCGATGCTGGCGTTGAGCGCGGCGTGCGGCGCGATCACGCCCAGGCAATGCGGACCGAGCAGGCGCATGCCGTGTTCGCGCGCGGCGGCGCCCGCCTTCGCGGCGATCGCGGGGTCCGCGATCGCGGTCAGGATCACCGCGGCGCCGGCGCCGTGCGCGGCGGCCTCGGCGACGACCTTCGGCACGATGCCGGCCGGGGTGGTGACCACGACCAGGTCGGGCACCCACGGCAGGCCGCTGACGCGGGCGACGGTGGCGATGCCGTCGATTTCGCTGTAATTCGGGCTGACCCAGCCGATCCGTCCCTTGAACCCGGACGAGCGCAGGTTGCGCGCCACCGCGCGCCCGGCCGAACGCTCGCGCGGGCTGCCGCCGATGATCGCCACCGACTGCGGCTGGAAGACCGATTTGAGGCGGTAGGTGCTCACGCCATTCCTCGCGCTTGCGGGCTGTCGGCAATGTTAAGCGCAAGCTGCGGACGGCGTGTTGATTAGACGCAAATGACTGGGTGCGGCGGGTTTCCTCCACTCACGTCATCCCCGCGAAAGCGGGAATGACGAGCCCAAACATTGTGTAGGGCGGGTCACGACCCGCCGTTGGGTTCAACGCGAAGATCGCAGAAGCGGCGGGTTGAAACCCGCTCTACCGGTGCTGTCTCGTAGATTCGTAGAGCAAGTCTCAGGGTCGTTCTGCGTCAATTTCCATTGGGGCAGGTTCGACTTGACGTGGACTGTTCTGAGGAGGCTGTTGGCCATCGACTTGCTGAGGCCGATTCGGCATTTGCCCAACGACAATCTGCGGCTGTGCTTGCAATATGAATGCAGAACCATCGTGGTTCTGGATGATCTTAAACGCGTTGGTGCTCGATAGCGTGTGATAGTAGATGTGGTGGACTGATAGGACCTTATCTTGTAGGTCTTGATCAGACTCAAGCTCAACTACCCGCAGGCCAATTTCTTTGCACTTGTCGAATGACAAGTGTCGGTTATGGGCGAAATTTACAGAGTGGTCGCCAAGCTCGCGAAGGATAGTGGCAATGGTCTCTTCCGGATTCTTGCGGCGTGAGAACATATTTCTTTTCAGCCATTGGCCAACTAAAGAATTTGACCAATCAACCGCCTTCTTGCACTCGCCGATAAACGCCGGGGGGTATTTGGCTAGTATCGGCTGCCAAATCGGTACTGTGCGAGGATCCTCGATTATTTCTTTATAAGCACGCTCAAACTCTTCAAGAACTCCATGAGCAGGAATGGATCCGAATTGCGGATCTACCGGGCCAAGCGACGAATGTTTGCCCATCCAAATTTCCTTGGTGGAGCAGGCGATCATCGTGCCAGCAGACATTGCCATTTGTGGAACAAAACAGCGGACATTCTTGCCGAATTTGCTCCAGAGATAATCGACGATTGATTCCGTTGCCGCTGTATCACCGCCAGGGGTGTGTAGGACAAGATCCAGGCCTTTCTTAGGATCTAGCCCATTTATAGCCGTCATCAGGCCATTTTTGTCATTGTCATTAACGGCAGAAAGATTGCCGAGTTCAGGCTTTTGCAGCCACCCACTGTAATAGCAGATGACGTTTCTTCCCGTGTAGTCTGCTAAATCTTTCGTGTATTTCCGGCGAAGAATGTCATATCCACTGCCAAGCTGTCCTAGTTCCCTAACCAGCTCGGACCAGTTAGACATAAGACTTTTCCTTCTTAATTATTTCGGCGCGGCCTTTAGTAACGACAACGGTTTCCACTACAAAGGCTTGTGGCTCGCTTTGAGTGAGAACGAACTTGGCGCTCCGCATAGCCGCTTGGAGACGCTCGTCGTCTAGCCGAAACTTTTTAAGTTTTTCCTCGAAATCATTCATGCCTTATTTCCTCCTCTAGACGACGAACGCGTAGCTCGGAAAAACAAGGACAAGCACAAAATTACTTTCTTTCTCCGCGCAACTTCTCCAGCACCCCGTCCAGCGTGTCGAGGTCGGTGTAGTGGATCACCAGCTTGCCCTTGCCGCCGCGGCCGTGGTCGATGACGACCTTGGTGCCGAGCGATTCGGACAGTTCGGTTTCCAGCGAGGCGATGTCGGCCTGCGGCGCCGGCTTGCCGGACTTGGCCTTCTTGGCGCCGGTGGGCACCTTGCCCGCGGCGAACTGCTGCGCGCGGTGCTCGACTTCGCGCACCGACCAGCCCTGTTCCGCGGCCTCGTGCGCCAGCTTGCTGGCCAGCTCCGGCGCCAGCGTCAGCAGTGCGCGGGCGTGGCCCATTTCCAGCTTGCGCTGCTCCAGCAGCGTGCGGATCGCCGGCGGCAGCTCCAGCAGGCGCAGCAGGTTCGACACCGCCGCGCGCGAGCGGCCCACCGCTTCGGCGGCTTCGGCGTGGGTCAGCGAGAATTCGTTGATCAGGCGCTGCAGCGATTGCGCTTCTTCCAGCGGATTCAGGTCCTCGCGCTGGATGTTCTCGATCAGCGCCATCGCGATGACGGTGCGGTCGTCGAGCTCGCGCACCACCACCGGCACTTCGTTCAGTCCGGCCTGCTGCGACGCGCGCCAGCGGCGCTCGCCGGCGACGATCTCGAATTTCCCCGACGCCAGCTCGCGCACCACGATCGGCTGGATCACCCCCTGCGCCTTGATCGACTCGGCCAGCTCGCCCAGCTTGGCCGGGTCCATGCCGGTGCGCGGCTGGTACTTGCCCGGCTGCAGCCGGTCCACCGGCAGGTTGCGCAGGGTCTCGCCCGGCTGCGCTTCCGGCGGCGGCGTCTCGGCGGCCTTGGCCGGGCCGAGCAGGGCCTCGAGGCCGCGGCCGAGGCCGCGCTTCTTGGCGACGGGGGTGTGCTTGGGGGCGGACATCAATGGGCCTCCGATTTCGTTCTTTCTTTCTGCCGGCGGATGATTTCGCCGGCCAGGCCCAGGTAGGCCACGCCGCCGCGCGAAGCACGATCGTAACCGACGATGCTCTGGCCGTGGCTGGGCGCCTCGGCCAGGCGCACGTTGCGCGGCACGATGGTACGGAACACCTTGTCGCCGAAATGTTGCGTCAGTTCCGCCGACACCGCGTTGGCCAGGTTGTTGCGCACGTCGAACATGGTGCGCAGCACGCCCTCGATCTCCAGCCGCGGGTTCAGCCGGCCGCGGATCGCCTCGACGGTTTCCAGCAGCGCGGACAGGCCTTCCAGCGCGTAGTACTCGCACTGCATCGGTACCAGCACCGCGTCGGCCGCGGTCAGCGCGTTCAGCGTGAGCAGCGACAGCGCCGGCGGGCAGTCGATGATGATGAAGTCGTAGTCGCCGCGCAGCGGTTCCAGCGCGGCCTTGAGCCGCGACTCGCGGCCTTCCTTCTCCATCAGGTCGATCTCGGCCGCGGTCAGGTCGATGTTGCCCGGCATCAGGTCGAATTCCTCCGGCGTGCGCACGATCGCCGCCTTCGCCTCGACCTCGCCCATCAGCACGTCGCAGGTGGACGCTTCCAGTTCGCGCTTGTCGATGCCGCTGCCCATCGTGGCGTTGCCTTGCGCGTCCAGGTCGACCAGCAGCACGCGCAGCGGCGCGCGCGCCAGCGCGGCGGCGAGGTTGACGGACGTCGTGGTCTTGCCGACGCCGCCCTTCTGGTTGGCGACGGCGATGATGCGGGCCATGCGGGTGCCTTGGAACCGGGTGGAAGCGGGATTATGCGGGATGACGGCGGCCGGAATCAGGCGGTAAGTGGCTGAAAGGGGCAAAGTCGAAGCCGGACAAGCCCCTCTCCCCTCGGGAGAGGGGTTGGGGTGAGGGTTCGGCGGAGCAGGGAATGCCGGGAATCCGTGGCGAACATGCAGGGTGCGCAGCGCTTGTTCGAAGCGTATCGCGGCTCGATTCTCGTCGCTCGACCGAACCCTCATCCGCCCCTGCGGGGCACCTTCTCCCGGAGGGAGAAGGAAAAAGCATCAGTCGCGCCTGACCACCACCAGATGCCGCTCGGCATCGAGCCCCGGCACCTTCAGCGGGTGCACCACCTCAACGCGCCAGCCGGCGGGCAGCGCGGCGATTTCGTCGTGCGGCACCACGCCCTTCATCGCCAGCAGGCGGCCGCCGGGCTGCAACAGGTGGCCGCCGACCTCGACGATGCCGGCCAGCGTGGCCAGCGCGCGCGCGGTCAGGTTGGCGTAGGCGGCTGGTTCGTCCAGCGCCTCGGCGCGCGACTCGGCCACGCGCGCGTTGGACAGGCCGAGCTGGCGCACCGCTTCGCGCAGGAAGCGCGCCTTCTTGCCGTTGCTCTCGACCAGGGTGACCTGCAGGCCGGGCTTGGCGATGGCCAGCGGAATGCCGGGCAGGCCGGGGCCGGTACCGAGGTCGGCCAGGGTTCCGTCGCCGACGAAGGGATGCATCGCCAGCGAATCGAGCAGGTGCATCGTCACCATCTGCCGCGGGTCGCGGATCGCGGTCAGGTTGTAGGCGCGGTTCCAGCGCGCCAGCAGGGCCAGGTAGTCGAGCAGGCGCGGGGCCAGCGCGTCGGCGTCGAGGCCGAGCGCGCGCAGGCCGGCGCGCAGCGACCGGTCCAGTTCGTCGCGCAGTTCGGGGGAGAGGGGGGCGTCGTTCACCCGCGCATTATCGCCGACGCGGTCAGGCCGGGCGCCACGCCAGCGCCGCGCGGTAGCCGGGCAGCGGTTCCCATTCGCGCAGCGTCCAGTCTGCCGGCGCGCCGAGCGCGGGGTGGCTGGCGACCAGGCGCAGTCCGTCGCCGGTTTCGGCGAAGACCGGCTTTTCCAGGCCCAGCACGATGCCGGCGCCGTGCGCCTTCAGCACCGCTTCCTTCGCGCACCACAGGCGCACGAAGGCCAGCTCGCGCGCGTCGTCGCGCTGCGCGCGCAGCCATGCGGCCTCGTCGGGGTGGAAGAAGCGCTGCGCCAGTTCCAGCGCGCGCGGCCGCGGCCGCAGGCGCTCGATGTCCACGCCCAGCGTCACCGCCTCGCCCAGCGCCAGCAGCAGCGCGTCGCCGCTGTGGCTCCAGCCCAGGTCGTAGCGCTGCAGCGGCGCATGCAGGCGCGGGCGGCCGCTGTCGTCGCGCTGCAGCGGCAGCGCTTCCGCGGCCATGCCGAGGGTGTCGGCCAGCAGCGGGCGCACCGAGGGTTCGCCGCGCGTGCCGTGGCGGTGCGGAACCACCCAGGTGCGCGGCATCGCGGGATCGTGCGGGGCGTCTGGCATCGGCGCCATTCTATGCGCGCCGCTGCTGCGGGGCAGCATGCGCGAAGCGTCGCGCGGGCCGGGCGTTGACGCGGTCTTACGGGCGGGGCGGGTCCAATCTGCGCACGGCACCGGCCGGTGCCGACCCCACGACATCCCTTCCACATCCAGAAGGAGCAGATCGCATGGGTCTCATCATCCAGTTGATCGTCGGCGGCATCGCGGGCTGGCTGGCCAGTATCGTCATGAGGCGCGACGCGTCGCAGGGCATCATCCTCAACGTGATCGTCGGCATCATCGGCGGGTTCGTCGGCGGCTGGTTGTTGCCGCTGGTCGGATTGAACTTCAGCGGCTGGATCGGCTACTTGATCACCGCGCTGATCGGTGCCATCGTGTTGCTGCTGATCGTCAACCTGTTCACGCGCGGCAAGGCGCGTTGAACGCTTTTCGCTGCGGCCGCGTGCGCTGAAATCGAGTGAAGCTTGAGACGCACCCAAGGTCCGTGGCGCCGCAAAGGCCCGGTTCCCGGGCCTTTGCCCTGTCAGAACAGGCCGTCCGCGTTCGGCGAATCCGCCGGCACTTCCTGAGCCATGTCCCACATCTCGGCGATCCTGCCGGCCTCGAAACGGAAGAGGTGCACCACCGCGTAGCCCCGGTCCTCCGGCTTGAAGCGCAGGTGCGAATGGACCGCGACGCGGTCGTCGCCGGCGATCGCCTGCCTGACCTCGAAGACCTTGCCGGGTTGCCGCGCGTGCGCTTCCTTCATCGCCGCGCGCAGCGCGTCCGCGCCGGCCGGGACGTACGCGTTGTGGTGGACCAGGTCCGGCGCGACGTGCCTTTCGTAGGCCGCGTCGATGTCGCCGGCAACCACCATCTGCAGGAAATCCAGTGCAGCGTCCTTGTTCGACATGTCGTGCCCCGGTGGCCGGCGTTGCGGGCGCTATTTCAATCGCACCCAGGCGGGCGCGTGGTCGCTCGGCCGTTCCCAGGTGCGCGGTTCGCGGTCGATGCCGGCCTCGACCGCATTGTCGCGCAGCGTGTCCGAGACCAGCGTCAGGTCGATGCGCAGGCCGAGGTTGCGGCGGAAGCCGCCCTGCCGGTAGTCCCACCAGCTGAACGTGCCGGCCGCGTCGTCGTGCAGGCGGAAGGCGTCGTGCAGGCCGAGCGCGTACAGGCGGCGTAGCGCGGCGCGTTCGGCGGTCGAGGTCAGGATGTGTTCGTCGTTCCACTGCAACGGATCGTGCACGTCGCGCTCGTCCGGCGCGATGTTGAAGTCGCCCAGCACGACCAGTTGCGGATGCTTCTTCAGCTCCTCGGCCAGCCAGCCGTGCACGGCGTCGAGCCAGCGCAGCTTGTAGCTGTACTTGTCGGTGCCGACGTCCTGGCCGTTGACCACGTACAGGTTGACGATGCGCACGCCGTCGACGGTCGCGGCGATGACGCGCTTCTGTTCGTCGTCGAAATCGGGGATGCCGACCTGCACGTCGCCGATGCTGCGCTCGCGGGCGAGGATCGCCACGCCGTTGTAGGTCTTCTGCCCGGCGAACACGCTGCGGTAGCCCAGCCCGGCCAGCACCGAGTCGGGAAACTTGTGGTCTTCCAGCTTGGTTTCCTGGATGCCGACCACGTCCGGCGCGAAGGTCTTCAGCCACGCCTCGAGGTGCGGCAGGCGCACGTTGAGCGAGTTGACGTTCCAGCTGGCGATTTTCATCGTGCAAATCCTAATACAGATTTGGTTGCAGCCTGGAGCCACGAATCTGCCACGTCATGGCTTTGTATTGCCGACATCGGGAGGGTTCAGAGAGCGAAGTAACGCAAGCTCCTTCGGGTCGGGATTCCAAGGCATTCCCTCACAACCGCTCAAATTAACCTCTCCGGATGAACCCGCCGATATCAGTACATTGTCGCCCGGTTGCAGCTTGGAGAGATGCATGCTGTGCACGATGGCTGCGTCGTAGGTGGTGTAAATCTGGTTGGTGAAAATGGACTCCACGATGGAGGGGTCGCCCTTGAAGACCTCTCGCACGAGATAGCGGTAGTTCAGGCGATACCAGTCGCCATTGCCTATGGAGGTCGATGTCGGGAAGGCGTCAACGCCGGTAATCGTGGCGATGAAGACAGTGGTTGCTTTTTCGTATTTTTCGACCCCGGGCTTATAGATACAGGTGTTCGCCGACGCAGTGCCGGCCACAAAAAATAGAAAGAAGGCGGTTTTCTCAAATTTCATGAGGGTGGCCATCAGCGCACGATGAAATCGATGAACTTCGAAATCTTCGAATAAGGCGGCTTCAGCAGGTCGCCGCCGGTGTACCTGGCCTGCCAGAATACCGGCAGCTGCTTGCTCATCGCGTCGAAGCCGGCGCGGCCGTGGTAGGCGCCCATGCCGCTGGCGCCGATGCCGCCGAAGGGCAGGTTGGTGATCGCGAAGTGGAACAGGGTGTCGTTGACCGACACGCCGCCGGCAAGGGTGTTGTACAGCACCTTCTCGATCGCGCCTTCGTGCTTCGCGAACGGGTACAGCGCCAGCGGGCGGTCGTGCGCGTTGACGTAGGCGATGGCTTCGTCGAGCGTGTCGACGCTCTTGATCGGCAGGATCGGCCCGAAGATCTCCTCCTGCATGATCCTGGCGTCGTCGCCCGGTTCCAGCACCAGCGTCGGCGGCAGCAGGCGCTGGTCCGGCTTCGCTTCGCCGGCGAGTGTGATTACCTCCAGCCCGCGCGAACGCGCATCGTCGAGGTAGCCCTGCAGCCGCGCGTACTGGCCGTCGTTGATCACGCGGGTGTAGTCGACCGGGTCGCTGAAGCTGCCGTAGCGCGTTGCCATCTGTTCGCGCAGCGCCTGCACGAGCCGGTCGCGGCGCTTGCGCCCGACCAGCACGTAATCCGGCGCGATGCAGGTCTGTCCGCAGTTGAACCACTTGCCGGTGGCCAGCCGCGCCGCCGCCTGTTCGACCGGATAGTCGTCGACCACGATCGCCGGCGACTTGCCGCCCAGCTCCAGCGTCAGCGGGGTCAGGTTCGGCGCCGCGGCGGCCATCACCTTGCGGCCGACCGCGGTCGAGCCGGTGAACACCAGGTGGTCGAACGGCAGCGCGGCGAACGCGCCGCCGACTTCCGGCCCGCCGGTCGCGACGGCGATGCGGTCCGCCGGGAACACCTCGGCCAGCAGCTCGCGCAGGAAGGCGCTGGTGCGCGGCGTGTGCTCGGAGGGTTTCAGGAACACGTGGTTGCCGGCGGCGATCGCGGTGGCCAGCGGGATCAGCGCCAGGTTGACCGGGTAGTTCCAGGGCGAGATCACCCCGACCACGCCGACCGGCACGCTGCGCACTTCCGCGCGGCCGGGCAGGAAGCGCCAGCCGACGCCGACGCGCCGCGGCCGCATCCAGCCGCGCAGGTGCCTGCGCAGGTGGTCGATCTCGTTCAGCGCGGTCATGCCGTCGGCGAGCAGGCTTTCGTGCTTCGAGCGGTGGCCGAAGTCGGCGGAGATGGTGCTGGCCATGTCGCCGAGCCGCCGCTTCAGCGCATCGCGCAGGCGTTGCAGGTCGTCGATGCGCTGCGCGTAGCTCGGCTTGCCGGCCTGCCATGCCGCGCGCAGGCGATCGAGGGTCGGCCGCAGTTCCGGGACCGGCGTGTCGGCGTTCATGTCCATGCGGCCGAGTCTAGTCCTGTACGATGCGCATTTCCCGTCGTATCGCGGCACCAGCGCCAGCATGACCTTCCTGCGCCCCTATCTCGACCGCTTTCCCACCCTCGGGGCGCGGGTCTACGTCGATCCGGCGGCGACCGTCATCGGCGACGTCGAGCTGGCCGAGGACGCGTCGGTCTGGCCGGGCGTGGTGCTGCGCGGCGACGTCAACTACATCCGGGTCGGCGCGCGCACCAACATCCAGGATGGCAGCATCGTCCACGTCAGCCACCACAGCCCGTACAACAGCGCCGGCCATCCGACGCTGATCGGCGCGGACGTGACCATCGGTCACGGCGCGATCGTCCACGCCTGCACGATCGAGGATGCCTGCCTGATCGGCATGGGCGCGACCATCCTCGACGGCGCGACGGTGAAGAAGCACGCGCTGGTCGGCGCCGGCGCGGTGGTCGGCCCCGGCAAGACCGTCGGCGAGGGCGAATTGTGGCTCGGCAACCCGGCGCGGCCGGCGCGCAGGCTGAGCGACAGGGAGATCGAAAGCCTGCTGTATTCCGCGCGGCACTACGTGAAGCTGAAGGACCAGTACCTCGGCGCGTAGCCACGACACGCATCACGCAAAGCTATCGCGGCTTGCGCGGAACGCCGGCGGACGGGCACACTCCGGCATCGGCATGGGGTGCCGTCCAAGGGGAACCTGATGAAGCGGAAGTTGTGCGGCCTGCTGGCCGCGGCATGGATCGCGCTGGCGATGCCGGCAATGGCGCAGGAGTCGGCCGCCGAGAAATTCGTCGCGTCGCTGCATTTCAAGGACGGCGACGTTGCCGTGCCCGAGGCCGGCGCGCATTTCCGCCTCGGCCCGGCGTTCCGTTACCTGGAGAAGGCCGACGCGCGGCGCGTGCTCGAGGAAATGTGGGGCAATCCGCCCGACGACAGCGTCCTCGGCATGGTCGTGCCGGCGCAACCGGCGCTGAGCGCCGACGACAGCTGGGCGGTGGTGGTGACCTATTCCGACGACGGCTACGTGTCGGACGAGGATGCGGCGAAGATCGACTACGACGAACTGCTCGCGCAGCTGCAGCAGGAAACCCGCGACAGCAACGAGGAACGCAAGAAGGCCGGCTACGGAACCGTCGACCTGGTCGGCTGGGCGTCGGCGCCGCGCTACGACGCCGGCAGCAAGAAGCTGCACTGGGCCAAGGAGCTCGCGTTCGAAGGCAGTTCGCAACACACCCTGAACTACGACATCCGCGTGCTCGGCCGCCGCGGCTATCTCAGCCTCAACGCGGTCGCCGGCATGTCCGAACTGGGCCAGGTGCAGCAAGGCATGCAGCAGCTGCTGTCGATGGCCGAGTTCGACCCCGGCGCGCGCTACGCCGACTACGACGCCTCCACCGACAAGGTCGCGGCCTACGGCATCGCCGCGCTGATCGGCGGCGGCCTCGCCGCCAAGGCCGGCCTGTTCGCCAAGCTCGGCCTGTTGCTGGCCAAGTTCTGGAAACTGGGCCTGATCGGCGTCGTCGCGCTGGGCGCGGCGGTCAAGCGCTTGTTCGGCGGCGATCGCGACAAGCGCCGGGACAGCACGGTGCGCTGACCTGTGCAAGCGCGGGCGCCGCGATTAAAGTCGCTGCGACGAGGAAGCGGCGCGAGGGATGCATGACGCGTGTTGATACGACCAGGTCGCGGCGCGATGCCGCGCCGCGCCGGCGCCGGCGCCGGACCGGCGGCTGATGCTCGACACCTATCGCGAAGTCGTCACCCCCGAAGGCGTGGCCCTGCACCTGCCGGCCGCCGGCCCGGTGCCGCGCGCGGTGGCGTGGACCATCGACTTCGCCGTGCGCGTGGCGTTGCTGCTGGTCTGCGGCATGCTGCTGGCCTTCCTCGGCCGCGCCGGGCAGGGCCTGTACCTGATCGCGATGTTCCTGGTGTACTGGGCGTATCCGATCGTGCTGGAAACGCTGTGGAACGGGCAGACCCTCGGCAAGAAGGCGATGTCGCTGCGCGTGGTGTCCGCCGACGGCGCGCCGGTCGGCTGGCTGGCGGCGATCGTGCGCAACCTGCTGCGCACCGTCGACATGCTGCCGTTCGGCTACATGGCCGGGCTGGTCGCCAGCCTCGCCGACCCGCACGGACGCCGCCTTGGCGACATGGTCGCCGGCACCCTGGTCGTGCACGACGAACGCGAGCGCGAACACGCGCCGGCGCCGTTCAACGCGGTGCTGGCGCCGCCGGCCGCGCTGCAGCCGGCGGAACAGGCGGCGATCGTCGCCTTC
Organism: Pseudoxanthomonas sangjuensis; assembly: GCF_010211755.1. Lineage (GTDB taxonomy): Bacteria > Pseudomonadota > Gammaproteobacteria > Xanthomonadales > Xanthomonadaceae > Pseudoxanthomonas_A > Pseudoxanthomonas_A sangjuensis. Next base: position 34,570 of record NZ_PDWR01000009.1, on the reverse strand, counting down.
GGCGAACGCGCGCCACAGCTGACCGCGGCGCGGCAGGCGGAACTGGCCGACATCGTCGAACCGCTGACCGCCGCGCGCGGCCAGGCCGGCGTGCTGCGCCTGTACGGCATGGCGAACTGGTTGCTGGGGCGGCGATGAAACAGGAGCAGTTCGTCGCCCGCCACCAGGCCGAATGGGTCGCGTTCGAGCAATGGCTGCAGGCCCGCGGCGACGCGCGCGCGGCGCGCGGCGAACGCAATACCCTCGAGCTCGGCGACGAGGACGTCCCGCAGCGCTACCGCCGCATCTGCCAGCAACTGGCGCTGGCGCGCCGCCGCGGCTACAGCCCGGTGGTCACCACGCGCCTGCAGGATCTGATGCAGCGGGGCCACAACCTGCTGTACCGCCCGCCGCCGCCGCGCTGGCGCCGCGTCGGCGAGTTCCTGCTCGCCGGGTTCCCGCGGCTGGTGCGCAGCGAAGCCGGCTGCATGTGGGCGTCGCTGGCGCTGTTCGCGATCCCGCTGGTCGGCTGGTTCGTGCTGCTGCAGTACCGGCCGGAGCTGATCCACGCGCTGATGGACCCGCAGCAGATCGCCGCATACGAGCGCATGTACGACCCGGCCAATCCGGCGCAGCGGCTGGGCCGCGACAGCGGTACCGACTGGGCGATGTTCGGCGTGTACATCATGAACAACATCAGCATCGGCCTGCGCACCTTCGCCAGCGGCCTGCTGTTCGGCGTCGGCACCATTCTCGTGCTGATCTTCAACGGCATCGGCATCGGCGCGACGTTCGGCCACCTGGTGCAGATCGGCTACGGGGATCCGCTGTTCCGCTTCGCTTGCGGGCACGGCGCGTTCGAACTGACCGCGATCGTCATCGCCGGCGGCGCGGGGCTGCGGCTGGGCTTCAGCCTGCTCGCGCCGGGCCGGCGCCGGCGCATCGACGCACTCGTCGAAGGCGGCAAGAAGGGCGCGAAGCTGTGCCTGGGCGTGGCGGCGATGCTGCTGATCGCCGCCTTCATCGAGGCGTTCTGGTCGGCGATCGGTTCGATCCCGGCGGCGGTGAAGTACTCGGTCGCCGCGGTGCTGTGGACGCTGGTGTTGTCGTGGCTGTTCTTCGGCGGGCGGGGCCATGACGCGCTGGCGCCGCACGGCCGCACCGTCGTGCCGGGCGCCCGGCCAGGGATGCTCGGGCCGGGCGATCCGCAAGCCGATGCGTCGCGCCATGGCCGGCGGCGGGAATGGCAAAAGGAATCCGTTGATGCGGCTTGACCGGCTGACCGTCAACCTGCGCGCGCGTTCGCCGTGGGAAGCGGTCGAACTCGGCAGCGCGCTGGTGCGTCGCCACGCCGCGGCGATCTGGAAACCGTGGCTCGCGGCCACCCTGCCGCTGTTCGTCGCGCTGAACGCCATCGCGTGGGCGTTCGACCTGTTCTGGCTGGCCGGCTTCCTGATGTGGTGGATGAAGCCGGCGTTCGAGCGCATCCCGCTGTACGTGCTGTCGCGCGCGGTGTTCGGCGATCCGCCCGCCGTGCGCGCCACCCTCGCCGCGCAGGCGCGCTGGGGCTGGAAGCCGATGCTGCACTACCTGACCTGGCGCCGGCTGGGCCCGGCGCGTTCGCTGTTCCTGCCGGTCGACCTGCTGGAAGGCGCGGCCGGCACCCGCTTGCGCGAGCGCCGGCGCGTGCGCGGCGGCGCGGTGTACGGGCATGCGGCGCTGCTGACCCTGGTGTGCTGGCATTTCGAACTGGCGCTGGCGCTGGGCAGCGTCGCCACGCTGCTGATGTTCGTGCCGCCGGAGCACCTGCCGGAGACGCTGCGCGCTGGCTGGATGGCGCTGCTGCGCGATCCGCCGGCGTGGGCCAACCTGCTGTGGAATGGCTTCTGCTGGCTGGCGATGACGGCGATCGCGCCGTTCTACGTCGGCGCCGGTTTCGGCCTGTACCTGAACCGGCGCACCCAGATCGAGGCGTGGGACGTCGAGATCGCGTTCCGCCGCCTGCGCGAGCGCCTGCGCGCGGCGACCGCACCGTTGCTGCTGTTGCTGGCCGTGTGCGCCGCCGCGCCGTTGCCTGCGCAGGAACGCGATGCGCAGCGCACGCTGCCCTCGCCCGCGCCGTCCGGCGCGCAGGCCGAAGCGGCCGCCGGAGCGACCGCGCAGCGCGAACAACCGTCGACGCTGCCGGCGGTGTTCGGCGAGCAGCGCGTCGACGATGCGGCGTTCCGCAAGGCGGTCGAGCAGGCCTACGCCGATCCGTTGCTCGGCGCCAAGCGCAAGGTCAAGCAGTGGCAGAAGCGCAACCCGGACCAGCCGCGGCCGGTGCGCAGCAGCAACCTGCCGTGGCTGGGGGCGATCGGGCGCATGTTCGCCTTCATCGGCGAATGGGGCCTGTGGATCCTCGCCGCGCTGCTGCTGGCGATCCTGGTCGCCACGGCAGGGCACTGGCTGCCGTGGATGCGCGGCACGTGGCGGCCGCGCCGTGCGCAGGCGGCCGCGGTCGAAACCGAAACCCTGCCGATCCCCGAACTGCTGCCGCCCGATATCGCCGCCAGCGCGCGGCGGTTGTGGCGCGAAGGCAGGCCGCGCCACGCGCTGGCGCTGTTGTACCGCGCCAGCGTCGAGGTGATGGCCGCGCATGCCGACGTGGTGTTGCCGCCGGGCGCGACCGAGGCCGAATGCCTGCGCGCGTCGCGGCGCCTGCGCGACGGTGACGAACGCAGCCTGTTCGCGCGCATGGTCGCGGTCTGGCAGTACGCGGCCTACGCGCAGCGGCTGCCGGGCGAGGACGAATTCGAAAGCCTGCTCGGCCAGTTGCAGCAGCGCTACGGGTGGACGGCATGAACGCGGTGGCGAAGCGCGACCTGCGCGGCGCGCGCGGCGGCCTGCTGGCGGCCGGCGTGGTCGCGGTCGTGGTCGTGGCGCTGGCGTGGTTCCTGCACAACTACATCCGCGTCGAGCGCGAATTCCCGCTGCCACCGCGCGGTGAGGCCGCGTACAACCCACTGTACGCGCTGAAGAAGGCGCTGCAGGCCGACGGCGTGCGCGTCGAGTCGCGGCAGCGCCTCGACCTGTCCGCGCACGCGCCGGGGCCGCGCGACACGGTGCTGGTGTTCGGCGACCCGCGCGCGATGTCGCCGCCCGATGCGCGGCGCCTGCTCGCCTGGGTCGAGCGCGGCGGCCACCTGGTCTTGCGCACGCCGCACGGCGTCGAATGGGACAAGCAGCTGTCGGCGCCGCTGTTCGGCGAACTGCAGCTGGTCCTGCGCAACGACGACGACGGCAGCCGCGAATGCGTGCCATACCAGCTCGAGGGCGAGGAACGCCACATCGAGTTCTGCGGCGCGCGCCGCTTCGGCTTCGCCGGCGTGGTGCCGGAACTGGCGTGGGGCGACCTGAAGCACGGTTACGTCTACGCGCGCCTCGCCCGCGGCGAGGGCCATGTCGACGTGCTCGCCGACATGGATTTCCTGGCCAATGGCCGCAGCGAAGGTGCGGTCGTCAACCTGTTTGGCGGCGAAAGCAGCGGCAGCGGCCTGCGCGACGTGCCGCACCGCGCGCTGGCGCGGCAGGTGCTCGCGCCGAACTACGGCCGCGGCACCGTGCACCTGGTCTACGCGGCGCAGATGCCGTCGCTGTGGTCGCTGCTGCTGGCGCGCGGCTGGCCGGTGTGGTTGCCGCTGGCGCTGGCGCTGGGGGCGTGGCTGTGGCTGCGCGCACGCCGCTTCGGCCCGCAGCGGCCGGCACCGGTGGCGGAACGGCGTTCGCTGCTCGAGCACGTGCGCGCCAGCGGCGAACACCTGTTCCGCTACGGCCGCGGCCCGCTGCTGTACGCCGCGGTGCGTGCCGCCTTCCTCGCCCGCCTGCGCCGCCGCGACCCGCTCGCCGCATCGCTGTCCGGCGAGCCGCAGCTGGCGCTGCTGGCCGAGCGCTTCAAGCTGCCCGCCGATGCGTTGCGCAAGGCGCTGCAGGTGCCCGCCTCGCACGACAAGGCGGCGTTCCGCGACCGCATTTCCCTCCTGATCGAACTGAGAAGCCGACTATGAGCGATTCCAACTTCCACGCCATCGCCCCGCTGACCGGCGATGCGCTCAGCCAGCGCGCCGCCGCGATCCGCGACGAGGTCGCCAAGGCCTTCATTGGCCAGCCGGAAGTGCTCGACCAGATCCTGATCGCGCTGCTCGCCGGCGGCCACGTGCTGCTCGAGGGCGTGCCCGGCCTCGGCAAGACCCTGCTGGTGCGCGCGCTGGCGCAGGCGCTGGAACTGAACTACGCGCGTGTGCAGTTCACTCCCGACCTGATGCCCAGCGACGTCAGCGGCCACGCGGTGTACGACCCGAAGAGCGAGAGCTTCAAGATCCGCCGCGGCCCGGTGTTCACCCACCTGCTGCTGGCCGACGAGATCAACCGTGCCCCGGCCAAGACCCAGTCGGCGCTGCTCGAGGTGATGCAGGAAGGGCAGGTGACGATCGAGGGCAAGGCGTTCGCGCTGGAACCGCCGTTCATGGCCCTGGCCACGCAGAACCCGGTCGAACAGGAAGGCACCTATCCGCTGCCGGAAGCGCAGCTCGACCGCTTCCTGCTGAAGGTGCTGATCGACTACCCGGGACTGGCCGACGAGAAGCGCATGGTCGATGCGATCACCACCGGCCGCACCGCCGGCGACTTCGACCTGTCGAAGGTGAACCGCGTCGCCGCCGCCGCCGACGTGATCGGGATGCAGCGCGGCGTCGCCGCGGTGACGGTCGACGAGCAGGTGATCGACTACGCGGTGCGGATCGCAGCCGCGACCCGCAAGTGGCCGGGCATCGCCCTCGGCGCCGGCCCGCGCGGCAGCATCGCCCTGGTCCGCGCCGCGCGCGCGCAGGCGGTACTGTCCGGCCGCGACTTCGTCGTCCCCGACGACGTGCGCGAAGTGGCCAGGCCGGCGCTGCGCCACCGCATCTCGCTGTCGCCGGAGCTGCAGATCGAAGGCCAGGATGCCGACGACGTGCTGCAGGCGTTGCTGGCCAAGGTCGAGGCGCCGCGCAAGTGATCCCCGCGCCGGAAAACGGAACCGTTCGTGTCGAGCGTAGCGCAGCGCAGCTTCGCAAAGTCGAAACATGCTGCAAGTCGGGGTGCTTTGGTCCTTCGACTTCGGCGCCATGCGCCTACGCTCAGGACGAACGGGAATTTTCGGGAACTTCATCTTGATTCCCGCCGCGCCACTGGTCGTTCTGCTCGCCCTCTGGGGCCTGTCCGGCCTCGCGGTGCTGTTCCTCGACGCGCCGGTGGCGGCGTGGACGGCAACCGGCGCGGCGATCGCCGCGTTGGCGGGCTTCGATGCGTGGCGGTTGCGCAGGCGCGAGACGCCGAACGTGACCCGCGAGATTCCGGAGGCGTTGCCGCTCGGCATCGAACGCGAGGTGACGCTGCGGGTCGAATCGCCATCGCGCGCGCAGCGCGTCGACGTGTTCGACCTGCACCCCGGCGGCTGGCCGTCGCAGGGCCTGCCGCGGCGCTTGAAGCTGGCGCCGCAGACCGCGTCGAGCTTCGCCTACAAGCTGCGCCCGAACGAGCGCGGCGACGCGCGCTTCGCCGGCGTGCAGCTGCGCATCGCGTCGCCGCTGCGGCTGTGGAAGCAGTCGCGCGTGGCCGGCGCGCCGCAGCAGGTGCGGGTGTTCCCGAACTTCGCGCCGCTGACCCGCTTCGCATTGTTCAGCGCGGAACAGGCGTCGCGGCTGGTCGGCGCGCACCTGAAGCGACGCCGCGGCGAGGGCACCGACTTCCACCAGATGCGCGAGTACCGCATCGGCGACAGCCTGCGCCAGATCGACTGGAAGGCGACCTCGCGCTCGCGCAAGCTGATCTCGCGCGAATACCAGGACGAGAAGAACCAGCAGGTGGTCCTGCTGCTCGACACCGGCCGGCGCATGCTGGCGCGCGAGGGCGAGCTGGCGCACTTCGACCACGCGCTCAACGCCGCGCTGGTGGTTTCCTACCTCGCGTTGCGCCAGGGCGATGCGGTCGGACTGCTCGCCGCCGGCGGCGACGGCCGCTGGGTGTCGCCGCAGCGTGGCATGGGCGCGATCGACACGCTGCTGCGCGCCAGCTACGACCTGCAGGCGCAACCGGTCGCCACCGACTACCTCGCCGCGGCGACCGAGCTGTCGCTGCGCCAGCGCCGCCGCGCGCTGGTGATGCTGGTGACCAACGTGCGCGACGAGGACATCGAGGACCTGCTGGCCGCGGTGCAGTTGCTGAAGAAGCGCCACCTGGTCTGCGTGGCCAGCCTGCGCGAGCAGGCCATCGACGATGCGCTCGGCGACGCGGTGAAGGACCTGTCCGGCGCGATCCGCGCCGGCGCGGTGGCGCGCTACCTCGAACAGCGCACCGCCGCGCACGATGCCTTGCGCAGCCACCGGGTGATGGTGCTGGACGTGACCGCCGCGGAATTGCCGGCGGCGCTGGTCGAACGCTACCTCGCGGTGAAGCGCGACGGGTTGTTGTGAAACGATGCTGCGGCGGCGTTGCTTATTTCGGCAGGCGCTTTGGGGCCTTCGCCGCCCATGCCTGCCGCAGCAGCGACTCGACGGTTTCGGGCTTTGCCTTCGCCAGCGCGATCCGCAACCCGCAGGCTTTCTGGCCCCAGAACAGCTTTTCGATGGAATCCGGATGCAGCGCCAGCGCGGTTTCGCGTTGTTCTTCGTTGACGAAGACGTGCAGATGGGTGTTTTCCGGTGGCGCGGTCGCGAAGATCTTGCCGCTGACCCGGAACGAGGTGAAGTTGAAGTGCGGCGCTTCCGCGGTTTCCGGCAGCGAGAGCGCGTAGTCGCGGACGCGGTCGATCTTCACGGTTACGGCGACAGACGAATCATGCCCAGAGAAAATGCGGAAACGATAACTACGACAATTGTCAGCAACACGGACAACGGGCCTAACAGTATCGCCAGCCACACGGGCATTCGCGGAAAACGCAACGACACAAGCCCCGCAACCACGCTGCCTACTGCGACGGAACCCCAAAAATAAAAATTGCCGTATGACGCAGAACCTTTGTCGGAGGCGAATATCACGGCGACTGCCAACATCGGCAGCAGCAATATCCCCGAAGTAAAAGCGATGACAGGTCGCGTCCACAGGTGTTGCGGCGCCTGCGCGTCGGCCACATGGGAGACTGGCGTTCCATAGGGATTATCCATGACCACTCTCTTCGTTCGGCGAGTGGCTTCAATCCGCCGTCGCCAGCGCCGCATGCCTCCCGCGCAACTCGGCGTACACCGGGTCGGTGTCCGGGCGCACGCCGTGCCACAGCTTGAACGCTTCGGCCGCCTGTTCGACCAGCATGCCCAGGCCGTCGACGATGTCGCGGCAGCCGGCCGCGCGCGCCCAGGCCAGGAACGGGATCGCCGCTTCGCCGTAGTTGAGGTCCACCGCCGCGGTGCGCGAGGTGGTGATCGAGAACGGCAGCTTCAACGCATGGTTGCCGTTGTTGCCGCGCCCGGCCGAGGTCGTGTTGACGACCAGCTCGAACTCGCCCAGCTCGCCGAGCTGTTCCCAGTAGCGCGAGTGCACCCGCCGCGGCAAGCCCAGCATGTCGACCAGCGCGTCGGCCTTTTCCGGCGTGCGGTTGACCACGTACATCTGCGCGACGCCAGCGTCGAGCAGCGCCGGCGCCACGCCGCGCGCCGCGCCGCCGGCGCCGAGCAGCAGCACGCGGCGGTCGCGCAGATCCAGGCCGTGGCGCCCGGTCAGGTCGCGCACCAGCCCCGCGCCGTCGGTGTTGTCGCCGTGCCACTGGCCGTCGTTCCAGGTCAGCGTGTTGACCGCGCCGGCGCGGCGTGCCCGCTCGCCGAGCGTTGCGCACAGCGCGAACGCGGTTTCCTTCAGCGGCATCGTCACGTTGCCGCCGGCGCCGCCCCCAGCGACGAAGCGTTCCAGCACCTTCGGGAAATCGGCCGGCGAACTCTCTATCGCGGTGTATTCCAGCGCGATGCCGGTCTGCCTTGCGAACGCGGCGTGGATGCGCGGCGACTGCGACTGCGCGACCGGTTGACCGAAGATGGCGTAGCGTTTCATGCCCTACCTCCACGAATGTTGTTGTAGGAGCGGCACGAGCCGCGACCTGTCCCACATGCAGCGAAAGGCATCGCGGCCCGCGCCGCTCCTACAGGGTATCCGTTTTCATTCCCTCAGCCAGCGCGCCGCGTCCAGCGCGAAGTAGGTCAGCACGCCGTCCGCGCCGGCGCGCTTGAACGCGAGCAGCGCCTCCATCGCGCAGGCCTTCTCGTCCAGCCAGCCGTTGGCGGCGGCGGCCTTCAGCATCGCGTATTCGCCGCTGACCTGGTAGGCGAAGGTCGGCACGCCGAACTCGTCCTTGACCCGGCGGATCACGTCCAGGTACGGCAGGCCGGGCTTGACCATCACCATGTCCGCGCCTTCCTCCAGGTCCAGCGCCACTTCGTGCAGCGCCTCGTCGGAATTGGCCGGGTCCATCTGGTAGGTGAACTTGTTGCCCTTGCCGAGGTTGCCGGCGCTGCCGACCGCGCTGCGGAACGGGCCGTAGAACGCCGAGGCGTACTTGGCCGCGTACGACAGGATGCGGGTGTTGACGAAGCCTTCCTGTTCCAGCGCGGACCGGATGGCGCCGATGCGGCCGTCCATCATGTCGCTGGGCGAAAGGATGTCGGCGCCGGCGGCGGCGTGGGCCAGCGACTGCTTCACCAGCGCCTCGATGGTGGCGTCGTTGAGGATGTAGCCGTCGTCGTCGATCAGCCCGTCCTGGCCGTGGGTGGTGTACGGGTCCAACGCCTGGTCGCTCATCACCCCCAGTTCCGGGAAGCGCGACTTCAGCGCGCGGATCGCGCGCGGGACGATGCCGTTTTCGTCCCAGGCGATGGCGCCGTCGGCGGTCTTCGCGGCCGGGTCCGGCACGCCGAACAGGTCCAGCACCGGCACGCCCAGTTGCAGCGCCTGCTCGCCGACGCGCAGCAGTTCGTCGATCGACAGGCGTTCCACGCCCGGCATCGACGGTACCGGCGCGCGGCCCTTTTCCTCGTGCACGAACACCGGATAGATCAGGTCGTTGCTGGTCAGCACGTTCTCGCGCATCAGCCGGCGGGAGAAATCGTCGCGGCGCATGCGGCGCGGGCGGGTGTAGGGATAGGCCATGCAAAGCTCCTTGGACAGGGGAATGATACGCCTGCCGCCGCGCGGACCCTTGCCGGAAAAGGAACGGCGCCTCGCGGCGCCGTTCCGGTTGCGGCTACGCCTCGCGGGCTACTTGAGGATCTTCGCCGCGCAGGCGGCGACCTTGCCGCCCTGGTTGCCGGTCAGGATGCCGACCGCCAGCGCCCGGTCCTTGTAGGCGGACATGCAGTTCTGGTACACGGCCTTGCTGGGGCTGGTGCGCAGGCACAGGTTGCTCCATGCCTGCACGTTGGCGCCCGGGATCAGGCCGCCGTCGCCGACCACGTCGACGTTGGTGGTGCAGTTGCCGATCTTCGCGTTGCCCGGGTTGAGCACCCAGCCGAGGTCGTCGAGCAGGGCCGGGGTCAGGTCGAGGTTGGCCTCGGCGTGCAGCGTGTCGGTGATGTTCGGCTCCATTACCGCATTCGGCGACAGCAGCGTGTCGAAATGCGAGAAGGTCGAGCCGGAGGCCACCGTGGTCGGCGCGTACAGCTGGACGCGGCCGTTGGCGTCGCCGCCGGCGAGGCGGCCGGGGATCGTGCCGAGGCTGATGTCGATGCCCGGCAGCGCCGCGCGGATGGCATCGGCTTCGGCCAGGCCGAGGCTGAGCGTCGGGATGGTGGCGGTGATCGCCGGATCCTCGGCCATGCCGGGCGCGGTGCCCGGGGTGCCGGAGCTGGCGACGTTGCCGATCACCGCACCGATCGCGCCCGCGTTCTCGGCATTGAGCGCCTTGAACTCGAAGCCGCAGGTGCCGCGGTTCATGAAGGCGATCTTGCCGGTCAGGCTGCCGGCCGGCAGCGGTTCGCAGGCGTCGGCGGTGTCGGGGCCCACGCCGTCGTCGGCCAGCACCAGTTCGCCGCTGAAGTTGGCCGGCGTGGCGGGCGCACCGAAAGCGGCGGTGCCGTAGTAGGTGTAGCCCGCGGTCAGGCTGCCGGTCAGGCGCAGCAGCACCGCCTCGTCGAGGATCAGCGGCGCCTGGGCGCTGACTTCGGCGCCGTCCCAGACCGTGCGGCCGGGCGTGCGCATGGCCAGCGCGCGGGTCGCGTTGGTCATGCCCGCGTCGGTGAAGCGCAGGTTGCTCACGTTGTCGTAGGCCAGCCGCGTGTAGACGTCGGGCAGCCCGGCCAGCAGCGCGCCGCTGGTCTTGTTGAGGAAACCGGAGAAGCCCAGGCCGTGGCCGATCTCGTGCATCACCACGTTGAGGAAGTTGATCGCGCCCGGCGGGGTGTTGCCGTCCAGTCCGTAGTACCAGGAGAAGGACTCCAGGCAGCCGGGCTGGCCGAGGTTGCCGTTGAACTGCGAGGCGATGTCGCCCGGGTCCTGCGGATCGGGCACCAGGTCCTCGCCGGCGATCGCGTCGCCCAGCGCGGAGGGATACAGCACGTTCGGATCGACGCCGGGGAAGTTGTAGACGATCCAGTTCGGCCCGGCCGAGCCGAGCACGCCACTGGTCGCTGCGCACGACAGCGGCGCGAACGAGGCGTAGACCTTGATGTCGACATCGCTCTGCAGCACCGAGCCCCACAGGTCGGCGGCGAACAGGTAGGCGATGCGGCGCTGCTCGCCGACGGTGGTGCCGGGATTGGCGCCGGTCGGCGCGATCGGCGTGGGGTCGTTGAGGCCGACGCCGGCGGGGTCGAGGTTGTACAGCACGACGCGGGCGGCATCGGCGTTGCCGCTGAGCGCGGCCAGGGCCAAGGCCAGGGCGGAGGCGAGGAGTGGCTTATTCATGGGCCCACTCCTTCGCGGCGTCCTGCGCGGGCCGCGCGGCGTCCGCGTCGTCGCCGGAATGACTCAGCACCAGGTTGCCGTTGGCGTCGCGGGTCGCGTACAGGTATTCCATGTGCGTCGCGGGCAGCTTCATCGCCGTGCCGCCACCGGGCAGGACGCGCGCCTCGGCGATGGCGGCGGCCTCGTCGGGCGGCGCCGGCACCGGGCTGGCGGGGTGCGCCTTGGCGTTGGCGCGCATCTGCCTGGCCATGGCCGCGTCGAGCTGCCGGGATTCTTCCGCGGTCAGCGGGCGCAGCTTGCCCGTCTTCTTGTCCACGCCGACCTTCATGCCGGCGAAGGTGACTTCCACGGTGTCTTGCGCATCGTTCGATTTGGGCGTTTCCGCGGCGTTGGCGGCCAGCGCCAGCGCGGCCGCGGACAGCAGCCACCACGAACCGGGTCTGTGCTTCTTCATAAGTACCCCTTTGCACGTCTGGACGGAACAGAGGAAAACCCGCCGTTGCCGGCGCGTGGGCCGGGCGGCGACGGATCGGTCGGTCGGCAGGTCGAAGCCAGGGGGAAATGCCGACTGGGCGCAGTCTGCGCCGTGATCGCCGTCACATTCAACAGGTGGGCGGCACACGTAAAACGCCGGCCGGACCGGACAAAAGGCGAAGCCTTTTTGCAGGCGGTAATGCTGTCCCGTGGGCGCAGGGACGTCAGAGCCGCATGGACGCCGCCGGCGCCGTTGCGTTACCTCAGAACCTCAGATCAGCCCGCCGGTGCCGGTCAGGCCGATCCGGGCGATGGCGACCAGGATGACGATGCCGTTGAGCACCAGCCCGGCCTTGGCGCGGCCGCGCTTTCCGCTGCGGGTGAACAGGATGCCGACCGCGGCGATGATCGCGCCGACCGCGGCGAACGGGATCAGCAGCCAGTTGGTGAGGCTGATGAGCGGGATCAGCGCCAGCACCATCCAGACCATGGCGACGATGCCCCAGATCAGACTGATCAGTCCCATTGCGTTCTCTCCTCGCGGCTCGCGGCCGTCGCGATCAGGCATCCATTATGACGCCGTGCATGCCCTCGATTTCCACCTGCAGCTCGCGCCGGCACACGTCGCCGTGCAGCAGCAGCCACGGCACCGCGTCGCCGAGGCGCGCGCGCAGCAGGCGTTCGACGGCCGCCGCCTGCGCGGCGTCGCGCACGTAGACCTTCAGCCGGGTCGACGCGTCCAGCGCCGCCGGCAGGCCGGGGCGGCGTTCGCGCGCCGCGTCGAGCAGGCTGTCGAGGTTGGCGAGGGTTTCGTCGAGCTGCGGCGCCAGCGAACCGGCGTGCTGCGAGGCGTGGCCGACGATGCTGGCGGTGCCGGAAACGAACAGCGGCAACGCGCCCGGCGGCGGCAACAGCGCGCGGGCGAAGCTCGGCGGTTGCGGGCCGTATTCGCGCGGGTAGCGCCACGCGCTGGTCTGGCGCGGGTTTTCCAGCGGCGTGCCGGGGCGCCGCGCCGCCAGCCAGTAGACCTGCAGCACGCGCCCGCCGTCGTTGCTTCCGATCGCGGTCGCGGCCGGCAGCGCGGCGGTATCGACTTGGCCGAGGCCGCGCACGCGGCCGATGCAGAACTGGCGGTAGCGCTCGTCGTCGCCTTCGCCCCAGGTGATCTCGTCGAAGTAGTTCCAGATCCGCAGCAGGTGCGGGAAGCCGCTGCCGCGCCAGAACGCGCTGGCCTGGGCGTAGGCGCGTTCGCTGGCGGCGAGCATGTCGTCGGCGTCGCGGTCGCGCAGTTCGATCGCGCCGAACTGCAGTTCGCCGTCGTCGGCATGGGCGATGCCGCCGTCGAAGCCAGCGGACGCCGGGCCGGCGCCGCGCCATACCTCCAGCCGCGCCTGGTCCAGCGGCGCCAGCGGTACGCGCAGGTAGCGGGCATCGCCGACCGCGTCGCGCGTCGGCGCTTCGGGCCCGAAACCGAACACGGCGAGGGTATCGGGACGGGCCAGCTCGACGGCGAGCGCTTCCGGCGCGACCAGTTCGACCGCCAGCCGCGGGCTACGGGGCAGGGGCTCGGACAGCGCGGCGCTCATGCGGGAAAGACCGGGGGAATCACGATGGCGGATGATACCGCGCGGCCCGATGCGGCACCCACCGATCCGGGTGGGGCTATATTCATGCCCTGCGGCGGAAGATGCCGCCAACCAACGGGAGGCCCGCCATGAAATTGCGTCTTGCCGCGGTCGCGCTGGCCGCCGTCGCGCTGGCCGGTTGCGCCGGCACTTCGAAGGTCATGCTTGGCGAGGCGCGCGCGCCGATCGATCCGGCGCAGGTGCGCATCTACGGCAGCCCGCCGCCGGGCTCGGTCGAAATCGCCCAGCTGGAAGCGACCAGTGCGGTCGGCTTCGGCACCCAGGGCCAGACCGATGCGGCGGTGGCCCGGTTGAAGCGCGAGGCGGCGGCGCTGGGCGCCAACGGCGTGGTCCTGGTCGGCGTGGGCGGCAGCGGTTCGCCGGTCGGCATGTCGGTGGGCGCGGGCACGTTCGGCCGCCACAGCGGCGGCGGACTCAGCGTCGGCATTCCGACCACGCAGAAGAAGGCGGCCGGCGTGGCGATCTGGGTGCCGGAAGCGGCGGTGCCGCCGGCGACCACGCCCCGAGGCGGCGCGGCCGCGCATAGGCCGCAAGTCATGTTCGGCTGATCGGCCGCAGCGGTTAGCATGGCCTTTTCCCCGATGGAAGGCTCATGGCTGGCAAGTTCACGGAACCGGCGCGCATCGGCGCCATCGTCTTGGCGGGACTCCTGCCGGGCCTGTTGATCGCGTCGCCCGCGCTCGCGCAGACTCGCGCGATGCCGACCGCAGACGATTACGCGCGCGCCGCGAAATTCCTCCCGCAGAACGCCAACCCGCTGGTCGACCACGCGGTCGGGCGCGTCAGCTGGCTCGCCGACGACCGCTTCTGGTACCGCGACCACGACGCCAACGGCGACCGCTTCCTGGTATTCGACGCGAAGACCGGCAAGGCCGCGCCGGCGTTCGACCACGCCGCGCTGGCGCAGGCGCTGACCGCGGCCGGCAAGGGCGGCAAGCCGGCGAAGGCCGGCAAGCTGCCGGTCAGCGGGATCAAGCTGCTCGCCGACGGCCGCGTCGAGGTGGCCACGACAGCCGGCGCCTTCGTCTGCGCGGGCAAGGCCTGCGAGGCGAAGCTGGCGAAGAAGCAGGAGCCGGGCGTCGCGTCGCCGGACGGGAAGAAGGAGGCGTTCGTCCGCGATTGGAACCTGTGGGTGCGCGACCTCGCCAGCGGCGCGGAGACGCAGCTGACCAGCGACGGCGCCACCGACTACGGCTACGCCACCGACAACGCCGGCTGGAAGCACAGCGACAACGCGATCCTGGTCTGGTCGCCGGACTCGACGAAGATCGCCACCTTCCAGCAGGACCAGCGCAAGGTCGGCGAGATGGTGCTGGTGAAGACCAACGTCGGCACGCCGGTGGTCGAGCGCTGGAAGTACCCGCTGGCCGGCGACGAGCACGTGGCGATGATCGAGCGCGTGGTGATCGACGTCGCCGCGAAGAAGACCGTGCGGCTGAAGATGCCGGCGGATTTCCACCGTTCCACCTGCAGCGACGACATCGTCTGCGACAACGGCTGGGAGGACGTGCAGTGGGCGCCCGACGGCAGGACGCTGGCCTTCGTCAGCACCGACCGCGGGCACAAGTCCGCGCAACTGCGCGTGGCCGACGTCGCGACCGGCGAGGTGCGCGACGTGTACAGGGAAACCGTCGTCACCCAGTACCAGAGCAACACGGCGTTGTCCTCGGTCGCGTGGCGCTACCTGCCGGAAAGCAACGAGTTCATCTGGTATTCGCAGAAGTCCGACTGGGGCCACCTGTACCTGCACGACCTGGCCACCGGCAAGGAAAAGCGCCAGATCACCAGCGGGCAGTGGAACGTGGACGGCATCGAGCGCATCGATGCGCAGACGCGCACGCTGTGGTTCGTCGGCAACGGCCGCGAACCGGGCAATCCGTATTACAAGCACCTGTACAAGGTGTCGCTGGACGGCGGCGACGTGACGCCGTTGACCCCGGAAGCCGCCGATCACGCCGTTGCCCTGTCGCCGGGCGGCGCGTGGTTCGTCGACGCGTATTCGACGACGGCGCAGCCGACGGTCACCGTGCTGCGTTCCGCGGCCGATGGCGCGACCAGGCAGGAAATCGCCCGCGCCGACATCGCCCGGTTGCAGGCCATCGGCTGGCAGCCGGCCGAAGAGTTCACGGTCAAGGCGCGCGACGGCAAGACCGACCTGTACGGGCTGATGGTCAAGCCGGCGAACCTGGATCCGGCGAAGAAATACCCGGTCATCGTCTACATCTATCCCGGGCCGCAGGTCGGTTCGGCCAGCAACTACCGCTTCAGCACCGCGTTCCGCGACGGCCAGTCGCTGGCGCAACTGGGGTTCGCCTTCGTCGCCATCGACGGCATGGGCACGCCGTGGCGCAGCAAGACCTTCCAGGACGTTTCCTACGCCAACATGGCCGACAACACCCTGCCGGACCAGGTCGCGGCGGTGAAGCAGCTGGGCGAGCGTTACCCGTGGTTCGACGCGACCCGCGTCGGCATGTGGGGCCACAGCGGCGGCGGCAACGCCACCGCGACGGCGATGTTCCGCTATCCGGAAACCTTCAAGGTGGGCTGGGCCGAAAGCGGCAACCACGACAACCTGAACTACGAGGACGACTGGGCCGAGCGTTACCACGGCCTGCTGGAGAAGAAGGACGGCGGCGGCAGCAACTACACCGGGCAGGACAACGCCTCGATCGCGAAGAACCTGCAGGGCAAGCTGATGCTGGTCCACGGCACGATGGACGACAACGTGCCGCCGTACATGACCCTGCTGGTCGCCGACGCGCTGATCAAGGCGAACAAGGACTTCGACCTGCTGATGATCCCCAACGCGCGCCACGGCTACGGCAGCGGCGCGGCCGGCCTGTACGTGACCCGCCGGCGCTGGGACTACTTCGTCAAGAACCTGCTCGGCGTCGAGCCGCCGGCGCAGTTCGAGCTGAAGGTCGCCGAATAGGCGCCCGGAAAGAACCCTTCCCCCGCTTGCGGGGGAAGGGGCCCCAAAGGGCGGATGAGGGCGCGAGCGCAGCGAGCGGCTTCTGCTCTTCGCATCGCAAAGATCGAAAGCCGGGTCCTCACCCTTGGCGCCGCGCGCCGTTTCCCTCTCCCGTAAGCGGGGGAGGGGTTATCGCAAGTGGCGGCGGAAGCAATCAGCCCTTCTTCGGCTCGATCCCGAACAGCAGTTTCTTCTCCTCATCGCTCAGCGGCTGGCCCGCGTTCGGGTTGACCTGCGAACGCAGCGCATAGGCGCGTTGCGTGGCCGGGCGTTCGGCCACCACGTCGTGCCAGCGGCGGACGTTGGCGAACGGCGCCATGTCCAGCGGCGCCTTGTCGTAGGGGTTCACCCACGGATAGATCGCCATGTCGGCGATGCTGTAGGCGTCGCCCGCGACGAATTCGCGGTCGGCCAGGCGCTTGTCGAGCACGCCGAGCAGGCGCAGCGCTTCGTTGCGGTAGCGGTTCTTCGCGTACGCGATGTCTTCCGGCGCATAGACGTGGAAATGGCCGTACTGCCCGGTCATCGGCCCGAGCCCGCCGATCTGCCAGTGCAGCCACTGGCTGACCTCGGTGCGGCCGCGCGTGTCGGCGGGGACGAAACGGCCGGTCTTGTTGGCCAGGTAGGCGAGGATCGCGCCGGATTCGAACACGGAGATCGGCGCGCCGCCATCGGCCGGCGCGTGGTCGACGATCGCCGGCATCTTGTTGTTCGGCGAGATCGCGAGGAATTCGGGCCTGAACTGGTCGCCCTTGCCGATGTCGACCGGCACGATCCGGTAGTCGAGGCCGGCTTCCTCGAGGAACAGGGTGATCTTGTGCCCGTTCGGTGTGGGCCAGTAATGCAGGTCGATCATGCGGCGGCTCCGCTGGGGGTGGGGGCCGCAGTCTACTGCGCGAAGACGCAGCGGTCCGTCATGGCGACGGACCGCTGCGTTGCATGCCTCAGAACGCGTAGCGGAAGCCGAGCAGGTACTGGCGGCCGTACTCGGTGTATTCCTCGGGGAAGAACAGGCCGAAACCGTTGGAGTCGCTGACTTCGGTGCGGAACGGTTCGTTGGTGACGTTGTTCACCTGCGCCAGCAGCGACAAGCCGCCCAGTGCGCTGCTTTCCGGGAAGTCGTAACCCAGCTGCAGGTCGACCGTGCGTTCGTTGCGCGTGTAGCGGTAGCTGCGCTGGCCGAAGATGTAGCTGTACTCGCCGCGGTACGGGTCGCGGAAGCGCTGGCTGACGCGCGCCGAGAAGCCGTTCTTTTCGTAGTACAGGGTGGCGTTGGCGACGATCTTCGACAGGCCGGGGAAGGTGTCGGTGCCGCTGCCCTGGTTCGGGCCGTCCGGATCGATCGACGACTCGGTGTACGAGGCGTTGAGCAGCAGGCCGAAGCCGTCCAGGGCCGAACTGATCAGGTCGCCGCCCAGTGCCATGCCCAGTTCGGCGCCGCGCATGTAGCCGCCGGTGCCGTTGGCCGGGGTCGAGAAGGTGCCCCAGTCCGAGGACGGCGGGGTGTCGCCTTCGTAGTCGTAGCCGGCGAAGTTCCACGGGATGGTCTGGGTATAGATGTACGAGTCCAGGTCCTTGTAGAACACCGCCAGGGCCATGTAGCTCGAATTGGATTCGCCGAAATACTTCTCGACCGACAGGTCCACGGAATTGGCGCGGTACGGCTCCAGCTCCGGGTTGCCGCCGCTGCCGGTCCATTCGCCAACGCCATTGGTCACCGCCACGCCGACGTAGCCGTACGCGCCCATGTCGTTGATGCGCGGGCGCATGATCTCGCGGGCGGCGCCGAAGCGGACGTTCCAGCCGTTGCCGAAATCGAACACCAGATTCAGGCTGGGCAGGATGTCGCCGTAGGAAGCCCCGACGCCGCTGACCGCCACCGGGCCGTCGGCCTGGATCACCACGCCGTCCGCGGACTGGTCGACCTGCACCAACTGCACGCCGACGTTGCCGCGCATGCGGACCGTGTCGGTCAGGTCGAGGTCGAGGTTGGCCTTGGCATAGAAGGTGCGGACCTCTTCCTCGATGCGCTGGTCCTTCTGCAGGTCGTCGTTGCTCTCGCTCAGGTAGACGTCGTAGTAGCGCGACAGCAGGGCGCGCGCGTCGTAGGCCAGCACGTTGCCCATGCCGGCGAAGCCGAGGTCGGTCGGCGCGAACAGCAGCGACGGGTCGACCAGGGTCGGCGCGCGATCGTTCAGCAGGTCGGTGAAATAGACCTGCGCCGCCTTGTCCTTGGTGCGCTTGCTGTAGTTGAAGCCGACGTCGTAGCTGCGCAGGAAGTACGAATCGACCAGCCGGTTCATCGACAGGCGGAACGACTTCAGCGTGTCCTTCTGCTGCGAATTCTCCATGCGGCCGTCGTGGCCCCAGCCCTGCGGATCGCGCAGGTAGACCGAGTTCGGGTCGGACAGGTCGGGCAGCGCGTAGTCGGCGTAGCCCGGGGTCAGCGGGATCTGGAAGTCGACGTCGAGCCCGCCGAGCATGCCGGCGTAGGTTTCCAGCGTCGACTGGTCGCGTTCGGCGCGCGAGTAGCTGACGTCGGCGGCCAGCGTGTACACGCCCCACTTGAACTCGTTGTTCCAGCCGAACGCACTGATCTTGTCGTCGCGCTGGTTGTCGTCGTTGCGCACCACCGGCTCGATGCCGCTGAGGGTGCCGCTGGTGACCACCGGCGTGCCGTGGTAGTCGGTGGTGTTGGCGGCGGTGTAGGTCACCGCGCCGCCGTTCCACCATGGGTCGTTGGTCCACATCGCGCCGCGCATCCACTCGCCCTGTTCGAACTTCGAGTGGTACATGTCGAGCACGCTGTGCCAGGTGTCGTTGGGCTTGAATTCCAGCACCGCCATGACGCCGGTGCGGGTGGTGTCGCGCGACTTCACCCAGCCTTCGGCGCCCTGCAACGCGATCGCGCCTTCCGGCACGCCGGCCTGCGGGGTACCCCATGCACCGGTATCGGCCCACCACCACGACTTGTAATGCTTTTCCTGGAACGGCGAGGCCAGGCGCGCGACGCCGATGGCGACGCCGATGGTGTCGTTGGCGAACTGGTCGACGTACGAGGCCGAGAAGCGGTAGCCGGTATCCTTGCCGCCGTCGGTCAGGTCGCCCAGCGAATTCTTTTCGCCCTGGCCGCTGACCACGATGCGGCGTTCGCCGTAGTCGAGCGGGCGGATGGTCTGCATGTTCACCGTGCCGGACAGGCCCTGGCCGACCAGCGATGCGTCGGGGGTCTTGTAGACGGTGACGGCATTGATCAGCTCGGCCGGGTACTGATCGAACTCGACGCCGCGGTTGTCGCCGGTCGTCACTTGCTCGCGGCCGTTCAGCAGGGTGCCGGCGAACTGTTCGGACATGCCGCGGATGTGGATCACCTGGCCGCGCCCGTCGACGCGCTGCATGGTCAGGCCGGGCAGGCGCGAAATCGAATCGGCGATGCTGATGTCCGGCAGCTTGCCGATGTCCTCGGCCGAGACCGCTTCGACGATCGAGGTCGATTCATTCTTGGTTTGCACCGAGGTCGCGATGCTGTGGCGGATGCCGATGACCTGCACGGCGTCCAGCGTGGACGTGGTCTGATCGTCCTGCGCGGCCGCGGTCGGCTGTTCCGGCTGGGCCGGCGGCGTCTCCTGCGCCTGCGCGGAGAACGCGAGCGCCGCCATGCAGGCAAGCGCCAGCGCGCTGGCGTTCGGCCCCTGGCGCCCGGCGGCGGGGGCGTGTTGTGGATGGAATCGGCGACGGCGTGGTGAATCGGCGACAACGTGGTTTTGCGCTTGCATAACTCCCCTCCCGAGGGATTTTGACAGCGCTGTCATAATGGAATCCAAACAAATCTGTCAACACGGGTTCAATGGCCAAAATCAGCTTGCGGTGGGAAGTCCAGTGATTCCAGAGAGTTACATTCGTTTTCAGAAATCCGCGTGTTGCAGCGCGAAAAAGCATCTGCGCAACAGGCGCGCGGGGGCACGGGGCCCGTGGCCGCACGTGGCCCTCGGCCTGCTCCTGTGCTTCCAGCTGGCCGCTTGCGACGATGCGCCGCCACGGGCGGATGCCGGGGCCGGCAGTCGCGGCGCCAGGGTCGAAGCGTGGACGACGACGTCCGACCAGCGCCTGGCGCTGGCGCCGTCGACGCTCGAATTCGGGCCGGCGGACGGACCGGTCGACATCGAGGTCGATGCGGCGACCCGCTACCAGCAGGTGGTCGGCTTCGGCGCGTCGATCACCGACGCGTCGGCATGGCTGATCCGCAACCGGATGGACACCGCCCAGCGCGAGGCGTTGCTGCGCGAGCTGTTCGGCCGCGAAGGCGACGGCATCGGCTTCGACTTCACCCGCCTGACCATCGGCGCGTCGGATTTCTCGCGCCGCCACTACAGCCTCGACGATCCGCCGGACGGCAAGCCGGACCCGGAACTGAGGCATTTCGACATCGCGCCCAACCGCGACGACGTGATCCCGGTGGTGAAGCAGGCGCTGGCGATCAATCCGCAACTGAAGGTCATGGCCTCGCCGTGGAGCGCGCCGGCGTGGATGAAGGACAACGGCAACCTGATCAAGGGCCGGCTGGCGCCGGAACACTACGACGCCTTCGCGCGCTACCTGCTGAAGTACGTCGAGGCCTACGCCGCCGAGGGCGTGCCGGTGACCGCGCTGACCGTGCAGAACGAACCGGACTTCGAGCCGGGCGACTACCCGGGCATGCGCCTGAACGCGCCGGAACGGGCGCGCTTCATCGGCGACCACCTCGGCCCGCTGCTGGCGCAACGCGCGCCACAGGTGCAGATCTTCGACTGGGACCACAACTGGGACAAGCCGGAGGAGCCGCTGGGCGTGCTCGCCGACCCGGTCGCCGCGCGTTACGTCCCGGCCGTCGCCTGGCATTGCTACGCCGGCGACGCGTCGGCGCAGTCGCGCGTGCACGACGCCTATCCCGACCGCGACGCCTACATGACCGAATGCTCCGGCGGCGATTGGGAGCCGCTGGCCAGCGGCGGCCTGACCCTGCAGATGCGCAGCGTGGT
Source organism: Pseudoxanthomonas sangjuensis (assembly GCF_010211755.1). Lineage (GTDB taxonomy): Bacteria > Pseudomonadota > Gammaproteobacteria > Xanthomonadales > Xanthomonadaceae > Pseudoxanthomonas_A > Pseudoxanthomonas_A sangjuensis. The sequence goes on along the minus strand of NZ_PDWR01000009.1, from coordinate 13,580 downwards.
CATCGGCTCGCTGCGCAACTGGGCGCGCGGCGTGCTGCTGTGGAACCTCGCGCTGGACGAAAACCGCGGCCCGCACGCCGGCGGCTGCGGCACCTGCCGCGGCATCGTGACCATCGACTCGAAGACCGGCGCGGTCTCGCGCACCGACGACTACTACGCGCTGGCCCATGTCAGCCGCTTCGTGCGCCGCGGCGCATGGCGCGTCGCCTCGACCGCAACCGGCGACGGTCTGGACAACGTCGCCTTCGTCAACGCCGACGACGCGACGCGCGTGCTGGTGGTCGGCAATTCCGGCGCCGCGCCGCGTGCGCTCGGCGTGCGCGAAGGCGGGCGCCGCTTCGTCGCCACGCTGCCGGCGAAAAGCGTGGCCACGTTCCGCTGGGCGGCCGGCGAAAAATGAGCCGCTGAAGCGGGAAGGGCCGGGAAGCGACGCGTCCCGGCCCTTCGATCCCGTCAGGCGGCCGGCAGGCGGCGCATCGCCTCCTGCCGCGCAGCGGCCTACTGCATCGGGCAATCCAGCTTGTGGTCGAACGCGGTCGCCGCGACCACATCGGCCAGCGCCAGGTCGAGGCCGGCGCCGGAGCGGATCGCGAACGGCACGTCGAGCTTGCCGGTGTCGGCGCCGGCGACGCGCAGGCACTTCAGCGCCACGCCGAAGCGCAGCCATTCGCCGCGCGGCAACTTCGCCAGCGCCGGGCCGATCGGCAGTTCCGCCTGGCCCTCGCCGCCGCGCGCGAGCAGCGCGACCTTGCCGTCGGCCGGCAGCGCGTCGACGCGCAGCGTGGCGATCACGAACACGTCGCCGTTGGTTTCGCGCACCAGGTCGAGCGGCGCATCCGAGCGCAACTCGGCGGTCGCCGCGCCCGACCAGGCCAGCCGGCGCGCGCCTTCCTGCACCTTGTAGTCGAACGGGGTCATCTTCAGCGTGCCGTCGCCGCTCTGTTCCTGCGCGTGGACCACGTCGGTGGCGGCGCCGTCGCTGCCGAGCAGGCGCAGGCGCAGGCCGGGGCCGGCGACGCCGCGGGCGAAGAACGCGTTGCCGCGGGCCGCGGCCGGATCGACGCCCGCCTCCTCCGGCAGTGCGGCGAGATCGCCGTCGTCGGCGTAGGTCAGGCCGTAACCGAACGCGAACTGCGGGTCGTAGTCCTCCTGCCCGAAGTTGTTCGCATACTGGTCGGCGCGCTTCGGCCACGAGAAGCTGAGCTTGCCGTGGAAGTCGTGCTGCGGCTTGCCGTCGGCGCCGCGCAGCAGCACGTCGGCGATGCCGCCGCCTTCGGAACCGGGCAGCCACGCCGCGACGAAGGCGTCGGAGGCGTTGATCTCGCGGTTGACCCACAGCGGGCGGCCGCTGAGGAACACCGCGACCACCGGGATGCCGTCGGCCTTGAGCCGCTTGATCAGCGCCAGGTCGTCGCTGCTGCCGGACTTGTACAGCAGGTTGGCCAGGTCGCCCTGGAACTCGGCGTAGGGCTCTTCGCCGAACACGACGATCGCCGCGTCCGGCCGGGTCTTGTACTTGCCGTCGACCGCGAGCTCGGCGCTGCCGCCGGCGGCCTCGACCTGCTGCTTCAGCCCGTCCCAGATCGAATCGGCGTTCGGGAAGTCCTTGCGCATGGTGCCGGTGCCCTGCCAGGTCAGGGTCCAGCCGCCGGCCTGCTTGCCGACGTTGTCGGCGCCGTCGCCGGCGACCAGCAGCTTCTTCTTCGGATCGAGCGGGAGAACGCCGCCCTGGTTCTTCAGCAGCACCAGCGATTCGCGCACCGCCCGGCGCGCGATCGCGCGGTGCGCGGGCGCGCCGAGCAGTTCGAACTTGCCGCCGAGCGCGCGCTGCGACGGCTTCGGCTTCTCGAACAGGCCCATGCGGAACTTGACCCGCAGGATCCGCCGCACCGCGTCGTCGAGCCGCTGCATCGGGATCTCGCCGGCCTTCACGTGCGCCAGGGTGCTTTCGTACAGGCCCTTCCAGCTGTCCGGCGCCATCGCCATGTCGAGGCCGGCGTTGTACGTGGCCGCGCAATCGGTCGGCGTGCAGCCGGCGACCTGGCCGTGGCCGTTCCAGTCGCCGACGACGAAGCCGCCGAAGTGGAAGCGGCCCTTCAGCACGTCGGTCAGCAGGTCCTTGCGGCCGTGCATCTTCTGCCCGTGCCAGCTGTTGTACGAGGCCATCACCGCCTGCGCGCCGGCGGCGACGCCGGTCTTGTAGCCGGCGGCGTGCACGTCGCGCAGCACCGCTTCGCTGGACAGGTTGTCGCCCTGGTCCTTGCCGTTGGCGGTGCCGCCGTCGCCGAGGAAGTGCTTGATCGACGTCATCACGTGCTCGTCGTCGAGGAAATCCGGCGCGCCGGCCTTGCCCTGCAGGCCCTCGACCATCGCCGGGGCGAAGCTGGCGACGACCTCGGGGTTCTCCGAATAGCCTTCGTAGCTGCGGCCCCAGCGATCGTCCTGCGGCACCGCGACGGTCGGGGCGAAGGTCCATTCCATGCCGGTGGTGCGCGTCTCGACCGCGGTGACGCGGCCGATCTGGCGCATCAGTTCCGCATCGCGGGTGGCGCCGAGGCCGATGTTGTGCGGGAACAGCGTCGCGCCGACGATGTTGCTCTGCCCGTGCACGGCGTCGATGCCCCAGATCACCGGGATGGCCTTGCCGCCGCCGGAAGTGTCCATCGACGCCTCCCAGAACGCGTCGGCCAGGTCCAGCCAGGCCTGCGGCGTCGCGTCGTACTTGCCGCCGGGATCGGAGCCGCCGCCGGCGAGGATCGAGCCGAGCCGGTACTTGCGCACGTCGTCGGGGGTGACGCTGCCGATGTCGCCCTGGATGATCTGGCCGACCTTTTCCTCGACCGTCATCGTCTTCAGCAGCCCGTCGACGCGCGCCTCGAGCGCGGGATCGGCGGCGAGCGGCCACGCGACCTCGGGCCAGTGTTCGGGGACGATGGCGTTGCCGCCGTCGTCCGCGGCGGCGGCCGGCGACGCGTCCGGCGCGCTGCGCTGGCAGGCGGCCAGTGCGACGACCAGGCTGGCCAGCAGCAGGCTGCGGGCGGAAGGGCGGGGATGTCGGCGGATGGTGTTCATCGGCGGGAACTCGGGACGGAAGGGAGGGTCGGAGCTGACAGCGCTGTCACCTTTCCAGCGTAGCGCAGCGTTGCGGGCGAAGCTTGCTGCATAGCGACATGAGCCGGTCGGCCTGCGGAAGGTAAAGTTAGCGCTAACATGCGACTTTGGCGACATCTGGCAGAATGACCCGGATAGGGTAGGCAAGGACGAAATGGAAGGCATGCGCGTGCGAATCGAAGATGTCGCAGAGGCAGCGGGAGTCTCGATGAAGACGGTTTCGCGCGTGCTCAACAGCGAACCCAACGTCTCCGAGGCCACTCGCCGCGCGGTCCAGGCGGCGGTGGAGAAGCTGCAGTACCGCCCGCACCCGTCCGCGCGCACGCTCGCCGGCCGCCGCTCCTACCTGGTGGCGATGCTGTACGACAACCCGTCCAGCAACTACCTGATGGAGGTCGAGCTGGGCGTGCTCGACGCCTGCCAGGCGCAGCACTACAACCTGATGCTGGCGCCGCTGGTCTACGACGCGAAGGACATCGTCGCCAAGGTCGAGGCGCTGATCCTGCAGTCGCGCCTGGACGGCGTGGTGCTGACCCCGCCGATCACCGACGACGAGGCCCTGCTGGCGCGGCTGGACGCGCGGGACATTCCCTATGCCAGCATCTCGCCGAAGGAAACCCACCGCCGCGTCGGCGTGGTCCTCGACGAGCGCAGCGCGGCGCGCGAGATGATGGCGCACCTGGTGTCGCTGGGGCACCGGCGCATCGCGCACATCAAGGGCCATCCGGCGCACGGCGCCAGCGGCTGGCGCCTGGCCGGCTACCGCGACGGATTGCAGGACGCGGGCCTGGACTACGACCCGACGCTGGTGGTCGCGGGCGAGTTCTCGCATGGCTCCGGCGTCGCCGCGACCCACCAGCTGCTCGACCTGGCGCAACCGCCGACCGCGATCATCGCCGCCAACGACGACATGGCGGCCGGCGCGATCTGCGCGATCTTCGAGCGCGGCCTGTCGGTGCCGAAGGACGTTTCGGTGTGCGGCTTCGACGACACGCCGATCTCGCGGCAGATCTACCCGTCGCTGACCACGGTGCGCCAGCCCACGCGCGAGATGGGGCGCCTGGCGGCGCTGGAACTGCTCAAGGAAATCCGCGAGCGGCGCACCGGCGGCCTCGTCGACGTGTCGTACGCATTGCAGCTGCGCAGGTCGACCGGACCGGCGCCGTAGCGGCTTGGCAGTGCGCCGCCGCCGCGGTTAATCTCCGCGCTCCGCCGCCTGCCGCCCCCGCGATTCCATGTCCGAACCGACCGCCGCCGCTCCGCTCCGCCCGCTGCCCGCGCTGATCTTCGCCTCGCGCTGGCTGCAGTTGCCGCTGTACCTGGGCCTGATCGTGGCGCAGGGCGTGTACGTGGTGCTGTTCTTCAAGGAGCTGTGGCACCTGGCCAGCCACGCCACCGGCCTGACCGAGCAGCTGATCATGCTGTCGGTGCTGGGCCTGATCGACGTGGTGATGATCTCCAACCTGCTGGTGATGGTGATCGTCGGCGGCTACGAAACCTTCGTCTCGCGGCTGAACCTCGAGGGCCACCCGGACCAGCCGGAATGGCTGAGCCACGTCAACGCCAGCGTGCTGAAGGTCAAGCTGGCGATGGCGATCATCGGCATCTCGTCGATCCACCTGCTGAAGACCTTCATCGAGGTCGGCAGCCTCGGCACCGGCGACAACCGCTTCACCGGGCCGGGCGTGATGTGGCAGACCATCATCCACTGCGTGTTCATCCTGTCGGCGATGGGCATCGCCTATACCGACAAGCTGATGACCCAGGGCGCGACCCGGCGCGAGCACGCCGCGCACTGACGGCCGGGGACGGGGCGCCGCCGCCATGAGCCGGATCGACGCAGCGCACCCGGTGCTGGCCTGCCGCGACGTGGCGGCTTCGGTCCGGTTCTACCGCAGCCTCGGCTTCGCATTGTCGTTCCAGGACGACGCGGACGCGCCGCGCTATGCGGCGGTGCACCGCGACGGCGTCGAACTGCACCTGCAATGGGCCGATGCGGGGCAGTGGCGGGACGGCATCGATCGGCCGGCCTATCGCTTCCTCGTCGCCGACGTCGATGCGCTGCACGGCGAATTCGCCGCCGCGCTGCCGCCCGATGCGTGGCACGGGCCGTGGGCGCGCCCGGCGGACACGCCGTGGGGCACGCGCGAGTTCCACCTGCGCGATCCCGGCGGCAACGTGCTGCAGTTCTACCGTCCGCGCTGAAGGCCGGACCGCGCCGGGCGCCGCCGCCGCGTAAAATGCACGGATGGATGTTTCCCACCTGCTCGACGGGCTGAACCCGGCCCAGCGCGAAGCCGTTTCCGCGCCACCCGGCCATTACCTCGTCCTCGCCGGCGCCGGCTCCGGCAAGACCCGCGTGCTGACCCACCGCATCGCCTGGCTCAACGAAGTGCACGGCGTGCCGGTGCACGGCATCTTCGCCGTGACCTTCACCAACAAGGCCGCCGGCGAGATGCGCCAGCGCGTCGACGCGCAGTTGCGCCACGGCTCGCGCGGACTGTGGGTCGGCACCTTCCACGGCCTCGCCCACCGCCTGCTGCGCCTGCACTGGAACGAGGCGGGGCTGCCGGAAGGCTTCCAGGTGCTGGATTCCGACGACCAGCTGCGCCTGGTCAAGCGCGTGGTGCAGCAGCTGGAACTGGACGAAGGCCGCTTCCCGCCGCGGCAGATCGCCTGGTGGATCAACGCGCAGAAGGACGAAGGCCGCCGCCCGCAGCACATCCAGGCCGAAAAGCACGACGAATGGGGCAGCGTGATGCTGCGTTGCTACGCGCTGTACCAGGAGCGCTGCGACCGCGCCGGGCTGGTCGATTTCGCCGAACTGCTGCTGCGCGCGCACGAGCTGCTGCGGGACAACCCGGCGCTGCTGGCGCACTACCGCGCGCGCTTCCGCGAGATCCTCGTCGACGAATTCCAGGACACCAACTCGATCCAGTACGCCTTCGTCCGCGTACTGGCCGGCGACACGGGCCACGTGTTCGTGGTCGGCGACGACGACCAGAGCATCTACGGCTGGCGCGGCGCCCGGGTCGAGAACATGCAGCAGTTCCTGCGCGACTTCCCCGACGCGCGGACCATCCGCCTGGAGCAGAACTACCGCTCCAGCGCCAACATCCTCAACGCCGCCAACGCGGTGATCGCGCACAACCCGGGCCGCATCGGCAAGCAGCTGTGGACCGACACCGGCGACGGCGAACCGGTCGACGTCTACGCCGCGTACAACGAGATCGACGAGGCGCGCTACGTCATCGAGCGCATCCGCCAGTGGGTGCGCGACGGCGGCAGTTACCGCGACGCGGCGATGCTCTACCGCAGCAATGCGCAGTCGCGCGCGCTGGAAGAGGCGCTGCTCGCCGAGCAGGTGCCGTACCGCGTCTACGGCGGCATGCGCTTCTTCGAGCGCGCCGAGATCAAGGACACGCTGGCCTACCTGCGCCTGGTCGCCAGCCGCGCCGACGACGCCGCCTTCGAAAGGGCGGTCAACACGCCCGCGCGCGGCATCGGCGAGCGCACGCTCGACGAGGTACGCAAGCTGGCGCGCGCGCAGTCGCTGCCGCTGTGGAGCGCGGCGCAGGCCATCGTTTCCGGGACCGGCCTCGCCGCGCGCGCGCGCAACGCGCTGGCCGGCTTCCTCGCGCTGGTCGACGCGATGGCCGACGAGGTCGCCGCGCTCGACCTGAAGGACAAGATCGACCACGTGCTGGCCCGCTCCGGCCTGCGCGAGTTCTACGCCAACGACAGCAAGGGCCGGCTGGATTCGGAATCGCGCACCGAGAACCTCGACGAACTGCTCTCCGTCGCCTCGCGCTTCACCCGCCGCCTCGACGACCCGGACGAGGATGAACCTGTCGACATGAGCGAGCTGGTCGAATTCCTGTCCTACGCCGCGCTGGAAGCCGGCGAGGGCCAGGCGCAGGCCGACGAGGACGGCGTGCAGCTGATGACGCTGCATTCGGCCAAGGGCCTCGAGTTCCCGCTGGTGTTCCTGGTCGGGCTGGAGGAAGGGCTGTTCCCGAGCAGCCGTTCGCTCGAAGAGAGCGGACGGCTCGAGGAGGAGCGCCGCCTCGCCTACGTCGGCATCACCCGCGCGCGGCAGAAGCTGGTGCTGACCTACGCCGAGTCGCGGCGCCTGCACGGCCAGGACATGTACGGCATCCCGTCGCGCTTCCTGCGCGAGATCCCGCCGCACCTGCTCAGCGAGGTGCGCCCGCGCGTGCAGGTGTCGCGGCCGTACGCGCCGCCGCAGCCGCGTCCGCTCGGCCATGCCGCGCTGGAGCAGCCGGCGCTCAAGCTGGGTTCCAACGTCGTGCACCCGAAGTTCGGCAGCGGCGTGGTCACCGACTACGAAGGCAGCGGCGCGCACGCGCGGGTGCAGGTGCAGTTCGACGGCGAGGGCAGCAAGTGGCTTGTGCTGGCGTACGCGAACCTGTCGCCGGCGTGACGCCCTTGTAGGAGCGGCGCAAGCCGCGATGTTTTTCGAACAGATCGCGACGGAACGAAAGGCATCGCGGCTTGCGCCGCTCCTACACGGCCTCGATCTCCGGATCGGCCTCGTGCAGGAAGCCGCCCGATTGCCGCCGCCACAATTGCGCGTACAGGCCATCGAGGGCCAGCAGTTCCTCGTGCGTGCCCTGTTCGACCACGTGGCCCCTGTCCATCACCACGAGGCGGTCCATCGCCGCGATCGTCGACAGCCGGTGCGCGATGGCGATGACGGTCTTGCCCTGCATCAGCCGGGCGAAGTTCTCCTGGATCGCCGCCTCCACTTCGGAGTCGAGCGCCGACGTCGCCTCGTCCAGCACCAGGATCGGCGCGTCCTTCAGCAGCACGCGGGCGATGGCGATGCGCTGGCGCTGGCCGCCGGACAGCTTGACCCCGCGCTCGCCGACGTGGGCGTCGTAGCCGCGGTTGCCCTTCGCGTCGACCAGGCCGAGGATGAAGTCGTGCGCGTGCGCCTGCCTGGCCGCCTCGATCATTTCCTCCTCGCTCGCGTCCGGCCGCCCGTACAGCAGGTTCTCGCGCACCGAGCGATGCAGCAGCGAGGTGTCCTGGGTGACCATGCCGATGTTGGCGCGCAGCGAGTCCTGGCGCACGTCGGCGATGTCGGTGCCGTCGACGAGGATGCGCCCGCTCTCGACGTCGTAGAAGCGCAGCAGCAGGTTCACCAGCGTCGACTTGCCGGCGCCGGAGCGGCCGATCAGGCCGACCTTCTCGCCGGGGCGGATGTGCAGGTCCAGGCGGTCGATCACGCCGCCCTGCTTGCCGTAGTGGAAGCCGACGCCCTCGAAGCGGATGTCGCCCCGGCTCGCCGCCAGCGGCGGCGCGCCGGGCTTGTCGTCGACGGTCGGCGGCAGCGCGATCGAGTTGATCCCGTCCTGCACCGTGCCGATGTTCTCGAACAGCGCCGACATTTCCCACATCACCCACTGCGACATGCCCATCAGCCGCAGCACGAAGGCGATCGCGACCGCGATCGCGCCGGCGCTGACCGCGCCCTCCGACCACAGCCACACGCCGAGCGCGGCGACCGCGGCCAGCAGCAGCATGTTCAGCGCGGTGTTGCTGGCGTTGACCACGGTGACCAGGCGCATCTGCCGGTGCACGGTCCGCATGAAGCCGTCCATCGCCTCGCGGGTGTAGGCCTCCTCGCGCGCCGAATGCGAGAACAGCTTGACCGTGGCGATGTTGGCGTAGCTGTCGACGATGCGCCCGGTCATCGTCGAGCGCGCGTCGGACTGCGCCTGCGCGACCTTGTTCAGGCGCGGGATCGCGTACCACAGCAGCAGCGAATACAGCCCGATCCACACCGCGAACGGCAGCATGAAGCGCCAGTCCTGCGACGCGGCCACCACCAGCGTGCCGCCGAGGTAGACGAGCACGTAGTTCAGCACGTCGAGCAGCTTGATCACGGTCTCGCGCACCGCCAGCGAGGTCTGCATCAGCTTGGTCGAGATGCGCCCGGCGAACTCGTCCTGGAAATAGCTCATCGACTGGCGCAGCAGGTAGCGGTGCACCTGCCAGCGGATCCGCATCGGGAAGTTGCCGAGCAGGGTCTGGTGGATCACCAGCGCGTTCAGCAGGCTCAGCGCCGGGAACACCAGCAGCACGACGGCGGCCATCAGCAGCAGGTGCCGGCCCTCGGCGGCGAAGAAGCTGGCCGGCGTGTGCGCCTGCAGCCTGTCGACCAGCGCGCCGGTCCAGGCGTACAGCCGCACCTCGATGATCGCGAACACGGCCGAAGTCAGCGCCATCAGCGCCAGCCACGGCTCCAGGCCGCGGGTGTAGTGGCGGCAGAACGCGTACAGCGACTTGGGCGGTTGGACGGGCGGCGCGGACGGATACGGGTCCACGCGGGTTTCGAACCAGCGCAACATGGGGGATCTTCGGCGGAATCCTGGGGTCGGCCGGATTATGGCGCCGAAACCCGGGCGCGGGGCCCCGCGCGAACGAACGGCCGGCCGGCGGCCTGATCCGGATCAATGCGCGGCGGCGCGGGCGGGCGTTTAATGGCAGCGTCGCAACTGCCGCGAGGAGTAGGCCATGTACCAACGCATCCTGATCGCGATCGACGGTTCCGAACTGGCCGCCAAGGGCCTGCGCGAGGGCCTGGCCCTGGCCAGGGCGCTGCAGGCGAAGGTCGACATCCTCGTCGTCTCCGAGCCGTGGGCGATGGGCGTGTACGACGCGTTCGGCTGGACCATCGCCTACCAGGCGTCGCCGGAATACCGCGAAAGCCGCGAGGCGCAGGCGCAGGCGATCCTGATGCCGGCGCTGGACGCGGCCAGGCAGGCCGGGGTCGAGGCCACCGGCCACCACCTGCTCGACCGCTACGCCGCCGACGGCATCCTCGAAACCGTGCGCGAGTCCGGCAACGACCTGGTGGTGATGGCCTCGCACGGGCGCCGCGGCGTGGACAAGGTGCTGCTCGGCAGCCAGACGCAGTTGGTGCTGACCCACAGCAAGGTGCCGGTACTGGTGGTGCGCTGAACGACGCCTTCCCCCGCGGGGGAATACCGGGTCGTCCATGGACTTCGAGTCGATTCCGCCTCGGCACGCTGCCGCGGGAATGACCGCCGGCAGGCGGGATCGATGCAACGCAGATTTCCCGCCGCGCCGATGGCCCGGACCCATCGCGCGGGGCATCCTTCGCAACCCCGCAGAGAAGAACGAGCATCCTCCATGCCCACGTTGTTCGACCCGCTGACCGCCGGCGAGCTCCAGCTCGCCAACCGCATCGTGATGGCGCCGCTGACCCGCAACCGCTCGCCGGGCGCGGTGCCGCAGCCGCGTGCCGCGACCTACTACGCGCAACGCGCGACGGCCGGCCTGCTGGTCAGCGAAGGCGTCGCGATCAGCCAGCAAGGGCAGGGCTACGCCGACGTGCCGGGGCTGTATGCGCCGGAGCAGGTCGAGGGCTGGAAGCGCGTCACCGCGGCGGTGCACGCGGCCGGCGGCAGGATCGTCGCGCAGATCTGGCACGTGGGCCGCGTTTCGCACGTTTCGCTGCAGCCGGACGGACGGGCGCCGGTGGCGCCGTCTGCGATCCGCGCCAACAGCAAGACCTTCCTGGTCGATGCCGGCGGCAATGGCGGCTTCGTCGCGACCTCCGAACCGCGCGCGCTGGAGCCGGCGGAGATCCCCGGCATCCTCGACGACTACCGCCGCGCCGCGCGCGCCGCGATCGAGGCCGGCTTCGACGGCGTCGAGATCCACGGCGCCAACGGCTACCTGGTCGACCAGTTCCTGCGTTCCGGCAGCAACCGGCGCGGCGACGGATACGGCGGCGGCATCGAGAACCGCGCGCGCTTGCTCGACGAGGTGGTCGCCGCGGTCGCCGGCGAAATCGGCGGCGGCCGCACCGGCATCCGCATCTCGCCGGTCACGCCGGCCAACGACGTGTCCGATCCCGAGCCGCAGCCGCTGTTCGAGCACGTGGCGCGCGCGCTGGCGAAGCACGGGCTCGCCTTCGTGCACGTGATCGAGGGCGCGACCGGCGGCCCGCGCGACAACCTGCCGTTCGACTACGCGGCGTTGAAGCGGGCGTACCGCGACGCCGGCGGTAGCGGCGCGTGGATCGCCAACAACGGCTACGACCGCGCGCTGGCGGAACGGGCGGTCGCATCCGGCCATGCCGACGCGGTCGCGTTCGGCAAGCTCTTCATCTCCAATCCGGACCTGGTGCGCCGCCTGCGCGAGAACGCGCCGTTGAACGCGTGGGACGCGAAGACGTTCTACGGCGGCGGCGACCACGGCTACATCGACTATCCGACGCTGGATTGACCGTTCGCGGGCCGGCCGCGGCCCGGCAGCGCAACGCGCGGGGAACGCGAAGGCCGGGCATGGGCCCCTGCTTCGCCTGCGGCTTTAGTCGTATTCGCGAAGCGCCAGGGACGCACCTGCAAGGCGTTGCGGCGTGCCTACGCATGCGTATGGAAAAAGCCGGTTGACTCGCATCAATACTGGCGCCGCGCAAATGTGCAAACATGCGCGCCCCGTCCACGCATCGGAAACGACCAACCCATGAATTCCCCCGCTGCCTTCACACGCGACGAACTGCTGGCCAGCGCCCGCGGCGAGCTTTTCGGTCCGGACAGCGGGCGCCTGCCCAACGCGCCGATGCTGATGTTCGACCGCATCACCGAGATCCGCCAGGACGGCGGCGCGCAGGGCAAGGGCATGGTGCGCGCCGAACTCGACATCCATCCGGACCTGTGGTTCTTCCAGTGCCATTTCCTCGGCGACCCGGTGATGCCCGGTTGCCTCGGGCTGGATGCGCTGTGGCAGCTGACCGGCTTCTTCCTCACCTGGACCGGCGCGCCGGGGCGCGGCCGCGCATTGGGCGTGGGCGAGGTCAAGTTCACCGGCCAGGTGCTGCCGAGCGCGAAGAAGGTCAGCTACGAGATCGACATCAGCCGCGTGGTCAACCGCAAGCTGGTGCTGGCGGTGGCCGACGGCCGCGTGCTGGTCGACGGCCGCGAGATCTACACCGCGCGCGACCTGCGCGTGGGCCTGTTCACTTCGACGGAGAACTTCTGAGCATGCGCCGCGTCGTCGTTACCGGCCTGGGCATCGTTTCCTGCCTGGGCAATGATGCGGACAGCGTGTCGGCCGCGCTGCGCGCCGGGCGTTCCGGCATCCGTTTCCAGTCCGATTACGCCGAACTCGGATTCCGCAGCCACGTGGCGGGCAAGCCCGAGATCGACCTGGAAGCGCAGATCGACCGCAAACAGAAGCGCTTCATGGGCGATGCCGCGGCCTACGCCCACATCGCGATGCGCGACGCGATCGCCGACGCCGGCCTGTCCGAGGCGCAGGTCAGCCAGCCGCGCACCGGCCTGGTCGCCGGTTCCGGCGGCGGTTCGGCCGAATGGCAGATCAAGGCCGCCGACCTGCTGCGCGAGCGCGGCATCCGCAAGGTCGGCCCGTACATGGTGCCGAAGACGATGTGCTCGACGGTATCGGCCAACCTGGCCACCGCGTACCGGATCAAGGGCGCCAGCTATTCGCTGTCGGCGGCGTGCGCGACGTCGGCGCACTGCATCGGCGCGGCCGCGGACCTGATCCGCGCCGGGCGCCAGGACGTGGTCTTCGCCGGCGGCGGCGAGGAAGCGCACTGGGCGCTGACCATGATGTTCGACGCGATGGGCGCGCTGTCCAGCAAGCGCAACGACGACCCGGCCGCGGCCTCGCGCCCGTACGACGCCGACCGCGACGGTTTCGTCATCGCCGGCGGCGGCGGCATGCTGGTGCTGGAGGACTACGAGCACGCCATCGCCCGCGGCGCGCGCATCCATGCCGAACTGGTCGGTTACGGCGTGACTTCCGACGGCGCCGACATGGTCGCGCCGTCCGGCGAAGGCGCGGTGCGCTGCATGCGCATGGCGCTGGAAGGCGTGACCGCGCCGGTCGACTACCTGAACACCCACGGCACCTCGACGCCGGCGGGCGACATCGTCGAACTGGACGCGATCCGCGCGGTGTTCGGCGAGGCGCTGCCGCCGGTGTCGTCGACCAAGGCGCTGTCCGGGCATTCGCTGGGCGCGGCCAGCGTGCACGAGGCGATCTACAGCCTGTTGATGCTGCGCGACGGCTTCATCGCCGGTTCCGCCAACATCGACGCGCTGGACCCGGGCGCCGAGGGTTATCCCGTCGTCCGCGCCAGCCGCGACGCGACGCTCGACACGGTGATGTCCAACAGCTTCGGCTTCGGCGGCACCAATGCCGCGCTGGTGTTCGCGCGGGTCTAAGGCAACAGGGTGGGCCCTGGCCCACCGTCGCCGTCGTGCGGATCATGCGAGCGGTGGGCTTGAGCCCACCCTGCGCTTGCTGGGGTTTTGAAGGGTTCACCCCCGTTTTCACGGACACTTACGAGAAGGCCGATCAAGGCCATGAGGAGTGTTCATGTCGAAGCGAAGGAAGTTCAGCACCGAGTTCAAGCGCGGTGCGGTTGAGCAGGCCAGCCAGCC
>NZ_PDWR01000008.1 GCF_010211755.1 Pseudoxanthomonas sangjuensis | reverse complement strand
CGATCCAGCACCTGACCGGGATCAAGGACGCCGGCACCATCGTCGCCATCAACAAGGACGCCGACGCGCCGATCTTCGAGGTCGCCGACATCGGCCTGGTCGGCGACCTGTTCAAGCTGCTGCCGGAGCTCCAGGCCGTGCTGTGACCGGAACGGACCTTGGCGGTACCGACAGTTCGAAATTTCGGCTGTCCAACGAGAGATTGACGTTGTAGGCGGGGTCGGCCTGCAAGCTGGTACCCCAGCGCCGGCACATGAATTCGATTTCGCCAGAGAAACGCTGGCGTTTTTCCTCGGTATCTTCGGCACCGCGCGAAGCGGACTCGTGATGATACAGCTCGGCGAATGGGGTCCAGACGTTACGGAATCCCGCCTGGCGCAAACGCAAGCAGAAGTCGATGTCGTTGAAGGCAACCGCCAACCGTTCGTCCAGTCCTCCCACCAGTTCGTAACGATCACGGAGCACCAGCAGACAGGCGCCGGTGACTGCGGAAAGCCCTTGCGCCACCCGTGCACGGCCGCCATGACCAGGGTAGCCGCGCGGCAATCCGCCATACACATGCGCGGCCACGCCGTGGATACCAAGCACCACGCCCGCGTGCTGGATCGTGTCCCCCGGGTAATACAGCATCGCGCCGACTGCACCGACGTCGGTGCGTACGGCATGCGACACCATTTCCTCCAGCCAGTCCGGGGTAATCACCTCGATGTCATTGTTGACTAGTCCAATGACTTCGCCGTCGCATTGGCTGACCGCCCAGTTGTTGATCGCCGAATAGTTGAAGGGCTTGTCGTAACGCAGCACCCGTATTCGCCTCTCCCCCTTCAGCGAGGCCAGATAATCGATCGCGTCGGGTTCGGACGAACCGTTATCGACGATCAATATCTCGAAGTTGTTGTACGTGGAACGCTGCAGGATGCTGTCGATGCACTGCCGCAGCAGGTTGGCCTTGTCACGAGTCGGGATCACCAGACTGACTTTCGGCAGGCTCTCCGGCAACGGCCAGCGAACTCGATAATGGCCATGCGAAAGCTCCTCAGCCAGCGCTCCGGTCGCACAACGCGACAATTGCTCGGCAACCGCACGAACACCCGCGGACGCGGCATAGTCTTTTGCATCGCGACTCAGTGCGGTAGAGCCGGGTATCGCACGCCAGTGGTATAGCACCTTGGGGATGTGGACGATCTGCGACGGCAGCAGACGCTCCGTACAGCGCAGGATCAGGTCATGGTCCTGACTGCCTTCAAAACCCTTGCGGAAACCGCCAACGGCCCGGACCAGATCGGTGCGTATTACAGTAAGGTGGCAAATGTAGTTCTGGCTGCGCAGCAAGTCCGGATCCCAATCCGGCTTGAAATAGGGATCAAAGCGACGCCCATCGCCGTCGATCTTGTCTTCGTCCGAATACAGCAATCCCACGTCCGATGTCGCGGCAATGGCCTCTGCCATCTCCAGCAACGCATGCGGACGCAGCTCGTCGTCGTGGTCCAGCAAGGCCACATATTCGCCTCTCGCCAGCTCCAGCGCCGAGTTGGATGCCTCCGAGATATGGCCATTGCGTTCGCGGCGCATCACGTTGATCCGTGAATCCCGGGCCGCATACTCCCGTAACACCCGCATGACCCCCGGATCGGGTGACGCATCGTCGGCCAAGCATAATTGCCATTTCGGATATACCTGGGCCAGCACGCTATCGATACAACGACGCAACCAGCGTTCCGGCGTCTGATAGGCCGGCACCAGTACCGATATCATCGGGCCATTCTCGACCACCTGCTCCGCCCGACGCGACAGCTCCAATACCCCTGCCTCGTTCGGAGTATCGAAGCAGCGAACCCAATTCTCATAATCCCCGAGCGGCGGCTGTGGATTCGCACGCCGCTTGTATTCCGAGAAGAGAGCCGAGGTCGCCTCCGACAGGCCCGTGCTTGCGGCTGCGCTCAGGAACCGGAGTACCCTCGTCCAGGCCTGCCACCAACCATGCTTCTCCATGGCGAGTGGCAGCAGCATTCTCCACAACGCATGAAGCCTGGACGTCCTACGCAGAACAAACCCTTCCACTTCGAAACGCGACGGACCAAAGCTCGGCGAGAACTGCAGACTGGCCACGTCATAGGGCAACAAAAGCAATACGTCGATCCGACCATCTGCCGCCGGTTCAGGCAGCGGAATTTGGGCTACGGCGTCGACCGCATGCGCATAACCCAAATAAAGGCATGGCATCAGCGCATGCCCCTCGCTGGCCGTCAATCTGCCATGTATCTCGTACCAACCTCCCGGTAGTTTCGCGTCACGGAGCGGGAGCGAAGCAGCACGGAAACAGGAGCCTTCACCGCAGGATTCCCATTCGAGTGAGCCCGCACCGCCCGTCCGCCGCAATTGCATGCCGGCCTTCAATTCCACCATGGCCGGCTTTGCCCAGGACCCATCCGAAATTTTCCAAGCGATGGCCCCTTCGCCGTTCGCGGCAAACATTCCAATTGCTCCTGTCGGTATGCAAAGTGAGAATTATGGCGACACCCTCTGCCGCCCGACGCACGAATAGCTTATCGGCGGCGGCCGGCAGCTCCAAGGCACCTGGACGCGGCCGCCAACGGATACATTGTAGAATCCGTCCTTGGCGGCCGCCGGTCGCGCTGGCAATGGCTTTTGAACCGACCGGTAACGTCAGGGAACCGCATGGGTGAAATCACCAGTGTTTTGGGCTGGCAGGGCTGGCTGACCATCGTTGTCCTGGCCTCCGTCCTGGGCATGTTGCTCTGGGAACGCTTCACTCCCGACAGGGTCTTGGCCGCTGCTGCCCTTGTGTTGCTGGTCAGTGGCGTACTCACGCCGGCCCAGGCCTTCGCCGGTTTCTGGAACCCAGGCGTGCTGACCATCGCCCTGCTGTTCGTGCTGGTGGCGGCGTTGAAGACCACCGGTGCGATCCGCTGGATTGGCGACTGGATCCTAGGCCGCCCACGCGACGAGTTCCACGCCCAGGCGCGGCTGGCCGGGATCGCCGCGCCCTTGAGCGCATTCGTCAACAATACACCGATAGTGGCGGTATTGACTTCGGCGGTGGAGCAATGGAGCCGCCGTAGCGGTATCGCCCCGTCCAAGTTGCTGATGCCGATGAACTACGCCACCATCCTGGGTGGGATGTGCACGCTGGTCGGCACCAGCACAAACCTGATCGTCGCTGGACTGGCATCGAAGGCCGGGTTGCCTGCGCTGCACATGTTCACTCCACTCGGCGTGGGCGCGGTGGCCACCATGGCCGGACTCGCCTACCTGCTGACAATCGGGCGCTGGCTGTTGCCGGAACGGCGCTCGAACCTGCAGCAGGCCGTTGCGGACATCCGCGAATACGCGGTCGAGATGCTGGTCGAGCCGGATGGCGGTCTGCCCGGCAGGACCATCGGTGAGGCCCGCTTGCGGCACCTGCGTGGCTCCTATCTGCTGGAATTGGTACGCAACAACGAAGTGCATGCCGCGGTCGGCCCCGAAACCCGGTTGCGAGCCGGAGACCGCCTGGTCTTCGTCGGCCGGCCCAATGCCGTAGCCGAATTGCGCCAGTTGCCAGGGTTGCGGCCGGCCACCGAACAGATATTCAAGATCGATGAGGCCGGCGGCCAGCGTACCCTGGTAGAAGTGGTCCTTTCGCGGTTCAATCCCGCAGTCGGCAAGACTCTTGTCGACTCGGCGTTCCGCAGCCACTACAACGCCGCGGTGATCGCGATCTCCCGTCACGGCCAACGGTTGAACGAAAAGCCCGGCGAAATCGTCCTGCAGCCCGGCGATACGTTGCTGGTCGAAACCGACGCCAGGTTCATTGAACGCCACGGCCGCTCTCCAGACTTCCTGGTCGTCAGCGAGGTCGACGGCGCGGCCCGCGTCGACCGCCGCCGCGCCGTTGCCGTGTTGGCGATCATCGCTTCGATGATCGCCGCGAACACGCTACTCGGCTTCGACATCCTGTATTCAGCTCTGGGCGCAGCTTTGTTGGCGGTCCTGGTACGTTGCGTCAGCCTCACCGAGTTGCGTCACAGCCTGGACATCCGCCTGCTGGTGGTGATCGCCTGCTCGTTCGCGCTGGGCGCGGCGCTGGAAAGCAGTGGCGTGGCCGCGGTCGTCGCCGCCGGACTGAAGGCCTGGACCGGATCCGACCCGTTCTGGACCCTGGCGCTGGTCTATCTGGCTGCAGTGGTATTCACCGAAATACTGACCAACAACGCTGCGGCGGTAGTGATCTTCCCGATCGGCCTGGCAGCGGCGCGACAGCTTGGTGTTGAACCGATGCCGTTCGTGATCGCGGTAATGATGGGTGCCTCAGCCGGATTCATCACCCCTATCGGCTACCAAACCAACCTTATGATCTATGGTCCGGGCGGGTATCGCTTCACCGACTACGTTCGCGCCGGGCTCCCCCTGTCCGTCATCGTTGGAACCGCGGTATTGTGGGCAATCCCCCGATTCTGGCCATTCTGACGCCTCCCCCCTGTCCCAGGAATCGCGATATCCCATGCTGGACACGCAAAACCCGTCTCACCTCGATCGCCTCGAAGCCGAGAGCATCCACATCCTGCGCGAGGTCGCGGCCGAGTTCCGCAACCCGGTCATGCTGTACTCGATCGGCAAGGACAGTTCGGTGCTGCTGCACCTGCTGGTCAAGGCGTTCTACCCCGCCAGGCCGCCGATCCCGCTGCTGCACGTGGACACCGGCTGGAAGTTCCGGGAGATGATCGCCTTCCGCGATCGCCGCGCGGCCGAAACCGGCGCCGAACTGCGCACCTGGATGAATCCCGAAGGCGTGGCACAGGGCATCGGCCCGATCAGCCACGGCGCCACGGTACATACCGACGTGATGAAAACCCAGGGCCTGAAACAGGCACTGGACAAGTGGGGCTTCGACGCCGCCATCGGCGGCGCCCGCCGCGACGAGGAGAAGTCGCGCGCCAAGGAGCGCATCTTCAGCTTCCGCAACGCGCAGCACCGCTGGGATCCGAAGAACCAGCGCCCGGAACTGTGGAATGTGTACAACACCCGCATCCACAAGGGCGAGTCGGTTCGCGTCTTTCCGATTTCCAACTGGACCGAACTCGACGTCTGGCTCTACATCTACCGCGAGAAGATCCCGGTTCCGTCGCTGTACTTGGCGCAGGATCGCCCGGTGGTGGAACGCGACGGCGCGCTGATCATGGTCGACGACGAACGCTTGCCGCTGCGCGAGGGCGAGATCCCCGTGATGAAGAAGGTGCGCTTCCGCACCTTGGGCTGCTATCCGCTGACTGGCGCGATCGAATCCGAAGCCGACACCCTGGAGAAGATCATCGCCGAGATGCTGGTGTCGACCACCTCCGAACGCCAGGGCCGCGTCATCGACCACGACCCCTCCGCCTCGATGGAGAAGAAGAAGCAGGAGGGCTATTTCTGATGAACGACATGATCCACACCCCCACCGGCGACGCCTCCGCCGACGTCGCCGCCTACCTGCAACAGCACGAAACCAAGAGCCTGCTGCGCTTCATCACCTGCGGCAGCGTCGATGACGGCAAGAGCACCCTGATCGGCCGCCTGCTGCACGACACCAAGCTGCTGCTGGACGACCAGTTGGCCGCGCTGGAGTCGGACAGCCGCCGGCACGGCACCCAGGGCGACCAGATCGACTTCGCCCTGCTGGTCGACGGCCTGGCCGCCGAACGCGAACAGGGCATCACCATCGACGTGGCCTACCGCTTCTTCGGCACCGACAAGCGCAAGTTCATCGTGGCCGACTGCCCCGGCCACGAGCAGTACACCCGCAACATGGTCACGGGCGCTTCCACGGCGGATCTGGCCATCGTGCTGGTGGACGCACGCAAAGGGCTACTCACCCAGACCCGGCGGCACAGCTACATCGTGTCGCTGCTGGGTATTCGCCGCGTGGTGCTCGCGATCAACAAGATGGACCTGGTCGGCTACGACCAGGGCGTTTTCGACGACATCGCCGGTGGTTACGCAATGCTGGCGGAAAGGCTGGGCATCGAGCACGTGCAGTGCATCCCGCTGTCGGCGCTGAAGGGCGACAACATGCTGTCGGCGTCGCCGAACACGCCGTGGTACGACGGTCCCAGCCTGCTGCAGTACCTGGAAACCGTCGAGGCGTCGCGCGACCATCGCATCGCCGGTTTCCGCTTGCCCGTGCAGTGGGTCAATCGCCCCAACCAGGACTTCCGCGGCTTCGCGGGCACCGTCGTCGCCGATGCGATCGACGTGGGCCAGGAGATCGCGGTGTTGCCCTCGGGGCAGCGATCGAAAATCGCGCGCATCGTCACCGCCGACGGCGACCTGCCTCGGGCCGTCCCTGGCCAGGCCGTGACCCTGACCCTGGCCGACGAGATCGACGCCAGCCGCGGCGACGTCATCGCCGCCGCATCCAATCCGCCGGAGACTGCCGACCAGTTCGCCGCACACCTGATCTGGATGGGCGGACAGCCGCTACTGCCGGGCCGCCCGTACTGGCTGAAGATCGGCAGCCGCACGGTGGGCGCGCAGGTCACCGAGATCAAGCACAAGGTCGACGTGAACACCCAGGATCACCTGGCGGCCAAGCACCTGGAGCTCAACGAAGTCGCCTACTGCAACATCCACCTCGACCAGCCCGTCGCATTCGAGAAGTACGCCGACAACCGCGAACTGGGTGCCTTCATCCTGATCGACCGCCAGAGCAACGGCACCGTCGGCGCCGGCACGCTGGATTTCGCCCTGCGCCGCGCCGGCAACATCCACTGGCAGCATGTCGACGTGGACAAGGCCGCCCGCGCCCGGATCAAGCACCAGCAGCCGCGCTGCCTGTGGTTTACCGGCCTGTCCGGCTCGGGCAAGTCGACCATCGCCAACCTGGTGGAAAAACGCCTGCTGGCGATGGGCCGCCATACCTACCTGCTGGATGGCGACAACATCCGCCATGGCCTGAACAAGGACCTGGGCTTCACCGACGAGGACCGGGTCGAGAACATACGCCGCGTGGCCGAGGTCGCGAAACTGATGGTCGACGCCGGCCTGATCGTGCTGGTCAGCTTCATCTCGCCGTTCCGCGCCGAGCGGCGGATGGCGCGCGAACTGTTCGCCGAAGGCGAGTTCCTCGAGGTGTTCGTCGACACTCCGCTGGAAGTGGCCGAACAGCGCGACGTAAAGGGTCTGTATGCCAAGGCCCGCGCCGGGCAGATCAAGAACTTCACCGGCATCGATTCGCCATATGAGACGCCTGAAAATGCTGAGATCGTGCTGGAAACGATCCGAAACGGCCCCGACCAGCTAGCCGAATTCGTCGTTGAGCGGATATATTAATCCGATGCACATTGCGGAAATGCCCTTGCTTCTTCCCACTCTCCCGGAATCGCAGACCCCATGAAGACCATCGCCCTCGCCATTGCCCTCCTGCTCGGACTCGCCTCCTGCAAGGTTGGCGACGAGCAGGCTAACGAACTCACAGCTCCTGCGCTAGCTACCGCCACCGACGCAGGCAAACCATTGCCGGAGGCCCTTCCGCAGGGATTCACGCTTGGCTTTCCGTACCACTTCATCAAGCGTGAGATCTTTCATCGCGGGCGCAAGGATGCGCGCCTGCGCTATACCGTCGAATTCCTGGAAGGAACTCCGGCGTCGATCGCGTCTAGTCTGAACGCAAGCGCGAAGGCTGCCGGTTTCACCAAAATAAATTCCAGGCATCTGCGCGACGGCAGGATCCATTTCATTGCCACGAAACGTGGTTACGGCCAGTTGCGCGCGGAAATCAAGCCCGCCGGCAACCGCAAGCTGAGCAATGCTGCGGCCAAAGGCACGCTCGTGATGGGATGGCCCGTCGAACCCGCAACTGCCAAGCCTGCAACTGATGCAATGACCAAGGATCCGATCGTGGCCACGCCTGCGACATCATCCGAACCGGCGCAGAACTGATCCGAGGTCAATCGCCGCTCCAGACCGAAGGCGAGGGCGATTCGCCCTCGCCAAGTATGCCGTTGCGTTTTATTCGTGCAAACCACTTCATTTCCTGGCGGATGGTCGCAACGCATATACCTCGATGCGTGGCCCCTTTCCGGCGTCGAAGTATTGCACCAGCCTGGCATCGATGGTCTTCGCAAAGAAAGCGGCAACGTCTTTTTCTTTGCCTTGAACTTGTTTTGGTAGCCAAGAGCGGTATGCATCTGGCGTGGTGACGAGGAATACCTCCTCACCCCTGGTATCCATGCGCGCGACCTTCTTGAGCGGGACGACCTGCGCCCGCGCAAATAGGCGATCAGCGATACCAAGAAGCGCCACGCTGCCGTTGTGCTTGCGGTAGAGCGGAACCTCTGCGTCCGGATTGTCGCAGTCGTACCAACAGGTCGTGAAATCCGTAACTTGGGGTGCAAGCATGAGAGAGATCTGCGATAGATCTTCGCGCAACTCGGGCCGATCCATGTCCCATGCGAAGGCAATACATGAAGAAAACCTAGCGCGCGATTTCTCGCTGCAATCAATGCTCTTCGCCGAGAAGCAACGCTTGCCTGCGCACAGCTTCGGAACCACACTACCGGAATCGGCGCCAACGCTGAGCCTGAGTTGCGGTATTTCGGCCAAACTGCTGAACTCTGCGTAGTCGTGGCCGTACAGCTCCCGATGGAACATCTCATGGAGCGGCGCAAACTTAGTCCGTCTAAAGATGAAAACACGCGAGAAGATGGCGGCGTCATCGTAATTGGCAAAGGAATACGCCCGCGGCAGCTGATAGTTCTTTTCGTAGGCATAAATCAGCGGCTTGCGATTGGCGATGTGCAAATACAGCCAGCGACGCGCGGCTTCTTCATTCGAGAGCCCGTCTTGCGGTACCGCATGGCTGCTGGCAAGACTGGAGAAACGCGCTATTGCCAAGGCGAGCACCGCTAGCGACACGATCCCCAACGACGTGCGCAATGCGGTCGCACCGAAGCGACGACCAAGCGACAACACCAAACAGGATGCACCGACCCATGCCGCAGCGCGCAACGCGTCGGCGAACGGAAGCAGCCAGTATTCGCGCGAGAAGTTGGACAACGCGAATGGAGCAATTCCCAGCACCACGGCAAGTAGCAGCGGCGCGGTCTTTCGCAGCTGGATCAAACCGCCCAGCATGGCCACGAGCATCAGGGCCGCCAGTGGTTCCAACTTCAGGATCAAGCTCCACAGACGCGCCCATCGATCGGCCAGAGGCACGATCTCCTTGGTGAAATGAGAACCTGACAAGTGGGTATGGATCGCCGCAACGATCCCCGAATAGTCGTAAAGCGGCTGAAATACGAATGTTGCAGCCACTGTCATCACGGCCGCGACCATGGTCACCCGCAGTCGGTCGGGAAAGCGTCGTGGGTTATCGCCATAAGGCAACAGCAGCAAGGCGATCAGCGCGACATAGACGACTGCCGAATACTTGCACGCAATGGCCGCGCCAAGCGACAAGCCAAGCAGATATGGTTTCAGTCTGGTGTGCGATCGCACTAGAACCAATACAGCACAGGCGCTGAAAAACGATACTAGGGTATCGGTACGAATGTAATTGGCATAGAACCATGTATCCGGCGAGACTAGGACATAGACCAGAAACGACGCGACCAGCAGCTTCTTGCGCGAAAGGTTCCAAATGATGCGGGCAAACACCAGCGAAGTGCCAACGTCGGCGAGTGTGTAGACGAAGCGCACGATACGATACGCCGCACCGTCGGAGAACAATAGATACAGCGCATCCGTGTGACTTCCGGCCATGCCGGAGGCCTGCATGCCAAGTGCTATGAGCCATATCGCTAGAGCCGGCAAATACATCGCCAGATGTCCATACCCTGGACTCCAGACCGGATTCCAGTCGCCGCTAGCGATGGTCAGGGCGTTAAGCACGATCTCGGATTCGTCGACTTTGTCTCCACCGAAGAAGAAGACACTGCTGCATAAAAGGAACGACACCAAGCAAGCCAGGGCGAACCAGCGCAGCATCACGCGCATGTCGCGCCCGCGTTTCCGAACCCACAGAAAAATCGGCGCCGAGATTGCCTTGGCATGTATCGATATCCGATAAAAAAATTGCACGTGCATACGGCTACGGAATCTGTCCCATTGCGGTGGTGAACGATATCAGCGACACCGCGAGGCATACCATCAACGCGCCCTGGGTCCAGCGAGAATTCAAACAATCCCCGGTCGCGGCGACCACAGCACCGAAGATCGGGACCGCCGCCAGCAGGTAGCGACCTTGTGGCTGATAGCCGTAGAACCAGCTGAAAGAAACCGAGCTGAGCACGACAAGCACCAGCGAACCCAAGCCGATCCATGCCGTTCCAGCCGCGCGTCTATCGCGCGTGGCACGCACCAGTACGCTGCCGACGAACACGAGAATGCCGATAGTCAGCAGCCAATAGGTCGCTGGGGGCGCATACACGTTCATGTGGCCGTACATGCCAAGGGAGCTGCGCCATGAACGCTCGATCCAGGCATGGCGCGTCCACAGCATCTCCGGCAAGGAGATGCCCCTCTTCGCGAACCTTAGTCCCGGATACGCCACTTCTATGTTATTGCTCACCGTCGAAGGCTTGAACCGGTCCTGGGCGTACACTTCCGCAGCTACGGCAACCTGCTCCGCCTTCTCGCCGGGCGAACCGTTGATCCACAAATCCACGCCGACGCGAGGCGTCGCAACGATGCCTGCCAGCAGAAAAATGAGGACCATGCGCCGGGCTGCGGGCCGTAGTTCCACCTTGCGGAAGAAGATCGCCACACAGACGGCCGCAAACGCGCCGAGAAGCACGAGGCTGCCGGTACCCAGTGCCCTATCGATGGTTGGCCAGAGGTCGCCGAGCGCTCCCAGGCTCGATTCTTTCACGATCGCCAGTGCCGCTCCCAGGAACCCAGTGGCAAGGACCAGCGGCTTGATGGCGAAGTGCCTCCATGTCATCAGCATCCCGACGAAGAACACCACGACGAGGTAGTTGCGCTTGGAGACCAGAAGCAACCCCACGGCAGCGGCGAACAACACCACCTGCCACGCCGGTCTGCCCCCTTCCCGGATAAACTTCGACACAGGATTGTCCTCGGCGGCAACGAGCCCCACCGCCAGCACCGAAAGGAACAGCGGCAGCGCATCGCCGTTGAAATAGGCGAAGACATACCAGGTCTGCGGAGTTAGCAGCAACACACTGCAGGTCATCGCGTATTCGCGCCGCAAGGCCGCGAACACGGCAAGCACCAGCAGCAAGCTCACATTGAACAAACGCAAGGCCACGACCGGATTCCCGGTGATGGTAGCCCAAAGGCCCGCGCACTTACCGGCAAAAAAGTACGCCACATCCCAATTGTTGATGTAGGAAATTCCCCAGATGGGATCGTAGGTCGACGCCATTGCTGGATCCGCAACCGCCCCCGGGATCCAGTGACCAACGTAGTACAGGGCCGAGTGCACATGCGTGAACTCGTCGGGATGAACCGACTTGGCCGTCGTGGTCGCGAACGCCATGCTCAGCGCCAGCATGCCCGCCATGGCGAGCATCCATGGAATGGCCGTCGAGAAATGCCCGTCCTTCCGACGCCGGCCGACAACGACCGCAACACCCGCTAGCGCCAGCAGCCAGAACAGGCTGCGGGCATCGCGAACCAACCATGTCGGAACGGTGCCTGGTGTCACGGCATCCACACGATGCTCAAGGTCGAGGATCAGCTGCGGGTCGCTGTCGCCCTTCATCCGCGCTTCGGCATGACCGCCGTCTTTGTCGAAACTCACGACGCCCTTTTTCGGACGCAATCCGGACAAAGCCAGATCGCGTCCATCCGGTGACCCTTCCACGATCCGCATCCCGTACAACCGGAGCCAGGGCTGCTGCGGATCCGGGTCTATCCGTAACTTCAGGATCGCGGCTTGAGGCAGTTTGATCGAACCCGTCGCACGCGTTGTGCCAATCTGGACCCTACCGGATTCGGCCTCGTTGAATCCATGCCCGGTATCGAAGAAAACCTGGACAGCACCGGCCCTGCCGGCGCTCGCGTCGATGTCCAGCCGCCGCATCGATGTGGAGCCATCCGACTGCATCCCGATGATCGCCAACACGGACAACACTGCGACCAGCACGATTTTTGCGATCACATCCCCATTGCCCGGCATCTGCATTCCCCGCTCCCGCTGATGGTTCAAGTGCATGACGCGCGATCAGCGCACCCAACAAGCATCCGGTTCATCCGTTTTCAGAGGCGTGCCGCCGCCTGCAGCGCACGACCTGCAACATCCAGAACATTGTCCAACTCATTCGCCAGCCCCGAGAACAGCGGCAGCCGCACCAAGCGATCGCTGATGTCATCGGTGACCGGCAAGGCGCCGGACGTTCTGCCGAAACGCCGCCCTGCCGGCGAGGAATGCAGCGGGATGTAGTGAAAGACGGAGCCGACGCCTTCGGCTTTCATCGCTTCGATGAAGACAGTTCGCTGCTCGAGCCCGGACAATAGCAGGTAATACATGTGCGCATTATGGCCGCAATTCTCGGGCACGATCGGCCGCCGCACCAAGCCATCACCCTCGAACTTCGCGGCCCATTCGTGGTAGCGATCCCACAACGCCAAGCGCATTCGGGTGATGTCTTCGCCCTGTTCAAGCTGTGCGGCGAGGAACGCGGCGATGATCTCGCCCGGCAGGTAGGACGAACCGACATCCACCCACGTGTACTTGTCGACTTGGCCGCGGAAGAACTTGCTGCGGTTGGTGCCTTTCTCACGAATGATCTCTGCACGCTCGACATAAGCGGGGTCATTGACCAGCAGCGCGCCGCCCTCGCCGGAAATCACGTTCTTGGTCTCGTGGAAGCTCAAGGCACCGAAGGCACCAATGCTCCCGAGCGGTCGTCCCTTGTAAGTCGAGAAGATACCCTGGGCCGCGTCCTCCACGACCTTGAGGCCGAACCGCTCCGCGATGTCAAGGATCGCATCCATCTCGCAAGCGACGCCTGCGTAGTGGACCACGCAGATCGCCCGCGTGCGGGGCGTGATCGCCGCCTCCACCAGCGTTTCGTCCAAGTTGAAAGTGTCGGGGCGAATATCGACGAATACCGGTACCGCGCCACGCAGCACAAAAGCGTTGGCTGTGGAAACGAACGTGAACGAGGGCATGATCACCTCGTCGCCCGGTTGCAGGTCCAACAGCAGCGCCGACATTTCCAGCGCGGCCGTGCACGAATGCGTCAGCAGCGCTTTGCAGCAGCCGACCTTTTCTTCCAGCCACGCATGGCATTGCCGGGTGAATGCGCCATCGCCGGAAAGGTGACCTTTTGCGTGCGCCTCACCGATGAGTGTAAGTTCGCGCCCGGTCATGTAGGGCCTGTTGAATGGAATTGGCATGCCTGGTGGGCCTTCAGAAGGTATAGACGATGCAGCCGAGCGTGATGACCACGAGCCCCTGGACCTGCCTGGCGGTGATTCTTTCCCTGAACATCTTCCAGCCGAGGAATGCGACCAGCGCATAACTGAGGCTGGTGAACACGTACACCTTGCCGACGCCGAGCCCGCGGATCGCGAGGAACGTCACTGGCGGTATGCAGGCGAACAACAGGATTGCCGCAACCAGCGAGCGGCGCCGGGCGGACAGATGATAGTGTTTGAACGCAACCTGCGCGGAAGCCGTGGCCAGCAAGGCCAGGAAGAGCAGCGCGTAGGCCACCGGGGCACCCATGGCCGGCATGCTCAACGGCCCGGGACCGGGCGCGCGACGATCAGGCAGCTCGCGCCGAACGGCACGCGCAGCCCGCGCTCGAAGCGCGAGGATTCGACGGCCAGCAGCCGGTCCAGCAGGCCGCCCCTGCCACGGTGCTCGGCGCCGACACGTTGCTCGCGCCGCTTCGCGCCCCGGCGCAGGCGCAGCCACTCGGGCAGCGTCCTGAGCAGGAACATCGGGACGGGCAACGGCCAGAAATAGTAGGAGCAGAACTCCACCTCGAAGCCGCTGTCGGCGAATACCCGCCGCAACCGGGACAGGGTGTAGCGGTGGAAATGGCCGGCTTCGCGGTCGACCGACGACCACAGCCACCGGTGCGCGGGCACCGTGGCGAAGATCCTGCCGCCGTCGGCGAGCATGCCGCGCAGGCTGCGCAGGGCATCGCCGTCGCGTTCGATGTGTTCGATCACGTCGAAGAGGCCGATCGCGCCCAGGGAGCCGGGCCTGACCTGGAGGTCGACGATCGACGCCTGCACCAGTTCGCCGATCCCGCGTTCCCTGGCATGTGCGATTCCGGAAGCGCCCGGCTCGATCAGGACGACCCGGTAGCCGAGTTGCCTGATCATGGCCGCGACGAAGCCGTTGCCTCCGCCGACATCGGCGAACGGCAGCGCCGCCGGAGGAGGATGCCGCCGGATCGCACCGGCGATGCAACGGTTGCGGTGGGCGAACCAGAACGATCCGTCCTCGACGCCATGGCAGCTGTCGTGGCCCTCTTCCGGATAGGAGACCGTGGAACGCACGGTCGTCCGCCACACGCCGTCGTCGCCGACCTGGATGTTGTCGATGAACTCGCTGGGCATGGCGTTCATGGCATCGTCTCCGATGGGGTCGCGCTCTCGGGCTGGTCGCGTGCGGAAAGCACGATCATGGCGGTCCCCGCCATCACCAGGGTCGCCCCGGCGAGTTGCCACGGACCGACGCGCTCCCCCGTGAGCCAGGCCAGGCCGACGACCGCGGGGAAGAACAACGCCGACAGCGGATACGCGAAGCTGACGGGATAGCGCTTGTGGATCGCGTTCCAGGCCAGGAAACGACCGAAGTTCAGCCCGAGCACCACGGCCAGCACCAGCGCGAGGAACAGCAGCGTGGGATCGATGCGGACCGAGGCGAACTTGAGCAGGGCCGCGCTTGCCAGCTGCAGGCCCACGTTGAACAACGTGAGCAACACCAGCAGCGTCGCCGAGCCCGGAGCGACCGGCCCCGGCCGGATGCCGGTCATGGGCACGCCCCTGCGCCGCCGGCGCCCGCGTCCCATCGCTCCAGCTCGATGTCCCGGTTGCCGGCATCCAGCGCGTAATGCCGCAGGTAGCCGGGACGGACGCCCGCGGTGTCCTCGGTGAACCCGGTGATGGCGCTGCGCAGCGGCGCTGATTCCGGCGCGTAGCCGAGCGCCGCCATTTCAGGCAGCGTGCAGGCTTCGATGAAACGCACCTCGGCGTCCGAAAGCATCGCCTTCCACGCGTTGTCGCTCGACGCGTCGACCGTGGCCTTGTCGCCGAAGGACGAATTGCCCTTCCAGGACTGGCCGCGATGGTCGCGCAACGGCGAGCGCATCAGGTCGCGCGGGAAGGCCGGGATGGACAGCGACCGGGCGATCGCGTCCAGTACCGCGTCGGTGCGGGCGACCAGGTCCTCGTAGCGCAGCACGTCCACCCCGGGGCGATCGGCCATGGCCAGCCATGCCTGCGCGCTCTTGCGCCAGAGCCGCACCAGCATCAGCAGCGGATAGCGGTCGCCGACGAGTTCGCGGTAGCGGCCGTGGTTGGCCGAGGCGACCACGGCGCGTGGATCGCGCACGATCAGCAGGCAGCGCACGCCGGCAGCAGCCAGCGCCGGGAGGTACTCCTCGCACAGCACCTCCTTGGAGCCGACAAGGGCGGCGCCGGCCTTGCCGAACTGCGCCGCAAGGCGCGCGTGCAGGGCTTCGCGCAGCGCCAGGAAGGTCGCCGTATCCGGAAGCGACCCGTGCGGCAGGTCCGTCGCGCTGCCGCCCTTGCCGGTCGTCGCCCGCGCGGCCAGGTATTCGACTTCGTCGCCGCGGAAGGTCCGCGAAGCCAGCCAGTCCGCGAAGCGGGCGGGTTCGTCGCTGGCGGCGTCCATGCCGTCGCCCAGCGGCAGCAGCCGCTGCCAGCCCTGTTCGTCCAGGAACATCTGCTTGGCGTCGACGTACAGCTGGTGGAACGGCTGGTAGGCGACGAACAGGTCCGGATGATTGGTTAGTAGCGTTTGCAGCAGGGATGTCCCTGACCGCAACATGCCCGTCACGAATAACTGTTGCATCACAGATGTTCCTCGAACACAGGCGACTGCCCGGAACGCGCGCTTTCACTCACAAGCCGGCCTATGTACTCACCAAGGATACCCATGCACATCAGGACATTGCCAGACATGAAAGACACCAACACGGCGAGGGTCGGCCAACCGGTGACCGCCGAGCCGTTCAGCAACACATCCACGACCACGTAGGCCGCATACACGAGGCTGGCAACGCAGAGAAAGGTGCCCCATGCGGTCACGAAACGCAGCGGAATCGAGGAATGGTTGATCACCAGGTAGGAGGAGAGCTTCAGCAGTTTGCGCAGCGTGTACTGGCTGTGCCCGTCCATGCGCGGATGGTGGGGGACATCGATGTTGCAGATGCGATCCGTCGGTACTGCGCCTAGCATTAGTGCGGGCAGGTAGACCTGCGCACCGGAGTACGTAGAAATGCTCCGGGCAGCGCGCCGGCTCATGCAGCGATAGCTGGACAACGCCAGCGACCGCGGCTTACCCAGAATCCGTGCAATCAGCCACTGCACTGCGCCACTAGCCAGGTTGCGCAGAA
Organism: Pseudoxanthomonas sangjuensis; assembly: GCF_010211755.1. Taxonomy (GTDB): domain Bacteria; phylum Pseudomonadota; class Gammaproteobacteria; order Xanthomonadales; family Xanthomonadaceae; genus Pseudoxanthomonas_A; species Pseudoxanthomonas_A sangjuensis. Next base: position 124,831 of record NZ_PDWR01000008.1, on the reverse strand, counting down.
GTGAATGTTGCTTGCTTCCCTCGATCCTGCCAATCACCAAGTCGTAACCTTCGTCGACCCTGGTAAGGAACCGCGGAATCTCCTCTGGAGGATTCTGCAGGTCGTCGTCCAGCGTCAGTACGTATTCGCCCATGCACCGGCGCAGTCCATGCAGGGTCGCATAATGCTGACCCATGTTGCGCGCGAAGCGGATCGCCTTCACCCGCGAATCGCGACGGTGCAACTCGAGCACGCTGTCGAAGGTGCCGTCGTTGCTCGCATCATCCACCAGAATGACCTCCCACACGTCGGTCAACGCCGACAGCACCGTACTTAACCGTTCATACAGCACTGGCAAGATGGGGCCACTGCGGTACACGGGGACCACCACGCTGATCGAACGCGTCATAACCCGCCCCCTTCTACGTGCAACATGAAACGTGGGGCCTTGGGACCGGTAACGGCCAGCAGGTCCAGGACGCTCACATGGTGGTCGAATGGCGGATGCGGCTGCGCGTATTCCGGATAACCGTCGTAGCGCATCCATTCCACCGCGATGCCCTCGCTGGAAAAAAGCGTTTCGTCGAGGTACGCACGGGCAGCGGCTCCCGAAAGGTAGGTCGAGGCGCCAGCCTGCCGGCAGAGGTTCACCAGCCGCTCGTTGCGATCGCCGACCAAGTCGTATTCGCGCGCATCGCGGATGATGGTACCAATGCCGAGCATGTCGCAGATGGCCTTGATCGTGCGCAGGTTGACCTGACTAAGCAGCCTACAGCCGCCGAGCTCGAGGAAAATCGGCTCAAGCCGTTCGCGGCAGTAGTCGAGATGCGGTGCGCGCGCGTAACTCTGGCGGAAGCTGGTCCAGTGCTTTCTGAAGCAGCTGGCATCGGCTACCTCGGTCTGTTCGATGGTCTGCTCGAGACTGTGCTGCCTGACCGGCACCGTCAACCACGCCTTGCCCTGGGCCGTCTTGATCTGGTTACGATTGCGCCAATCGTTCTTGGTGTACTGGACGCAGTCGTAGACGATGAATTCATCGACCGCCGCGATGATGTCGAAGTAGCCCTTCCATGGCAGGTAGTTGGACTGCAGAACGGCAACGCGCTTCATGGGACCAGGCCCTCTGTGTTGCCGCCATCACCCCTGACCTTCCAGCCGAACGCCTCGGCGGCGATCCGTTGGAGCCGGCCCTCGGTCTGGCCACCCCGCTCCTGCGCCCATGCGAGTGCCTGGGCACGCAGCCTATCGCGCAGCTTTGCGTCATCGAGCAGCAGCGAAATGTTGCGAATCCAGCTTGAGGTTTCGTTCTTCGCCAGTAGGCCCGTCTGGCCGTGCACGATGGCGATCTGGTAGGGACCGACCGCACTGAAGACCGCCGGTACGCCAGCCAAGGCATAGTCCAGCGCCTTGATGTCGGATTTCATCGTGTTGAACTCGCTGTCGCGCAACGGTGCCAGTGCGAGCGTGGCTGCCGAGCAGATAGCACGGAACCATGTGACGAACTCGGGATAGGTGGAGCAGGATTCAGGTACCTCGATAAGGCGTGCGCAGGGTAGCGGTTCGCCACCGCCAATCTGGATGAACTCCACTTCCGGGCGCACGCCCAGCACAGCATTGATCGCCGGCAGGACCATCTGCAGGTCTCCGCGGTGCGACGAAGTGCCCATGTAGAGGATGCGCGGTCGATCATGGTCCAATGAGTGCTCTGCCAAGATCTCGGCGATACGGCCCTCGGAGAGCGGCGCGTTCCACAGGCTCTGATCAAGTGAGTTGGGGACGATCTCCGTACGCGGATTCAACACCGACAAGCGCTCAGCCAGCGTCTGCATTGACGTCGTCACCAGCGATGCATTCTCGATCAGCATGACAATCGACTGTGCCTGTTCGGCATAGTACTTATGGTCCGGATGATCTTCCGGCAAGTCCCACAATGGGTCGTCGATCTCGTAGATATACGGCATCCGACGCTCTCGCAGGCAAGCCACCAGTCGAGGCACTAGGTCAGCGGGGACCGAGTTGCGCTGGATCAGCAGTGCGTCGATGTGGTCGACACCGCCTGCCAACAACCAGCGCGCATCCACTGCGCGCGCGTCGGCAGTTTCGCCTAGGGCGCTGACCCAGGGCTTGAGCACGCGGATGTATGCGGTCGCCGGAACGTAGGGCTTCTGCCGATACAGCATACCCAGACGCATGGGCTCGCGCTCGCCACGGTTGAGCAGGCGCCCGTATATCCGGCGGTACTGGAACGCCATCGTCGCAGTATCGTTCCAATGCGCCTCACTTGCCTGCCATGTCTTAACTGACGCAAGGCGCTGCGCGTATCCGGCGGCATCGGCCACGACTTCATCCAGACGTTGCAGCGCCTCCTTAGGTGAGACCTCGTGGCTCAACAGCCAGCCCGCGCCACTGGCGCGGATCCGGTCGCCGACCGCGCCGATGTCCATGCCCAGCACGGGAATGCCGCACGACCACATCTCGGTGAGCGTATGGCAGTAGGTTTCGGGCCATATTGAGAAGACCACCCCGAATGCAGGAGCGATCTTTCGCACCATGCTATGGAAGTTGCCGCGCTCGTAGGGGCCGTGATGCACACCCACGCCCTTGAGCGTGCCCAACGTAGAGCCCAGGAAATGGAATTCGTACTTGCCGGCCGTGTCGAGCTCGGCCATCTCGCGGAGGAGTTCGCTACCCTTGGATGGCCCGATGTTTCCGGGAATGAGAATACGGATGCGACCCTCGTTTGGCGAGAACCGGGCGTAGTCACCGAAGGCCTCGAAATCCCGGCCATGGGGAATGACCATGATGCGGCCTTCCAGTTGGGGATACGCCGCCTCGATCGTCCGCGCAGCGGAAGGCGCGGTGGTAATGAAACTGTCGCAGTGGCCTAGGAACTCCCTGAACATTTCCTGCCAGCGCTTGACGTAGCGATGCTTCAGGCGCGGCATGCTGGTCTCGGGCCACAGCGAGTTCTGGCAATCGCCCTCGCCAGGGGTGCAGCGACCACCACAGTACTTCAGGTCGCCGTCGAGCAGATTCAGCGAGGGACAGATCGAATAGAAGTCGTGGAAGGAATACACGACAGGGATGTTCTGCGACTTGGCAATCGCTGGCAGATTGAGGCTGTGCCAGGCAATGTGCCTGATGTGCAGCAACTCGATCGAATACCGATAGAGGATGTCCGCAACGATCTGATCGTATCCGTCCGAGCGGTGCGTGACCGGATCTACTACACGCTCCAGCGAATGCGTTTCGCGTACGACCAGCACGCCGTCGACCAACTCCGATAGCGTGATCACGCGCGACTCACACCGCAGCAGCCAGCCATGGTACTGATCCGACACTGCGCGCATGAGATCGAGGTTGGTCTGTGGTGTCCCTCCTGTCTGGGTCGAAATGACGAACAATATCCGCGGAAGCGTATTGGGCGTTCCGCTTGCCAGCGCAGCGCCAATCCGCTTGCGCATGCGAGTGAACTCTATGTCACGGAACCGCGCGGTCAGCAGCCGATACTCGGGATACAACACCTCCAGTTGCTCCGCGCCGGCCTTGATAAGCGATTCCTTCTCGCCCTGGAAGCTCTGTGAGCGTTTGTGCAGAACGTATGCTTTGTCAGAAACGATGTTCCTCCAGCCCCGACGCAGGGCTCGCATGCAGAAATCGTTCTCTTCGCCATAACCACGCGGGAAACGCGCCTCGTCAAATCCGCCGAGCGTATCGAGCGCAGCGCGACGGATGTACATGCAGAAACCGTTGCCGGTAGGCACTTCCAGCAGCTTCCCAGCAGTAGCGCCGGTCGCCACACGGGCGAACCCATCATTGCCTAGATGCGGAGGACACGGGTTATGCATACCGAAAACGGGAGCGGAAAATGCGCCAGCGTTGTTTGACAGCGCCGTCACCGTAGCGACGCGCGGCCTTGCATAGGCGCAATAACGCAGTGCATCAAGCCAGCGTGCGGTAACCAGCGTATCGCTATTGAGCAGGACGACATCGCGCCCGGACGCCATTCCGATGCCCTTATTGATCGTGCGCGTGTAGCCGAGATTCACCTCGTTGACAGTCGCCTGGGTTCGCGGCCGCGATGCGTATTCCTCGATAAGATCAGCGATTCTGGGATCGGTGCTGCAATCATCAATCAGGAGGATTTCCGCGTACTGCGGCGTGTGGCGATAAAGCGACGCCAGGCATTCCGAGACCGCTTCGTAGGCATTAAAGATGGGGACGATGACCGATACCGGAGCCTGTCGCCCTTCCACATACGTTTCGAACGTGAGCGAACGCTCTCCAAGGTTTGGTATCGGCCCGTGCACGATCACACGAGGACTTTTGGCCAGCGACCACCCCGATCGCTTGAAGCGCACGTCGATTTCAGTACCCGTCGGGAACACGTACGATGCCCAAGTGTGTGCGAAGCCTGCGCGCGCACCGCTCAACCCCAGTCGGGACAGATCCGGGCGCCCCTCCATAGTCACCAGATCCACCAGGTGCTCGCCATCGGCGAATACGCTCAGTTCGACCGGCTCGCCCGGATGCTCTTCGTCCACGGCCCAGCCGGCGAAGCCCTTCTCGTCCAGTCGGTCCAAGTAACCGCGCAGACCCCTTTGTTGTTGCGCGGCATCTTCCGGAGGTTTAGCGTGTGAGCCACGATGTGAGCTGGGGCGGCGCAGGAAGTGCACCAACGGATTGACCCCGGACCGAAATAGCTCAGGGTTCTCGCGCAGATAACGCGCGGTGTCGAATCCGGGCCCCGGATTACGCTCCAAATTGGCGCCATAACGCAGGTAATGCTCGACAGGGTCCAGCCCCGCCAGCATCACGTCTGGATATGCCTGCAAGTACCACTTGGCGTCAAACAACCCAGAGTTGCGCACCAAGCGAATGTCCTCGGCCATGGTGTCTATGCTCATCTTGCAGCCTTTAGTTCTAGCATTGCCGCCCCTCATTCCTGCCGTACCTCAGGTAGTGCACCAGCGCGTTCATTCCTGATTCGGCGACATCCCGGTTGATATCCAGATAGCGCGCAGTGTTGAACTTCGGGCCTGGATTACGCCCCTCCTTGCCACCGAAGCCGAGGTAGTGCTCGGCCGGATCCACTCCGTTCTGTGCAACATCGGGATAGCGACGCAAATACCAGTCAGCATCGAACCACTCCGACTGACGCACCAGCTTGACATCACCGATCTGCGCGCCACCTCGTCGACGCCTGAAAAAGCGCATCATCGCACGGATAGGCGCCCCCATCCGCCAAGTGGCGCTGTGCAAGACAGCGTCGAGCTGGTGTTGCAGTTTGGCTGCCTGTGTTTCTGCAGCCTGGCGCGACTTCTCAGCATCCGCCGCCTGACTCGCAGCCGCGCCCTGCGCCTTCCGCGCAATCTTCACCCTGTCGGCCAGGCCTTCGATTTCGCGCTTCAGCAGCGCCAACTGGTTGTCCTGCTGCATCAGCATGCGCGTCATCCGCGAGAGGTCACGCAAGCGCAGGTCTGCCACGCGCTCCGCACTGATTCGCGCCAACTTCATCTGCTCTAGCTGCGAGGTGGCGTCGTCGGCTTCACGTTTCGCGGCCTCAAGCTCTAGATTTTGCTTTACGTGCTCGGCGCGGAGCTCGCGCAGGGCTGTGACCGCGGTTTCTGCTTCCCGGGCCTGCTTAGCCTGCAATGCTTCCAGCATAGCAACACGGTCCTCACGTTGCGCGAGATCTGCTCGCAGCTTCGCGATGGTTTCCTGCGCCTTCCGCTGGTCGCGCTCCATGTTGCCGAGCAGTTCATCACGCCGCCTAATATCCGCCTCGAACTTGCTGGACATCTCCCGGACAAACCTGATTTCCTGCTCTCGCAACGCCAATTGCCCACGCAATGCCGCAGCTTCTGCGTCCTGCGGCTTCTTGGCATCCCTGCCGGACAGACTCAATGGAGGCAGCCCCGCTTCATAGCGTGCAAGCGGCTCGATGTCCACTGACTGCTCCATAAGCCTGACCGGAGGCGTACGGCCTGTTTCAAGCGCCTTGAACAACGCCAGTTGTGGTGCGTCTGCATATCTCTGCAGGTCCTCGCGCGATTCCCGCTCGCGATACAGATCTTCCTGCACAAATGCATTGACCTCGTGTCCGCTCGGCTCCCGCAAGCCGAGCACGCCGAGCTTGGTCAGATCGCGAAATAGTTGCGATACCGCGGCAACCGGCTCCTGCATCAGCCGCCGGTGCGACACCACTACTTGAGGCAATCCATCAGACGCCGCCATCGCAGAACGAACGTACCGATCCCAGAGGACAAGACCCGCGTCGATTGGAATTTCGTTACGCACACGCAAGCTGGAAGCAACTTCCACCGGATTACGGAAGATGTGAATGCAGACCGGCGCCTCCAGCCAACGGCGCCATAGCGGCAACAGTAAACATAGCCGGGGCTCCTTCAACAGCCAGGGACGGTGGGCGTCCATTTCCAGGATCAGGCTGGAGGCACGCTTGTCGAAATCGGCCACCTGCGCCGCCGGAAGCGCTATCGGGTCGAACTTCAGGACTCGGTTCCAATCGCAGTTCGCGCCATGGAGGACCGAGTCGTTCAACGCCCTGACGTCACGCCGCTCCCAAAAGCCCTTTGGATTCTCCGGATTGGCGCCGGTGCTGATGCCTTCGGGCCCGAAATACGCACCCATCAAGTTCAGCGCCCTTGCCAGGACCGAGGTCCCGGAGCGATGCATACCCAGCACAATCAATTGCATTGCCCCTCCTCCACATGGTCAGGCACGAGGGCTGGCAAGCACGGTGGCATGCCTTTGCAAACAGCCATCTGCATCATCGTCATGTCTTCCATCACCCGACCTAACGCCGTCCACCGGCAAGCCTCTTCGCCAGGGACCCCGCAATCGGCAGCGCCGGCCCCATGCGTTCCGTGTCGTTGCCGGCACGCACTTCAATGGCTCCCAATCCGCCGACGCTCGCCGCCGGATCCAGGGGAATGGTGAAGGAATAGCCGCACAAGGCATGGTCCAAGCCCAGGTGCTTCTGGACGTCGTGCCGCAACAGGTGCTCGAACACATCCACCATCCGCGTCTGCCCGTTGATCCGTACCGACAGGTAGCGGGGTACCTTGCCGTCCTCATCCACGGCCCAGCCACGCACACGTAGCCGGTCGGCTGCCATATCCACCTCGTCGACGAAGCCCCGGGCGCCACCCGAATAGGTGGAAGGCATCCCGTCAAATCCCTGCGAAGCGCTATCTGCCAGCGATGCATAGTAGGCATCCGCCCGCTCCGTTATCGCTTCCGCAGATTGCATGCTCGTACCCGCGCGCTCCCAGTACAGCGACACGGGCATGTAACCTGCATCGGTCAGACCGCTACGCACCAGATCGTGCCATTCACTCGGGACGTACGCGTCCACTGCAAAATCGGCTGGACCGGCCTCCTCTATCCACAGTTGCACCAGGCTCCGTCCCTTGCCTGCGGCGAATACCTTGCGGATCGTCTCGTCGAGCCGGAATGGGGAATAGTCTGCTTCCAGCAGAGCCCGCAATTCTTCCGGCGCGGCCCGCATACCCTTCACCACTCGCTGGATCACGTCGTCTCCAGACACTACCGGAATGTCTGCACGGCGAAACAGGCCTTCCGCTATCGTAGTTTTGCCATAGGCGGGAGGCTGCATCAGCAGGTAGGCCGTGGGCCGCTGGCGGGCGACATGGATGACGTGCCGCGGCACCGGGTCTCCATCCTGCGCAATGCTCGGACCGATCCACTTCCAGGCGTATCCCCGCAACAGCTCCTTCACCATCGGCATGCTGGGGAAGAAGCGCTCGTCGATACCGCGTTTCACCTTGACCCACTTGGCCTCGGGCGACGAGATAATGCCCATTTCCAGCACTAGCAGACCGTCCGGCGACAGCCGCGACATGAGTGCGCGGACGAGAGCGGGCTGGTCATCGGCGTAGTGCAGCGCCGACGCCAACAGAATGACATCGAATGGCCCGTCCGGCAGCTGGTCCCAGCTGCGCTCGGCAAACTCGCATTGCGGAAAGCGGCAGCGCGCACGCGCTATGAAGCCCCTGGACCGATCCAGCCCCACCGAACGCGAAGCGCCATCGAAGTGCGCGTAACCGCAGAAGAAGCCCTCGTTGCAGCCGACGTCCAGGAAGGTACGCCCATTCAGCGGAGGCAGGTTCAGTGCCTTAAGCTTCTCGAGGGTGCGCGAATCGCCCGCTGCATCGGGGAAGGATTGATATTGTGCCATGCGATCTATGACCTAGTTGGAGCAACAGATACCGAGGCACCAGCCAACTGCTCCATGACTCCACCGGCAATACGCAACGGAACGGATGCCGATTCCGGCGACTGCCCTGCATATACTTGGAAATCCTGAACCTGCCCGCCCAGGACTGCCACCGTATCGATGTTGAAGCTTGCCCTGAACCCGCACGCCGCATCGTTCAAGCCCAGATGCCGCACCACATCTGGGCGATGGTAGCGCTGCAGCTCGATGGCGGCATGGCGTAGCCCGTGCGCCTGCACGACCAAGCCGGGCGGGATGGTCCCATCCGTGCAAGCGCTCCATCCACGAAGCCAGAGCTGCCCGCGGTCGAAATACACTTCTTCGACAGCACCATACACGATGCCCGCCAAATGAATTTCAGGATCCGGAGCCCGATATTCCGGATCCTTGCGTAAGGCCGCCAACAAATCGTGGTAGGCCTTTAGCGCATCGGTGATGCCGCCTGCGTAAAGCAACCTACCTTGCTCAAGCAGAATGCCCTTGTTACAAATCGCGCGCAACAAACCGACGCTATGGCTGGCCAGAACAACGATCTTGCTTCCATCCACCCGATTCTGCATGCGCACCTTCGCTTTCTCCATGAATTCAGCGTCGCCGGCCCCGACCCACTCGTCCATCAGCATGATGTCGTGCTGTACCGACGTGGAAATGGCAAACCCGAGGCGCATCTTCTGCCCCGCGGACAGCGTCCTCAACCGATGGTGCGCCTTTCGTTGCAATCCCGCGAATTCGAGGATTTGCGCAACTTGGCTCTTGAGGAAGCCCGAGGCCAGGCCCATCGCTACGCCACGCAAGATGATGTTCTCGTGTACCGTCGCTTCGCCATTGAACCCAAGTGACATGTTCAATAGCGCCTGACAACTGCCCTGCACCTCCAGCCTGCCCTGGGTGGGCTGATAAACTCCATTCAGCACGCGCAGCAATGTGCTCTTGCCGGCGCCGTTGCGCCCGAGAATGGCCAGTCGGTCGCCCTCCTCCACGTTGAAGGAAAGGTTGTCGAGCAACCGAGCTATCCTGCGCTTGGGCGGATCCAGGACGGCCCCAAGGAATAGACTGGCCCAGCCGGCTATCTCCCTTTCTCCTTGGAGATACATCGGCACGTCCAAACTCAACTTGTCCACGCGAATATGCGCACTCATACCGTCATATCCACAGCGGAACCCAGCGCGCGTACCGCCGGTAGAGAAACGCGGCAAATAATAAGCCTACCAACGTCGACACGCCCATGAACCAGCAAGTCGCCGGCTCGATGGGATCACCGAGGATCGGGGCCCGGAACAGCTCTACATAATGGTAGAACGGATTCGCTCGCATGAGTTGTCCCCGGAAGCTGTCGGCGGGCATGTCTTCGGGATGCCACAGGATCGGGGTTAACAAGAACATGAATACCGAAACATTGCTGAGAAGCTGCCCCAGGTCAGGGAAGCGCGCACCTGCCAGCGACAGGACCACACTGATCCACAGCGCATTGAAATAAATGACCAGCAGGGCTAATGGCGCCACAAGGATCCCCAACCATTCCACGTGGCCGAACAGCACCAGGGCAATGCAGGCAACCGGAATGCACATCAGGAAGTCGAAGAATGACTTGCCGAGAGCTTGCAACACGTAATCTGTCAGCCGAGTCCGGCCATCCAGAATGAACGAGGCACTGGCGGCGTAGATGCCAGCGCTGCCGATCACAGTGGACATCAACCCTCTGAACACCATCACGCCCAGTGCAACATGCGCCGCAAACGCGTCAAGACTTTTTCCCTGCATGCCGGCAAAGATCGAACCCATGCCGAACACGTAGATCGCCGACGGCATCAGCAACCAGATTGCTCCCAGGCGCGAACGCCGGGCACGTACCAAGATGTCCATCCAGCTGGACATAGCCCAGAATTCCGGATTGCGCAGGCTGCGCCGCAAGTCGGACCAGAACGCGCCTATTCGGTCCCCCGAACCGGCGCCGACCTCCAGCATTTCTCGATTCGAGATCACGACAGCACGCGCTCCAAGTCGACCCTCAAATCACCCTCCACCTCCACCCCAACACTCAGCCTCACCAGCCCATCGCTGATCCCCAACCGCGCACGGCGTTCCGGCGGAATCGACGCATGCGTCATCAGCGCCGGCAGGTTGACCAGGCTTTCGACGCCGCCCAGCGATTCCGCGAGGGTGAACAGGCGGGTGCTTTCGCAGAATCGTTTTGCCGCTTCGGCGCCGCCCCTGAGTTCGATCGAGATGATGCCGCCGTAGCCCTGCATCTGCCGCGAGGCCAGTGCGTGCTGCGGGTGCGATGCCAGGCCCGGGTAGATGACGTTCTCGACCGCCGGATGGGCTTCCAGCCACTGCGCCAGCGCCAGCGCGTTGTCGCAATGCGCCTTCATCCGCAGGTGCAGGGTCTTCAGCCCGCGCAGGGCGAGGAAGCTGTCGAACGGCCCCTGCACCGCGCCGACGGAGTTCTGCAGGAAGGCCAACCTGTCGGTCAGCTCCGCGTCGTCGCCGACCACGGCGACGCCGCCGACCATGTCGGAGTGGCCGTTGAGGTACTTGGTGGCCGAGTGCACGACGATGTGCGCGCCGAGCTTCAGCGGCTGCTGCAGGATCGGCGAGGCGAAGGTGTTGTCGACCACGACCAGCAGGCCATGCTTGCGCGCAACGTCCGCAACCGCGGCGATGTCGACGACCTTCAACATCGGGTTGGTCGGGGTTTCGATCCAGACCAGCTTCGTCTTCGCGGTGATCGCGGCCTCGAACGCGTCGAGGTCGGTCAGGTCGACGAAGCCGAAATCCAGCCCGGCGCTGCGCTTGCGCACGCGCTCGAACAGGCGATAGCTGCCGCCGTAGATGTCGTCCATCGCGACCACATGGTCGCCGCTGTCCAGCAGTTCCAGCACGGTCGAGGTCGCGGCCATGCCCGAGGCGAACGCGAAGCCACGGCTGCCGCCTTCCAGTGCAGCCACGCAACGCTCGTAGGCAAAGCGCGTGGGATTTTGCGTGCGCGAATACTCGAAGCCCTGGTGCACGCCGGGGCTGGACTGGGCATAGGTGCTGGTCGCGTAGATCGGCGGCATCACCGCGCCGGTACTGGGGTCGTGCGACTGCCCGCCATGGATCGCGAGGGTGCCTTGCGCCCATTGGGCGGCGCCTGCCTTGGCGTCTTTGAATGTTTCCGTCATATGTGCTCCAAACCGGCTTTCGATTTTATCAGCGCTTGCTGAATGGGTTTTCGCGCTTACTGCACGCGCCGTCGCAAATAATTGAGCAAGTCGATTCGGGTGATCAGGCCGAGGAACGCGTCGCCGTCCATGACGATGGCGACCTGGCCGCGGTCGAAGACCGGCAGCAACGCCTCGATCGGCGATTTCACGTCCAGGCGGTCCAGCTTGCTGACCATCGCGGTGGAAACCGGGTCGCGGAAGCGCGCTTCGTCGCCGTACACGTGCAGCAGCACGTCGCTTTCGTCGACGATGCCGACCAGCCGGTCGCCTTCCATCACCGGCAACTGCGACACGTCGTACAGCTTCATGCGCTGGTAGGCGGTGGTCAGCAGGTCGTTGGGACCGACCACCACGGTGTCGCGCTGGTTGTACGGGCGCAGGATCAGGTCGCGCAGGTCGCCGTACTTCTCGCGTTCGATGAAGCCGTTGTCGAGCATCCAGTAGTCGTTGTACATCTTCGACAGGTACTTGTTGCCGGTGTCCGGCACCAGCACGACCACGCGCTTCGGGGTCGTCTGCTCGCGGCAGTACTTCAGCGCCGCGGCCAGCAGGGTGCCGGTGGACGAGCCGCCCAGCACGCCCTCCTTGGCCAGCAGTTCGCGCGCAGTGCGGAAACTTTCCGCGTCGCTGATCGAATAGGCCTTCTTCACCCGCGTGAAGTCGGAGATCGTCGGCAGGAAGTCCTCGCCGATGCCTTCGACCAGCCAGGTGCCGGACTTTTCGCTGAGCGTGCCCTCGTTGATGTACTGGGCGAGGATCGAGCCGACCGGGTCGGCCAGCACCAGCTCGGTCTGCGGCGACAGCTTCGCGAACGCGCGCGACAGGCCGGTCATGGTGCCGGAGCTGCCGCAGCCGAACACGACGGCGTCCAGCCTGCCGTCCATCTGCCGCAGGATTTCCGGGCCGGTGCCGAATTCGTGCGCGGCCGGGTTGTCGGGATTGCCGAACTGGTTGATGAAGTACGCGCCGGGCGTCTTCGCGGCGATGCTGGCGGCCAGGTCCTGGTAGTACTCGGGATGGCCCTTGGCCACGTCGGAACGGGTCAGCACCACCTCGGCGCCCATCGCCTTGAGGTTGAAGATCTTCTCGCGGCTCATCTTGTCGGGGACGACGAGGATGAGCTTGTAGCCCTTCTGCTGCGCGACCAGCGCCAGGCCGATGCCGGTGTTGCCGGCGGTGCCCTCGACCAGGGTAGCGCCCGGCCCGATGTCGCCGCGCTTCTCGGCCGCCTCGATCATCGACAGGCCGATGCGGTCCTTGATCGAACCGCCGGGGTTGGCGCTTTCCAGCTTCAGGTACAGCTCACACACGCCGGTGTCGAGGCGCTGCGCCTTGACGATGGGGGTGTCGCCGATCAATTCGAGGACGGAAGCGTGGATCGTCATGCGCTGGCACTGCGTCGTGGATGGCCCCCGATTATCGCACCGCACCGCGACGGGCCGACAGCCGGGTAACGAAAAGCCCGCTTGCGCGGGCCTTGAGGAGTGACGCGGGCGGCGGCGACGGACGAGGAAGCCGCCGCCGCCCGCGACGATGGAACCGGACCTGCCGCCTGGTTCAATGCGGCTTGGCGTCGTAGATGCGCAGCAAGCGCTCCTTGGCGTGGAGCTTCTCGCGCTTCATCTGTCCCAGGGTGTTGTCGTCGATGGGCAGCACGCCGAGTTCGGCGTCGGTGACCTTCTTGTCCAGCTCCCGGTGTCGCTGGTAGAGCTGCTTGAATTCCGGGTCGGCCTTGATCAAGGCGTCGATGGCGGACTGTGGTTGCCCTTCGAACATTGCGAACCTCCTTCGGAAATGCAAACGCCCCGGCCTGGGGGCACGGGGCGCTAACGGGGGGAACTACGGAGAAGGGGCTTCTGGCGACGCTCGCTGGCCTGCTTGCCGGGAGCGACCGCACGGACCTGGTCATCCGGCGTGTTCTCCCAAGGCGGCGGCGTCTGCTTCATCGGCCCGATTCTCCACTGAGCCAAGCGACATGAGCCGCTTGGGAATCAGACGCTACTCCGGCAAATCCGGGCAGGCAAGACCCTTCGCAAGTAATTGATTTTCCTGCGGAGCGCATCCGTTAGGCGGACTTAACGGAACCGCCGGGAAGCCAACGATATTCGTGCAAGATACTGATTTTCCTGGATTTTATCGTGCGCGAATCAGGGCGAAACCACCACCTCGGCGGCGCGCGCCTGGGTCGCCTTGCCCTTGCCGCCGGCCTGCAGCCGCGAACGGCCGACGCCGGCGGCGACCAGCGCGTCGCGCAGCGCATCGGCGCGGCGCTGGCCCAGGCCGCCGTCGCCGTAACCGTCGATGCGCGCGCGGGTCTTCGGTCGTGCGGCCAGGTAGGCCGCGATCGCGCCCGCCGTGTCCTTGCCCGAAGCCGACAGGCTGGCCGAGCCCGATTCGAACACGCTGCCGGCCAGGGTGAACACTTCGCCGCGTTGCTCGAACTTCGACGAAGGCAGCTTCGCGCCGGAAACCAGTTCGGCCTCCTCGCGCGCCAGCTGCGCCTCCTTGCGCTGCGCCGCCGACAGTCTTGCCGCCTGCTGGCCGGCGACCGCGGTCAGGGTGTCTTCGGCCTCGAGCCGGGCCTGCGCCTCGGCTTCGGCGGCCAGGCGCAGGCGTTCGGCTTCCTCGGCCTGGATCTGCGCCTGGATGCGCAGGCGTTCGTTCTCGGCGCGCACACGCGCGGCTTCCTGGCGGCTGGCCTCGACCATCAGGTCGCGACGCACGTCGTCGAGTTCGTCGAGCTCGCGCTTGGCCTCCGCCGTGCGCGCCGCCGTCTCGGCGATTTCCACGCGCTTTTCCGCCAGGTACAGGAATTCCTCGCGCTGCTTGCGCTTGGCCCTGGCGAAGGCATCGACGGCCTGTTGCGCCTGGATGCGCTCGTACGGCGCCAGTCCGCCGAGCTGCGGATCGGCCCGCAGCGCGGCGAGGCGCTGGCTCAGGCGCGCCACGTCCGGGTTTTCCGCGGCGGCCGCGGCGAAGGCGATTGCCGCCAACGCGGCGAAGACGAGGGTGCGGCTCATTGCGTTTCCTCCATGCCGAGCTTGCGCTTGAGCTCGGCGACCTCGCCGCGGCGCTGTTGCAGCCGCGCACTGGTCGCCGCTTCCTCGCTGCGCGCGCGCGCCAGGTCGGCCTCGACGGCGGCGCGCTGCGCCAGCTGCGGCACCAGCTTGCGCTGCCGGCGATCGCCCATGGCGGCGGCCTGGGCCTGGCTCAGCGTCTGCCGCGCGGCCGCGATCAGGTCGGGCGCGTACTGGTCGGCGTCGGCCCGGTCGGCGCGGCCGACCGCCTGCTGGGCCGCCTGCAGCTCCGGCACGGCCGTGACCACCTGGGCCCGGACCGGCGCCGCGAGTGTGACGGCGAACAGGGTTGCGGCCACTACCGCATGCAGGAACTCGGGAAAATGTGCGAAGCTACGGTTCATTCAGGGTTTCCGTGGCGACTGGGGTAGCGCGGGGCCATTGTCGGAAGCCGGCGCCGCGGTTGCAATGTACGGGGCCACAGTTGGGGGATGATCACGCATGGACATCGGCTATTTCCTGAAGCTGATGACTGAAAAAAACGCCTCGGACATGTTCCTGACCACCGGGGCGCCGGTCTACATCAAGATCGAGGGGAAGCTCTATCCGCTGGGCAGCACCGGCCTGCCGCCGGGCATGGTCAAGAAGATCGCCTATTCGCTGATGGACGAAGGCCAGGTGCCGCAGTTCGAGCGCGACCTGGAATTGAACATGGCGGTGGCGCTGAGCGACGCCGGCCGCTTCCGCATCAACGTGTTCAAGCAGCGCGGCGAGGTCGGCATGGTGATTCGCGCGATCAAGAGCGTGATCCCGACCATCGAGGAGTTGAACCTGCCGCAGGTGCTGAAGGACATCATCATGACCCCGCGCGGGCTGGTGCTGGTGGTCGGCTCCACCGGCTCCGGCAAGTCGACCTCGCTGGCGTCGATGATCGACTACCGCAACAGCACCAGCACCGGCCACATCCTCACCATCGAGGACCCGATCGAGTTCCTGCACAAGCACAAGCAGTCGATCGTCAACCAGCGCGAGGTCGGCCTGGACACCCACGCCTTCCACAACGCGCTGAAGAACGCGATGCGCGAGGCGCCGGACGTGATCCTGATCGGCGAGATCCTCGACGCGACCACGATGGAGGCGGCGATCGCCTTCGCCGAGACCGGCCACCTGTGCCTGGCCACGCTGCACTCGAACAACGCCGACCAGACCATCGAGCGCATCCTCAACTTCTTCCCCGAGCAGGCGCACAAGAACGTGCTGATGAACCTGTCGCTGAACCTGCGCGCGGTGATTTCGCAGCGCCTGGTGCGCGGCGTCGACGGCCGGCGCCTGCCGGCGGCCGAGGTGTTGATCAACACGCCGATGATCCGCGACCTGCTGCGCCGCGGCCAGGTGCACGAGATGAAGCAGGCCATGGAGGAATCGCTGGAAGAAGGCATGGAAACCTTCGACCAGTGCCTGTTCCGCATGGTCAAGGAAGGTCGCATCGAGATGGAGGAGGCGCTGCGCGCCGCCGATTCCCGCGACGGCCTGGCGCTGAAGTTCCGCCTGTCCGAAGGCAGCAAGGGCGAGCACGACCCGTACGCCGACGTCTACGACACCGGCGCGGCCAGCCCGCGGATCACGCAAGGGTTCGGCTGAGGCCCCGGCAGGCGCGGCGCAGGCCGCTGCCGGAATTCACCGAAAATGTTCGCGCTTGCGCCGCCGCTACGCGGCCGCCGGCGCGTCCGGCTGGTTCTCCGGCCTCGTCGCGTCGAATGCCGGCAAGCCGAGGCACGCGGCTTCGATCCGCCGGATCGTCGGGTACGGCGCCAGGTCCACGCCGAACCGGCGCGCGTTGTAGAGCTGCGGCACCAGGCAGCAATCCGCCAGCCCCGGCGCCTCGCCGTGGCAGAAGCTGCCGGTGGCGAGGTCCCCGGCCAGCAATTTCTCCATTGCGGCCAGCCCCCCGGCGATCCAGTGCCTGACCCATTCGTCGCGCGCCGGCTGCGGCACGTTCCATTCGCGCTCGAGGTACTGCAACACGCGCAGGTTGTTGAGCGGATGGATGTCGCAGGCGACCAGCTGCGCCAGCCCGCGCACGTGCGCGCGGTCGCGCGCCTCGGCCGGCAGCAGCGCCGGTTCCGGGTGGATTTCCTCCAGGTATTCGAGGATCGCCAGCGACTGCCGGAGCGTGCGCTCGCCGTGCAGCAGGACCGGCACCAGCTGCTGCGGATTCCGCGCCGCGTAGTCGGGTGCGTGCTGCTGCCCGCCGTCGCGCAGCAGGTGCACCGGCACGGTTTCGTAGGCCAGGCCCTTCAGGTGCAGGCCGATGCGCACCCGCCAGGCGGCGCTGGAACGCCAGTACGAATACAACCGCAGCGGTTCGTGCATGGCCCTGCCCTCCGGATTACGCCAATGGCTCGATCCGCTGCTCGATCGCGCCGAAGATCGAACGGCCGTCGCGATCCAGCATCTCGATCCGCACCGTGTCGCCGAACTTCAGGAACGGCGTGATCGGCTTGCCGTGCTCCAGCGTCTCGACCGTGCGCTTCTCGGCGAAGCACGACGCGCCCTTCGCCGTGTCCTGGTTGGCGATGGTGCCGGAACCGACGATGGTGCCGGCCGACAGCGGCCGCGTCTTCGCCGCGTGCGCGACCAGCTGGGCGAAATCGAACTGCATGTCGACGCCGGCTTCCGGCGCGCCGAACCACTCGCCGTTGACGTGGGTCAGCAGCGGCAGGTGCAGCTTGTTGCCGCGCCACGCGTCGCCCAGTTCGTCGGGGGTGACGAACACCGGCGACAGCGCCGAGCGCGGCTTCGACTGCAGGAAGCCGAAGCCCTTGGCCAGCTCGGCGGGAATCAGGTTGCGCAGGCTGACGTCGTTGACCAGGCCGACCAGCTTGATGTGCGCGGCGGCTTCCAGCGGCGTCGCCGCCATCGGCACGTCACCGGTAACGACGACGATTTCGGCCTCGAGGTCGATGCCGTAGTCCTCGCTGGCGACCCGAACCGGATCGCGCGGGCCATGGAAACCGGCGCTGGTGGCCTGGTACATCAGCGGGTCGACGTAGAAGCTTGCCGGCACCTCGGCGCCGCGCGCCTGGCGCACGCGCTCGACGTGCGGCAGGTAGGCGCTGCCGTCGACGAATTCGTAGGCGCGCGGCAGCGGTGCGGCCAGCGCGTGCATGTCGAGCGCGAACTCGCCGTCGGCCTCGCCGTCGTCCAGCGCTTGGGACAGGGCCGCGAGCTTCGGCGCCGCGGTTTCCCATTCCTCCAGCGCGCGCTGCAGGGTCGGCGCGATGCCGACCGCACGCACCGCGCGGCCCAGGTCGCGCGAAACCACCACCAGCGTGCCGTCGCGGCCGCCTTCCTTCAACGAACCCAGCTTCATCGCGCCTCCGAGGCGTGTTGTCGAATTCGTTTCAATTGTAATGAAATGCCGGCGGCGAAGGGTCAATCTTCGCCCTGGAAAGCCTTCGCCCGGTAGGTCAGCACCAGCGTGTCGCGGTGTCCGCCGATGGCCGGGTCGAGCGGCTGGATCGGCGTGGACTCGTGGATCACCCGCTGGTCGTCGAGCAACAGCAGCGACCAGGGCTCGGCCAGGGTGAAGCGCTGGCCGTTGGGGCCGTCGGCTTCGAATACCCGGGTTTCGCCGCCCTTGATGCCTTCGCGGCCGACCAGGATCACCGCGACGAAATCGACGCCGTCGCGATGCGCGCCTTCCGGCGTCGGCCGGCCGATGCCGTCGCCGGTATCGATGCGGAACTGGTGCGCCTCCACGTACCACGGCTGCGCGCCTTTCATCGCCGAGCACAGCCCGCCGAGCGCGAGCAGCAGCCGCGGCCAGACCGGCTGCGCGATGGCGGCCGGCGCGATCGGCTCGAACCAGCGGTGCATGCCGCCGTGCAGGGCGTTGTAGTCCAGCGATTGCCAGTGCGCGCGGTGCGGGGCCTGCACGATTCCTTCGCCGTCGACGACGAAGCAGGAATGGCGGCGGCGGCGGTAGCGGCCGCCGTCCTTGAGGTAGTCGTCGGGCGGCAGGCGCTCCCAGCCCGGCCGCAGGATCTCGAAATCGCCGGGGACGCCGCCGCACAGCGCAGCGAGGCCGGACGGCGGCACCACCGCATAGCCACGCGTACGGACGTCGCGCAGGATCGATTGGGCGACGGTGTCGGACGCGGCGTGCTGCGGGCTCATGGCGCGGATTCTACGCCCACGGTACGGGCCCTGCCCCGGACATGCCCCCCCGGAAACGCGAAGACCCGCCGGGGCGGGTCTTCGGGTCTTCGGATTTGGCAGCCCCGGATGGATTCGAACCACCGAATGCCTGAGTCAGAGTCAGGTGCCTTACCGCTTGGCGACGGGGCTATGCAGCGGATTGTAGCGCCGAAGCGAAGCCCCGGCGCAAGCAAACCATTAACGCTTCGAGAACTGGGTGGCGCGGCGTGCCTTGTGCAGGCCGACCTTCTTGCGCTCGACCTCGCGCGCGTCGCGGGTCATGAACCCGGCCTTGCGCAGTTCGGTCTTCAGGCTCTCGTCATACTCGACCAGCGCGCGGGCGATGCCCAGGCGGATCGCACCGGCCTGGCCGGTGGTGCCGCCGCCGCTGGCGGTGACGACGATGTCGAAGTTCTCGGTGTTGTTGGTCAGCTCCAGCGGCTGGCGCACGATCATGCGCGCGGTCTCGCGGCCGAAGAACTCGTCCAGCGGACGGTCGTTGACGGTGATCTTGCCGGTGCCCTTGCGCAGGAACACGCGGGCGGTGGAGGACTTGCGACGGCCGGTGCCGTAGTTTTGGGTGATGGCCATGACTTAGATATCCAGGACTTGCGGCTGCTGGGCGGCGTGCGGGTGCTCGGCACCCTTGTAGACCTTGAGCTTGCGGTACATCGCGCGGCCCAGCGGGCCCTTCGGCAGCATGCCCTTGACCGCGATCTCGATGACGCGCTCCGGATGGCGCTCCAGCGCCTGGGCCAGGGTCTCGGTCTTCAGGTTGCCGATGTAGCCGGTGAAGCGGTGGTACTGCTTGTCGGCCAGCTTGTTGCCGGTGACGGCGATCTTCTCGGCGTTGATGACGACCAGGTAGTCGCCGGTATCGACGTGCGGGGTGTAGACGGGCTTGTGCTTGCCGCGCAGGCGACGCGCGAGCTCGGTGCTCAGGCGGCCCAGCGTCTTGCCGGTGGCGTCGACGAGATACCAGTCGCGCTGGACGGTCTCGGACTTTGCGGTGAAAGTGGTCATGGCGAACTCTGGATTCTCTTGGGGGTACCCGGTCGGGCGGATTCCGGCAGGCGGGACGCCCGGCGGAACTTTGCCACGCGATGTGGTGCGGCGAAAAAGAAGCGGGATGATACCCGCCGCGCCGACTTCGCGCAAGCCACTAGGCCCCGGGTGACCAGCACCGGGCCGCGGCGCGAAAATGGACCCGCCCCCGCCGGAGACCGTCCCGATGGCCCATGTCCGCCAGTTCACCCCGCTGGACCAGCTGCTGGTCGAAGCGCAGCGCGCGCTGGACACCGTGTTCGGCCGGCCCGCCGCGCACCGGCCCAGCCCGGCCGGGTCGACCCCGGACGTCGAACTGGACGCCGCCGAGCGCCGCCATGCCGCCGGGCTGATGCGGATCAACCACGTCGGCGAGGTCTGCGCCCAGGGCCTGTACTTCGGCCAGGCCGCGGTCGCCCGCGAAGCGGAGACCCGCGGGCACCTGCTGGAGGCGGCGCAGGAGGAAACCGACCACCTGGCCTGGTGCGCCGACCGGCTGGACGAACTGGGCAGCCGCCCCAGCCTGTTCAACCCGCTATGGTACGCCGGCAGCTACGCACTGGGCGCGCTGGCCGGCCTGCGCGGCGACGGCTGGAACCTGGGCTTCGTGGTCGAAACCGAACGCCAGGTCGAGGCGCACCTGGACGAACACCTCGAAACCCTGCCCGAGGCCGACCTGCGCAGCCGCGAGATCCTCAAGGTGATGAAGGCCGACGAGGCCCGCCACGCCGACTACGCCGAGCACGCCGGCGCCCGGGCGCTGCCGCAACCGATCCCGGCGCTGATGGCCGCGGCGTCGAAGTTCATGAAGGCGGTCGCCTACCGGCTGTAGCGCGGCGCGCCGATTCAGGCCCGCGGCGCCAGCAGCTGCAGGCCGATCGCGCCCGCCACGATCAGGCCGATGCACAGCAGGCGCAACGGCGCGGCGCTTTCGGCGAACAGCGCGATGCCGACGATCGCCACGCCGGCCGCACCGATCCCCGTCCATACCGCGTAGGCGGTGCCCACCGGCAGCGTCTTCAGCGCCAGGGTCAGCAGCCACAGGCTGATCGCGGCCGCCAGCAGCGCCGCCACGCTGGGCCACAGGCGGGTGAAGCCCTCGGCCTGCTTCAGGCCGATCGCGAACCCGACCGCGAACAGGCCCGCCAGCAACAGATAAAACCACGCCATGTCCGTCTCCATGCCATCGATGGCCCGGAACGAAAACGGCGGCCCGGGTTCGCCGGACCGCCGTCGGTCGTGGATGCGCGCCGTGGCGCGTGCGGGTCGTCCCGCAATCTCGCGCGGATTATAGCGCGTGCGCTGTCGCCTCAGTCGACCAGGTTGCGGCCGTGGTACAGCTCCTCGATCTCGCGCTTCAGCCGCGCCTCGATCTTCATCCGCTCCTTGAACGACAGGTTCTTGGCCTTCTCCTCGAACAGATAGGTGTCCAGGTCGAATTCCTTCAGGTGCATCTTGGTGTGGAACAGGTTCTCCTGGTACACGTTGACGTCGAGCATCTCGTAGCGGGTGCGGATGTTCTTGGCCAGGTAGTCCTGGATCGAGTTGATCTTGTGGTCGATGTAGTGCTTCTTGCCCTTGATGTCGCGGGTGAAGCCGCGCACGCGGTAGTCCATGATCACGATGTCGGACTCGAAGCTCTCGATCAGGTAGTTCAACGCCTTCAGCGGCGAAATCACCCCGCAGGTGGCCACGTCGATGTCGGCGCGGAAGGTCGCGATGCCGTTGTCCGGATGGGTCTCCGGATAGGTGTGCACGGTGATGTGGCTCTTGTCCATGTGCGCCACCACGGCGTCGGAGATGATCTCCCTGCCGGCCTGCTTCTTGTCGATCACCGGCTCCTCGGAGATCAGGATGGTCACCGACGCGCCCTGCGGGTCGTAGTCCTGGCGGGCGATGTTGAGGATGTTGGCGCCGATGATCTCCGCCACGTCGGTCAGGATCTGGGTCAGCCGGTCGGCGTTGTATTCCTCGTCGATGTACTCGATGTAGCGCCGGCGTTCGGCCTCGGACTGGGCGTAGCTGACGTCGTAGATGTTGAAGCTGAGCGCTTTGGTCAGGTTGTTGAATCCCTGCAGGCGCAGGCGCGGCAGTGGCTTGACCACGGCGGTAGTCCCTCTGGGGGCGTCGGAAGAGGGGCGCGATTATGCGGCAAATGCGCCTGCAGCGGTATGTCGGCCAGCCGCCGCCGACCGGCAGATCCGGCGTGCGGGGCGGTTCGGACTGCCTCCGGAGCCCGGTTTGCCGTGGCATGCGGAATAAGATTAAGCTTGGCTTAACTCGCCAAGCTTTGGCCGACACAACGGAAAAGCGTCGTTTATGAGCACGAGTATTCCCCCGTTCACGCCCCTGCGCCCTACCGTGAGTCCCTTGTCTCCTGATCGCAGCACAATCGACCGCTTCCTTGCCCACAGCCACCGCAGGCGCTATCCGGCGCGTGCGGACGTGTTCCGCCCCGGCGATCCGGCCGGCACCCTGTACTACGTGGTCAGCGGCTCGGTCAGCATCATCACCGAGGAAGCCGACGACCGCGAGCTGGTGCTGGGCTATTTCGGCCCGGGGCAGTTCGTCGGCGAGATGGGCCTGTTCATCGAATCCGACAAGCGCGAAGTGATCCTGCGCACGCGCACCCAGTGCGAGCTGGCCGAAGTCGGCTACGAGCGCATCCAGCAGCTGTTCTCCGGCCCGCTGGCCGCCGACGCGCCGAGGCTGCTGTACGCGATCGGCGCGCAGTTGTCGCGGCGCCTGCTGGACACCAGCCGCAAGGCCAGCCGCCTGGCCTTCCTCGACGTCACCGACCGCATCGTCCGCACCCTGTTCGACCTGGCCAAGGAGCCGGAGGCGATGAGCCATCCGCAGGGCACCCAGCTGCGCGTGTCGCGGCAGGAACTGGCGCGCCTGGTCGGCTGCTCGCGCGAGATGGCCGGCCGCGTGCTCAAGAAGCTGCAGGCCGATGGCGCCCTGCACGCCCGCGGCAAGACCGTGGTGCTGTACGGCACCCGCTGATCCCCGCAAGGCCGGTCCCGCCATGGAATGCCCCAAGTGCCATCACCCGATGGAGAGGCTGGCACTGCCCGAGGCCGACGCGCATCGCTGCACGAACTGCCGCGGGATGTGGTTCGGCATGCGCGCGTTCGAGTTGCTGAAGGACCGCGCCGAGGCGATCGACACCGGCGACGCGGCCAGGGGCGAGGAATGCAACAAGGTCGACCGCGGCCTGCCGTGCCCGTCCTGCGACGGCGAGCGGCAACTGATCCGCATGGTCGACCCGATCCAGCCGCACATCTGGTTCGAAAGCTGCCAGAACTGCTTCGGGCGCTTCTACGACGCCGGCGAGTTCCGCGACTTCGCGGAGTACGGGTGGCGGGATTTCATCCGCGACCTGAAGGTCGTCGAGCGCGGTTGACGCCCGGCCGGGGCGCGGCGCGCCCTGCCCCTACGACCCGCCGCGATCCTTGCAGCCCCAGTTGAGGATCGGCGTCCCTTCCGGCAGCGCGCGGCGGAACATCGCCACGTTCTTCGCCTTCGGATTCACCACCACCGGCGACTTCGCCGCCTTCAGCAGCGGCAGGTCGGCGCTGGAACCCGAATACGCCACGTCGATCCCGCCGTAGCCGCGCTCGCGCAGCATGCGCATCTTCTCCTCGCTGTGGCAGTGGCGCAGCGCCATCATCGCGCCGAGGCGCGGCCCGACCTCGGTGCCGATCACCGGCACGTCCTGGTGGGCGACGAAGGCGAGGATCGCCCGCGCCAGCTCCGGCGGCGCGCCGGTGGCGACCACCACGCGGTCGCCGTCGCGGCGGTGCCGCGCGAACACTTCCAGCGCCTGCGGCAGCAGCCGCGCGCGGATGCCCGCTTCGTGCCCGCGCACGTAGCGGTCGATCCATGCGTCGAACTCGCGCGCGCGGCGCAGGCCGAAGGTGCCGATCCACACGTAGCCGGAAATGCCATGGCGGCGCGTCGGCAACCACGCCACCATCGGGCCCAGCAGCGGCGTGGCCAGCAGCGCGGCGAGCACGCGCAGCGGGTTGCGCCTGATCAGCCACGCGAACAGGTGGCTGCCGGAATCGCCGTCGTAGAGGGTGTGATCGAAGTCGAAGACGACCAGCGCCGCGTTCGCGCGCGGTTCGGGGTACCTGTCGCTCATGCGTCGAAGAATAGCGTACGCAGCGCCTCGCCCGGCTCCTCGGCGCGCATGAAGGTCTCGCCGACCAGGAACGCGTGCACGCCGGCGCCGCGCATCGTCGCCACGTCGGCCGGGGCGAGGATGCCGCTCTCGGTGACCAGCAGGCGATCCTTCGGCACCGCGTCCTTCATCGACAAGGTCACGTCGAGCGAGACCTCGAAGGTGCGCAGGTTGCGGTTGTTGATGCCCAGCAGCGGCGCCGGCACCTGCAGCGCGCGCTCCAGCTCGTCGATGTCGTGCACCTCGACCAGCACGTCCATGCCCAGCTGCATCGCCAGGTCCGACAGCTCGGCCAGCTGGAAGTCGTCGAGCGCGGCGACGATCAGCAGGATGCAGTCGGCGCCCAGCGCGCGCGCCTCGTACACCTGGTACGGATCGACCGTGAAGTCCTTGCGCAGCACCGGCAGCGTGCACGCCTCGCGCGCCTGCTGCAGGTAGGCGTCGCTCCCCTGGAAGAAATCGACGTCGGTCAGCACCGACAGGCACGAGGCGCCGCCGAACTCGTAGCTGACCGCGATCTCGGCCGGATGGAAGTCCGGGCGGATCACGCCCTTCGACGGGCTGGCCTTCTTGACCTCGGCGATCACCGCCGGGTCGCCGTGGGCGATCGCCGCATGCAGCGAATCGGCGAAACCGCGCACCGGCGAGGCGTCGCGCACGCGCGCCTTCAGTTCGTCGAGCGGGACGCGGCCGCGGCGCTCGGCGACTTCCCCGGCCTTGCGCGCCAGAATGGTGTTGAGGATGTCGCTCATGGATCAGTAGAGAGTGAAGAGGAGTGAGGAGTGAGGAGTGAGGAGCAGCCAGCGGCAATCCGGTTTTCTACTCACTCCTCGCTCCTCTGCGCTCTCCGCTCGGCATCCCAGCCATAGGCGCGCTCGACCTTCGCCACGCGCAACTCGAAGTGTTCGTACCAGTCGCGCCGTCCCCGTTCGCGCGCGGCCGCGTGCTCGGCGTTCGCCTTCCAGCCGCGGATCGCGTCCTCGCTGTCGAAATAGGCGACGGTGATGCCGAAGCCGTCGCCGCCACGCGCCGACTCGACGCCGAGGAACCCCGGCTGCGTCGCCACCAGCTCGACCATCCGCCGTGCCGCCGCGGCGTAGCCTTCCTCGTCGCGGCCGTTGCGCCGCGACGAGAAGATCACCGCGTAGTACGGCGGCTGCGGCAATTCCGCGAAACCGTTGCCGGACATCACGCAGCCTCCTTCGCCAGGGCCTGCGTGGCGGCGACGAATTCCTGCAGCTTCGCCAGCGCGGCGCCGGAAGCGATCGCCGCGCGCGCGAGCTGGATGCCGTGGGCGATATCGTCGGCGACGCCGGACACGTACAACGCCGCGCCGGCGTTGAGCAGCACGATGTCGCGCGCCGGGCCCGGATGGTTGTCCAGCACCTTCAGCAGCATCGCCTTCGACTCGGCCGGGCCGGCCACGCGCAGGTTGCGGCTGTGCGACATCGCGATGCCGAAATCCTCGGGGTGCAGCTCGTATTCGCTGACCTTGCCGTCGCGCAATTCGCCGACGAGCGTTCCCGCGCCGAGCGAGAGTTCGTCCATGTTGTCGCGGCCCCACACCACCAGCGCGCGCTCGGCGCCGAGTTCGCGCAGCACGCGCGCCTGGATGCCGACCAGGTCGGGGTGGAACACGCCCATCAGGATGCCCGGCGCGCCGGCCGGGTTGGTCAGCGGGCCGAGGATGTTGAAGATGGTGCGCACGCCCATCTCGCGCCGCACCGGCGCCACCGCCTTCATCGCCGGATGGTGGATCGGCGCGAACATGAAGCCGATGCCGGTGCGCGCGATCGAGCGCGCGACCTGCTCCGGCTGCAGCTCGATGTTCGCGCCCAGCGCCTCCAGCGCGTCGGCGCTGCCCGACTTCGACGACACGCTGCGGTTGCCGTGCTTGGCCACGCGCGCGCCGGCGGCGGCCACGACGAAGATCGAGCAGGTCGAGATGTTGAAGGTGTGCGAGCCGTCGCCGCCGGTGCCGACGATGTCGACGAGATGCGTGCGATCCGCAACGTCGACCGCGCGCGAGAACTCGCGCATCACCGTCGCCGCGCCGGCGATTTCGCCGACGGTCTCCTTCTTGACCCGCAGCCCGGTCAGGATCGCCGCGGTCATCGTCGGCGAGACGTCGCCGCGCATGATCTGGCGCATCAGGTCGATCATCTCGTCGCGGAAGATCTCGCGATGCTCGATGGTCCGCTGCAGGGCTTCTTGTGGGGAAATCGACATGGATGCCGCGCCTTCGGGTATCAGGAAATCACCAGGTAGTCGCTATGGTACGCAATGCCGGCGTGGGGGCCTTCGACCAGCGTCACGTGGCGACCGCCGGCCACCTCGACCGGGATGCAGTCGTCCACCCCGTACAGGGCGTCCTTGTGCGGCAGCATCCAGCCGGCGTCCGCCCGCGCCTTGCCCTTCGCCTTGGCATCGGCCGCGTCGCCGGCGACCACCAGCAGGTAGGCGTGCGCTTCGCCGAACACGCCCTTCTCGTAGCCGCCGAGATTGACGAAGAACAGTTTCGGCGAACCGGCCGGTGGCGGCGCATCGGAGAAACGCACCTGCCAGCCGTCGACGCCGTCGACTTCCATCCACGAATCGACGTGCGCGCCGCGCGGTTCGCCGAACCATTGCGCGCGCAGCTGCGGGTAGGTCGATTCGAGCGTGTCGCCGATGGCGAAGGCGACGTCGTGCAGCTCGACCCGGGCCTTCGGGTGGGTGCCGCCGAGCATCACGACGAAGAGTTTTTCGTTCGCAGCCATCTCGATGCCCGCGTTGCCAGCCTTGCTCATGCGCCCGGCCTCGCCGCCAGGGCCAGCCGTGCGCTGAAACCGATGAACAGCACGCCCGCCATGCGATCCAGCCAATGCATGCCCCGCGCGACCACCCGGCTGCGTCGCGTCCAGCCGGCGAGCAGGACGTAGCCGAAGTTGACCGGCAGCGAATTGACGATGAACACCACGCCCAGGAAGGCAAAGGCCAGCGTCTTGTCGTGGGCCGACGGCGCGATGAACTGCGGCACGAAGGCGAGGAAGAACAACGCGACCTTGGGGTTCAGCACGTTGGTCAGGAAGCCGCCCGCGAAGACCTGCCGCAACGAGCCGGCAGCGGCCTCGCGCACCGGCGCTTCCACCGCCGCGGGCGGCGACGGCGATCGCAGCAGACGCAGGCCGACCCACAGCAGGTACAGCGCGCCCGCCCATTTGACGACGTTGAACAGCGCGGCCGAGGTCGCCAGCAGCGCCCCCAGGCCCAGCGCCGCCACCGCCACGTGCACCAGGCAGCCGACGCTGATGCCGGCGACGGCGATCGCACCGGCCCTGCGCCCGGACCGCAGCGACTGGCTCACGATGTACAGCACGTCGGGGCCGGGCGTGAGGTTGAGCAGCCAGCCGGCAAGCATGAACACCAGCAATTGCGCGGGTTCGATCATCACGATGTGCGCTCCAGGAAGTTCTTCAGCAGGGCGTGGCCGTGCTCGGTGAGGATCGATTCGGGGTGGAACTGCACGCCTTCGACCGGGAATTCGCGGTGGCGCAGGCCCATGATCTCCTCGAAGCTGCCGTCGTCGTTCTCGGTCCATGCGGTGACTTCGAGCGCATCGGGCAGCGAGGATTTCTCGACCACCAGCGAGTGGTAGCGGGTCGCCTCGTAGCCGTCGGGCAAACCGGCGAACACGCCCTTGCCTTGGTGGCGGATGTGCGAGGTCTTGCCGTGCATGATGCGGCCGGCGCGGATCACCTTGCCGCCGTAGGCCTGGCCGATGCTCTGGTGGCCGAGGCAGACACCGAGGATCGGCGTGGTGCGGCCGAGGCTTTCGATCACCTGCAGCGAGACGCCCGCTTCGTTCGGCGTGCACGGGCCGGGCGAGACGACGATGCGCTCGGGCGCGAGCTTCTCGATCTGCTCCACCGTCAGCGCGTCGTTGCGCTCCACTCGCACCTCCGCGCCCAGCGCCTGCAGGTACTGGACGAGGTTGTAGGTGAAGCTGTCGTAGTTGTCGATCATCAACAGCATGATTTTGCTCAATTCAGTTCGTAGACGATGTACACGTCTTGGTCGAGCGTGATCTTGCCCTCGCGCAGAACAGCCGGCGGCGGCGGGGGCGCTGGAGCATACAAATCCGTTGCGCGGGCACCGGTCACCACGACTGACTCCAGACTCTGTGAGTACTGGAGATTCAGGCCCTGATTCGAGATGTTCTGCACTGCACCCAACTTTCGACCGACGCCAGTCGCCATTACCTCCGCCGTCTTCCTTGCATTAGCAATCGCGCTATCCAGCAATTCGCGACGAAGCTCATCTGCACGCGACGTCTCGAACTTGGCCGTCTGGATTCGCAAGGCGTTCGATTTTGGCAAGGCCGAAATGAACTCATTCAACTTCGCCAACGAATGGAATCTGACCTTGATTTCCCGCTCATAGGTATTGCCCTGAAATACCTGTTTGTCTGCGTCGTCGTCCCATTTGTATTCCGGGGAAATCTCCAAGTTGGAAATCGTGACATCATCGTCTTTGACTTTCATTTTTTCGGTAACGGCAAGGATATCCCTGGCCAGGGACTCAATTTTCTGCTGCGTAGCCGCAGCGTCCGTGCTGGTTTCTTTCAGCGTCAATTCAACCGGGAAAATATCCGGCACCACGTCCATCTTTGCTTCGCCATGCACGGCGATAAACGGCCGATCAGCCGGCGCCTGGGCCTGCAAGGAACCAATAATCGCAAGCAGACCTGCTGCGACTGCAATCCTACTTTTCATGGAAGTTCCCCTTTCGGTTAGAGTTTTCATCACAACCCCTTCGCCGCTTCGGCCACCGCGCGGAACAGCGCCCTGCCCTTGTTCATCGTCTCGTCCCACTCCTTCTCCGGGTCGGAGTCGTAGACGATGCCGGCGCCGGCCTGCACGTGCAGCTTGCCGTCCTTGATCACCGCGGTGCGGATCGCGATGGCGGTGTCGGCGTCGCCGTGCCAGCCGATGTAGCCGATGCTGCCGGCGTAGACGTTGCGCTTGATCGGCTCCAGCTCGCGGATCACTTCCAGCGCGCGGATCTTCGGTGCGCCGCTGACCGTGCCGGCCGGGAAGGTCGCGCGCAGCACGTCGGCGTAGCTCAGGCCGGGAAGCAGTTTCCCGGTCACCTCGCTGACGATGTGCATCACGTGGCTGTAGCGCTCGATCACGAAGCTTTCGCCGACCCGCACGCTGCCCGCCTCCGACACCCGGCCCACGTCGTTGCGGCCCAGGTCGATCAGCATCAGGTGCTCGGCGCGCTCCTTCGGATCGGCCAGCAGTTCGGCTTCCAGCGCCAGATCCTCTTCATGCGTCCTGCCGCGCGGACGGGTGCCGGCGATCGGGCGCACCGTCACCTCGCCGCCCTGCAGGCGCACCAGGATCTCCGGCGACGAACCGACCACCTGCATGTCGCCGGCGTCGAGGAAATACATGTACGGCGACGGATTCAGCGCGCGCAACGCGCGGTACACGTCGACCGGGCGCGCGGCGAACGGCACGCTCAGGCGCTGGCTCAGCACCACCTGGAACACGTCGCCGGCGCGGATGTATTCCTTCGACTTCTCCACCGCGGCGATGAAGCCCTCGCGGGTGAAGCCGGAGACGAAGTGGCTTTCGTCGAGCACGTCGCGCGCGATCGGCGCGGGATAGCCGGCGCCCGGCGCGCGCAGCTTGGCGACCAGCGCGTCGAGCCGCGCCTGCGCCCTGTCCCACGCGTCCGCCTCGCGCGGATCGGCGTGCACGACCAGGTACAGGCGGCCCTTGAGGTTGTCGAACACCGCCAGCTCTTCCGACAGCATCAGCAGGATGTCGGGCGTGCCGAGCTGGTCGGGGTTCGGGTCTGCGGCGAGTTTCCGTTCGATGTATTCGATGCACTCAAAGCCGAACCAGCCGACCAGGCCGCCGCTGAAGCCGGGCAGCCCTTCCAGTTCCGGCACCACGTGCGCGGCGCGCAGCGCCTCGACTTCGGCGAAGGGATCGGCGACCTCGCGGCTTTCGACCAGCCGGCCGCGGTCGCGGATTTCCAGCGCGTGGCCGCGGAAGGTGGCGACCCGGCGCGCCGGCAGGCCGATGATCGAATAGCGGCCGAAGCGCTCGCCGCCCTCGACCGATTCGAACAGGTAGGTGTGCGGCGCGTCGGCCAGCTTCAGGTAGACCGACAGCGGCGTGTCCAGGTCGGACAGCACCTCGCGGACGACGGGGATGCGGTTGTACGTGCCTTCAGCGGCGTGGCGCTGGAACTGTTCCTGCGTGATCAAGATGGCTTTCCTTCCGGGATGCGGGGGCGTGGCAGACGACGGCAACGGGCCACCATCGCCAGGACCGGCGAGCGGAAGGAAGATCGCGGGAGAGCGTCTGCGGGATCACGGGGCCCCACTTTAACCGATCCGGCGGCCTTGTGCGGGAGCGGGCCATGCCCGCGACTGCGGAACCCTCCGGGGCGGCGCAGCGTGGAAGGCCATGGCAGGGACGGCGCGCGCGGGCGGGATCGGCCTGCGGCATTGCGGGCGATGGCGGCAGCCCCCTTCCTTTCGTTTGCAACTTATCCGCAGGCCGCCGCCACTTCCGCGCGCATCTTCGCGATCACCGCCGCATAGCCTTCCACATTGGAGCCGGGGGCATTGAAGATCGCCGAGCCGGCGACGAAGGTGTCGGCGCCGGCCGCGGCGATCTTGCGGATGTTGTCGGCCTTCACGCCGCCGTCGATCTCCAGGCGGATGTCCTTGCCGGTGGCGTCGATCTTCTTCCGCACCGCGCGCAGCTTGTCCAGCGCCGACGGGATGAAGGCCTGGCCGCCGAAGCCGGGGTTGACCGACATCAGCAGCACCAGGTCGAGGTCTTCCAGCACCCAGTCCAGCACGTCGACCGGCGTGGCCGGGTTCAGCACCAGCCCGGCCCGGCAGCCGTGCGACTTGATCAGCTGGATGGTGCGGTGGACGTGCGAACTGGCCTCGGGGTGGAAGCTGATCACGCTGGCGCCGGCCTCGGCGAAGTCCGGCACGATGCGGTCCACCGGCTGCACCATCAGGTGCACGTCGATCGGCGCGGTCACGCCGTGCTTGCGCAGCGCCGCGCAAACCATCGGGCCGATGGTCAGGTTCGGCACGTAGTGGTTGTCCATCACGTCGAAGTGCACCCAGTCGGCGCCGGCCTTCAGCACGTTGTCGACTTCCTCGCCGAGCCGGGCGAAGTCCGCGGAGAGGATGGACGGGGCAATGATGCAGTCGGACATGGGATTCCTTCGGTTCGTGGCAGCTCAGCGCCGGCGCAGCTTCTTGATCCGGTCGTAGGCAGCGTTGAGTTCGCGCGATTTCGCCTCGGCCCGGGCGCGCAGTTCCGGCGCCGCGCCGGCCAGCCGGTCCGGGTGGTACTGCGAAATCAGCCGGCGGTAGGCCTGGTCGATTTCGGCGTCGGTGGCGTCGCTGGTCAGGTCGAAGGCGCGGTACGGGTTGTCCTTCGACAGCTTGAACCAGTCGCTGTCGAAGGCATGGCCGAGCAGCAGCCCGATCAGCCCGCCCAGCGGGTGCC
This sequence comes from Pseudoxanthomonas sangjuensis, assembly GCF_010211755.1. Lineage (GTDB taxonomy): Bacteria > Pseudomonadota > Gammaproteobacteria > Xanthomonadales > Xanthomonadaceae > Pseudoxanthomonas_A > Pseudoxanthomonas_A sangjuensis. The sequence continues at coordinate 93,407 of NZ_PDWR01000008.1, read as the reverse complement.
GCAGCAGCAGCCAGCCGGCCACGAAACCCAGCAATTTGCCGTACCAGCGCGTCATCCGCCGCTCTCGCCGAAAATTCGCCGCAATTCTACGGCACAGGGCGCCCGCGCAGTCGTACACTACGCGGCCCGCTGTCCCGCGGGCCGCCTTCACGGGCCGCTCGATGAGTCTCCCGCCGCCCGCACGGGCCCCGTGGACAGCAGTCATCGCAGTCCAGGAGTACCCGTGTCCACGACGTTGCTCGAATCCGACCTGCCCGGCCTGACCCTGCGCCATCGCGGCAAGGTGCGCGACGTGTTCGACCTGCCGCGCGAACGCCTGCCCGCCGACGCGCCGCCGGGGGACTACCTGCTGATGGTCGCCACCGACCGCCTTTCCGCATTCGACGTGGTCCTGCCCGACCCGATCCCCGGCAAGGGCGAGATGCTGTGCCAGATCTCGAATTTCTGGTTCGCCAGGACCGCCCACCTGCTGCCCAACCACCTGACCGGCATCGACGTCGCCAGCGTGCTGCCGCAAGGCGTCGACGCGGCGCTGTACGCCAAGCGCGCGGTGGTGACGAAGAAGCTCAAGCCGGTGCCGGTGGAGGCGATCGCCCGCGGCTACCTGATCGGCAGCGGCTGGAAGGACTACCAGCGCACCGGCAAGGTCAGCGGCATCGAACTGCCGCAGGGCCTGCGCCAGGCCGAACAGCTGCCGGAGCCGATCTTCACCCCGTCGACCAAGGCCGCGGTCGGCGACCACGACGAGAACATCGACTTCGACACGATGGTCCGCACCATCGGCGCCGAACTGGCCGAAAAGGTCCGCGACGCGACCCTGCGCATCTACCAGTTCGCCGCCGAGTACGCGGCCCAGCGCGGCATCCTGCTGGCCGACACCAAGTTCGAGTTCGGCACCGACGCCGACGGCCGCCTGTACGTGATGGACGAGATGCTGACCCCGGACTCGTCGCGCTACTGGCCGGCGGAGCAATACGAAGTCGGCACCAGCCCGCCAAGCTACGACAAGCAGTTCGTGCGCGACTACCTGGAGACGCTGGACTGGAACAAGACCGCGCCCGGCCCGAAACTGCCGGCGGAGGTCATCGCCCGCACCCGCGCCAAATACGCCGAAGCGCTGCAGAAGCTGGCGGGCATCGGCATCGACTGAACGGCGCTTCTCCCCCTCCCTTCGCAAAAGGGGAACCGGGGGGGGTTCCGTTTCCGTCGCCCCGCGCGGATCCTTCCGTTGTCCGCCGCGCGAACGCCCGTTCGCTTTCGCCAGCAGGGGCAGGGGTCCGCACCGCGGCGCAAAATGCCGCGCTGCGGTGGCTGCGTTATCCTCGACGCCAGTGAATCCCCGGGAGGGAGGGAATGAACGCGACCGCCGGACGCCCCATCGACCGCTTCTTCGCCAACTACTCCAACGACCACCGCAACCCGACCAATCAGCTGATCCACACGGTCTGCGTGCCGGCGATCCTGTGGTCGGTGATCGCGCTGTTGTGGTGCATCCCGGTGCTGGGCAGCTGGTTCAAGCCGGGCGTGTGGGCGGCGCTGGCGATGTTCGCCGCGTGGATGTACTACTACCGGCTGTCGCGCCCGATCGGCTTCGGCATGCTGGTGGTGTTCTTCACCATGGCCTGCATCTGCCGGCTGGTCGCGATGGCGTACGGCACGGGCACGCTGCTGTGGGCGGCCATCGCGGTGTTCGTGGCGGCGTGGATCGGCCAGTTCGTCGGCCACAGCAAGCTGTTCGAGGGCCGCAAGCCCAGCTTCTTCACCGACCTGACCTACCTGCTGATCGGCCCGATCTGGGTGCTGGCCAAGTTCTACCGCAAGATGGGCTGGAAGTACTGATCGTGCAGGAGCGGCGTGAGCCGCGACCCGTATCCGCTATCGGGAAAGCATCGCGGCTCACGCCGCTCCTACAGACCGAACATTTCCCGGGCCGGCGCGAACGCGCGCGGCGCGTAGCCGAAGTCGCGGCGCGCCGGTTCCGCATCGAACACCAGGTCCTCGCGCATCCGCGCCACCGCCGCGTCGCCGAGTTCCTGCAGCTTGCCGAGCCTGCGCGCCGCCGACAGCGCCAGCGCGAACAGCGGCGCCGGCACTTCCCGCAATCTCGGCGGCGGATCGAGCGCCGCCAGCGTGCGCGCGACCATCTCGCGGTAGGCCAGCGCCTCGCCGCCCGGCAGCGCGTAGCCGCGGCCGAACGTCGCGGGCCGGTCGAGCACCGCCAGCGCGGCATCGGCCAGGTCGTCGACGTGCACCGGCTGGCGCAGGCCGTTCGCGCCGCGCGGCAGCACGAAGAAACCGGCCCTGCCCGCCAGCCGCGCGATCCGGGTCAGCGTGCGGTCGCCGCCCGCGCCGTAGACCAGCGTCGGCCGCAGCAGCGTCGCATGCGCACCACGCGCCGCGGCCGCTTCGAACAGCGATCTTTCGGCGTCGCCCAGCCGGCGGACGAGGTCGCGTTCGCATGGATCCCGCGAATCGCGCTTGGTTTCGAGGCTGGTCGAACCGAACGCGACCACGCGCGGCGCATCGATCCGCGACGCCGCGAACCACGCCGCGAAGCGGTCCAGCGGCCCGAGGCTGAAAATCGCGTCGACCCGCGGCGGCAATGGCGGCATGTCCGCGAAATCGCCGCGCAGCCAGGTCGTCCCGTCGTTGTCTTCGTGCGCCTGTCGCGACAACGCATGCACGTGCCAGCCTTGCGCATGCAACCGCGCCCGCACCGGCACGCCGATCTGGCCGCTGCCGCCGAAGACCAGCGCCTCAGCCATTTGCGGTCGTGGTCGGTTTCAGCACCAGCCGCAGCCACAGCCAGCCGAGCGCGGCCGAGACCGTCGAGCCGCCGAGGATGCCCAGCACCGCGGCTTCGCCGAGTTGCGGATGGCTCGCGCCATAGGCCAGGTTGGCGACGAACAGGCTCATCGTGAAGCCGATGCCGCACAGCACGCCGAGGCCGAGCAGCGCCTTGAGGTCCATGCCGTCGGGCAAACGGGCGATACCTGACGCGCGGGTCAGCAAGGCGGTGCCGACGATGCCGACCGGCTTACCGAGCAGCAGGCCCAGCGCCACGCCCAGCGGCAGCGGCGCCAGCGCATCGCCGGCCTGCATTCCCCGCAGCGACAGGCCGGCGTTGGCGAAGGCGAACAGCGGCAGGATCGCGTAGGCGACCCACGGGTGCAGCGCGTGTTCCAGCTGCTCCAGCGGGGAATTCTCCGACGGCGATGCGGCTTCGCCGCCGTTGCGGTTGCGCAGCGGGAACATCAGGCCGGTGACCACGCCGGCCAGCGTCGCGTGCACGCCCGACTTCAGCACGAAGTACCACGTCGCCGCACCGAGGATCAGGTAGACCGCCAGGCTGGCGACGCCGCGCCAGTTCAGCAGCAGCATCAGGCCCACGCTGGCGCCGGCCCAGGCCAGCCAGTGCATGGCGAGGTCGTGCGAGTAGAAGACCGCGATGATCAGGATCGCGATCAGGTCGTCGACGACCGCGATCGTCGACAGCAGCAGCTTCATCCCCAGCGGCACGCGCGGGCCGAGCAGCGCGAGCACGCCGAGGGCGAAGGCGATGTCGGTGGCGGTGGGCACGGCCCAGCCGCGCATCGCGACCGCGTCGCCGTGGTTGATCGCCGTGAACAGCAACGCCGGCACCGCGACGCCGCCGGCCGCGCACAGCACCGGCAGCAGCATCTGGTCGAAGCGCGACAGTTGCCCGCTCAGCGCCTCGCGCTTGATCTCCAGCGCCACCAGCAGGAAGAACACCGCCATCAGCGCGTCGTTGATCCACCATTCGGCGGATTCGACCATCGCGAAGCCGCCGACGCTGAAGCCGAGCGGGAAATGGCGGAAGGCCTCGTAGGCGTCGTGCCAGCGGGAGTTGGCCAGCAGCAGCGCCAGCGCCGCGGCGAGCATCAGCACGATGCCGCCGGCGGCCTGCAGGCGGAAGAATTCGCGCAGCAGTTGCAGCGCGCGGTTGACGGGGCGGATGCGGCTCATCGGGCGATTATAGGGTCGCGCCCTCCCCCGGCATTCCCGCCTCCGCGGCGGCCGCCGCTCAGCCGCGGATCGTGGCCAGCTCGAACGCGATCCACGCCAGGAACGCGACGGACAGCACCGCGCCTTCCCAGCGCTTGATCCTGAGGTCGCCGCGCAGCATCGGGTACAGCATCAGCGCCAGCACCATCGCCGCCGGCAGTTCCAGCCTGACGAACGACGCCGGCAGCGCTAGCGGACCGTGCGCCGCGGCCATGCCGCCGACGATCACCAGCAGGTTGAACAGGCTGGAGCCGATCACGTGTCCCAGCACCATGTCGCCCGAGCCTTTGCGCGCAGCGGCGATCGCGGCGGCGGCTTCCGGCAGCGCGGTGCCGATCGCCACCGGCAGCAGGCCGACCAGCAGCGGCGACCAGTGCAGGCCGGCGCCGATGTCCGTCGCGGCGCCGACCACGAACTTCGCCCCGTAGAACAGCAGGGCCGCGGCGACGGCGAAGCGCAGCAGGTTCATCCACAATACGACGCGGGTGGATGCGTAATCGGCGACCTGCTGGCGCACCTCGGCGGTTTCGCCGCCGCCGCGCGCCAGCAGGAAGGCCAGCAGTGCGACGAAGGCCAGCAGCAGCGCGACGCCCTCGATGCGGCCCACCGCGCCGTCCAGGCCGAACACGATCAGCGCCAGCGTCGCCATCACCAGCAGCACCAGCAGCGGCGACAGCAGGCGCATGCGCACCAGCAGCGGCGCGGCGACGGCGGCCAGGCCCAGGCTCAGGCCGAAGTTGGCGATGTTGCTGCCCACCGCGTTGCCCAGCGCCAGCTCCGGCTGGCCCTTCGCGATCGCGTAGGCATTGACGAACAGTTCCGGCAGCGAGGTGCCGAAGGCGATCAGCAGCAGGCCGGCGACGAATGGCGACGCCCCCAGCTTCTGCGCCAGTCCGGACGCGCCCTTGACGATGCTGTCGCCGCCCAGCGCCAGCAGTACCAGTCCGAGTACGAAGAATCCCCAGGCTTCCAGCATGTCCGTCCCTCCCTAGCGTCCCGGCGGATTCTAGCCACGTTCGCGCGCCGCCGGCCAGCCGCAGCAAACCAGCCGCGAAGGTTGGCGGAGGAACGACGCCGGCATCGGAGGCCGCCGCCGCCCGGGCGGCGCAGGCTCAGGAACAGCCTTCGATGTAGTCGACCTGCGGCGGCACGCCGACGCGCCATTCGGTGACCTTGCCGTTCGCGTCGGTTTCGAACACCAGCCTGCCCGGCGCCGCATCGCCGGCAACCGACAGGTAGTGCCCGCCCTCGACGTACTTGTGCGGCATCGGACTCAGCGCATTGCCGTACAGCCGCTGCAGTTCGGCCGCGCTCATGCCGATCCTGCCCCCACCGGGCGCGGCGATCTGCCCGGAAGCGACGTCGATGCGCACGAACTTGCCGCCCTCGATCATGAAGGCGATCTTGTAACCCTGTTTCGCCTGCGTGGCGGGGATCAGGTAATGGCAGCCGCCCGGCTCGGACGGCGCGGCGTCGCCGAGGTCGCCGCCCCAGGCCATGCGTACTTCCTCGGCGCTCGCACCGAACTCCGCCGGGCCGAAGCCTTCGAAGCCGATCGTGCCTGCGGCCGGCAGGTCGACGCGCAGCGAACCGCCCGGTGCCGCTGCCGGCTCGGGCTCGGGCGCGGGCGTCGCCGCGGCCGGTCCGGACGCTGGCGGCGCCTTGCAGGCGGCGAACAGCAACGCGAGCGCGACGATCGGTGCCTGGCGCATGTTCGGTCTCCCGGTGGATCGGCGGCGAGTATGCACGGCCGGTGTCGACGCCGCGAGAAATGCGCGGCGGCCCTTCGACTCCGCGGCGCCGCCGCTACGCTCCGGGCGAGCGGAAGTGCTTCTCCAGGCCGGCCCAGCAATCCTGGTAGTCGCGCTGGCGATGCGGCGCATCCAGCGCCTGCCGGGTCGGCCGGATCGCCGCGCGCGTTTCGAACATGAAGGCCATCGTGTCGGCGATCACGTCGGGCTTCGACAGGTCGGCGTTGCTCGCCTTCTCGAAGGTGGCGGCGTCCGGTCCGTGCCCGATCATGCAGTTGTGCAGCGACGCGCCGCCGGGCGCGAAGCCCTCGGCCTTGGCGTCGTACACGCCATGGACCAGGCCCATGAACTCGCTGGCGATGTTGCGATGGAACCACGGCGGGCGGAACGTGTCCTGCGCCACCAGCCAGCGCGGCGGGAAGATCGCGAAGTCCAGGTTGGCGGTGCCGTGCGTGTCGCTGGGCGAGGTCAGCACGGTGAAGATCGACGGATCCGGATGGTCGTAGCTGATCGAACCGATCGCATTGAAGCGGCGCAGGTCGTAGCGGTACGGCGCGTAGTTGCCGTGCCAGGCGACCACGTCGAGCGGCGAGTGGTCGATGCTGGCGCGCCACAGCCGGCCCTGGAACTTGGCGACGAGCTCGAACTCGCCTTCGGCGTCTTCGTACGCGGCCACCGGCGTTTCGAAATCGCGCGGGTTGGCCAGGCCGTTCGCGCCGATCGGGCCGAGGTCGGGCAGGCGCAGCAGCGCGCCGAAGTTCTCGCAGACGTAGCCGCGCGACGGGCCATCCGGCAGGTCGACGCGGAAGCGCACGCCGCGCGGGACCACCACGATCTGCTGCGGCTCGACGTCGACCACGCCCAGTTCGGTGGCGATGCGCAACCGGCCCTGCTGCGGGACGATCAGCAGTTCCGCATCGGCGTCGTAGAAGTAGCGGCCCTGCATCGACTTGTTCGCCGCGTACAGGTGGATGCCGACGCCGGTCTGCGCCGCCGCGCCGCCGTTGCCGGCGACGGCATACAGGCCGTTGACGAAGTCGGTCGGCGTTTCCGGGATCGGCAGCGGGCTCCAGCGCAACTGGTCCGGCGGCACCGGACCGTCGCCGAAATCGTTGTGGAACTTGTCCTGTTCGAACGGCTCGAACGCGCCGTGCATCGCCGCCGGGCGGATCCGGTACAGCCAGCTGCGCCGGTTCTGCCCGCGCGGCGCGGTGAACGCGGTGCCGGACAACTGTTCGGCGTACAGGCCGTGCGCGGCCTTCTGCGGCGAATTGCGCCCGACCGGCAGCGCGCCGGCGACGGCCTCGGTCGCGAACTCGTTGCCGAAGCCGGTCATGTAGCGGTTTTCAGTCGTACTCATGAGCATCGTGCCTTTGAGCCCCTCTCCCGTCGGGAGAGGGGTTGGGGTGAGGGTCCGGTTTCCCGGCCAAGTTCCAGATCGCGTCTACCACCGCTTCTGTCTGCAGCAGGACATCATGATCCCAGAAACGCTGGACGCACCACCCTTGCGTCTCCAGGTACCGGGTTCTCGCCGCGTCCGTTTCCAGCGTGTGCTGCGACCCGTCCAGCTCGACTATCAGTTTCTTCTCGACGCAGCAGAAATCGGCGATGTACGGCGGTACCGGATGCTGGCGGCGGAATTTCAGGCCAGCGAGTCGTCCTCCGCGCAGGTGCTGCCACAGTTTGTGCTCGGCATCGGTCGACTCCCTGCGCAATCGACGGGAGTTTTCGAGCGTACCGCTCGGCAACGGTGGTTTGACTATCGTCACTTCGCCGTACCCTCATCCCAACCCTTCTCCCGGAGGGAGAAGGGCTTCGACACTTACAGCACGCCGCGGCGCATCTGGTCGCGCTCGATGCTCTCGAACAGCGCCTGGAAGTTGCCTTCGCCGAAGCCTTCGTTGCCCTTGCGCTGGATGATCTCGAAGAAGATCGGCCCGACCGCGTTCTGGGTGAAGATCTGCAGCAGCTTGCGCTTCTTCGTCTCCGGGTCGGCGTCGATCAGGATGCGGTTCTTCTTCAGCCGCTCCACATCCTCGCCGTGCTCGGGGATGCGCTGGTCGATCACCTCGAAGTAGGTGTCCGGGGTGTCGAGGAACTCGACCCCGGCCGCACGCATCTTCTCGACCGTGTCGTAGATGTCGTCGGTGAAGCAGGCGATGTGCTGGATGCCCTCGCCGTGGTAGGCGTCGAGGTACTCGTTGATCTGCGACTTCGGGTCGGACGACTCGTTCAGCGGGATGCGCACCATGCCGTCCGGCGCGGTCATCGCCTTCGACAGCAGCCCGGTCTTGGCGCCCTTGATGTCGAAGTAGCGGATCTCGCGGAAGTTGAACAGCCGCTCGTAGTAATCCGCCCACTTGGCCATGTTGCCGTGGTACAGGTTGTGGGTAAGGTGATCGATGAAGGTCAGGCCGTAGCCCTTGGGCATCATCTCCGCGCCCGGCAGCCATTCCCAGTCCGGGTCGTGGATGGTGCCCTTGTCGTCGTAGCGGTCGACCAGGTACAGCATGCAGTCGCCGATGCCCTTGATCACCGGGGCCGCGACCGCCTTGGTCAGTTCGTCGGCAGCGTCGAAGGCCTCCGCCCCGTTCTTCAGGGCCTGCACGCGCGCCCATTCGGCCAGCTTGTTGATGCGGATCGCGAAGCCGCAGGCGGACGGGCCATGCTTGGCGGCGAAGCGCGCGGCGAAGCTGTCGGGGTCCTCGTTGACCAGGAAGGTGCAGTCGCCCTGCCGGTAGTTGGTGATCGGGCGCGTGCGGTGGCGGGCGACCGGGACGAAGCCGAGCTTGCGGAAGTAGTCGTGCAGCGCGGCGCCCTGTCCGGCCGGGGCGGCGTATTCGACGAACTCGAAGCCGTCGATGCCCATCGGGTTGTCGAAGGTGACGGCTTGCATGCCCTGCGGGGGATATGCGCTCATGGGGTTTCTCCTGCAATATCGCGGACGGTCCGCCCCGAGGGCGGGCCCGGCGAATGGATTTCGTACCCTCCTTTATAGTTTCAGCTGAAACCAACCACAAGTAGCAGCGCAACATGAACCAGCCTGCCCACCCGCCCGTCCAGTCCGATTTCGATCTCGACCGGCTGTTCTCCTACCGCCTGAGCGTGCTGTCCAACCGCATCAGCGGGGCGATTTCGCGCGAATACCACCGCCGCTTCGGCCTGGCGATCACCGAGTGGCGGGTCATGGCGGTGCTGGGCCGCTTCCCCGGGCTGTCGGCCGGCGAGGTCTCGGCACGTACCGCGATGGACAAGGTGGCGGTCAGCCGGGCGGTGGCGCGGCTGCTGGAACGCGGCCTGATCCAGCGCGAGATCCACGACGACGACCGCCGCCGCTCGGTGCTGGCGCTGTCGACCGAAGGCGTGCGCGTACACGACGAAGTCGCGCCGATGGTGATGGAATACCACCAGCGCCTGTTCGAGTCGTTCACCCCCGAGGAACGCGCCGTGCTGGACAAGCTGCTGGACAAGCTGGCCGGCGACGGCGTGAAGCGGATCGAGGGCTGACGCCCGCCCCGCCTAGGCCGGTGCGGCGCGACGCGCGGCGTGCGGCCGGCGCGCGCGGTAGTCGCCCGGGCTCGCGCCCATGACCCGGCGGAAACGGCGATTGAAGGTCGACAGGTCGTTGAAGCCGCATTCGCCGGCGATCGTCGCGACCGGTTCGGCGGAAGCGCGCAGGCGCAACGCCGCGCGATGCAGGCGCAGGCGCAACACGAACTGGTGCGGGCTCAGGCCCACGACCTGGCGGAACACGCGCAGGAAGTGGTAGCGGCTCATCGCCGCTTCGTCGGCCAGTCCGGCCAGCGACAGTGCTTCGCCCGCCATCGCCTCGATCCGGCGCAACGCGCGGGTCACGCGGCGCTCGTCGCGCGCGCTGGGACCGCGCATCGCCGGCCGCGCGTCCGCCAGCGTCGCGACCACGGCATCGGCCAGGCACAACGCCGCTTCCTCGAGCGCCGGCGCGTCGGCATCGTCGCGCGCGGCCTCCGCTTCGGCCAGCAACGGCTGCAACTCCGCCAGCGGCGGCAGGCTGGCCACCGCCAATGCGGCGCGGCGCGCGCCCGGCACCGCGGCCACGATCCGTTCGAACAGCGCCGGCGCGTACTGGAACGACAGGCAACGGTCGCCGGCCGCGTGTTCGTGGCCGCATTCGAAGCAATGCCCGGGATTGCCCAGCAGCAACGCGCCGGGAGCCAGCAGCGCGCGGCCGGCGCTGCAGCGGTACTGGAACGAGCCTGCGCTGACGATCGCGATGCTGAAACCCGCGTGCCGTTCCTCGAACGGCCGGTCGCGCGGCCCGGCGTCGCAGACGACGTCCTGGACGCGCCAGCCGTCGGCGGAAGCGAGTTTGCGCACGAGCATGGCCATGCCCGGCAAGTTAGCAACTTTTCCCAAGCCGCGCCGCTGCCGGACGCCTACAAAGCCGTACCGCCAGTCGGATCGCGTTCGACGCGCGCGAGTCCGCCCGGCCCGACGACCCAGGAGAAAAAACCATGCTCGACCATGTTTCCATCGGCGTGCGCGACCTGCACGCGGCCAAGGCCTTCTACGACGCCGCGCTGGCACCGCTCGGCTATGCCTGCCTCAGCGAAGGCGACGACTCGCTCGGCTACGGCCGCGACAACGTCGTGTTGTGGCTCAACCGCAGCGCGCGCCCCGTGCCGGCCGATGCCGAATCGGGCCTGCATTTCTGCTTCGCCGCGCCGACCCGCGCCAGCGTGGACGCGTTCCACGCGGCGGCATTGGCCATGGGCGGCCGCGACAACGGCGCGCCGGGCCTGCGCGCCGACTACGATCCGGACTACTACGCGGCCTTCGCGATCGACCCCGACGGCTACCGGCTCGAAGCGTATTGCGGCAAGCCGGCGGCCTGAGCGCGCGCAAGAAAAACCCCGCCGGAGCGGGGTTTTTCTTCACGACGGGCATGGGCGCTTACTTCACGCCATGCATCAGCTTCTGGATCAGCGGTGCGATCAGGAACAGGATCACGCCGCCGCCCAGCAGGATCCAGAAGCCCTGCGTGTAGCCCGCGTGCGCCGAGGCGACGGTCATGCCGGTCTCGCCGCTGACGTGGCTGGCGAAGATGCCCGACAGGTTGTTGCCGATGCCCGTCGACAGGAACCAGCCGCCCATCGCGAAGCCGACCAGCTTCACCGGCGCGAGCTTGGTGGTCATCGACAGGCCGATCGGCGACAGGCACAGCTCGCCCACCGACTGGATCACGTAGACCATGAACAGCGTCCAGAACGGGATCAGGCCCGCGGCGCTCACCAGGCTCGACAGCGCGAACATCAGCAGCAGGAACGCCAGGCCGTTGAAGATCAGGCCCAGGCCGAACTTGCGCGGGATCGACGGGTTGGCCTTGCCCATCCGCATCCACAGCCACGCCAGCACCGGCGCGACAGTGATGATCGCCAGCGAGTTCACCGACTGGAACCAGCCCACCGGGAAGATCCAGCCGCCGAAATCGCGGTTCACGATCTTGTCGGCGAGGAAGTTGAACGAGCTGCCGGCCTGCTCGAAGAAGCACCAGAACAGCACGTTGAACACGAAGATGATCAGCATCGCGATCGCGCGGTCGCGCGCGACCGGGCCCTCGCGGAAGCCCTCGACCAGGATCATGCCGCACAGCACCAGGAACATCGCGCTGAGGATCCACTGCAGCGTCGCCGCGTCGATGGCAAGCAGGAAGTAGTACACCGGCACCGAGGCCAGCACGAACAGCAGCACCCACAGCACGCGCGACTTGTTCTCGGCGCCGGCGAGCGGGCGGCCGATCGTACCGAGCTGGCGGCGGCCGAACCAGAACCACACCAGGCTCAGCAGCATGCCGATGCCCGAGGCGATGAACACCACCTTGTAGGCCGGCATCGCGTCGGTGCCGAACACCTTGTCGGAGAACCAGCCGGTCAGGATCGGGGCGATGAACGCACCGGCGTTGATGCCCATGTAGAACAGGGTGAAGCCGGAATCCCGGCGCTGGTCCGTCGGCGCGTAGAGCTGGCCGACCATCGCCGAGATGTTCGGCTTGAACAGGCCGTTGCCCGCGATCACCGTCGCCAGGCCGACATGGAACACGGTCTGGTCCGGGTAGGCGATCATGAACAGGCCGGCGGACATCACCACCGCGCCCAGCAGGATCGAGCGCTGGTAGCCGATGACGCGGTCGGCGATGTAGCCGCCGATGATCGCCGCGGCGTAGACCAGCGCAAGGTACGCGCCGTACACGCGGCTGGCGGGCGCTTCGCCCTCGCCGGACCCGGCGTAGAACGCCTGCACGATGTACAGCGTCAGCGCCCAGCGGATGCCATAGAACGCGAAGCGTTCCCAGAACTCGGTCATGAACAGCATCCACAACGGACGCGGATGACCCATCGTTTGCTTGAATTCCGGGATTGCGCCCGGCGCGGAAGCTGCGGTACCGCTCATGCGGTTTCCCCCTCAAAGTCGTTCAGGAATGGAAGCCCGCCGTGGGAACGGGACGCGGCAGAATCGCCGAACGTCGCCGCCGGCGTCAAATTCACGTGAATTTCCCCTTTTCCTTCAATGGGAAAGGGGAAATGTTCAGCCCGGCCGCGTGCCGATGGTCGTGCGCACTTCGAACAACTCAGGGAAGAAGGTCAGTTCCAGCGCCTGCTTCAGGAAGCCGACGCCGCTGGAACCGCCAGTACCGCGCTTGAAGCCGATGATGCGCTGCACCGTGCGCATGTGCCGGAAGCGCCACAGCTGGAACTGCGATTCCAGGTCGACCAGGTCCTCGCACAACGCGTACTCGCGCCAGTAGCGGTTGGTGTCCTCGTAGACGCGCTCGAACACCGGCAGCAGCGCCGGGTCGGACACGTGCGGCTGCGACCAGTCGCGTTCGAGGTGGATTTCCGGGATCGCATGGCCGAAACGGGCGAGATAGCGCAGGAATTCGTCGTACAAGCCTGGCGCGCGCAACACCTGCTCCAGCGCGGCCTGTCCCGCCGGATCGTGGTGGAACACCTTCAGCATCGCCGCATTCTTGTTGCCGAGCAGGAATTCGATGCTGCGGTATTGCAGCGACTGGAAGCCCGACGACGGGCCCAGCACGTCGCGGAATTCCATGTATTCCGAGGGCGTCAGCGTTTCCAGCACCGACCATTGCTCGGTCAGCTGGCGCAGCACCTGCTTGCTGCGCGCCAGCACCTTCTGCGTCTGCCAGACCTCGCTGCGCTGCAGGTGGCGGATCGCCGCGCCCAGTTCGTGGATCAGCAGCTTCAACCACAGCTCCGACACCTGGTGCTGGACGATGAACAGCATCTCGTCGTGGTGCGGCGGATCGGACAACGGCTGCTGCGCGTCGAGCAGCTTGTCCAGCCGCAGGTAGCCGCCATAGGTCAGGCGGCCGCCCAGGTCGGTGTGGATGCCGGCTTCGAGCTGGCGCTGGTTCTTTTCTACGGACATCGGCTCTTTATCTACTCAAGGAACATGTCGTAAGCCGTTGCCCGGCCAAGCGCACAGGGTAACCGATCGCCGTGCCGGCGCCCTTGTCATGCGGATGCAACCCGCGCGGCGGAATCTTTGTTTGGCTATATTCTGCGACACCCGTCGCGATCAGGGGCGCAGCGGGCCGGTCGGGTCCGATAACGCACGTTCTTCAAGGGAGTGTCCATGGAACTGTCCAGGGGCCGCTGCGCGGCCATTGCGCTGTCTGTTTTCGCCCTGTGCCTTGCCGCTTCCGCGCAGGCGCAGGTGGTCATCAGCCAGGTCTACGGCGGTGGCGGCAACAGCGGCGCGCCGTACACCAACGACTACGTCGAACTGTTCAACCGCGGCGCCACGCCGGAATCGCTGGCCGGCAAGTCGGTGCAGTACGCCAGCGCCACCGGCACCGGCAATTTCGGCTCGGCCAGCAACCTGATCGTGGTGCTGCCGAACGCGACCCTGCAGCCGGGCCAGTATTTCCTGCTCGGCCTGGCCGGCGGCAGCAACGGCTCGGCGTTGCCCGCCACCGACGCCAGCGGCACGATCAACATGTCCGGCAGCGCCGGCAAGGTCGCGCTGGTCAATTCCACCAGCGGCCTGGGCTGCAACGGCGGCAGCACCGCCTGCAGCGCGGAGCAACTGGCGCTGATTGCCGACCTGGTCGGTTTCGGCGACGCGAATTTCTACGACGGCGCACCCGCGCCGACCCTGTCCAACACGCTGGCGGCCTTCCGCGCCGACGGCGGCTGCACCGACACCGACAACAACGCCGCCGACTTCTCCGCCGCGGCGCCGGCGCCGCGCAACAGCGCTTCGCCCGCGCATGTCTGCGGTGGCGGCGGCCTGCCGGCATTGACCATCGCCGACATCGCCATCGATGAAGCCGCCGGCAACGCGGTGTTCACCCTGCGGTTGAGCGCGCCGGCCGGCGCCGAAGGCGCCAGCGTCGCCTATTCGACCGCCGACGGCAGCGCGCAGGCAGGCAGCGACTACGTCGCCGCCAGCGGTACGGCCACGTTCGCCGCGGGCACGGATGCCACCACCGTCAGCATCGCGCTCATCGACGATGCGGTCACCGAAGCCAACGAAACCTTCTTCGTCGACTTCAGCGATGCCAACGGCCTCGCCCTCGGCGACACCCGGGCGCAGGCCACGATCGTCAACGACGACGTCACCCTGAGCGCGATCCACGACATCCAGGGCAACGGCGCGACCTCGCCGCTCGATGGCGCGCTGGTGTACACCACCGGCATCGTCACCGGGCGCAAGGGCAACGGCTTCTTCCTGCAGGCCCCGGACAGCGAGGCCGACGCCGATCCGGCCACCTCGGAAGGCGTGTACGTGTTCACCGGCAGCGCGCCGCCGGCCGCGGCCGCGGTGGGCAACCTGGTGCGCGTTTCCGGCGTGGTCGACGAATACGTCCCCGCCGCCGATCCGTACCAGCTGCCGCTGACCGAGATCTCCGGCAACCCGACCGTGACCCTGCTGTCGACCGGCCACGCCCTGCCCGTGCCGGTGCCGGTCACCGCCGACCTGACCCGCCCGGACGGCGGCTTCGGCCAGCTCGAACACCTGGAAGGCATGCGCGTCAGCGTGGCCAGCCTGACCACGGTCGCCGCGACCGAAGGCAATGCCACGCCGTACAACGCCACCGGCAGCGCCAACGGCATCATCTACGCCGTGGTCACCGGCGTACCGCGGCCGTTCCGCGAACCCGGCCTGCAACTGCCCGACCCGATTCCCGGCGGCGCCGGCGCGCAGCCGATCCCGCGCTGGGACGGCAACCCGGAAATCCTCACCATCGACAGCGACGGCCTCGGCGGCCCGGCCTACCTGCTCGACCTGCCGGCCGGCAGCGTCATCGAAGGCCTGACCGGACCGCTCGACTACGGCTTCCGCCGCTACACGGTGATGCGCGACCCGCAGGTCGACATCACGGTGACCCCGGCGCCCGGCCCGCGCGCCGCGCGCGAAGCGTCGGCCGACGAATTCACCGTCGCCGCCGCCAACCTCGAGCGTTTCTACGACAACGTCAACGATCCGGCGGTCGACGACAGCGTCGCCAGCTTCGCCGCCTACCAGACGCGCCTGCAGAAGGCTTCGCTGGCGGTGCGCGACTACCTGCACGCGCCGGACGTGCTGGTCGGCATCGAGATCGAGAACCTCGCCGTGCTGCAGGCGCTGGCCGACCGCATCAACAGCGACGCGGTCGCCGCCGGACAACCGAACCCGCAGTACGCCGCCTACCTGGAAGAAGGCAACGATGTCGGCGGCATCGACGTCGGCTTCCTGGTGAAGACCGCCGACGCCGGCGCCGCGCCGCGCGTCGAGGTGCTGGCGGTGACGCAGGTCGGCAAGGACGCGATGTGGATGCAGCCGGACGGCACGCCGGCCCTGCTCAACGACCGTCCGCCGCTGGCGCTGGACGCGGTGGTGCACTACGCCGACGGCCGCAGCTTCCCGGTCGTCGTGGTCGGCGTGCACCAGCGCTCGCTGATCTCCGCCGAGGAAGACACCGCCGCCGCCGACCGCGTGCGCAGGAAGCGCCAGGCGCAGGCCGAGTTCCTCGCCAACTACCTGCAGTCGCGCCAGGCCGGCGATCCGGCGACGCGCCTGGTCGTGCTCGGCGACTTCAACGCCTTCGCCTTCAACGACGGCCTGACCGACGTGATGGGCACGACCGGCGGCACGCCGGCGCCCGATGCGGAAACGGTGGTGCCGGGCGACGGCGCCGACCTGGTCGACCCGGACCTGGTCAACCTGGGCGAACTGGTGCCGCCGTCCGAACGCTATTCCTACGTGTTCGACGGCAACGCGCAGACGCTCGACCACGTGCTGGTCAACGAGGAGCTGATCGTCACCACGCGCAGCGCCGGCATCGACCACGCGCGGATCAACGCCGACTTCAGCGACAGCGCGCGCGGCGACGCGACCACCGCGCAGCGCACCGCCGACCACGATCCGGTGATCGCCTACTTCGCGCCGCGCCCGCTCGCCGACCTGGCCGTGACCGCCAGCGCCGCGAACGACGAAGTCCTGGCTGGCGGCACGCTGTCGTACGCCGCGACCGTGACCAACCTCGGCCCGGAAGGCGCCGAGCAGACCGGCATCGGCTTCGCCATCGACGCGGAACTGCCCGACATGGCCGTCGCCGCGCCGGCCGGCTGGAGCTGCGACGCGCCGCAGGTCGCCGGCGGCATGACCTCGATCGCCTGCGTCGCCGGCCTGCTCGACAACGGCGCCAGCGCCGGCTTCACGATCACCGCCACCGCGACCGCCGCGCAGATCGGCGATGCGGCCGAACTCGCGGTCGCGGCCAGCACGTTGTCGCTGGACCGCAACCCCGGCAACGACGAAGCCGGCACCGCGACCCGGGTCGTCGACCGCGCCGACCTGGCCGTGCGCCTGGGCGGCCCGGCGAAGAAGCTGCACTACGGCCGCATCGAACGTTTCCCGCTGGTCCTCGACAACGCCGGGCCGAACGCCGCGCGCGAAGCGGTGGTCGCGTTGCGCGGCGACGCGCCCGCGGCGAACGTCGCCATCGCCGCGCCGGCCGGCTGGCAATGCGCGGTGAACGACGACGACGACGGCTTCGTCGCCGAATGCGCCGCCGCGAACGCGCTGGTCGCCGGCGCCAGCGTCGGCTTCGATTTCGCCATCCGCATTCCCGCGCGCCCCGACAGCACCGAGTCGCTGACCCTGCGGGCGAGCGCAGGCGCGGCGACGCCGGATCCGGACGCGGGCGACAACCAGGCCGTCTACCGCAACCGCATCGTCGGCGTGCCGTAGGCACGGCGCGCGCGGATATGCAACCATAGGACGCGGCTTCGGCCGCGTCTTTTTTTCGCGCAACGGAAAGCGCGGCCGGGACGCGGACGCGACGGGCGCGATGCGCCGGCGAAACCGCTTACGTCGTTGATGCCGCAATGGATTGCGTGCTCCATTGCCCCGCGTATTGCTGCATTGCAGGACGGGTTTCCCGTGCGGGTTCTTTAACATGTGCATCGGTATCATCTGAAACAAAACTCCACGAGCACGCGAACGCAATGACCCTGGCCGCGCAATTCCGGATCGAATACCTGCAATACCTCGACGTGGACGGTCGCCAGCTCCGCGACGACCTGCCCGCGGCCGCGCGCGACCTGGCGCGGGTCAAGGAACTGTTCAAGCGGATGCTGTTCGTGCGCGCCTTCGACACCAAGGCGATCGCGCTGCAGCGCACCGGCAAGCTCGGCACCTACGCCTCGTGCCTGGGCCACGAGGCGACCCACGTCGGCATCGGCGCGTCGATGCTGCCGGAAGACGTGTTCGCGCCCAGCTACCGCGAGTACGGCGCGCAGTTCATGCGCGGCGTGCGCCCGCGCGACGTGCTGTTGTACTGGGGCGGCGACGAGCGCGGCAACGACTACGAAATCCCGCGCCACGACTTCGCCTGGTGCGTACCGATCTCCACCCAGTGCCTGCACGCGGCCGGCGCCGCGCTGGCGTTCAAGCTGCGCGGCGAGAAGCGCGTCGCGGTCAGCGCCTGCGGCGACGGCGGCAGCTCCAAGACCGACTTCTACGCCGCGCTGAATTCCGCCGGCGCCTACCAGTTGCCGCTGGTGATGTGCGTGATCAACAACGGCTGGGCGATCTCGGTGCCGCGCAGCGCGCAGACCGGCGCGCAGACGCTGGCGCAGAAGGGCCTCGCCGGCGGCCTGCATTGCCTGCAGGTCGACGGCAACGACCTGCTCGCGGTGCTCGAGGCGATGCGCATCGCCACCGAACGCGCGCGCAACGGCGAAGGCGGCAGCGTGCTCGAGTTCGTCACCTACCGCCTGTCCGACCACACCACCGCCGACGACGCGCGCCGCTACCGCGGCGAGGCCGAGGTCAAGGCCGCGTGGCAGCGCGAGCCGCTGCTGCGCCTGCGCGCGTGGCTGGCCGCGCAGGGCCAGTGGAGCGAGGAAGAAGAGAACGCCTGGACGGCCGAGTGCAACGCGCACGTCGACGAGGAGGTCAACGCCTACCTCAACACGCCGGTGCAGCCGGTCGAGGCGATGTTCGACTATTTGTACGCCGATCCGCCGCCGGAACTGCTGGCGCAGCGCGCCGCCGCGCTCGCGCTGGAGGGCCGCGCATGAACGTGGAGGCCGCCAAGACCGTGAACAGCGAAGCCGCAGCGGGAACCGCCGCGCCGATCACCCTGATCGAGGCGATCACCCAGGCGCTGGCGTGGGAAATCGCCCACGACGATTCGGTGGTCGTGCTCGGCGAGGACGTCGGCGTCAACGGCGGCGTGTTCCGCGCCACCGCCGGCCTGCAGCAGCGCTTCGGCCAGGCGCGCGTGCTCGACACGCCGCTCGACGAGACCACCATCGCCGGCCTCAGCGTCGGCCTCGCCGTGCAGGGCATGAAGCCGGTGGCCGAGGCGCAGTTCGACGGCTTCGTCTACCCGATGGTCGACCACATCGTCTGCCACGCCGCGCGCATGCGCTACCGCACCCGCGGCCGCCTGCACTGCCCGCTGGTACTGCGCGTGCCGTGGGGCGGCGGCATCCGCGCGCCGGAACACCATTCCGAGGCGAACGAGGCGGTCTTCGCCAACGTGCCCGGCCTGCGCGTGGTGCTGCCGTCGTCGCCGCAGCGCGCCTACGGCCTGCTGCTGGCGGCGATCCGCGACCCCGACCCGGTGATCTTCTACGAACCCAAGCGCATCTACCGCCAGTACAAGGAACTGGTGCCCGACGACGGCGAGGCGTTGCCGCTGGACGTGTGCTTCGTGCTGCGCGACGGCACCGACGTGACCCTGGTGACCTGGGGCGCGCAGGTCAAGGAAACGCTGGAAGCGGCCGAAGCGCTGGCGAAACAGGGCATCAGCGCCGAGGTCATCGACGTGGCCACGCTGCGCCCGCTCGACTTCGACACCATCGCCGAATCGGTGTCGCGCACCGGGCGCTGCGTGATCGTGCAGGAAGCCCCGCGCACCGCCGGCTTCGGCGCCGAGATCGCCGCGCGGCTGGCCGAGCATTCGATGTACGACCTGGTCGCGCCGGTCGAACGCGTGACCGGCTACGACACGCACATCCCGCTGTTCCGCCTGGAGATGAAGTACCTGCCCAGCGTCGAGCGCATCGTCGCCGCGGCGAAGCGCGCGATGGCGGCAGGCTGAGGCAGCGCGCCGCCATGCGCCGCGCCCGCGTCGTGGTTTCGCATCGCGCGCCGGATCGCCCGCCGATCCAGGTGCTGCGCGGCGACGCGGTGCTGCTGGGCGAGCGCGACGTGGACTGGCCGGAGTTCGTCTGGACCACGGTCCCCGGCGGGCTCGGCGGCTGGGTGCCGGCGTCGCTGTTCGACCGCGACGGCGGCGCCGCGGTCGCGCTGGAGGACTACGACGCGCGCGAGCTCGACGCCGAAGCCGACGAGGTAGTGACGCTCCACCGCGAACTGGCCGGCTGGTGGTGGGCCGAGAACGCGCTCGGCGTGCAGGGCTGGATCCCGGGACGCGCGCTGGAGATGCTGGACGACGGCTGAGTCCGGCCCGCCACGCAAAACGACAAGAACCTTTCCATCGATTCGACGCGAGACGCCACGCCATGAGCGACAGCAAGACCTTTTTCCTCCCCGACCTCGGCGAAGGCCTGCCCGACGCGACCATCGTCGAATGGTTCGTCAGGGAAGGCGACACCATCCGCCTCGACGAGCCGCTGGTGTCGATGGAGACGGCGAAGGCGGTGGTCGAAGTGCCGTCGCCGGTGTCGGGCAAGGTGCTGAAGCTGGCCGGCGCCGCCGGCGACGTGATCGTCACCGGCACGATGCTGGCGCAATTCGAGATCGACCCGTCGCTGCCGCAGCGCGCCGAGGGCCAGGACACCGGCCACCACCACGGCGGACACGCGCCGGCGAAGGCGGAAACGCCCGCGCCCGCCGCGAAGCAGGAAGCGCCCGCGGACGACGGCGACGCCGGCACCGTGGTCGGCGCGATGCAAACCTCCAATGCCGTGCACGCCGAACAGGCGGTCGCGGTCGGCGGCATCAAGGCGATGCCGGCGGTGCGCGCGATGGCGAAGAAGCTCGGCGTCGACCTGTCGCGCGTGCGCGCGACCGGCGCCGACGGCGCGGTCACGATGGCCGACGTCAAGCAGGCCGCGGCCAGCGGCTCGGCGAAGATCGGCGCCGCACCGGCGAATGCGCCACGCCCCGCGGCGGCGGCGGCCGTGCCCGCATCCGCCGCTCGGGCGCCTTCCCCCGCAGGTGCGGGAAGGACCGCCGATCAACGCACGCCGCTGTCCGCGTCCGGCAAGCCGATGCGCACGCAGCCGCCGTCGGTGTCGCTCGGCGGCCAGCCGGAACAGCTGAAGGGCGTGCGCCGCAACATGGCGCGGGTGATGGCCGACGCGCACGCCAAGGTCGTGCCGACCACGCTCAACGACGATGCCGACATCCACGCCTGGCAGGCCGGCAACGACGTGACCGTGCGCCTGCTCCGCGCGATCGTCGTCGCCTGCAAGGCGGTGCCCGCGCTGAACGCCTGGTTCGACGGCGACAAGCTGGTGCGCACCCTGCACCCGCACGTCGACGTCGGCGTCGCCGTCGACACCGACGACGGCCTGTTCGTGCCGGCGCTGCGCAATGCCGACCTGCTCGACGCGCGCGGCATCCGCGAAGGCGTGAACCGCCTGCGCGCGCAGGTCGAGGACCGCAGCATCGCGCCGTCGGAACTGACCGGCTACACGATCTCGCTGTCGAACTTCGGCATGTTCGCCGGCCGCTACGCCACGCCGGTGGTGGTACCGCCGTGCGTGGCGATCGTCGCCGCCGGCCGCGCGCGGCTGCAGGCAACGCCGGTCGAGGGCGGGTTCAAGGCGCACAAGGTGATCCCGCTGTCGGTCACCTTCGACCACCGCGCCTGCACCGGCGGCGAAGCGGCGCGCTTCCTCCGCGCCATGCTCGACGACCTCGCCCTGCCCTTGTAGGAGCGGCGTGAGCCGCGACCGCGAGTCGCCCGAAAACCTGTCGCGGCTTACGCCGCTCCTACAACAGAGTCCGCCATGGCCCACCGCAGCCGCCTCGCCGGTTTCATCATCGACTGCCAGGTCGACGACATCGAGCCCGCCGCGGAGTTCTGGAGCAAGGCGCTGGGCCTGCCGCGCGGCGACGCTTACGTCGATGGCGAAGCGCATTACGCCGAACTGGCGGACGCGGCCGGCGGCCTGCACGTGGAAGTGCAGAAGGTCGCGCACGCCTCGCGCGTGCACCTGGACATCGAGGCCGACGACATCGACGCCGAAGCCGACCGGCTGGAGAGGCTCGGCGCCAGGCGCATCGGCTTCGTCAAGCGCTGGTGGGTGATGGAAGCGCCCAGCGGCCAGCGCTTCTGCGTGGTGAAGATGAAGCACCCGGAGAACGGCGCGACGCCGACCGTCTGGGACTGAATCCCACCCGGTTACGACTGCTTCCGGCGGTCGAGCCAGACTTCCAGCCCCTGCGCGTTGAGTTCGACGTCCATGCCCAGCAGCTCCAGCACGCCGGCGCTGTCCTGGGCCACGCCGTGCTCGCGCGCGCGGCGCAGGTACAGGTCGGCCAGGCCGTAGACCAGCCGCGCATGGCGGTCGTCGTGACCGTCCGCGAGCTCCGCCAACCGCACCATCTCGTCGATCTGCGCGTGCAGGTCGGCGGCCAGGCGCACGCAGTCGAAGACCTGGCCGAAGTGGGTGACGCGGATCGAAACCGGGCGCCTGGCCAGCAGCTTGTCGATCGACGCGTGCAGTTCGTCCGGGTCGAACTGCACCGGCGTGGTGGTCGGCAGGACGAAGGGGCCGGCGGGGCTGTCGAATTCGCGGTAGGAAAGGCCGAAGGTGTCGCCGGTGAACCAGCTGCGGCTGCGCTCGTCCCAGACGCTGTAGTGGTGCCGCGCATGCCCCGGCGTGTCGATGCACAGCAGCGGGCGGCCGGCGAGATCGATCGCATGGCCCCCGCGCTTGTCGACGACGTCGGCGACCACGACGCGTTCCTCGGCCACCGGCAGCATGCCGGCGTGGTCGCGGTTGAAGACTTCCTCGCCGTACACCGCCGTCGCGCCGGCGATCAGCTTGGCCGGATCGATCATGTGCCGCGCGCCGCGCGGATGCACGACCAGTTTCGCGTTCGGCAGCGCCCGCATCAGCGGCCCCGCGGCGCCGGCATGGTCGAGGTGGACGTGGGTGACCAGCAGCCAGTCGACCGCCTCGCGCGCGACGCCATTCTCCTCCAGCGCGGCGAGCACGCGCGGCGCGCAGGTCGCGGTGCCGCAGTCGATCAGCGCGGCACGGCCGTTCTCGACCACCAGGTAGGCCGCGCACAGCCCCGGACGGACGTAGCCGGTGTCGATGGTGGTGATGCCGTGCACGTCGGCCACTGCCCTGCCCTCGTCTTGCGTCCGCCCAAGGATAGGCACCGGGACCGCATCCGTCGATGCGCCTTTGGCCCCGCGATCGCCCCTTCCGCAGGCGCGACGCGAGCCGCGAACGCATCTTGTCGCGGGCGATCCGGACGGAGGGCTTCGCGACCTGCGCCGCGCTGCGGGAAAGACGGCCTGCGGGTCAGGTTTCCGCGTCGCGCAACGCCCGCAATGCCGCCAGCACTTCTTCCACCGGCACCTGCAACTCGATCCCCGGCGTTTCCAGCGCATCGCCGCGCTCGACCTGCTTCAGCACGCCGATCAGCCTGCCGGCGTCCTTCGGCGAATCGAAGCCGGCGCTCTGCACCAGCAGCTTGCCCTCGGCGTCGAGCAGCTTGAAGTAGAAGCGGTTGTCGCTGTCGCGGTACTGCTTGAAGGCCGGCAGCGCGGTCTTTTCCGCGGCTTTCTTCTTCCCGCTCGCGGCCTGCTTCGACAGGTCGCGCAGGCCGACCGCGTCGCGCAGCTCGGCGAGGAACGGCTTCGCGTACTTCTCGCGCAGCCGCGCTGCGCCGTCGCGCAGGATCGCCTCGATGTCGCCCGGCTTCGCCACCAGCGCCTCGTACTTCTCGCGCAGCGGCGCGACCTCGGCGTCGATGCGCTCGAACAGCTTCCGCTTGGCGTCGCCCCAGCCGATGCCGCTGGCGAAGTCGCCGGCGAACGCCGCGGTTTCCTCCGCCGAAGCGAACGCCTGGTAGAGCTGGAACAGCGCCGAACCTTCGGCGTCCTTCGGCTCGCCCGGCGCGCGCGAATCGGTGACGATGCCGGCGATCAGCTTCCTCAGCTCGTTGCGCGGCGCGAACAGCGGGATCGTGTTGCCGTAGCTCTTGCTCATCTTGCGGCCGTCGAGGCCCGGCAGCGTCGCCACGTTGTCGTCGACCGACGCCTCCGGCAGCGTGAAGAACTCGCGGCCGTAGATGTGGTTGAAGCGCTGGCCGAAGTCGCGCGCCATCTCGATGTGCTGCACCTGGTCGCGGCCGACCGGCACCTTGTGCGCGTTGAAGATCAGGATGTCCGCGGCCATCAGCACCGGGTACATGAACAGGCCCGCGGTGACGCCGAAATCGTCGTCCTCGCCGTCGGCGCGGTTCTTGTCGACCGCCGCCTTGTAGGCGTGCGCGCGGTTGAGGATGCCCTTGCCGGCGACGCAGGTCAGGTACCAGGTCAGCTCGGTGATCTCGGGCACGTCGCTCTGCCGGTAGAACCACACCTTCGACGGATCGAGCCCGGCGGCGAGCCAGGTCGCGGCGATCTCCAGCGTGCTGCGCTGGGTCTTCGCCGGGTCCTGCGCCTTGATCAGGCTGTGCAGGTCGGCGAGGAAGTAGAAGCTCTCGGTGCCCGGATCGCGGCTGGCGACGATCGCCGGACGCACCGCGCCGACGTAGTTGCCCAGGTGCGGGGTGCCGGAGGTGGTGATGCCGGTGAGGACGCGGGTGGTGGAAGCCGGGGTGGTCATGCGCGGGGATTAGCTTGTGCTGAACGGACACAGTTTAACCGCTGCGCCGGCCAGCCCCGTTCCCCGCGCCCGGACGTTCCCGCTATCGCATCCGACGGCATGCCGCCGTCGGCCGAACCGGAGAACCTCGATGATCCGCAAGATGCTGCTCGGCGCTGCCGCCCTGCTCGCCGCCGCCTGCGCACCCGCGTCGGCGCGCGAACTGGTCGAACTGTCGGTGGTCGACCACGACAGCGGCCACATGCTGGACCCGTACCCGCACCGCGGCGACCGCTGGATCGCCGGCGAGCCAGGCCACCGCTACGGCGTGCGCCTGACCAATACCACCGGCGAGCGCGTGCTGGTGGTGCTGTCGGTCGACGGCGTCAACGCGGTCAGCGGCCAGAGCGCCGACCCGTCGCAGGCCGGCTACGTGCTCGGCCCGTACGAGAGCGCGGAGATTTCCGGCTGGCGCAAGTCGCTGGACGAAGTCGCCCGGTTCTACTTCACCGACCTCGGCGACAGCTATGCCGCGCGTACCGGCCGCCCGCGCGACGTCGGCGTGATCGGCATCGCCGTGTTCGAGGAAGCGCGCCCGCGCTACCGTCCCCTGCCGGCGCCGGCACCTCCGGTCGCGCGCGAAGGCACCCCCGGCCGCGCCGAATCGAAGGCCGCCGCGCCTGCCGCGCAGGCCGAGGCCGCGACCGCCGACGGCGCCACGCGCCAGCGCATCGGCACCGGCCACGGCGAACGCGAATGGTCGCCGATCGGGCAGACGCGCTTCGTCCGCGCCACCCGCGGCCCCGTCCAGGTCAGCGAATTGCGCTACGACGAAGCCCGTCGCCTGGTCGCGCTCGGCATCCTGCCGCGCCCGCATCCGCGCTGGCGCGACCGCCGCGACGACGCGCCGCGCGCGTTCCCGAACGCCTTCGTCCCGGACCCGCCCCGCCGGTACTGAACGCGGCACTGGCCGATGCGCGCAGCCGGAAACGCGCAACGGGCCTGGCGGCCCGTTGCGTCGTTCGCGGAATGGCGCCGGCGGATCAATGCTTCATGTCGAGCATGCGCTCGAACTGGCGCACTTCGCTCTCCGCGCGGTCGCGATCCCAACCATAGCGCTCCTGCAGCTTGTGGGTCAGGTATTCCTCGCTGCCCTTCGCAACCTTGCAGTCCTCGTCGGTCAGGTTGCTCCATTGCGCGCGGATCCTGCCTTCGAGCTGCTTCCAGTTGCCGGCGATGATGTCTTGCTGCATGGCTTGCCTCTTTCTGCTGCGCGGCGGTGGATGCCGCACGCGCAGCATCGCAGGCGCGGCGTTGCGATCCGATCAACCGGATGTGCGGATCGCATTACCGCGTGCGACGGACCGCGCGCGCCGCCACGGACGAATGCGCCATGCAAGGAAAAGGCCGGACAGGCCGGCCTTTTCCGCGAAACCAGGATCGTGGACTTCGCTTACTTCTTCGCGGCGCCTTCCATCTTTTCGCCGACCTTCTGCACGTCCTTGCCGAATCCTTCGACGGTGTTGCAGGCGGACAGGCCGGCCATGGCCAGCGCGGCGAGCAACAGCAGGGCGATGGTGCGTTTCATCTCGTTCTCCTCGGTAATGGGGTGGCGGCCGGGGGTCCGCCTCGCCGGCAATCCTGCATCGGATCGGCGCGAAAATGAAGTGGCGGCGGTCCGCTTCCGCGCAGGATTCATCCGCGCGACAGGCTCAGCAGGGCGGGTCCTTGCAGTCCTCGGCCTTGTCCTGGACCTTCTCGCCGGCCTTCTGCATGTCCTTGCCGGCGCCGGCGACGGTATTGCAGCCCGCCAGCGTCGCCGTCGCGAACATCGCCAGCAGCAGGGACAGGATCGTACGCTTCATCGGATGCCTCCTCGGTTGCGTGGATCACGCAGCCACCCTGTCCCGGGTCGCGTTTATCCCGAATGAACGCGGGGCCCCGCATTCAGCCGCAGCTTAGGCGCGCATGTCGCGCGATTCGTCGTTCCCGATCCCGCCTTCGCAGGGGACGCCCCGGTACGCTAGTCGCGCATCAGGGTCGACTTGCCGAACAGGCTTTCGACCAGGTCGACCACCAGTTCCGCGGTCTGGTTGTGGTTGTCCAGCACCGGGTTCAGTTCGACGATGTCGAGCGAGCCCATGCGCCCGCTGTCGGCGATCATCTCCATCACCAGCTGCGCCTCGCGGTAGTTCGGCCCGCCCGGCACCGTGGTGCCGACGCCCGGCGCGATGCCGGGATCGAGGAAGTCGACGTCGAAGCTGACGTGCAGGTGGGTGTCCGCGTCGACGCCGTCGAGCGCGGCCAGCATGGTCTGCTTCATGCCGTTCTCGTCGATGTAGCGCATGTCGTAGACGTCGATGCCGTACTGCTTGATCAGGCGCTTCTCGTCCGGGTCGACCGAACGGATGCCGATCTGGCGGATTTCCGCCGGCGACATCGCCGGCGCGTCGCCGCCGAGCTTCACCAGCGCGTCCGGGCCGAGCCCGCACAGGCACGCCACCGGCATGCCGTGGATGTTGCCCGACGGCGTGACTTCGCTGGTGTTGAAGTCCGAATGCGCGTCCAGCCACAGCACGCGCAGCTTCCTGCCCTGTTCGCGGCAGTGCCGCGCGACCGCGCCGATCGAGCCCATCGCCAGGCAGTGGTCGCCGCCCATCATGATCGGCAGGCGGCCCGCGCGCAGCTCGGCCGCCACCGCCTGCAGCACGCCGCGGTTCCAGGCGACGACCTCGTCGAGGTGGCGATAGCCGTGGTCGGGCGGCAGCCATGGATTCGCCGGGCCATCGACGTTGCCGGCGTCGCGCACCTGCACGCCGCGCGCGGCCAGCGCCTCGCCGAGCCCGGCGATGCGCAGCGCGTCCGGCCCCATCCGCGCGCCGCGGTGGCCCGCGCCGATGTCGGTGGGTACACCGATCAGTGAAACCGGAGGATAGTTTCGGCTCATCGCATTCGTATCAAGGGAAACATTCCGGCAGTTTAGCCGGAGCGGACGTCGCACGGCGACGGCCCGCGGATCGGCCCCGCACGACCCGGGAACCTGGCGCCCGCTCGCGCATCCCATGGGCAGGAAGGAGGAAACCATGCCGCAGCAGGACACCCTGGCCCTCGACTATGCCGCGCTGGACGACAACGCCCTGGCGGCCGCGGTGCTGCGCGGCGACCGCCAGGCCTTCCGCCACATCATGCGGCGCTGCAACCAGCGCCTGTTCCGGGTCGCGCGCGGCGTGGTCGGCGACGATGCCGAAGCCGAGGACGTGGTCCAGGAGGCCTACGTGCACGCCTACGAAAAACTGGCCACGTTCCGCGGCGACGCCTCGCTGTCGACCTGGCTGATCCGCATCGTGCTCAACGAAGCCCACGGCCGCCTGCGCCGGCGCCGCCCCACGACGGACGTCGACCGCATCGACACCGCGCAGGACGACGGCCGCGTCGTCGCATTCCCCTCCCGTTACGGCAGCGAGGATCCGGCCGCCGCCGCCGCGCGCGAGCAGATGCGCCATGCGGTCGAACGCGCCATCGGCGAACTGCCCGAACCGTTCCGCATCGTGTTCGTGCTGCGCGAGATCGAGGAATGCACGGTCGAGGAGCCCGCTGCCACCCTCGGCCTGCGCGCCGAAACGGTAAAGACCCGCCTGCACCGCGCGCGCCGCCTGTTGCGCGCGGCGCTGCACGACACCCTGGCGTCGGCGCTCACCGAGGCATTCCCCTTCCTCGGCACCCGCTGCGACCGCATGACCGAGCAGGTGCTGAAACGACTCGACGCACCGCCGCCGGGACCCCAGACATCCACACCCAACGGGAGTTCGCCATGTTGAAAATCGCATTGCTGGTCTTCGCCATCGCCGCACTGGGCGGGCTGGTCCTGGCCTCGAGCGTCCTTCGCGGGCGCCTTGCGCCGTGGGCGCTGTCGGTGCTGCACGCGCTGCTCGGCGCCAGCGGACTGGGCCTGCTGGTCGTCGCCATGCTGCAGGGCGCGGCGCCCGCACGCGCCGTTGCGGCCCTGGCCATCCTAGCGATCGCCGCGCTGGGCGGCTTCTACCTGGCCTCGGTCCACCTGCGCGGCAGCATCGCGCCGAAGGCGGTGGTGTTCGTCCACGCCGGCGTGGCGGTGGTCGGCTTCCTGACCCTGTTGAGCGCCGTGCTGGCGTCGTGAAGCATCCGCTGCATCCCGCGCTGGTGCATTTCCCCGTCGCCTGCTGGTCGCTGGCGACGGCCGCCGACTTCGGCAGCCTGTGGTGGGGCGAGCCGGCATGGCGCTTCTCCGGCGCCGTGCTGGCGATCGGCACGGTCGCCGCCCTGGCCGCGATGCTGGCCGGCTTCTTCGAATTGTCGAGACTGGATGCGGACAGCCCCGCGCAGCGGGTAGCCAACCGCCACATGCTGTCGGCGATGGCCGCGTGGAGTTGCTATGCCGCCAGCCTGTTGCTGCGCATGCAGGGAATGGCCTGGCATGAGCCCGATGCCGTGGCGCTGGGGCTGAGTGCAGCCGGCTTCGCTGCGTTGTGCGCGGCCGGCTGGCTCGGCGGAACCCTGGTGTACCGGCATCGCGTCGGTACTTGCGCGCCGAACGATCCGCGCTGAACGCGCACGACCCACGGCGGGCCTGGTGCGCTTGTCGGCGTCGAATAGTCAATATATCTGTTTGATTTATATGGATTATTGGCTAACCGCTCGGAGATTCTGCCCCCCAATATGCCCCCACTCAAGGCCGCCTGCGATGCCGGGCCGTGCCGGCCTACATGCCCAAGGGGGCTAACACCCCGGCAAAAGCTGGGTGTTAGGATTCCTTAACTGGGGGAAGCCAATGAATTTCGAAGACGCAGTTGCCGAGCTGTACAAGGAGGATGGAGAACGCGACTATTTCTTCATCAGCCACGCCATCAGCCGCGACCTGCACCGTACGCTCAGCCTTGAAATTGAGCGGAACAAGAAGAAGGACAAGGCCACCATCTTCCTGAATACGTATGGAGGAGACCCGGATGGCGCATTCAGGATCGGTAGATGCCTGCGCCACCATTACAAGGGCAAAGGCAGCCTCCGGATTGCCATTCCGCATTGGTGCAAAAGTGCGGGAACCCTGATCGCCATGGTTGCAGACGATCTCGGCATCGGTGATTTCGGTGAACTTGGTCCGTTGGACATTCAGGTCTACAAGGGGTCGGAACTGCAAGAGCGGAGCTCGGGCTTGGACATTACCGAAGCCATGGGTGCCGTGACCGAACACATCAAAGAAAGCTTCCACCTCGTACTGAAAGAAACACGCAACCTCGGGTTATCAACGAAGCTCTCGGCGGAATTTGCCGCACAAGTCAGCGCCGCAATTGCGTCGCCCTTGTTTAGCCAGCTAGACCCGCTCCGCTTCGGGGAATTGCAAAGGCTGACACGCATCGCCGAGGAGTACGGCAACCGCCTTAATCAATACGGCAGCAACCTGAAACAAAACGCCCTTGACCGCTTGATACACAAATATCCGTCGCACAACTTTGTCATTGACAGAAAGGAAGCAAAGGAACTTTTCGAGCGCGTAGGCCCACTAACCGAAGCCGAACAACATTTCTGCGATTCGATCTGGCATCTCATTTCATCTCAATCGAACATCGCTTGTGCCGTAATACCACCGCCCGCCCCATCTCAAGCAGGAGCCCAAGATGACAACTCTTCTCAACCAAGCAATGAATCGGCAAATGGCTCCCAGCAGCCAAAGCAAGGGGATTCAGACGCAGGTGAGAACGGCTTACGAGCACGCTCAAGCCGCAAGAGAAGGACGCAAGGCTCCAACACGCGAACCCACCTCCCGAACTAGCTTTCCGACTTCCGCTAACGCGAAGTAACAACAAAACCCCGGCATGCCGGGGTTTTCGCTTTTTGAATGGTAGGTCGCGCTAATCCTCACCTTGAGGCCGCTCGATCCCCTCCACTTCCACCAAGCCTCTAACAACTTCTCGCCCAGTGCGCGTCAGATCGATGACCCAGACTTTGAACTCATCTCGGTAGTCCAGGCGAATCAATCCCTTGTCAGCAAGGAAGTTTAGATGCCCAAGCAAATCAGCTTGTGCAAGCGGCAACCCAACGTAGGCCAGTCCAACGTGCATTAAGTCGTCGTTGCCGCAACGACCTGGACTAGCCTCAAGGATGCGAAGTATCCAAAGGCGTGTGCATCCGGATATAGCCTCAGCAGCGATAAGCGCTGCTTTCAAAGCCGTCTTGCCGGAGTTCTCTGGCGGACTACCCACGTTGCCTTTCCCGAAGAACTAGTGCTCGAAGAAGCCCACTCGCACCAAACACATCCACACCACAGGATGTGGATGCATACACACGCTTTGCTTTGGCGAGCGCCTTACCAACCGTTGCTTCATCTCGCGCCGTCCAAACAGTAATTGTTTCGCGCGGCTTTAGTCTGTACGGCAGCGAGACCGCATTCATCGCATCAGAAATAATTGGGCTGCGCTGTAGACGGCGCCCAAACCGTCTCTTGAAAAATCCGGTGGAGGTGAGTCCCATGCTGTCGATAGTCACCTCGACAAAACCTAAATTGGTAACGCGAACACCAAAATGACCATCAGGGCTTCGTTCTAAAACGCCAGCGAATTCAGAAGTCTGCCCCGCGAGCTGCGTGGTTCCACTGATCTGAAATACCCTGCTCAGCCATACTGCACGGACGCGCAAACGGACGCGATCACGATAAAGCGCCCAAACAGTATTGATCACGCCGAGCACTGCGCCTAGAAGCGCCACTCCAAACGTCATGCCTTCTTTCCAGTCCATAGCTCCCCCTGTCGGAACAGGATAGCGTGCCAGTTTCTTCCGTAGGATTTTCCCTACACGGCGTCGAGAAAATCTCCGAGCCATTGGCTCTCTCGGCACCGATACCATCGCCATGTGCAGTCTCAACACATGCGACAGACGGCTGCCAGCCTTCGTGCGTCACCTTCATGGAGAACGGATATGCGGTGGTGGTCGATCTTCGCGCGCGGCCTAGCATGGCCGCTGCTGGCCCTCATGGGCGGCGTCCTGCTGTCGTCGGCGGTGTCGCACCTGGCGAATTCCTCGCCGTACTTCGGGCAACTAGGCACGCCGGCACGGGGGATTGCGCTTGCGGGAGCAGTCGCCTCGGCTGGGTTCTTGGCCGTGTTCGGCTGGCGGCTGTATCGGTGGGAAGGCGGGCATGGGCCGGACTGCCGGTACTGTGGCGGCCCGTTGGGTGGCGTTCGACCCGGCAAGGTCTACTACGGCAAGCAACTGCCCGATTTCCGGCGCTGCTATAACTGCGGCCGGGACACGCCTGAGTTGTGATCGCGAGGAAAAGGGATGGAGCAGATAGCCTTCGAAGGCCCGGGGTATCGCATCGCGACCACCGACAAGGCCGAAACCATGACGCACTACCACGGGATGAGCCCGGAGGAGTTGGCGGCGTACGGCCATGATCGCGGGGCGTTCGTGGACTTGATCAGCAGCCCCGAATTGATCGACACCATTCCCGAGCTACGGCGAAGCGCTGGGCTTCGGAGCATGGTCGCAGCAGCGACAGGGCACGATTCCAAGCTGTGCTCCATCGGCTGCGACGTAGCGCAGTTCGAAAGGACAGCGGACGATAATCCGATTGCCTCGAAATTCCATGTCGGCGGCTATGCCGTCTACGTGATCAGGAACCCCGAGAAATCCACCGACACCAGCCACTATGTGGACTTGGCCGGCTGGATTTTGGGCGCCATCCCTGCCCCACCTCCACCGATCCGCATCTTCTTCGATTTCATGGTCGAACCGCTCAAGCACTTCTATGGTGAGCAGGGTCATTTCGGCCTCATGGCGAAGACCGTCGGCTACGGCGACACGCCGGAACTCGCCTGGCGATCCTTCGAATGGTCGTCGAACCAGATTGCGGCGTCGATCATGCGGCATCGCGTGCCGCCGGAAAGCCCTTCGGGCCAAACCGAGTAGCATGCGCCCATGAACCACGATTTCGCCCTCACTATGCTGCTCAAGCCGCTGTTTGGGGCCATGTTCCTTGGCCTGTGGGCGGGTTTCCTTTGGCTGCTGTGGCGCTTCGTGCCGGAAGGGAGGCTCAGGCGAGTCCTCTTCTTCAAGCTGTGGGCCGACCATGACGCATGGCCGCACGGGCAATCGCTGCTCAGCAGGTTGTGGTACGGGAAGCGCTCGCCCGCACCGGAGAGCTACGCGCCTCCGTCTCCGACGGCGTCGGAGCAAGCGCGCCGCCGGAGCACCAGGCCGCGCAGGCGGTTACCGTAAGACACCGGGGGAGCATGTGGCTGGCAGGAAACGATTGTTGATCATGGCCGCCGCGCTTGCGGGCGCCGCCCTCGTGCCACTGCCTTGTTTCGCGGGCTCGCTGTATAAATGCATCGGCCCGGATCGCATTCCCACGTACGTCTCCCAGCCTCTGAAAAACTACGCATGTGTGTTGATTGCGAACTACCAGCCTTCACAACAGACGAGTGGCGGCCTAACAGCGACGCGGCCTGTCTACTGGTGCTATCGCAGGGACGGAACCGGATATTTTTCGGCCACACCGGCCACGAATTGCGTTCTCGATAGGACGCAGCGCCCGGCAACCGCTCCGGCACTTCCCCTCTATTCGCACGGTTACCCATGCACGGCCGACTGCGGAGGCCATGAAGCCGGCTACCAGTGGGCCGAGGCGCACGACATCGAAGACCCCGACGACTGCGGCGGCAACTCGCAGTCCTTCATCGAAGGATGCGAAGCCTACACGGAGGAAGTCCAGCAGCAGATGATCGAAGATGGGGACTGCAAGGACGCCGATGAAGACGAGCGTTGCGACGACTGAACCAGGAGGGCCAATGGCTACCCACGACAGCGACTACTTCCACCAGCTTCCGCCACTGACTTCCGAAACGGTCGCAGCGCTGAGCGCCGGCAGCGAACTTTCCCTGCTGCTTCTCGACCTCTCGACGGAGAAGGGCATTCTCTTTCCGGTGCAATACACGCATCGGGAACTAACCTATCGGACGCCGGGGAACAAGGATGCCGTCGCCTTTGGCAGCGCTCGCCTCAACGGCGAAGGCGAATACCGGAACGTGCGCATCCTGTTTTCGCAGCCGCGCGAAACGGCGGCACTGCGAGGACTAGAGCTTGAGGGGCACGTCAAGCTGCGGACCTAACGCGCGGGAATCGACTCTCGGACAGGCATTGCCTGCTGCGGCCGCATCCTGGCTTCGAGGTCGTCGGCGAACGCATCGATTTCCGGGTCCTGCTCTTCCCTCGCCATGATGCGCAGGCCGGTCAGCATGTTCGGCAGCATCGCGGCGGGAACATCCGTCGAGCGCGCGAGCCAGCCGACGAACTTCGGGTTCGTCATGAGCCGCGAGCCGCTCCATGCGCTGCCTACGCCGGCCGCAATGGCGCCGGCATAGCCCCACTGCTGAGTGAGCACGGCCAAGGCGAACGCGCCCGAACTGACCAGTTGCGCCGCGGCGGGCGCGGTCCCCGAGGGATTCGGCAACGTCTGCGCACCCTCGCGCAGGTTGCTGGCAACGCGCGCGATCTTGTCCAGGTTGGAGCGGAACCCATTGCCATAGCGGTCGAACAGAGCCGACTTCGCCGCGGGGC
Organism: Pseudoxanthomonas sangjuensis; assembly: GCF_010211755.1. Taxonomy (GTDB): domain Bacteria; phylum Pseudomonadota; class Gammaproteobacteria; order Xanthomonadales; family Xanthomonadaceae; genus Pseudoxanthomonas_A; species Pseudoxanthomonas_A sangjuensis. The sequence continues at coordinate 59,740 of NZ_PDWR01000008.1, read as the reverse complement.
TCAGCTTGTCCCAATTGGTCAGGAAGGTTTGCGTGCTGAACTGCGCGCCGAGATCGTCCTGCTGGCTGCTCACTGCCCGGCCGAGCCGGCGCAGCATCGTCGCCGAGAGCATCTTCTGCGCGTCCGAGGGAAGCGACTGCATGACGGCGTGCAGTTTCGTCGCGCCTTCGCGCGTGCCGCTCACCGCCGCATTGAACACTGCCTCCGGGCCGCCGTTCCGACCGACTACCGACTCAATCAACTCCATGCGGTTCATGCCGGCGCGGAAGTGCAGGTTCGCGCGGTTGAACGCGGAAACCGCCTTCGGGTTGCCCGTCGCCTGCGCTGCGGCAGCCATGTCCTTCGACAATTCGCCGTAGAGGCCGCGAAGCTGGCGCACCGGGATGTCCGGGGCCAAGCCGGCGTCCGCGATCAATTCGCCCACTTGGCTGCGCACGCGCTTCATCGCCTCGTACGGGATCGAGCCATTGCCAGCGGCAAGGTCGGCCTCCAGCGCGTCGCGGATCGCCGACAGCTTCGGGTTCGACAGCAACGCCGACGTGGCCGTGGCGCCGGGAATCTTCTGCGTCTGCTGCGCGAGGTAGCGGGAGGCGTTCGTGGCCGGCATCGGCGTGTTCGGCGGGAGGTACTGGTCGAGCTCGCCGTACAGGCGCGCGGACGTGGTCCGGAAGTTGTCGAGGAAGCCACCGGGCCCGCTCACGCCTTGCGCGATTGCACGGCCCGCCTTGGTCGGGTCGGAGCGGTAGGCCAGCGTGCCGGCGAGGTCGTCCACGGCGCCGCCGATCTGCTCGTTCTGGCTCGCCGACTTCCGCGCCATGGTGCCGGCGCCGCCCGGCGCCTTGGACAGCACTGCCTCGATGCCGCGAGCGAGGCGGTTCTCCGTCGCTTGGCCGACCGTGGGCGTCGTTCCCGCAGCACGGAACCCGACGAGGTTGTTCTGTACCGTCTGCCCGGACGAACCACGCAGCAGGCCGCGCGTGGTCATGGCAGCGGTCGTGCGGGCTGCGCCGGGGAGCAGGCTGCCGGCGAGTCCTGCGGCGATCTGTGCGCCCTCGCTGCCGCCGTTCTCGCGCGTGATCGAGGAAGCGCCCGCGCCGCCGATGGTGCTCACCGCCTGCAAGCCGGGGCGGCTGGCCAGCATGTTCCCGACGCCCTGCGCTGCCGGGCCAACCTTGCCGGCGTTACCCAGCAGGCTCAGGCCGCTGCCAACGCCCATGGTCAAGGCCGTGCCGGTCAGCGCTTCGCCAATGTCGCCGTAGATGCGCTCCCGCTTCGTCTGTGGACGTTCCAAGCCCATCCGGTCAGCCAGGCGCGCGGCCTCCTCGCGGTACGGCAACGCCTGCTCCTCAGGCATGCCGAGCACGCGCGCCAGCGGGTTCGAAACGTAGTGATTGAACGCATCGCCGCCAAAGGTGCCGATCAATCCGCCAGCGCCTTGCAGCACGTTGCGCGTGCCAAGTTCCAGATCGCGACGCCAGCCGGGTTTCTGCTTCGGCTGGCCGGTGACCATGCGCGCGAAGTCGGAATTGTTGGCCGAAGGCGCCACGCGCTGCTCCGTCGAGTCGATACGTGCCGTCACGTCGGAAAAGTCCGCGCGCGGCGCATCGAATTGATCGAACGGGTTGCCAGTAGCCTGCGGCATCGGCCGCGCGCTGTCGAATTGGTCGAAGGGATTCGGCATGATCTACCTCAAGAACTGGTCGGCGGAGACGCCGTACTTCTGTTCGAACTGCTGGCGCAGTTGCGGGTTCTGGCGCAGGTAGTCGATTGCCTGCTGCGGCACGCCCTGCGATCCGCTGGCCGGCGCCGCGCTCGACTGCCCGCCCTTCCAGCCGGAGAGGTCGAGGAAGTTCTTGATCTTCGCCGCCTGCACCTGCGGAGGATCGAGCGGGTTCGGCATTTGCAGCGTCGCCGTCTCGCGGTCGGCGTTGGTGATGATGCCGGTCGGGTTCTCGTAAGCGGCCCAGGCTGCGCCAGCGCCCTGCGAGTAGCTGGCGATGTCCGCGTTCGAACCCTGCACCAGCGTGCTGCCCCACGGCAGTTCGTTGACCGCGCGCGCGACGCCGCCCTGCATGAAGCGCCCGCTGTTCTCCTTCACCGCAGACGCGATCTGCTCCGAGCTCATCCCGGCGAGTTCCTCCGGCGTCCTGCCGGTGAGCGCTGCCGCGTACTGGAGCAGGTTGCGTTGCACGCCCTGCACGGCCACGCGCTGGCGGTCGTTGAGGCCGTCGTTCGCTTGGCCGCTGCCGGCCGCTGCCTGTTCCTTGGGCTGATAGACGACGTTTTCGCGACCTTCCGAGTCAACCTGCACCACCGAGCCGGCCGGATAGCCCGCGGCGGTGACTTCCTGCGGGCTCATCCGGCGGAACGAATTGCCCGCCTGCTGCGCCGGCTTGCCGCGGACGCCGGGCACGGGGACAACACCGTTCCCAGCCACGCGCGGCGGCAGGTTATAGGCGTTCGCTCCGCCACTGTTGGCGATATCCGCCATCGCGGCCTCGCGACCCTCCGGCGGCATGCTCGGATCGATCTGGAACGGCATGCCGTCGGGGCCGATGCCGCTCTGCAAGCCGTTGCCCTGCGTCGGCGGCGAGAGCCACGAAACATTACCGTTCGCGTCGGTGTAGAGCGTCGGGCGAGCGGGAGCGAAGGGAACCTCCGCGACCACTCGGCCCGATGCGTCGAATCGCTTGGAGCCCGGCCCGAGGGTGAACTGCTCCGGCGCCTGAGCGCCGCCGTATGCCTGCAACAGCGAGTTCGCCGCGCCCATGATCGTCGGCGCGGTTTCCGGCGTGTAGTCGGGCGGAAGGTCCTGCATACCGAACCGGCTCAGCGTCGGCACCATCTGGTGGTAGATCGCCGGACGCGCCTGCTCGGGTGCCGAGGTCAGCATCTTTGCCATGTTGACCATCGTGGTGTTCCGACGGTCCTCGTCGGCTTGCAGGTTCTTGTTCAGCGCGAAACCAGCGTCCGGGTCCGTGGCAATGGCCTGCCGCACGAACTGGTCTCGCTGCTGCGCGTCCGGCGCGGAGTACGCCTGCGACGCGAGACCAGTGAGGCGGTTCTGGCGCTGCTCCGCCTCGCGTTGCTGCCGCTGCTTGGTGCCGAAGGCATAGCCCTGCTGATAACTGCCGGGGATATCGGGAAGGAGAAGGTTCTGCATGTCAGTTGCCTCCCACGTACCAGCGCGAGCCGCCGCCGGTGAGTAGGTTGGTATTCGTGCCGCTGGGCTGCCAACCGCTGGAGGGGTTGTTCGGAGCGAAGGCTCCCCAATCCGTTGGACCTGCTGAGTTCGGGTTCGGGCTGTAGCTGCTGCTACGGCTCGCCGCGTACTGGCCGGCGACGTTCGCCAGGCCGGACAGGGCATTGCCCCATGCGTTGGCGCTGCCGATTGCCCCGTTCGCCTGCGCGTTGCCGGACCCGACGAGGAGGTTCCCGATGTTGTTCGCCGACTGCATGCCCATCGAGCCCGCACCGACCGCGGAGTTCTGGCCCAACTGCGTCATGCCCATGAGCCGGTTCCACTGGTCGCCGTACTCCTGCGACGCCAGGCCCTGCCCGTATTGCATGAGGTCCGCTGAGTGACCGCCGCTGTAGAGCGAGCCACGCGCCGCGGCACTCCGATCTAGCGCTTGCATTCCCTGGCCAAGTCGCCACTGATACGCCGCCGAGTCCTGGATCGAGTCGGGGTTGTTCGTGAGGTTGGTGAGGCCGGTCAAGCTGTTCTGCCCGGCCACGAGATACGGCTGGATGTTCTGCTGGAACGTGTCGAACTGCCGCTGCTGTTCCGCGATGCCCTGATTTGCCGCACTGCTCTGCTTGTTCGCTGCCTTCTTCGAAGCATCCGAGGACATTTTTGCCGCCCCGACCGCCCCGACAGCGCCAATTACCGCCGCCGTTACTGCGCCCATGTCACACCACCTTTTTTGCGTAAGCGGACTCGCTGTGCGCGTAGCCCAGTCGTTCGTAAAGAGCAGCCGCCTGCGGCGGGCTGTTCGCCATATGCACCATGTGAATCACTTCGGCGCCGCGTTCCTTGCAGGCCGGTTCGATTGCATCGAGGAGAGCCTTTCCGACTCCCGAACCCTGAGCGTCGGGGTTCACCCACCACACGACTTCGTACGCGGCGCAGTGGCGCGTGTTGAACACGAAAGGGAGCACCCACAGGCCGACCATGCCGACCACCCTTCCACCCTGTTCTGCCAACAACATCACATGGCCGCTCGCCAGGGTTGCAGCGATATCGGCCACGGTTTCCGGATTGAACTCGAACCACTCGGCGAAGACGGTGTTGGCGTAGAACTTCTCAGACATGGCGACAATCGCCGGAACGTCGTCCCGCGTTGCCTGTCGAATGGTGACCGTCATTGCTGCCTCGGGGTGAAGAATGCGACCGCGATGAGTCGCCCGGATTCGGGGTTGTCACCGAAGGCCGCGAAGGGCCAACGGGAATGGAACAACGCGCTTTCGTAGATCAAGCCTCGGCCGAGCTTCATCTCGACCAGGCCGATTCGCTCCCAGCGGCCAGCGTCGTTCCAGTCGTCTTTCACGAGCTCGAACAGTGCCGTATCGCCGGGATCGATCCTGTTTGCGCCCGTCGCCCTATGGCGCCAGAACGCGGTTCCGCCGGTGCCTTCCGACAGGTACACCACGGCCGCATGCGTGCCCCATCCCATGTCGGAATGAATCGCATGGTTCGGCAATTCGCCGCCGTAGTTGAGCCGGTAACCCATTCCAAGCATGTCCACCGGCCCAACGGCCGCCTCGATTGCCTGTTGCAGCCCCGGCACCTCGACCAGCGCCACGCGCTTGTAGACCTCGCCATCCGGCGCCGGCCAATCGATGAAGTGCGCCTGCAATGCGTGTTGCCGGAGTGCCGAAGCGTTGGGGATGTCGAACACCGCCGCTGGGCTTGCCCCGATCTCGGGAGCCGCCCACGGCTTCGCCACGCAATCCGTTGCGGCGGTTGCGGTTTCGAGCGTCATGGTCATGCGGCCCACTGGAAGAAGAGTTGCTGCGGATTGCCCGCCGCAGCGCGGGAGGACTGGCGTGGGGGCGCGGTTCCTATTTTCGAGAATACCGATCTGCGGGTGTAAATCTTTCCCGAGAGGAAGTGCTGCTGCGCCTCGTGCAATCGGGTCTGGAACATTTCGAGTGCCGCAGTACGCAGATCGAAATACGTGCCGATCCGGACGCCGAGTTGCTTGGCGCGCACGCCCACCGGCTGCGGAGCCTTCCTGCGCCACATGACCGCCAGAGCGTCCGCAGCGGCCAATTCAAGGACATCATGCCGCCATGCAATGCCACGGTGCTCGCACCAGACCCGCAGGTAACAGACGCCATGCAGGTGGGTAGCGGGGAACTGCCTTCCGTCCTGCGCATGGAAGAGCAGCAGCAGCGCCGGCCGGATGTCGTACCGGCTGCGCCGCATGAAAGCCAGCGCGGCGGCCTCCTGCGGCAGATGCCGGCTACCCCATCGGTTGAGGTTGTTCGGTTCCATTCGCCCCCACGGCGTTGGTTGTTGGTCAGTGGATCGGAAATACAGCAGTTTCGAGAGAGGGGAGGACGCACACCGTCCGACGCATCCCCCTGAACCAGAGGACGCAGTTGCAGGTGCAGGGCTGCCCCCGTGCCATGAGCTCGCAGCAGGAATCCATGTGATCCAGCCACCAGCCAGCCATCGATTCGCCGAGCAGCACCTCGGCCATGCCCTGACGCAACTGGAAATCCGGGTGCGCGGTGATCGCCTTGAAAGGCACCTGCTCACCTTGTCCCGGCGCGGTGGACGTGTTTTCCGCCGTTTGTTTAACAGGTCGCTTCGACAGGGCGAGGCGGGAGCGCAGCGTTCCGGGGCGTCGATTGCGTGGGAGGGGCCGCGTCACGGGGAACCCTCCGTCGTGCTCAGGCGCCGCGCACGGCTGCCGCCTTTCACCACGCCTCGCGCCGCTGCCGTTCCTGCTCCCGAAGCATCTGCGCCCACTCGCGCAAAATTGGCCGCTCGCCGCCTTTCCATGCGTTCCGGCTGCTGCGCCGCTTGCCTTCCTCCGTCACCGGGCCGCGCGTCTTCTCCCACGGCTTCCAGCGTTTGATAGCTTCCGATTGCCGAGCCCTGCGCTCCGGCGTCCACCCATTGGCCATTGACCACCTCCAATTTTTCGTTTGGCGGATTCATCTCCATCCCGCCCCCGCGAGCGGACACGCCGTTGTTCACCTGCTGCGGGCCGTTGGCGACGTTTGCCTGCTGGATGAAAGCGACGGAGCGCGGCGCCTTGATCTCACTCAGCGTCCGGAGCGTGGCCTGGCTCTGAAACTGCGCCCGCAGCGCGAGCCGCATGTAGCTTTCAAACGCTTCCGGGAACTCGCCCATGTTGAGTTGTGCCCGACCGAGCAACGCGGCGAATACAGCGTTCAGCGCCGCCGCCTGGCCGAGCAAGAGCATTTCCGAGTCGCTGCTGTCGCCGCGCTTGGATCGCTGCACCATCTCGTCAAGCGCGTCGAAGGTGTAGGCCAAGGTTTCGGGCACGGGCATCCCGGCCTGTTTCTGCCACTCCTGAATCGCCCTTGCATTTGAAGCCACGCCATTCACGGCAACGAAGGCGCGACCTTTCGCACGCACTTGGGTTGCCTTCTCGCTTGCCAAAGCTTCGAGAACCGACGGCACGCTTTCCGGCTTGCTCGCCACAAGGGGTTTCTTCGTCCGTTTCACGAGGCACCCCCTGCTGCGGCCATCCGGCCGTCGTGGTAGTCACGAGTCGGCGCCATGCTCACGAAGGACGTGGACGCGCCGCGCCAGAGGCAATTCACAGTGCCGATGTTCCCGTGGCGGTTCTTCACCACGTTGATTTCTGCCGCGGCGGTTTCGGCCTGAGGATTCGACAGGTCGCGCCAGAGCATCATGATCTGGTCGGCTTCCTTCTCGATTTCGGAAGAGTCGGCCAGGTCGCTCATCATCGGGCGTTGGTTCTGGCGCTCCTCGACCTTGCGGTTCACCTGTGCAAGAGCGACCACGGGGATGTTCAGATCACGCGCGAGGTTCTTGAGCATCCGGGCAATCGCGCCAATGCGCTCATGCTTCGGCGCTCTCGCCATGCCGCTGATTTCCAGCTTCTGGAGATAGTCCACGTACAGCGCCTTGATCCCGTACTGGTGCTTCCAGCGGCGCGCCACGCGGATCACTTCGGCAATGTCGGGCGAACTGCGATCCAGCAGACGGATCGGACGGCCGCCGAGGTCGCTCACCGCGTTCGTCAGCCTGCCCCACTGATCGTCTTCGATCTTGGCCGCGCGCAGCCGACCAACCGACACGTTCGAACCAGCCGCCATCCAGCGGAGCCCCACCTGCGACGCTGGTTGCTCGCCGGAAATCAGCCCCACGGAACCGAACTTGCTGGCCGCTGCGGTCATGCCCAGCAGAAGCCCCGTCTTGCCCATCGCCGGCCTGGCGCCGATCACGATCAGGTCGGAGTCGTGCAAACCGCCCAACGTATCGTCCAATTCCTCAATGCCGGTGGTAACGCCGATCAAGCGCCCGCCGGCCTCGTGCGCGGCCACAACCTCCGCCCATGCCTGCTGCATGGCCGTCTTCGCAGTGTGCTCGCAGTCGTGCTCGTCGGCATGGAGAGCCATCAGCGAGGTAATGGCGCGATCCGCAGCACCATCCTCGCGGCGGCCGGCTTCATCCGCCAGTTCGCGGGCGATGCGCAGCGTTTCGCGGTCTCGCCAGCCGGTCACCAGCAGACCTGCCGGATAGCGGGCATCCCGCGCCGGGATGATTTCCTGCGCCGCAGCGATTTCGATCACGAGCGTCTGCGTGCCGCGGGACAGCCCTTCGCGCTCCGCGGCATCCGCCACGCTTACCGGGTCGAAAGGCTTGGCCTCCTGCGCGAGCGACTGGATCACGCTCCAGATTTCGGCGTGCTGCTCGTTGGCGAAGTGCTTGGTCTGCAACGGCATGTCCGGCAGGCTGGAGGCGCGAACCATCGCCGTGTGCAACACTTGGCGCTCGACGTGGTACAGCGATTGGGCGCGGCTCATGCTTGCAGCCTCGGCAGCGTGGCCGGCTCATTCGCAGCCGGTCGCGTGCGGCGCGACACGCCTTCCCAATCCGCCTTGAATCCGGACCAGCCGCGCTCGCAGCACATGGCCAACGCCTCTTGCAGCGTCAATCCGGCCTTTTGGGCCTCACGCTGGATGCCGGCCACTGCGGTTGCCGTGATCGGCGCTTTCTTGCTTTTCCGGAGTTCGAGGAAGTCCGACACCACTTGGGAATCGACACCCGGAAACAGGTCTGCAGTGGCGCCGCGAGGCGCCTTGCTCTTCTTCTGTTTCTGCTCCTGTTCTTGCTCCTGCTCCTGTTCTTGGCTTCCGAGGGGCTTGGAAGGGGCTTCGATGGGGCTTGCTTCCGAGAGGTGAAACGCATCCCGGTACAACGCCAAGAAAGCATCGCGCAGCGGACCTTTCGGTGCTTTCGCCAGTTCGTTTTCGACGCCCTTGCACCGCTTGTCATTCGGGGCCAGGCGCTCGCCGATCTGGAACCGCGCCATCGCGTGCACGAAGACGTGTTCCGAAGCCTCGTCGTAGGTGCAGAATCCGGCTTCGATGCCCCTTGCAAGCCCCTTAGAAGCCCCTTCCGATCCGAGCTCCGTGTCGTGGGCGATGTAGAGCATGGGCAGGTAGTAGAGCCCGATCATGTTGGCGTGCGGGCTCGTCATCAGGTACATGGCGACGATGACCGCCTCCGGGCCTGCCTTCTTCAATGCCTTGCCGGTGTCGCCCGTCCAAAACTGCGGCGCGACCTTGCTGTAATCACGCATGGCGGCGGCCTCCGGTGTTGGCCACAGCCAGCCCCTTGAGGTGTTCGATGCGGTGAACCTCGAAAGGGGTGCGGCTGGCGATCAGGTTCGCGATCTCGACCAGCACGGCGCGAACGCCCGCCTTGTCACCGATCCGAGTGAGCTCCACCGCCTGATTGCGCAGAGACGCGAGACGGGCTTCCTTCCGGGCAATGGCCAGGTCGTCCAGGTTGCCCGCGAGCCGGCATTGAGTGCATGCCGAAGCCACGCTAGCATTGCGCCACTGCATGCCGCCGCCAGCGAATGCACCCTCGGAGCCCGCCGTTCGCACCGGCGGGTTTCGTTTTTCCGTGGTTCCCATTAGGCGGCCGCCTTCGCGGACTCTGCCGCCAGGCGTTCCGGCAGCGTGCGCAGGCTGTCCAGATAGACGTAGCGCCGCTTTCCGATGGTGAAGGTTTTCAGCTTGCCGGCGCTGATGAGCTCGTATGCGACGGTGCGGCTGATGCCGTGCGCCGTGCAGGCCGTGACCAGCGGCGCATAGGTCGGGGGAGTGAGAGTTTCCATAACCGTCCGTTCTTGGGGGAACCCCTGCGGGCGTGCAGGGACGGTTTGAAACTTCTCGAATAAAACGAAAGTGCGCTTAGGCCGTTTTCGCTTTTTTCGTGCGCCGGGTCATTACACCGGCATCTTGCAGAACATTGCGGACCTGTGTGGCCGTCCTTTTGTACTGGGTGCTGAGGACCCCAGCGAGCTCATGCTGAGCTCGACCTTCGGCGAGCATCTTCTTCGCGGCCTCGATGCACGTTTTCTGCCACCCCTCTGCCTTAGCCTTGTTCGTGGCGCCGCCTTTCGGGCTCCCCTTGCGCTTGCCGCGCAGAATAGGGAGCGCCTCACCAACAAGCCGATCCTTCGCCAGGTCGGTCGCGCCGGCCTCCACGTAGTCTCTGAGCATCTTGCCGGCGGTTTCGTAGTCGCCGGCACACGCCTTGCGGAAGGCGCTCTCAAGCGCAGCGTGCTCCACGCTGTCGGAATCGATCTTCGCGGTTTCCGCGATGAGCGAAGTTGCCCACTCCTCAGGAATACGGTTCAACGGGATGCCGGCCCTTTCCGCCTGCATGCCCACCCACGCCGCGACCATCCATTGACCGATTTCGTCGTCGGTCTTGTTCAGGTCCAGCGGCCCGAGCCTCGCCAATACAGCGTCATCCATAGCGCCCCCGCGCTCCCTTGAAAGGAACCGCGCCAGGCCGGCAGGGTCTCCGGCTTTTCGCCCCGTCGGGCTAGATGCGGATGTTGATCAGATCGTCGCTATCGACGCAGCAGTCCACCCCCAAGGGGCCGTCACTTGAGAGCCCACAACGCCCGCAGGTCGGCCGCATCAGTACGACGCACGCTATCCGGGTCCATCTTGAGGCCGGCCGTCCGCGCAGCTCGCAAGAAGCCTTCGATTACCTGCTGGTCAGCCTCATTTAGTTCCATTGCGTCAGCCATGACCTCGCCAAGCGTCTTGCTCCGCGGGGGAGGCATGGCCGTGGCGAGTTCAATCGCGAGCGATTTCAATTCGTGTTGTTGAAGTGCCATTTTTAGCCTTCCCTCCACATGCGATTAATGGGACGCAGGCATGCGCCGAGAATTTCGATATCGCGCGCGATATCTTCATCCTCTATCCCGATGAAGTGCTGAGATAGCCGACCAAATGCAGCCTGCGCACTCTTTCTGTTCTGCTCTCGCCTCCGCTCCAGTCGCTGGATCATTAACAGCGAGAAATGCAGGACTTCGGCCTCGAAATCGGAGGCGTCTGCACGGCCAGTGAAGTCCACCAATTCGTCGAGCAATTCGTCCAACCACTCGACGGGAACGCCTTCACCCTGCCCCTCACGGGCGCGATACTTGGGGACAGCCATGTCCTGCATGCGCTTAACATCAATGCGAACAAATTCTCCCCGCGCTACAGGGATCATGGCGCCATGAACGGTCAACTCGGTATTCATGGGCGAACCCCTTGGCCGACATAAATGCCAGCTTGGGGGATGGTCAGCCGGACACGGCGAAGCAGTTTCCGAGCCTGGTAGCGAGAAAGTTTCCTGTCAGACAGGGGATAACCATCAACAATCTTTCCGTCCTTTCGCTCTAGGCGAATCGCCACCCAATATTCCCGCCGATAGACGCGCGGCCCCAAGCCAGGACCAGGCCCGCGGAAACGAGCCTGTGCTTGCCTACTACGAGCGGGAACTTCAAGCGCTTCGCCAAGGTTCTTGACCAAGAACTGCTCCATGTGAATCAGGGGACGCAAACCAGCCATATCAGACCCCTCCGGTGTTTGCGGAAGTACCTGCCACTTTGGCCTCCGTCTGCTGTGCATCCAGGTATTCGCGCAGGTCTTCCGTCGCGGCATCCAGCAGGTCCGCTGCGCCCTCCGCAGCTTCCGAAGTGAGCCACTCGTCGTGGTCGTCGCTATAACTGAATTTGGATATCACTCGCATGATGCAATTAGCGCGCACGATCTTCGCGTATGCCCGCTCCGCGTCAGCGATGGTTACACTCTTGGTTGCCATGATCGTTCTCCTTGGGAACGGTTGTGGAAGGCCGGCCGGGAGTTACCGCTCCCGGTTCGGCCGCTTTTACCGGGCTAAGCCCGATTCTTCGCAATGCCGTCGCATGCGCTGCGACTCATCCGGTCTTTCTCCGGAACGGCAGGACGTTCTTTTTCTTGCCTTCTTTCAGGGTGTCCAGGTAATCCGCCCACGCCTGCATCATCCGGCGACGCTCGGGCAGATGCTCGGCGCGGTTGTACGCGGCCTTGATCGCATTGCGCTCGGCATGGGCAAGCTGCCGCTCAATGGCGTCGGTGTTCCAGCCCATCTCATGCAGCAGCGTCGAGGCCATGCTGCGGAAGCCGTGGCCGGTCATGTCGTTGGTGCCGTAACCCAGGCGGCGCAAAGCAGCATTGACCGTGTTCTCGCTCATCGGGTCGCGGTTGCTGCGCACGGAGGGGAAAACGTACTTGCCCTTGCCGGTGAGCGGCTGGAGCTCAGTCAGGACAGCGACAGCCTGCGAGGACAGCGGCACGATGTGCGGCGTCCCCATCTTCATCTTCTCGCCGGGGATGTTCCATTGTTTGCGGTCCAGGTCGATTTCCGACCATTCGGCATGGCGCAGTTCCCCGGGCCGCGTAAAGACCAGCGGCGCGAACTTCAATGCACATAGCGTCGTGAACTGGCCGGTGTAGCCGTCGATTGCCCGTAGCAGTTCCCCGATCTTCTCCGGGTCGGTGATCGACGCGAAGTGGCGGTTCTTCTTGGTCTTGAGAGCGCCGCGCAGATCGCCCGTAGGATCGCGCTCAGCGCGCCCGGTGGCCACGGCGTAGCGGAACACCTGCCCGCTTACCTGCTTGAGCTTCTGCATCGTCTCCAGCTTGTCCTGCGCCTCCAGGCGGCGGAACACAGCCAGCATCTCGGACGCGGCGATTTCACCAATCGGGCGTTGGCCTACCCACGGGAAGGCGAAGGTTTCCAGCAGCCATTCGGTTTTCTTCCACGTCGACCCGGCCAGGTCGCCCTTGCGGGATTCCAGCCACTCCTTGGCGACCGCCTCGAAGCGGTTGTCGGCGGACTGGCGCGCCAGCAGCTTGGCCGTGCGCTTCTCGCCAGAGGGGTCGCGGCCAGCGTTCAACGAGGCGCGCGCCTTGTCGCGTGCGGCGCTCGCGTCCTTGAGCGATACCTTGGGATAGACGCCGATGGCCAGGCGCTTCTCGCGGCCAGCAAAGCGGTACTTCATGCGCCAATACTTCGAGCCGTTGGGCATGACTTCGAGATACAAACCGCCGCCTGCAGCGAGCTTGTATGGCTTGTCTGCAGGCTTCGCTGCGCGTGCTGCAAGGTCAGTTAAAGGCTTCGCGGCCATCTGGGGGCACAATCCCGTTTTTTGCCCCTCCCACCGGGGGCATGCCCCCAAATATGCCCCCACTTGAATCCGGATGCAAGCGGACAGCGCCGGACAATGCCGGACGCTGTATGCCTTATTTCATGGGGTTTTCCGGGGATTTCCGGACTCCGGCGGACGTTGCCGGACGTATAGATGGTGCCGCTTGTCCGAATCGAACGGACGACCTACCGCTTACAAGGCGGTTGCTCTACCGACTGAGCTAAAGCGGCGAAGAGTAAGCCGGTGGCGATTCTAGCGCAGCGCGGCGCAATCCAGCGCCTGCGACTGCTTCGCGCCGGCCTTCGCGCGCGCCTGCGCCGCATCCATGCCCTGCTCCGCCGCGATGTCGGCCCACCACTGCGAAGGCCCTTCCTCGCCCGCGGCGCGCACCTGCGCCGGGAACCCCGCCGCCTGCAGCGCATGCTGGCGGCGCGTGGCGCCGCTGCGGTTGCGGTACAGGCCCAGGGCGATGCCGTTGGCCAGTTCGCCTTCGTTGACGACCAGGAAATCGTCGAAGCCGGCCGCGGCGATGCGTTGCGCCAGCGCCTGCGCCGCCGCGCGGTCTTCGGCCGGCGGCAGGAATACCGTGTAGTTGCCGGAGGACGCGCCCTCGACTTCGCGCGTGCGCGATCGCGCGATGTCGGCCCGCAACGCGGCAACGGCGGCGGTCGCCGCGGCGGCGTCGGCGAACGGACCCAGGCTGAAGCATTGCAGCGATGCCGCGACTGTGCCGGCGGCGACTCCGGGCGGCGCTTCGACGGGCGTGGACGGCGCTGCCGTGGCGGCGGCTTGCGCCGGCGACGCAGCCGGCGCGCGTGGCGGCGGGGCTTCGCTGGCCAATTGCAGCCGGGCGACGCCTTGCGGTTGTTGCGGCGGCGCGGGCGGCGGCGCATCGGGCCGGGAAATCCACCAGCCGGCGACACCGAGGTTCAGCACGACGAGCAGGACGAGCAGGGCGCGGATCAGCATGCGGCGATTCTATGGGCTGCGGGTCGATGGCGGGTCGCTGCGGTCCCGGCCGGCGCGCGCCCAGATCGCCAGCCCCTGCAGCACCAGCGACGGCGCGGGTTCGGCCTGCGGCAGCCAGGCGCGCAGCGCTTCGCCGCCGCCGCCGTGCAGCAGCAGGCGCGGCGCGGCGCCGAGTTCTTCCCGCGCCAGCCGCAGGCTGCGCTCGACCAGCGCGACCGCGGCGCCGTCGCAGCCGGACGCCAATGCGTCCGCGGTGTCGGCGGCGAATTCCACGTAGTCGCCGCCCTGCGCCGGCAACTGCGCGGCGGCGCGTTGCAACGCCTCGCGCATCAGCCGCGGCGACGGCGCGATGCGTCCGCCACGGTGGTTCCCGTCCGCGTCGAGCAGGTCGACGGTCAGCGCCGTGCCGACCCCGGCCACCAGCCATGGGCCGGCGCCGCGCGCGCGCGCCGCGAGCAGGGCGAGGAAACGGTCCACGCCGAGTTTCGCCGGTTCGGCATAGGCGATGCGCACGCCGGCGAAGCGCCGCTGCGTGCGCGCGATCGAGATGCGGCGGAAGCGCGACACGAGCGCGTCGAGCACCGCGGCGGTCAGCGCCGGCGAGGCGACGCTGGCCAGGCACGCGGAGTCGGCCCTGTCCGGCAGGCATTCTCGCAAGCGTTCGACGAACGCGGATTCGTCGTGGCCCAGCGCCCGCACTTCGCCGAGTTCGCCGGCGGCGTCGAGCGGCGCGCATTTCAGCCGCGAATTGCCCAGGTCGAACAGCCACTGGCTCATGCCGCCCTCACGCTGACTTCGCCGGCGTACAGCCGCTGTTCCGCGCCGTCCATGCGCACGCGCAGCGCGCCGTCGTCGGCGATGCCGCAGGCCACGCCGCGCTGCACGCCGGCGTGGCCGTGCACGTCGATCTCGCGCCCGGCCAGCGCGTCGAGCGCGGCGTAGCGGTCGACGAACGGCGCGAGTCCCTGCGCGTCGAACGCTTCCAGCGCCGGCAGCAGGCGGGACAGCAGCAACGACGCGATGCGGTTGCGCGACACCGGCTGCGCCGACAGCGCCTGCAGGTCGATCCACGGCTGGTCGATCTTCGCCGCATGCGAGGCCGGCATGCGCACGTTGACGCCGATGCCGAGCACCGCGCGCGCCGGGCCGGCGTGCTCGCCGCTGCCTTCGACCAGCAGGCCGCCGAGCTTGCGCAGCGCGCCGGATGCGTCGGCGACGACCAGGTCGTTCGGCCATTTCAGGCGCACGCTGCCGAAGCCGGCTTCGCGCAGCGCCTCGGCGACGGCGATGCCGGCGACCAGGCTCAGCCCGCCCAGCCGGGCCAACCCGGCGGAGAACTGCCGGTCCAGCGACAGGTAAAGGTGCGCGGCCAGCGGCGAGGCCCAGGTCCGGCCGCGGCGGCCGCGACCGCCGGTCTGGCGCTCGGCGAGCAGCACCGCCACGCCCCGTGCCGGCGGTGTGCGGCGCAACAACTCGCTGTTGGTCGAATCGATCGACCAGGCGACTTCGAGGCCGGCCAGTTGCGTGCGCAGTGCCGGCGCCAGCCCGGCGCGGATCGCCGCCGCATCCAGCCATTCCAGCGGCTGCGCCAGCGCGTAGCCGCGGCCCGGTTGCGCCTGGATCTCGATCCCGGCCGCGCGCAGGGCCTCGATCCGCTTCCAGATCGCGGCGCGGGTCAGGCCGCCGGCGCGGGCCAGTTCCCCGCCGCTGGCCGGACCGGCGCACAGCCGCTGCAGCAGCTCGCGCTCCGCGTTCGGGGGCGCATTCATGCGGGAACCCGCGCCTGTCGGCTGGACGGGTCCGGGGGGTGGCGTAGGGTCGCGGGCATGCCCTTCATTATGCGTGAGCCGGCGCACGCTTCCGCCGCTGACGGGCGTCGGAATTGGGTTATAGTTCGGCTTTCCCGCGCCCCGGACCGGAGCCACCATGCCCTGCCATCGTCCGATGCAACGCGCCGCCTTCGCGCTGCTGCTGGCCTGCGCCAGCACCGCCGCGCTGGCCCAGAACGGCCACAACGCTTCCGCCGACGGCAGCGGTGCTTGCCCGCAGGATGCGGACGCCACCGCCGGTACCGACAAACCCGGCCCGGCCAAGGCCGCGGCGACCCGCGGCAAGTACGCGAAACCGGCCACCCCGGCGGCGCGCAGCGATGGCGGCAGCAGCGACGGCGACAACCTGCCGCGTCCGCACGCCGGCAAATGGCACAGTTTCCTGCCCGGGATGTTCCGCTGAGCTTGCGGTTGTTCGACTGGCTGCGCGGGCGGCCGGCACCCCTTCCCGAACCCCGCTGGCGGTCGCTGCTCGCGGCGACGCCGTGGGCGAATGCGCTGGACCATGACGCCGCGGCGCGCCTGCGTGCGCTGAGCGAGCGTTTCCTGCACGAGAAGACCATCACCCCGCTGGACGGGCTGGCGCTCGACGACGACCAGCGCGCGCAACTGGCCGTGCTGTGCTGCCTGCCGCTGCTGCGCTTCGGCGAACACGGCCTGCGCGGCTGGTCGCAATTGCTGGTGTACCCGGATGCGTTCCGCGTGCGCCGCAGCCACGTCGACGCCGCCGGCGTGCTGCACGAGTGGGACGACGAACTGGCCGGCGAGGCCTGGGACAGCGGCCCGCTGATCCTGTCGTGGGCCGACGTGCGGGCCGACCTCGACGACCCGTGGGCCGGCTACTGCGTGGCGGTGCACGAGATGGCGCACAAGCTCGACGTGCTGGACGGCGAGATGGACGGCACCCCGCTGCTGCCGCGCGAATGGCAGCGCGAATGGGCACGCGATTTCCAGCGTCGCTACGACGCGTTCTGCGCCGAAGTCGACGCCGGCCGCGATACCGCGATCGACCCCTACGCCGCCGAGGCGCCGGAGGAATTCTTCGCCGTGCTCAGCGAATACCATTTCTCCGCGCCGGCGCTGCTGCAGGAAGAGATGCCCGAGCTGGCCGCGCACCTGCGGCGCTTCTACGGACCGCCCCCGGCGCCCGTTGGCTGAACGTCGCCGTCATTCTTCCGGCAGCGGCCGCGCCCAGTGCGCGTAGCTGGCGCGGATCGCCTCGCGCACGCGCTTGTATTCGCCGAAGCCGGGGCGCACGTCGAGCGCCTTGGCCACGTCGCGCCAGCCGGCCTCGTAATCCTTCGCCCGCGCCTGCACCACCTCGCGGCACGAGTGCGCCGACGCCTTGGCCAGCGCGCAGGCGAAGTGCACGTCGCCGGCGCGCCAGCCGGGCTGCGCCAGCAACGCCTGCGCGTACCCGCGCGACACGCCGAGGTAACGCGAGACTTCGTCGACGAAACTGTCCGGGTAGCGCGCGGCATAGTCGTCGATGTCGCGCAGCGCGCGATCGATCCACGCGTCGCCGGTGCGCGGCTGGTAGTCGTCCGCGGCCGCGTCGACCCGGGCCGACAGCATCGATGGCAGGCACGCAGTCAGCAGGCCCGTGCAAAGGGCCAAGCGCGCGAGGCGATGGCGAAACGAACGATGCGGCATGGTTTCCTGATTATGCGCCTGCCCTCGCGGAGCGGGAAATACGTCGCACACCGATACAGTGCAGTGGCGCGATCGCCGCGCCCGCGGTTAGAGTATCGCGGCCCGCAATCCGGGCCTGCGGGCGCCGTCGCGGCGCCCGCCATACGACAACATCTTGTTTAGGGGAAAACATGTTCAAGTTCGGACGCGTGGCGCTCGTCGCCATCGCATTGGGGGGTATTGCGCCCTTGGCGCAGGCGCAGGGCGGTTTCTTCATCGGCGGCCAGGCTGGACAAGTCAAGTTGTCCGACATCGGGCTGGAAGACGAAAGCGGCGACGGCAAGTCGCTCAACCTGGGTTACCGCTGGCAGGCCGGGCAGCGCGTGCAGGTCGGCATTGAAGTCGGCGCGGGCCGGATCGATGGCATCGACGACCGCTATTCCTACGACGTCGGCTTCAGCGACGGCCTCGCCCACGTGGAGGAACGCTATGGCCTGAAGGCGGATTATGCGCAGATCGGCGCCAATGCCCGCTTCCAGTTCGGCGCGGACAGTCGCTGGTTCGCCATCGCCCGCCTGGGCTACCTGGGCTACGACCAGGAACTGAGCGGCAGCTATTCCGTCAGCGGCGTCTACACCGACAGCGGAAGGTATTCCGAGAGCGACAGCGGCGGCGGCGCTTATTTCGGCGCCGGCATCGGCGTGGACCTCACCCCGAACGTCAACCTCAACCTGATGGTCAACGGTTATGCCTACTCGTCGCTTTACTACGACGAGTACGAAGGCGAGTACTACTGGGACGACGTGAGCACCGCACGCAGCACCACGCTCGGCATCGAGTTCCGCTTCTGAACCGGAAACCGAACCGGCGATGAACCCGTTGCGATGGGCTTCTCCTATCGGTGAAGCCCATCGCAGCTCCTTGACGTGATGCCGGCTACAGTGCCCCGCCCGCGAAGAGGGCGGCGGCGGCCGCGAGGTTTCCGCATCATCATCACCGAAAGGAAGAAATCATGCTCAAACATGGATGCGCGGCGCTGCTGGCCGCCGCCCTGGCCACCGCCCCCGCCGCGCACGCCGGCGACTTCTTCGTCAGCGGCCAGGCCGGCCGGATCGAGCTGGACAACGCGTTCGGCGACCGGAATACCAACCTGCTGCAGGCCAGCGCCGGTTACCGCTGGGGCCTGGACAACGTGCAGGTCGGCATCGAGGCCGGCGGCGGCAAGCTGGCCGACCTCGAGGGCGAGGCCCGCACCGATTTCGCCGGCGGCTATTCGACCGATGCCTACACGCTGGCCACGCGCTATGTCTTCGTCGGCGCCAACGCGCGGATCAAGCCGCCGCTGCTGCCGGTGTTCTTCATCGCCCGCGCCGGCTACACCGGCTACGAGCAGGAATTCGACCACGCCGTGATCGACCGGTTCGCCGACGCCGCGCCGGTGACCGAGCGCCGCGAATCCACGGAGCACGGCGGCGGCGTGTACTACGGCGCCGGCATCGGCACCAGCATCCTGCCGCTGCTCGACGTCAGCCTGATGCTGAACGAACAGCGCACCCGCAGCGTGCGCTACGACCCGGTCGACGACGAATACCGCCTGTCCGGCGACGAGGACGGCGCGCGCAGCGTCAGCCTGTCGGTCGAATACCGCTTCTGACTTCGAGCGGAATCACGACAGAACCACGGCCGGTTCGGCGATCTGCGCCCTGCGATTTCGGCTGTTGCCGATCCGAAGCGGACGTTCGGTCCGGAACTGGCCGGAAGGCACCGTCCAGCCAACGAAGCCGTCCGGCCGCCGACCGCTGCGGCCCTTCAATGCCGGGCAGGACAGCGATCAGTGTTCCAAGGCCGTTGCATCCACCTTGGGCCACTCGGCCTCGCCCCACGAGACGGGCAGGACCTTCAGCTTCGGCAGGCCCTGGTTCCTGGCGTCGTAGGCGTGGAAGACCAGGTAGTCCCTGCCATCGAAGGTGTAGGCACTGTTGTGGCCGGGGCCGGGCCAGCGCGCGCTGCCACGCAGCACTTCGCTGCCGCCGCCCTGGTCGAGGCGCTTTCCTTCCTTGTCCAGGTACGGACCCTGCGGCGTGCGCGAGCGGCCGACCATGATCCGGTAGTCGCTCTTCGCGCCGCGACAGCAGTGGTCCCAGGACAGGAACAGGTAATACCAGCCGTTCTTCTTGAACAGGAACGGCGCTTCCAGCGCACCGGGTTCCGGCTCGGCATCGTCGACCAGGAGCGAGCGTTCGCGCTTGGCCAGGGTATGCCATTCCTGCGGTTCGGCAAGCGCCAGCCGGTCGGCGCGCAGCTTCGCCAGCTTCAGGCCGCCCCAGAACGAACCGAAGGCCAGCCACGGCGTGCCGTTGTCGTCTTCGACCAGGTTCGGATCGATCGCGTTCCACAGGTCGCGGTGCGGCACCGAGCGCAGCACGATGCCGTGGTCCACCCACTTGAACGCCGGGTCGGCCGGGTCGAGCGTGGTGTTGGTGGCCACGCCAATGGCCGAGGTGTTCTTGCCACCGGTCGAGATCGAGTAGTACAGCGTGTAGACGCCATCGTGGAAGGAAATGTCCGGCGCCCAGATGTGGCCGTTGAACTTCGGCACGATGTCGTAGGCCCAGGCCGGGATCTGCGCGAACACCGGCGGCTCGGCCTTCCAGGCCTTCAGGTTCTTCGAGCTGTACACGCTGATGCCCGGGCCGGTGATGAACAGGTACCAGGTCTTGCCCTGGCGGATCATCACCGGATCGTGCGCAAGCACGTCGGCCGAATAACCCTTGCGCGGCGTGGCGACCGGCGGGTTTTCCATCATGTCGTCGTTGTTCGCCGGCGGCGGGGTTTGCGCCAACGCGTTGGCAGCAAGCAGCGTGGCGTACGCGCATAGCAGGGATAACGTGCGTTTCATGCATCCCCTCCCGGGATTTCGACTTCGCGCAGCGGGCGGCCGAACACCGGCATGCCGTCCGCATCCCACTGCAGCGGCTGGAGGCAGGCGTGGCGGTCGGGGTTCCACAGTGGATCGCCTTCGATCTCCCGGTAGTTGCGCGCGTGGTAGACCAGCAGATCGGTTTCGCCATCTTCGGTCACGGTGAAGCTGTTGTGGCCGGGGCCGAACACTTCGCGCTCCGCATCGGTGACGAACACCGGCTGCGGCGACTTGTGCCAGTTCGCCGCATCCAGCAGGTCGGCGTTCGCATCCGCCCACAGCAGGCCGACTGCATAGCGTTCGTCGGTGGCGCTGGCCGAATAGCTGACGAAGACCCTGCCGTGGCGGACCAGCACCGAGGGGCCTTCGTTGACCAGGAAGCCCTGCACTTCCCAGTCGAATTCCGGACGGGTCAGCATCACCGGCGGGCCGCCGATGCGCGTCGGGGTTTCCATCGGCGCGAGGTAGAGGTTGGAATTGCCGGGGATGTCCGGGTGCTTCTGCGCCCACAGGTAATAGCGCCGGCCGCGGTGCGCGAAGCTGGTCGCGTCCAGGCAGAACGCATCGATGCCGCTGTCCACCCGGCCGGCGAATTCCCATTCGCCCTGCATCGGATCGGCGGACGGATTGCGCAATGCGTACATCCGATGCTGGAACAGGCCGTCCTTGATCTCGCGCGATGGCGCGGCGGCGAAATAGACGTACCACGCATCGCCGCCGTGGTGCAGTTCCGGCGCCCAGACCAGCGAGCTGGCCGGGCCGCTGGCCGGCGCGCGCCACAGGGTTTTTTCTTCGGCGTGCATCAGCCCGGCCAACGTGCGCGAGCGGCGCAGCACCACGCGGTCGTATTCCGGCACCGAGGCGGTGAAGTGGTAGTGGCCGTCGCGCCGGGAGACGTGCGGGTCGGCGCGGTTGAGGATGAACGGATTGCGGAGTTTCACGTGGGGGTCGCTCGTTTCGCCGCCGCGGTCACGCGGCCTGTCCTTCGGAGACGATCTGCTGCTTGATCTGGTTGTAGTAGCCGTCGGTGATCCGGTAGAGGAACATCAACCCGCCCATCAGCGCGTGGAACAGGCCGGGTATCACCGACAGCATCAGCGCGATGCCGTTGAGGGTGAACGCGCTCTGTGGCTGGTCCGGCACGTACTGGAACCATGCCAGCAGCCAGCCGACGATGGCGCCGGCGATGCCCATGCCGGCCTTCTGGCAGAACGAGATTCCGCCCATCGCCAATCCCGCCACGCGCTTGCCGTCGCGGGCATGGCCGTAGTCCACCGCCTCGGTGATCGCCGACCAGAACACCGGCGCGTGCAGGTCCACGACGAAGCTGATCAGGAAATAGAAAACGAAGGCCGGCGCGACATCGCCGGGGCCGACGAGGAAGTACATCGCCACGCTCAGCGCGCCGACCAGCAACTGGCTCCAGCGGAACAGCGCGATCTTGCACCAGCGCTTGGTGATCCAGGTCGAGGCGACCATCGCCAGGATCGCCGCGGCCACGCCGGTGGCGAGGAAGGCGGACAGCATGCGCGCGTCGCCGCCCAGATAGTACTTGGCGTAATAGGCCGCGACCGAGCCGCGCACCACGTAGCCGATGGTGCCGATCACGCACACCGCGCACAGCACCAGCCACTGGTCGTTGGAGAACAACAGGCGCAGCTGTTCGCCCAGCGGCTTGCGGTCGACCTGGTGCTGGATGCGCTCGGTCGTGGCGAAGAAGCAGAACAGGAACAGCAGGCAGGCCATCAGGCCCATCAGGCCCATCGCCCACCTGTATCCCTCCGCCAGGTTGCCATTGCCCCAGGACTCGGCCAGCACCGGCACCACGATGGTGACCAGGAAGGCGGCGACCTTGGCGAAGAACAGGCGATAGCCGTTGGCCGACAGCCGCTCCTTCGGGTCGGCGGTCAGCACGCCGATCAGCGAGATGTAGGGGATGGTGACCGCGGTGAAGACCAGGGTGACCAGGATGTAGGTGGCATAGGCCCAGACCAGCTTCTGGTTGTAGTCCAGGTCCGGCGTGGTGAAGGTCAGGAACACCGAGATGCCGAACGGCACCGCCAGCGCCAGGAAGTACGGCCGGTAGCGACCCCAGCGCGTATTGATGCGGTCGGTGACCATGCCCATCAGCGGGTCGGTGACCGCATCGATCATGCGCACGACGATCATCAGCAGGGCCACGTCCTGCGGGCGCAGGCCGAACACGTCCGTATAGAAGAACGTGATGATCAGCATCATCGACGAGATCACGACGTTGACCGCCATGTCGCCGGCGCCGAAGCCGATCTTTTCGAGGATGGACAGTTTCTGGGTTTGCATTGCGACTCCCCGACGCGCGGGCTGGCGTTTCCGGTTGTGGTTGCGCGCCGACGCGCGGCGGCTTGCTAGAACTGCGGGTTCTTCTCCCATTCCGGGCGCACCCTGCAATACACCGCATAGCGTTCGTGCCCGATGCGGTACAACGGCACGAGTTCCAGCGGGCCGTCCATGCCGTCGGCAGCGAAGCGCAGCACGGCCTCGTCCTGCGGTTTCGCCCAGAGCTGGTCCGGCGCGAAGAACACGCTGGGCAACTGGCGGCCGGCGATGCGGTTGAGCGACGGACGCTGGTCGGAAACGTGCAGCTGTTCCGGCGCGATGCCGTCGCTGCCCATCCGTGCGGCCAGTACCAGCGGTCCGTACATCATCGCCTGCAGCGAAGGTTCGTCCGGCAGTGGCGCAGGATGCAGCGCCATCGGCAGGGCGAGTTCGACCACGTCGCCATCGGCGAAGCGGCGGCGCAGCCTGAAGTAGGTTCCCGCTTCCAGTTTCGCCTCGACCGGCTCTCCGTTGACCTTCAGCGCCGCCTTGCCATTCGTCCAGTACGGAATGCGCAGGCGCAGATCCATCTTGCGCGGCCGGCGCAGTTCGAAACGCAGCGTGGTGCCCTGCTCCTCCGGGAAGCGCGTGGCCTGGGTCACCCGCATGCCCAGGGCCTCCCAGTCCAGCCGCGAGGCGAGGTACAGGTTGACGGTCAGGCCGGCGTCGTCGTGGAAGTAGACCGTGTCCTGCAGCCTGGAGAATTCCTCGGCGCCGGTGCCGGTGCAGCACCAGAACGAATCGAACGGCGTGTTGAACAGCTTCCAGTAGCCGGCAGCCATCGGCACGAAGTACATCATCATGCCGGTTTCGTCCTGGGTGCCGAGGCGCGCGTTGAACAGCACGCGCTCGTAGTAGTCCATCAACGCCGCGCGCGGTTCCCAGCCGTACAGGTGGCGGGTCAGCTTGAGCAGGTTGTGGCTGCAGCAGCATTCGTGGCTGTGGCCGCTCAACCGGCCGGCGAGATGATCGGGTTTGCCGAAGTGCTCGTAGTCGCTGACGCCGCCCGTGGCGTAGGCGTGGTGCGCGGTCACCGTCTGCCAGAAGAACTCGGCCATCTGTCGCTGGCGCGGGTCGCCGTCGATCCCGTAGGCGCGCGCGGCGGCGACCAGTTTCGGGATCTGCGTGTTGGCGTGCAGGCCATCCAGCGCATCGCGCCTTTCCGCCAACGGTTGCAACAGCGAAACCTGCTCGAAGCGGCGTGCCCAGCGTCGGTACCGGTCGTCGCCGTGGATGCGGTAAAGCTCCCACAGCGATTCGTGGATGCCGCCGAACTCCACGCCGAGGATGCGCTTCCACTGCGCATCGTCGAAGCCGTCCATCCACGCGCCGATCCAGTCGGCGAAGCGCGTGGCGACCCGCAGCGCCCGCGCATTGCCGCACAGGCGCGCCATGTCCAGCTGGCCGGCCAGCAGCTTGTGCGCGGTATACAGCGGCACCCAGACCCGTTCGCCGCGGCCGAGGCGGTCGTAGAACTCGTCCGGATAAGCGCCGAGATATCCATCTTCGCGCTGGCAGCGCGCCAGCCCGGCCACCAGCGCATCGGCCTTGCGCCGCAGGGCTGCGTCGCCGGTCGACGCACAGAGCAAGGCGCAGGCCGACAAATAGTGTCCGCCGGAGAAGTGCCCGCGGATCTCGCAATGCGGCGACTCCCAGCCGCCCAGCGGTTCCGCATCCGATGGCAGCCCCGCGGCCAGGCGGAAGCTGTGCAGCAACCGCTCGTTCGGAATCGACATCAGGTAGCGGCGCGTGCGTTCGCGCGCTTGCAGGAAGGGGCCATCGAGCAGCGTCACCTGGCCCAGTTCGAAGGGGCGTTCGCGCAGCACGATCTTCTCGCGCACCGCTGGCCGAACGGCGGGCTTCGCCGCGGCATCGCCGGCGGCCAGCGCGCCGGAACCCAGCAGGGCCGCGGTCGCGGCGCAGTCCTTCATGAACTCGCGTCGCGCGCTACGCATTCGAACTCCGCTTGCGCCGGCGCGTCGCCAGCGCGCGTTGCAGCAGGCAGAACACCAGCAGCAGCGCACCGATGACGATCTTGGTCCACCACGAACTCAGGCTGCCGTCGAAGGCGATCAGGGTCTGGATCAGCCCGAGGATCAGCACGCCGAGCAGCGTGCCGAGCACGTGGCCGCTGCCGCCGGCGAGCAGGGTGCCGCCGATCACCACCGCGGCGATGGCGTCCAGTTCCAGCGCGCTGCCATGCAGGCTGTAGCCGGACAGCATGTACAGCGTGCACAGCACGCCGCCCAGTGCCGAGCAGAAACCGCTCAACGCATACACCGCGATTTCGGTGGCCGCCACCGGCAAGCCCATCAGCGCGGCCGAGGCGCGATTGCCGCCGATCGCGTACACGGCGCGGCCGAAACGCGTCGAGCGCGCCACCCAGGCCGCCGCGGCCACCACCACCAGCGCGATCACGGCGCCGACCGACAACGCATGGCCGCCGCCCAGCGGAAGGCGCAGGTAGGCCAGTCCCGTCAGGAACGGATGATCGATGCTGATCGAATCGACACTCAGCAGGGTCGCCGCGCCACGGGCCAGGAACATGCCGGCCAGGGTCACCACGAAGGCCGGCAACCTGTAGCGCTGGATCAACCCGCCCATCGCCGCACCGAATGCCGCGCCCAGCGCCAGCGCCAGCGCGATCGCCGCCAGCGGATGCCACCCGTGGTTCTGCACCAGCACCGCGCACAGCACGGTGGTGAAGGCCAGCACCGCACCGACCGACAGGTCGATGCCGCCGGCCAGGATCACGAAGGTCATGCCCACCGCGACCACGCACAGGAAGGCGTTGTCGATCAGCAGGTTCAGGAACACCTGCGGATTGAGGAAGCCGTCGTACAGCACGCCGCCGGCGCCGGCCATCAACGCGAACAGCATCGCCGTGGCCAGCAGCGAGGCGCGCTGCGGGTCGGACAGGCTGCGCCGCCATTTTCCCGGCAGGGACATCGTCGCGTTCATGCCTCGGCCCCGGCCTTGCGACTGAAGCGCCTGCGCACTTCGCCGCGGAATTCCGGCGATTGCAGCAACATCACCGCGAACACCAGCACCGCCTTCACCACCAGGTTGACCTGGGGCGGCACGCCGGCCGCGTAGATCGTCGAGGTCAGGGCCTGGATGATCAGCGCGCCCAGCACGCTGCCGGCCAGGCTGAAGCGCCCGCCGGTCAGCGCGGTGCCGCCCAGGCACACGGCCAGGATCGCGTCCAGCTCCATCATCAGCCCGGCGTTGTTGGCGTCGGCGCTGCTGACGTTGGAACTGACCAGCAACCCGGCGACGCCGGCGCAGAACGCGCAGAACACATAAGCCACCGCCGTGATCGCCCGGGCGCGCACGCCGGCCACGTGCGCGGCCAGCGGGTTGTGGCCGATGCTGCGCACGAACAGGCCCAGCGCGGTGCGTTCGGTCGCCAGGTACAGGAAGGCGAACAGCGCGGCGACCACGAACAGCGGGAACGGCAGGCCGAACAGGAAACCACCGCCGAGGAAGGCATAGGGCGGGTAGTACACGGTGATGATCTGTCCGCCGCCGATCAACTGGGCGATGCCGCGCCCGGCGACCATCAGCACCAGGGTGGCGACGATGGGCTGCATGCCGGCCTTCAGCACCAGCGCGGCGTTCCACGCGCCGCAGGCCAGGGCGGCCGCCAGCGCGGCCAGGATCGCCAGCCACAACGGCATCAGGCCGGGCGAGTCGCCGGCGGCGGTCAAGCGCACCACGATCCACGCGGCGACGGTGGCGCTGATCGCCAGCACCGCACCGACCGAGATGTCGAGTCCGCGCACCGCGATCACTCCGGTCATGCCCAGCGCGACCACCGCCAGCGGCGCGGCACGGTTGGCGATGTCGACCAGGTTGCCGTGCAGGTGCCCGTTCTGCCAGTGCAGCGACAGGAAGCCGGGGTTGAACACGCCGTTGCCGGCCAGCAGCAGGGCCAGGGTCAGCAGCGGCCAGAACAGCGGCCACGCGACGGCGCGGCGCAGCGGCGCGGCGATGCGGGCGAACGCGGCAAGCGCGGGCTTCGGCGACGACGAATTCGACGACATGTGCACGCTCAATGCCCCGCGATCATCGCCAGCACCCGCGCGCCGTCGGCGTCGCCGGGCAACTCGCCGGCCTTGCGTCGTTCGCGCATCACCGCGATGCGGTCGCACAGCCGGGTCAGTTCGTCGATTTCCGCGGAGACGAACAGCACCGCCATGCCCTGGCGCGCCAGCTTCACCACTTCGCCCATGATTTCCTGCTTGGCGGCGATGTCGATGCCGCGCGTGGGTTCGTCCAGGACCAGCAGTTTCGGCTCGGTCGCCAGCCAGCGCGCCAGCACCACCTTCTGCTGGTTGCCGCCGGACAGCGCGCCGACCGGGGTTTCGATGTCGGCGGTCCTGATGCCCAGCAGTTCGACGAAGCGCCCGGCCAGCGATTCCTGCTGCGTGCGCGAGAGGCGCCGGCGCCAACCCAGGCGCGCCTGCAGGGCGAGCACGATGTTCTCGCGCACCGACAGTTCGGCGACGATGCCTTCGGTCTTGCGCTCTTCCGGGCACAGCGCCAGGCCGCGCCGCACCGCATCGGCGGGATGGCGGAGGTCCGCATCGCTGCCGGCGATGCGCAGCGTGCCCTGTTCGACGCGGTCCAGGCCGAACAGCAGCCGTGCCAGTTCGGTGCGGCCGGAGCCGAGCAGGCCGCCGAGGCCGAGGATTTCGCCCGCGCGCAGGCGCAGGTCGACCGGATGCAGCTTGTTGCGTGCGCCGATGCCTTCGGCTTCGAGCAGGGTGGGCGCGTTGCCGGCAACGGGGGCGGCGGCGTGCGCGCCGGCCAGTTCGACTTCGCGCCCGACCATCGCCGCGACCAGCGCCGGCTGCGGCAATTCGGCCGCGGCGTATTCGCCGACGTTGCGCCCGTTGCGCAGCACGGTGATGCGGTCGCAGATCGCGTAGACCTGATCGAGGAAATGGGTGACGAACAGGATCGCCATGCCGCGTTCGCGCAGGCGGCGCATCACCCGGAACAGGTCGCGCACTTCGTCTTCGTCGAGGCTGGACGTGGGTTCGTCGAGGATCAGCACCCGCGCCGACACGCCCAGCGCGCGCGCGATCGCGACCATCTGCTGCACCGCGACCGGATAGCCGCCCAGCGGCAGGTCGACGTCGATTTCCAGGTGAAGTTCGCGCAGCAGCGCGCGCGCCTCTTCGCGCGCACGCCCCCAGTCGATCCCGCCCCAGCGCCGGCGCGGGTAGCGGCCCGCGCAGATGTTCTCGGCGACCGAGAGATTGGGGCACAGGTTCACTTCCTGGTAGACCGTGCTGATGCCTTCGCGCTGCGCGTCCAGCGGCGTGGCCGGGGCGATGGCGCGGCCGTCCAGGACGATGCGGCCGGCGTCGGCGCGCTCCACGCCGGTCAGCAGCCTGATCAGGGTGGACTTGCCCGCGCCGTTCTGGCCCATCAGCGCGTGCACCTCGCCGGCGTGCAGGCGCAGCCCGGCGTCGTCCAGCGCGACGGTCGCGCCGTAGCGCTTGCCCAGGCCTTGCGCTTGCAGCACCAGCTCGGGCGACGCCACGGCCATGTCAGTATTTGCGCTTCGGCAGTTCGGCTTCGGCCTGGTCGCGGGTGAACACGCCTTCCGCCACCTGCACGCGCCTGGGCACCGGCTTGCCGGCGGCCACGTCGCGGATCAGTCCGGCCAGTTGTTCGCCGAACAGCGGGTTGCACTCGATGGTGGCGTTGAGCTTGCCGGCCTTCATCGCCTCGAATGCGCCGCGCACGCCGTCGATGGAGACGATGCGGATGTCCTCGCCGGGCTTCAGCCCGGCTTCCTCGATGGCCTGGATCGCACCGATGGCCATGTCGTCGTTGTGCGCGAACAGCACGTCGATGCCTTCCTCGGCCTTCAGGAAGGCCTCCATCACTTCCTTGCCCTTGGCGCGGGTGAAGTCGCCGCTCTGCGAGCGCACGATGGCGAAGCGCTTGTCGGCGTCGATGATTTCGCGGAAGCCCTTCATGCGGT
Organism: Pseudoxanthomonas sangjuensis; assembly: GCF_010211755.1. Taxonomy (GTDB): domain Bacteria; phylum Pseudomonadota; class Gammaproteobacteria; order Xanthomonadales; family Xanthomonadaceae; genus Pseudoxanthomonas_A; species Pseudoxanthomonas_A sangjuensis. The sequence goes on along the minus strand of NZ_PDWR01000008.1, from coordinate 31,318 downwards.
CGTTGGCCGGCGCCGAGCCGACCGTGCCCTGCAGTTCGACGATGCGGACCGGGCCGGCCCGGCCCTTGCTGTCCTCGAGCAGCCAGCGCGCGGCGCGGCGGCCTTCCTCGACGAAGTCCGACCCGATGAAGGTGGCGTAGAGCGAATCGTCGCTGACCTTGACCGCGCGGTCGGTCAGCACCACCGGGATGCCGGCGGCCTTGGCTTCGCGCAGCACGCTTTCCCAGCCGGTCTCGACCACCGGCGAGAAGGCGATCACGTCGACCCGCTGGGCGATGAAGCTGCGCAGGGCCTTGATCTGGTTTTCCTGCTTCTGCTGCGCGTCGGAGAACTTCAGCCTGAATTCCGGCTCCGCCAGCGCGGCCTTGACCGAGGTGGTGTTGGCGGTACGCCATTCGCTTTCCGCACCGACCTGGCTGAAACCGACGACGATCGGCTTGCCGGCGTCGCCCGCGCCTTTCGCCGCGTCGCCGCCGGAGCAGGCGGCCAGCAGCAGCGCGAGCGCGAATGCCGCGCCTTGCCCGAAGATGTTTCGCATCGCGTTCCCTCCCAAGAACCGTTTGCCGTGTCGTGCCGCGGTCAGGCGGCGGTGTAGGCGGTTTTCACCGTGGTGTAGAACTCCACAGCGTAGCGCCCCTGTTCGCGCGGCCCGTAACTGGATGCCTTGCGCCCGCCGAACGGCACGTGCGGATCGACGCCGGCCGTGGGCAGGTTGACCATCACCATGCCCGCCTGCGCGTGGCGCTTGAAATGGCTGGCGTGCTTCAGCGAATTGGTGCAGATGCCGGCGCACAGGCCGAACTCGGTGTCGTTGGCCAGCGCCAGCGCGTGCTCGTAGTCGTCGGCGCGGATCAGCGCGGCGACCGGGCCGAAGATCTCCTCGCGGCTGATGCGCTGTTCCGGCGTGGCCGCGAACAGGGTCGGCGCGAGGAAGTGGCCCCGGGTCGGCGCTTCGACCCGCTCGCCGCCGAACAGCAATTCGGCGCCTTCGTCGCGGCCCGCCCGGATGTAGGACAGGTCGGTGTCCAGCTGGCCCTGGCTGGCGACCGGGCCGATGTCGACGCCGGCCTGCAGCGGGTCGCCGACTTTCACCCTGGCCAGTCGCGCCTGCATCTTGGCCACGAATTCGTCGTACGCGCGGCTTTCCACGATCAGGCGGCTGGACGCGGTGCAGCGCTGGCCGGTGGAGAAGAACGCGCCGTTGACCGCGCATTCCACCGCCTTGTCCAGGTCGGCGTCGGCCAGCACCACCAGCGGGTTCTTGCCGCCCATTTCCAGTTGGATCTTCAGCCCGCGTTCGGCGGCCTGGCGCAGCAGCGCGTTGCCGGTCGGCACCGAGCCGGTGAAGGTCAGTGCGTCGAGTTCCTTGTGGCCGATCATCGCCTGGCCGACCACGCGGCCGGCGCCCAGCACCATGTTGAACACGCCGGCCGGCACGCCGGCGCGCGCCAGGATGTCCGCGATGGCCCAGGCGCAGCCCGGCACGATTTCGGCCGGCTTGAACACCACGGTGTTGCCGTAGGCCAGCGCCGGCGCGATCTTCCACGCGGGGATCGCCAGCGGAAAATTCCACGGCGCGATGATGCCGACCACGCCCACCGGTTCGCGGGTGATCTCCACCTCCACGCCGGGACGGGTCGAAGCCAGCTTCTCGCCGGGAATGCGCAAGGCCTCGCCGGCGAAGAACTTGAAGATCTGCCCGGCGCGCGCGGCTTCGCCGATGCTTTCCGGCAGGGTCTTGCCTTCCTCCATCGCCAGCAGGCGACCCAGTTCTTCCTTGCGCGCCAGGATTTCGCTGCCGACCGCGTCGAGGAGGTCGGCGCGCTGCTGCGGCGAGGTCAGCGACCACGCCGGCAACGCGGCGGCGGCGGCGTCCACCGCCTGCGCGACCTCCGCGGCGTCGAGCACGCCGTATTCGCCCACGGGCGTGGCGAGGTCGGAAGGATTCTCGTCGGCCTGGCTGCCTTGTCCCACGACCCATTGGCCGGCGATGTAGCTCTGGAACTTCTGGTTCATCTCGTTCTCCGGACGCGTCTGGTCGAAAGCGGGATCGGCGGCATTGTTACAGCACCTGCACGCCGCCCAGCGCGAAACCGGCCTCGACGCTTGCCAGCGGATTGGCCAGCGGCATGCCGAAGCCGGGCAGTTCGATCTCGAACACGTCGCCTGCCTGCGCGCGCACGCCGTCGGCGAAGCTCAGCGTGGCGGTGCCGAAGAAGTGCAGGTGCACGTCGCCGGGACGGCGGTGCGCCGCGTACTTGAAGTGGTGGTATTCCAGGTTGGCCAGCGAGTGGCACATGTTGTCCTCGCCGGTGACGAAGGGTTTTTCCCACAGCACCTCGCCGCCCCGGCGAATGCGGCTGCTGCCGCGCAGGTCGCGCGGCGCCTCGCCGGTGCGCAGTTCCGGGCCCACCGCACAGGCGCGCAGCTTGGAGTGGGCCAGGTACAGGTAGTTCTGGCGTTCGGTGACGTGGTCGGAGAACTCGTTGCCGATGGCGAAGCCAAGCCGGTGCGGAGTGCCGTCGGCGCCGATCAGGTACAGGCCGACCAGTTCCGGCTCCTCGCCGCCGTCCAGCGCGAACGCGGGCGATGGCAGCGGCTGGCCGGGAGCGACGAGGATGCCGCCATCGCCCTTGTAGAACCATTCCGGCTGCACGCCCGCCGCGCCGTCGCGCGGGATGCCGCCTTCGACGCCCCACTGGAACATCTTCATCGAATCGGTGAGCGTGCCGGCATCGGCCTGCTGCTTGAGGTTCTGGTGCATCGCGTCGCGGGCCGCGGCGCTACCCAGGTGGGTCAGGCCGGTACCGGTCACCCGGCAATGCGCGGGGTCCGGATGGTGCAACGGCGTCAGCACGCGGCGCTGCGCCAGCAGTTCGACCAGGTCGGTGCGCTCCGGGCCAAGGCGCGTGCCGGCTTCGGCCTCCAGTCCGCGGCCGGCATCGATCGCGGCCATCGCCAGTTCGTACATCGAACCGGTTTGCGCCAGCAGCCGAACCTCGCGCCCGTCGGCGCCGGTCGCGCCAACGCGCACCGCGCCGGATTCGTCGAGTAACTGGATCAGTCGCATCTGTGCACTGCCTGGGACGGGATGGGGACCTGCGTGGCCGCGACGGCCCCTGCCTATTCTGCGGGGATGTCGGATATGCAACAAATATGGAAATAGTGATAATCGATATCCAACCCGATATAGGAAGCCGCCCATGCCGACGCCCCCCTGGTTCGTCCGCGCGCGCCTCAAGACCCGCCAGCTGATGCTGCTGATCGCGATCGAGGAGCAGGGCAACATCCATCGCGCCGCCGAGGTGCTGAACATGTCCCAGCCGGCGGCATCGAAGCTGCTGAAGGACCTGGAGGACCTGATCGGCGTGGCCCTGTTCGAACGCCTGCCGCGCGGCATGCGCCCGACCTGGTACGGCGAAAGCATGATCCGCCACGCGCGCATCGCCCTGTCCAGCCTGAACGAGGCCGGCGCCGAGATCGACGCGCTGAAGGCTGGCCATGCCGGCAGCGTGGCCATCGGCGCGATCGCCGGCCCGGCGATGACCTTGTTGCCGCCGGCGCTGGCGCGGATCAACCGGCAGCATCCGGACCTGCGCGTGTCGGTGGTGGTCGAAAGCAGCGACGTGCTGCTGGAGCAGTTGGCGCAGAACAGGATCGACCTGATGATCGGCCGCCTGTTCGCCCGCCACGACAAGCGCAACCTGCATTACGAACCCCTGGCCGAGGAAGAGGTTTGCGCGATCGCCCGCCCCGGCCATCCCTTGCTGTCGCTGAAGCGGCCCACGCTGGAAGCGCTGGCTCAGGCGTCCTGGGTAGTGCCGCCGGAAGGCAGCGTGCTGCGTCATCGCTTCGAACTCATGTTCCAGAACGCGGGCCTGGACGTGCCGCGGCGGGCGATCGGCACCGCGGCGCTGGTGCTGTTGCCGCGCCTGCTGCAGGACAGCGACCACCTGGCCGTGGTGCCGGTCGACGTGGCCCGGCATTACGCCGAGCACGGCATGGTGCGGGTCGTGCCGGTGGAATTGTCCTGCAGGATGGACTCTTTCGGCTTCATCACCCGCACCGACTGGCTGTTGTCGCCGGGCGCGCAGACGGTGCTGGCGGCGATGAAGGCGGCCGCGGGCGAGGTATACGGCTGACGCGCTCCCATACATAAACGTATATCGCGACGATCGGATTTCCGATGGCTGCATGAAACGCGAGCGGTGGCCCCTACACTCGGCGTCGGTCCCGACCACCCGCCTGTTTCATTTCGCACGCCGGAGAACAGCCATGCCCTTCAGGTCCCACTTCCCGTCCGCGTTCGCTCGCGTCGCGCTGATCGCGGCATCGCTTTGTGCGGTGGCCGCGCCGGTCGCCGCACAGGACGATGCGATGACGCCGATCGCGATTCCCGCACAGCCCGACGCGATCGAGCTGGGTACCGGGCCGCTGCCCGACGCGAAGACCCCCGAAGCCTGGCACCGCCAGTACGGCAGCATGTTCGCGCGCAACGTCACCATCGCCACGCTGACCCCGTTCCTGCCCGATCCGGCCAAGGCCACCGGCACGGCGGTGATCGTCGCCCCGGGCGGTGGCTTCCGCTCGCTGTCGATGGAGAACGAAGGCTGGCAGGTGGCGCAGGCGCTGGCCGACCGCGGCGTGGCCGCGTTCGTGCTCAAGTACCGGCTCAACCAGACCCCGCCGGACCTGGACGGCTTCGCGCAGTCGATCCGCGAGATGCTCTCCGGTCCGGTGCCGCGCCATCGCGTGGATCCGATGTCGTCCATCGCCACGCTCGGCCCGCAGATCGCCGACGCGCGCGCCGCGTTCGCGCTGGTGCGCAGCCGCGCCGACGAATGGAACATCGACCGCAACCGCATCGGCATGGTCGGCTTCTCCGCCGGCGCCATGCTCACCATCGCCACCGCGCTGGCCGGCGAGGATGCGAAGCCCGCCTTCCTCGGCGACATCTACGGCCCGCTGGCGCCGCTGGACGTGCCGGCCGATGCGCCGCCGCTGTTCGTGGCGCTGGCCGCCGACGACCCGCTGTTCGCCAACGGCGGCTTCGGCCTGATCGAAAGCTGGCGCGCCGCCGGCCACCCGGTGGAGTTCCACTTCTACGAACAGGGCGGCCACGGCTTCGGCATGTACCCGAAGCCCACCACCAGCACCCAGTGGTTCCACAACTTCGCCGCCTGGATGAAGATGCACGGCTGGCTGGAACCGCGGAACGCCGCCGCGCAGGAAGCCACCCGATGACCCGCGCGCGACGCCCTGCGGCCCGCACGATGACGTCGCGCACCACCGGACTCCTGCTCGCGGCCCTGCTGCCGCTGCTGGCCGCGCCCGCGATGGCGGCGAAGCCGGTGCACAACCCCGTACCCGGCTCCAACCCGCTGTTCCGCGACAAGTTCACCGCCGACCCTGCCCCGCTGGTGGTCGGCGACACGCTCTACCTCTACGTCGGCCACGACGAGGCCCAGCGCGACGAGATGTTCAACATGCGCGAGTGGCTGGTGTACTCGACCACCGACATGAAGCACTGGACCGACCATGGTCCGATCATGAAGGTGGCCGACTTCAAGTGGGCCAAGGCCGACGCGTGGGCCTCGCAGGCGATCGAGAAGGATGGCAAGTTCTGGTTCTACGCCGCCGTGGAGCACGACGATACGCATCCGGGCAAGGCAATTGCGGTGGCCGTGTCCGATTCGCCGACCGGCCCGTTCGTCGATGCGAAGGGCTCGGCGCTGGTCACCAACGAGATGACGCCCATGGGCACGCACAGTTGGGAGGACATCGACCCGACGGTGTTCACCGACGACGACGGCACCACCTGGATCGCGTGGGGCAACCGGCAGTGCTACATCGCCCGGCTCAAGCCGGACATGATCGAGATCGACGGCGAGATCACCGAGATCACGCCGCCGCATTTCGAGGAAGGCCCCTGGCTGCACAAGCGCGGCGACACCTACTACCTCACCTACGCCTCGCTGGACCGCGCCAGCCACCGCGACGAGAAGGTGTCCTACGCCACCGCCCCGTCGATCCGCGGCCCGTGGACGTATCGCGGCGAACTGACCGGCTCGGGCAAGTACAGCTTCACCATCCACCCGGGCATCGCCGAGTTCAAGGGCCAGTGGTACCTGTTCCTGCACAACGCCGCGCTCGCCATCGGCGACCAGAACGGCTCGATCGGCCGCCGCGCGGTTACGGTCGAGTACCTGCAGTACAACGCGGACGGGACGATGAAGCCGGTGGTGCAGACCGAAGCGGGGGTTTCCGTTCCGCCTGCGCGATGAAACCGGGGGAGCAGAACACGGAATCCCCCATGGCCAGGCTGGAAATGGTTTCCTGATCCGTTCCTTTGCTGTTTTTTTGCAGGAGCGGCGTCCCGTGGCTCCTGCAAATGGTCAATCGTGGAAGGCCTCGACAATCTTGCGCCGGCCCAGCATGAAGGCGTCGGCGACATGGCGCAGCGGCGTGAGGTCGACGTCCGATTGGCCGGCCTTGATGATCTCGGCGAAGCGCCTGTACAGCAGCGGATACTCCTGCTCCGGCTGTTCGTGCACCAGCTTGCCATCGACCGACAACCTGGCACCGCCCTCCGACAACACCATCTCGCCGGCATCGGTTCGCGCGACGATGTCCCAGCTCTGCCTGCCGGTCTGGCGCCAGTCGAATTCGGCCCTCAGGTCCAGGCCGCTGGCGTCGGTGAAGTCGATCGAGGCGGCGATCGGCGCATCGCGGTTTTCCGGGAATTCCAGCGTCGCGGCCGTGGCGAACACCGGGCGCGGCAGGATCCGGGTGACGATGGAAAGCGCATTGATGCCCGGATCGAACACGCCCAGTCCGCCGGCCTGCCAGATCCATTCCTGGTTGGGGTGCCACTGGCGCACGTCTTCCTTCCAGGTCACCCGCATGGAACGGATCCGCGTGCCGGCCAGGAATTGCCTGGCCGCTTCCACGGCCGGCGCGTAACGGGAATGCCAGCTGGCGAAGAGCGACAGTCCGTTGGCATCGGCCAGCGCCGCGAGGTCGGCGACCTCCGAAAGCGTCGCGCCCGGCGGTTTTTCCAGGAACACGTGCTTGCCGGCCGCAAGCGCCTTCACCGCCGCCGGGTAGCGGTATTGCGGCGGCATGCACAGCGAGACGGCCTGGATCGACGGCACCGCCGACAGCATCTCTTCGATCGAGGCGAAGTTGTCGATGCCCTCCACCTTCCCATGGCGGCTGGCCGCGGCGACCAGCCGATAGTCGCCGTTCCCGGCCACGGCCGGGAGGTGCTGGTCGCGCACGATCTTGCCGATGCCGACGATTGCAAGGTTGATTCCTGACACGGATGTCGTCTCCACGGAGGGCGCGAAATAGATACAAACCTTCGTATCGATAGTGCGGATATTGTTATTTTTACAATATCAATATGCCCGGTAGCATCGCCGCCGTAAAGGGTTCCCACGCGCAATGCGCGTCCGCCCCGACGCATACCTCGCTCCATCCGATCAAGGATCCCGTCAGTCATGGGCGCACCCGACAAGCCGGTTCGACGCAGCCAGGAATGGTTCGGCCGCGTAGGCAAGCAGGGCTTCTACTACCGCAGCTGGCTGAAGAGCCTGGGCTTGACCCACGACATGTTCGACGGCCGCCCGGTCATCGGCATCTGCAACACCTGGTCGGAACTGACCCCCTGCAACAGCTCGCTGCGCGAACTGGCCGAGCACGTCAAGCGCGGTATCCACGAAGCCGGCGGTTTGCCGCTGGAGTTCCCGGTGATGTCGCTGGGCGAAACCCAGATGCGCCCGACCGCGATGCTGTTCCGCAACCTGGTCAGCATGGACGTGGAGGAATCGATCCGCGCCAATCCCATCGACGGCGTGGTATTGCTGGTCGGCTGCGACAAGACCACGCCTTCGTTGCTGATGGGCGCGGCCAGCGTGGACTTGCCGACGATCGCCATTTCCGGCGGGCCATCGCTGTCGGGCAACTGGCGCGGCCAGCCGGTCGGTTCCGGCACCGGCGTGATCGAGATGTCGGAGATGGTGCGCGCCGGCACGCTGGAGCAGGAGGAATTCGTCGAAGCCGAAGCCTGCATGCAGCGTTCCAAGGGCAGTTGCATGACCATGGGCACGGCCTCGACGATGGCCTGCATGGTCGAGGCGCTGGGCATGTCGCTGCCGGAAAACGCCGCCATCCCCGCGGTCGATTCGCGCCGCTTCCGCCTGGCGCACCTCAGCGGCCGGCGCATCGTGCAGATGGTCGAGGAAGACCTGCGCATGTCGCGCATCCTCACCCGCGCCGCGTTCGAGAACGCGATCCGCGCCAACGCCGCGATCGGCGGCTCGACCAACGCGGTGGTGCACCTGCTGGCGCTGGCGGGGCGTATCGGCGTGCCGTTGTCGCTGCAGGACTTCGACGAGCTGGCTTCCAAGCTGCCGTGCCTGGTCAACCTGAAGCCGTCGGGCCAGTACCTGATGGAAGACTTCTTCTATGCCGGCGGCCTGCCCGCGGTACTGCGCGAAATTTCCCCGCACCTGCATCTGGATACGCCGACGGCCAACGGCCGCACCCTGGGCGAGAACATCGCGCAGGCGCCATGCTGGAACCGCGACGTGATCCGCAGCGCGGACCAGCCGTTGCGCACGGAAGCCGGCATCGCCGTGCTGCGCGGCAACCTGGCGCCGGATGGCGCGGTGATCAAGCCGTCCGCGGCGTCGCCGGGATTGCTGAAGCATCGCGGCCGCGCGGTGGTGTTCGAGAGCATCGAGGATTTCAAGGCGCGCATCGACGACGAGGCGCTGGACATCGACGAAACCTGCGTGATGGTGCTGCAGAACTGCGGTCCGCGCGGCTATCCCGGCATGGCCGAAGTCGGCAACATGCCGCTGCCACCGAAGCTGTTGCGCCGGGGCATCACCGACCTGGTGCGCATTTCCGACGCGCGCATGAGCGGCACCGCCTACGGCACCGTGGTCCTGCACGTTTCGCCCGAAGCCGCCGCTGGCGGCACACTGGCCCTGGTGCGCAACGGCGACTTCATCGAGCTGGACGTGCCGAGCCGGCGCCTGCATCTGGATGTGTCCGACGACGAACTGGCGCGCCGACGCGCGGAGTGGCGCGAACCGCCGCGTCCGACCCGCGGCTGGGCCAAGATCTACGTCGACCACGTGCAGCAGGCGCACCTTGGCGCGGACCTGGACGTGCTGGTCGGCGGCAGCGGCGACGGCGTCGGCCGCGATTCGCACTGATGGGCCTTGCGGTTCCGCGCGTGTCCGTTCCTCGCGCCGTGTCTGCACCGCGCTGCGTCTGGCCCCTGGCGGCCACGCTCGGCGAAGGCGCATGCTGGTCGGCGCGCGAACAGGCGCTGTACTTCGTCGATATCCTCGGCAAGGCGCTGCACCGCTACCGGCCCGACAGCGGCGAATGCCGCAGCTGGCATTTCGAAGAGGAAGTCTCGGCATTGGCCGAACGCGAGCGCGCCCCCGGCCTGCTGCTGAGCCTGCGCCACGACCTGGCCCTGTTCGATCCTGCAAGCGGCGAGCTCGTCCGCCTGCACCGGCCCGAGCCGCAGCGTACCGGCAACCGCTTCAACGACGGCAAGTGCGATGCGCGCGGGCGCTTCTGGATCGGCAGCACGGACTATGCGTGCCGGGCCTGGACCGGCGCGCTGTACCGCTACGAAGGAGGCGGTCGCTGCACGCGCCTGCTCGATCAGGTGTGCATCTCCAACGGCCCGACATGGTCGCTGGACGGGCGCACGATGTACTTCAACGAGACCGGCCATGCCCGCACGTGGGCGATCGATTTCGACCCGGAGCGCGGCACCCTCGGCGAGCGCCGCCTGTGGCGGCAATTCGATGCCGCCAGCGAAGGCGTGCCGGACGGCATGACCACCGATGCCAGGGGCCGCCTGTGGATCGCGCGCTGGGGCGGTGGCGCGGTGACTTGCCACGACGGCGAGGGCACCGAACTGGCCCGGATAACGTTGCCCGCCACGAACGTCACCAGTTGTGCGTTCGGCGGACCGGACCTGCGCACGCTGTACATCACCACGGCCACGGTCGACCTGGACGAGACGAAGCGCGCTGCGCAGCCGCTGGCCGGTGGCCTGTTTGCGGTGGAACTGGATGTGCCGGGATTGCCGGCGAACCGTTTCGCCGGCTGAACTCAGGCCCGGTCCAGCGCCGCCGTCACCTCGGTCCACTCGCGATCGCGGCCGGGCAGCGCGAAGACGTATTCGATCTCGCGACGATAGTGTTGACCGGGGCGCAGGATCGCATCGGGGAAATTCGCGTGGTTCGGCGCGTCCGGGAAATCCTGCGGCTCCAGGCACAGGCCGCGGCCGAGCTGCGGGTGCTGCACGTCCAGCCCGTGCCCGCCGTAAAGCTGCAGGGCTGGCGCGTCGCAGAGAATGCGCATGGCCACGCCGCTGTGCGGCGAATACAGCTCGGCGGCACAGTCGTGCGGCTGTCGCAGCACCAGGCAATGGTCGTAGCCGCCGCCGACGCGCAATTGCGCATCGGCTTCGTCGTGGCGCGCGGCCAACGTCGCGGCCTGGCGGAAGTCGAACGGCGTACCGGCCACGTCGGCCATCTCGCCGGTCGGGAGCAGTTCGGCATCGATCGGCAGGTAATCGTCGGCCGGCACGCGCAGCCACTGCGAGGCGGCCGGAACGGCCGGATTGCCGGCGAGGTTGAAGTAGGGATGGTGGGTGGGATTGAACGGCGTCGGCGCGTCGCAGCGCGCTTCGAACCGCAGTTGCAGGCGCATGCCCTGCAGGCGATAGGTCGCGGTCACATCGAGCATGCCCGGATAGCCTTCTTCGCCGTCGGGCGAGCGGTAGTGCAGTACCAGCGCGTCGTTTGCATGCGACCCGACCGTCCACATCCGCCGGCCGAAGCCCAGCATGCCGCCGTGCAGGTGGTTGTGGCCTTCGTTCGCGGCCAGTCGGTACCCGCGCCCGTCCAGCGAGAAACGCGATGCGGCAATGCGGTTGCCGTAGCGTCCGACCAGGATGCCCAAATACGCCGGATCGGCGCGGTAGGCGCCGGCATCGGGCAAGCCGAGCACCAGGCCGACGCGATTGCCTTCCACGGGGATCTCCAGGCGGGCGAGGATGCCGCCCAGGTCGAGGATCTCGGCCTGCAGGCCATCGTCGTCGCCAAGCCGGCAAGCACGTACCTGGGTGCCGTCATCGAGTCGACCGAAACTGCGAACCAGCGCCACGTCGCTCCTTGTGCGTTTGTCGGCCGCGATATGGCCCCACGCAGCATAGGCGCCGGAGTTGCCCGCAACCATGTCGGGAATCGCATGGCGGGCGATGAAAATCGAATGGCGCGAGTGCCGCCTCCGCGTACTGAAACAGATACTTCTTTACATATCCTTTTCCCGATTAAATTCATTAGCAGGTTATAGAGCGCGTCGCTATGCTCGACCTGCAGCCATGGTCTGCCCAATGCAGGGCAAATGGCGCACCGGACGTCGACATGCAGCACGTCCGGGAAAATCGGATCAGTTGCGTCCAGACGTAGACCGGGAGGGGTTGAAAGTGACGACGCCCATACGTGACGGCATGGCGACATGCCGCGAGGCCTTGCGTTTGCCTTTTTTGCGCCGCCCCTGCGCATCCGCGCCATCGCCGCGGAACGCTCCGCTCCCCGCCCCCACCGCCGGCTGCCGCTGTTTGCCGCCGCGCAGCGGCGCGCCAGTCGATGCGGTACGCGACAACCGCAGATCGCATGCCATCCGGTCTTTCGACCGCCCAGTCACGCTAATTCGAGAGCCCATGCAATGAAGCGCACGAATCGTCAGACGCAAACGCATACCCTGCCATTGGCCGCATTGCCCGTCGCGCTGGCCGCCGCGCTGGCCATCGCGCCCGCCGCCGCGCAGCAGTCGCAGCCGCCCGCGCCCGCCCAGGTCTGCCCCACCGCCGAAGACCCGAACGCGCCGCGCCCGCCGGCCGCCGACCCGGCGACCGAACTGGACAAGGTCGAGGTGCGCGGCCTGCGCGCCAGCCTGATGAGCGCGCAGGCGATCAAGCAGGGCTCGATGCAGATCGTCGACGCGATCGTCGCCGAGGACATCGGCAAGTTCCCCGACAACAACCTGATCGAGGCGATGCAGCGCATCACCGGCGTGCAGACCACCGATCGCGGCGGCGGCGAAGTGTCGACGGTGTCGATCCGCGGCCTCAACGACGTCACCACCACCATCAACGGCCGCAACATCTTCACCGCCTCCGGGCGCTCGGTGGCATTGCAGGACGTGCCGGCCAGCCTGCTGTCCAGCGTCGAGATCTACAAGACCCGTTCGGCCAGCCACATCGAAACCGGCATCGCCGGCGCCCTCGACATCCACACCCACCGGCCGTTCGACTTCGACGGCAGACAGGTCGTGGTGGCCGCGCGCGGCATCTACCAGGAACAATCGGACAACACCGACCCCAACGTCAGCGCGCTGCTCTCCAACGTCTGGAAGGTCGGCGAAGGCCGCTTCGGCGCGCTGCTCAACGTCTCCTACGCCGAGACCAACTACCGCGACCAGAGCGTGACCGCCGGTGCGATGGTGCCGTTCTTCACCGACCAGCCGCCGGAAGGCTTCGTGCCCTACCAGCGCATCGATACGATGATCAACGGCCAGGAAGTCTGGCAGCCGGGCCTGGAGGCGGGCCTGCCGTTCGCGGCCGGCTCGACCCTGCCGGTGAACGGCCAGCAATACGAATACCTGCTGTCGCGCGATGCGATCTTCGCCAGCGATTTCACCGGCAAGCGCGAGCGGCCGGCGGCCAGCCTTTCGCTGCAGTGGGCGCCGAACGACAGTTCGGAATACACGTTCGAGGCGTTCTACAACGGCTACCGCAACGAGGGCTTCAACTCGCTGCTGTTCTCGTTCGTCGACTGGTGGGGCGCGCTGGGCGACGATCCCGCGCAGAACATCGAGGTGTACCCGGGCACCAACGTGGTCAAGTCGCGCCAGGGCATCGGCTTCCCGTACAACTTCACCAGCGGCGACCTCAGCACCGGCAAGACCGACAGCATGCTCTACGCGCTGGGCGGCAAGTGGGAGGTGGGCGACAACCTGAAGCTGAAGTCCGAACTGACCTGGCAGGACAGCGAATTCGAGAGCGACTTCTTCGCGATGCGCGCCGACCGGGTGACGCGCGAGGTCTGGGTCGACTTCAACAGCGGCCGCGGCATCCCGGCGTTCGGCTTCGTCGACGATCCCGCCACCCCGGACATCGACGAAAGCAATGCGGCCGACCCGGCGCAGTGGACCCTGGCCCAGTTGTACGACAACGCCAACTATTCGAAGGGCGACGCGGCCACCTTCACCTTCGACGGCGAGTACGCGGCCAACTGGGGCCCGGTGCAAAGGCTCTCCTTCGGCGTGCGCTACGACGACCGCAGCGCCAGCGAGGGCCAGCGCGTGGGCAACGACCAGGGCTGCAACCGCGAGGTGCTGGATTGCTCGTTCGCCTCCGCCGACGGCCTGCAATCGATCAACCACGGCTTCTTCGATGGCCATTCCGACGTGCCGACTTCGTGGGTGGTGCCCGACGGCCACTACATCCGCGACAACGCCGACTACTATCGCGCGCTGTATGGCCGGCCCACCAGCGACCAGCTGGTGCTGACCGAGAACTTCAACGTCGACGAAACGACCACGGCGCTGTACGTGCAGGCCGATTTCGCCACCGACCTGGGCAGCGGCACGTTCGACGGCCAGGTCGGCCTGCGCTACGTCGACGTCGACACCGACATGCGTTTTGGCGAAGGCAGCGCCTCGGCCAGCGCGTCGAAGCTGCTGCCCAGCGTGATGCTGCGCTACGGCTTCACCCCCGACCTGATGCTGCGCCTGGCCTACGGCGAGACCCTGCGCCGCCCGAACTTCGCCCAGCTCAACCCCAACATCATCTACGTCGAGGACGTCACCAACATCGGCTACGGCACCGCCAGCGGTGGCAACCCGAACCTGGCGCCGACCGAGTCGAAGAACATCGACCTGTCGCTGGAGTGGTACTTCTCCCCCGGCAACGCGGTCTACGCCACGCTGTTCCGCCGCGACATCGAAGGCATGGTCAGCGACTTCCGCCGCCGCGTGACCTTCGAGGGCTACGACTACATCCTGACCCAGCCGGACAACGCCTCCAACGGCGAACTCAAGGGCTTCGAGGTCGGCGCCGTCTACTTCCCGGACGACCTGCCCGGCTGGCTCAACGGCCTCGGCGTGCAGGCCAGCTTCACCCGGCTGACCTCCAGCCAGGACATCCCGGTCACCAACAGCGCCGGCGAAGTCGTCGGCACCCAGACCACGCCGATGTTCGGCGTCTCCGACAGTTCCTACAGCGTGGTGCTGGCCTACGAAAGCGAAAAGTTCGGCGCGCGCCTGTCCTACGTCTGGCGCGACGATTTCCTGCACCACTACGAAGCGGCGCTGTTCGCCAACCCGCTGGGCGTCTACAACAAGCCCGAGAGCAGCATGGACTTCCAGCTCAGTTACGATGCGACCGACGCGTTGACCCTGACCTTCGACGCGGCCAACCTGACCAACGAGCTGACCCAGAGCTATTACGAGTACCCGAACACGCACAATTTCGGCACCTCGCTGTTCAGCCGCACCTTCGCGCTGGGGCTGCGCTATCGCTTCTGAGTCCCCCTCCGCCCGGACGCGCCGCGGACCTGCCGCGGGCGCGCCGGGCGGGTTCTTTCCGTTTCCGCCATGCCAGAGGTAGACACGATGCTGAAGGACACTCTGCGAAAGCTGGGCCTGGCCACGGCCATGTCGGTGATCGCCGGCGCCGCGGCGGCGCAAGGCCCCAACGCGGTCGATGCCACGCTGCACGCCGACCGGCCCGGCGCGACTTTCAGCCGCAACCTCTTCGGCCAGTTCGCCGAGCACCTGGGCTTCGGCATCTACGGCGGCATCTGGGTCGGCGAGGACTCGAAGATCCCCAACACCCACGGCTACCGCAACGACGTGGTCGCGGCGCTGAAGGCGCTGCAGGTACCGGTGGTGCGCTGGCCGGGCGGCTGCTTCGCCGACGAGTACCACTGGCGCGAAGGCATCGGCGCGCGCGACAAGCGCCCGGTCAAGGTCAACACCCACTGGGGCGGCGTCGAGGAAACGAACGCGTTCGGCACCCACGAATTCATGGACTTCGCCGAGCTGATCGGCGCCGACGCCTACGTGTCCGGCAACGTCGGCGACGGCACGCCGCGGGAAATGGCCGAGTGGGTCGAGTACATGACCTCGGACACCGGGTCGACCCTGGCGCAGGAACGCCGCGCCAACGGCCGCGACAAGCCGTGGAAGGTGCCGTACTTCGGCATCGGCAACGAGTTGTGGGGCTGCGGCGGCAACATGCGCGCCGAGTACGCCGCCGACCTGCACCGCCGCTACCAGACCTTCGTGAAGGCGCCGCCGGGGCAGAAGATCATGAAGGTCGCCGCCGGCGCCAACACCGACGACTACCACTGGACCGAAGTGTTCATGCGCGAGGCGCGCGACCACGCCGACGCGCTGTCGCTGCACAACTACACGATTCCCGGCGGCTGGCCGCCGCGGTATTCGTCGATCGAATTCGGCGAGGACGAATGGATCGAGACCCTGTCCGCCGCGCTGCGCATGGACGAGCTGATCGCGCGCCACACCGCGATCATGGACAAGTACGACCCGGAGAAGAAGGTCGCGCTGTTCGTCGACGAATGGGGCACCTGGTACGCCGGCCTGCCCGGGGTCAACCCCGGCTTCCTGCACCAGCAGAACACGCTGCGCGACGCGCTGGTGGCCTCGCTGCACTTCGACATCTTCAGCGCCCACGCCGACCGGGTGAAGATGGCCAACATCGCGCAGATGGTGAACGTGCTGCAAGCGATGATCCTGACCCGGGACGAGAAGATGGTGCTCACGCCCACCTACCACGTCTTCGCGATGTACAAGCCGTTCCAGGACGCGACCGTGCTGCCGCTGGAAATCGGCGCGCCGGCGTACACCCGCGGCAAGTGGACGGTGCCGTCGGTGCACGGTTCGGCGGTGCGCGGCAAGGACGGGCAGGTCTACGTTGCGCTGACCAACCTCGATCCGGACACCAGTGCCGCGGTCGCGGTGAAACTGCAGGGCGTTGCGGCCACCGGCGTTTCCGGGCGCATCCTGACCGCAGCAGAGATCACCGCGAAAAACACCTTCGAGCGTCCCGACGCGGTCGCGCCGGCGGATTTCGACGGTGCGCGGATCGAGGGGGGACGACTGCAGGTCGACTTGCCGGCGAAATCGGTGCTGGTGCTGCAACTGCGCTGAACGCGCAGTCCGGCACCTACGAAACCTCCTGAAAGCGACGACGCCCGCTCCCGCACGGGAGAGGGCGGAGCGATGCCGGGCCCGCCTGGCCCTGCCCGCGCGCGCAGCGCCAGCCTGTCGGTCGAATACCGCTTCCGGCTTCGCCGACCGCAAGCGGCACGGCCGGACCGGCATGCGTGCCGGCCGGTTTCCCCGACGCGTTTCAGCCGCGCGCCAGCCGCGCCTCGATTTCCGCCAGCGCCGCCGGCAGCTGCGCCGCCGATTCGACCGCCAGCATCCGCGCCTCGTCGCCGTTCAACGCATGCTCGGCCTCGTGCGCCCAGGTCAGCGGGTACGGCATGTGCACGCCCCAGCCGCCGAGTTCGAGCACCGGAGCGATGTCCGAGCGCAGCGAATTGCCGATCATCGCGAACCCGTCCGCGTCGACGCCGAGTTCGCGCAGCACGCGCGCGTAGGTCGGCGGATCCTTCTCCGAGACGACCTCGATGCGGTGGAACAAGTCGGCCAGGCCGGACTGCGCGATCTTCGCCTCCTGGTGGAACAGGTCGCCCTTGGTGATCAGTACGATCTCGTGGGTGGCGGCGATGGCTTCCACCGCCGCGCGGATGCCGTCGAGCAGTTCGACCGGATGCTGCAGCGTGGCGCGGCCGATCTCGACGATGCGGTGGATGTCGTGCGCGGAAATGCGCGCGTCGGTCAGCTCGATCGCGGCCTCGACCATCGACAGGGTCATGCCCTTGGCGCCATAGCCGAACACGCGCAGGTTGCGGCGTTCGACCCCGAGCAGGTGCCGCTGCGTGTCGCGGTCGCCGAGGTCGATGTATGCGCCGAGCACGCGTTCGAATTCCCGTTCGGCGGCGCGATAGTAGTCCTCGCTGCGCCACAGCGTGTCGTCGCCGTCGAAACCGACCCAGCGGATGCCGCCCATCCCGCGCTGCTCCCGTAATGCGGATGAAGGATGCGCAGGATACCGCAAGGCCATCGCGGCATCCCTGCCGCGATGGTTGCGGGACCACCTCTGCTTCGGTACTTCTGCTGCCCTGCTGTTACTTCTCCTGCGCCGGCGGCGTCGTCGGCTGTTCGTCTTCGGCAGGCGGCGTAGCCGGCTGCTCCGTTGCCGGCGGTTGTTCCTGCTGCGGCATGGACATGTCGCCCTCGGCGGGCGGCATGGTGCTGTCCGCGTTGGTTGCGTCGGCATTGGTCGTGGCCGGCGGCGTGTTCGCATCGGCCGGCTCCGTTGCCGGCGCTTCGGCCGGCGGCGTCGTGCCGGCCGCGGTTTCGCTGTCGGCGGCCGGCTGGCAACCGGCTGCAAACGCCAGCAATGCCGCCAGCGGCAACAGGCGGATGTATGCATTCGTGCCAATCATCGGCAGATCCTCCTTCGTGGATGGGTGGTAATGCCATCGCGCGCCGCGCATTGCGTGGCGCGCCGGGCGTCCCTGCCCCTTCCGCCCTCCCCCACCTGGTTCCGCGGGGGAGGGCTCCTCTCGACTCCGTCGGCTCGTCGGCTTACGGCGTGGTCTGCGGTTGTTCGCCGTAGTTCTTGCTGACGAAGTCCTTGTATTCGTCGGTGGTCAGCTTGCCGTCGGCATCGGCGTCGGCCTGGTCGAAGATCTTCGTCAGGCCGTCGCTGGCCGTGGCTTCCTGCTTGCTGATCGTGCCGTCCTTGTCGGTGTCGACCTCTTCCCAGCCCTTCTGCGTGCCGGTGGCACCGGCGGATTGCGAAGACGCGTCGCCCGAGGTCTGGGTTTGCGGATAGCTCGTGGTGGGGGTCTGCTGTTCCGCGCCGGTGGTGGGGGGCGCGGTCGTCGGCTGGGTGGACTGCTGCTCCGCGTCCTGCGGCGGGGCGGTGCCGGTCGCGTCCTGCGCGAATGCCGGGGCCGCGCCGAATGCGGTGGCCAGCGCGAGTAGCGCGAAGATCGGTTTGCGGTTGTTGTGGCTCATGGTTTCGTCTGGCTCCGTCGAGTAATGGTTGTAATGGAACGTGCGCCAACGTCGCACGACGCCACGGTGCTAGCCTTCCCCTGAATCGCCTTTGCGGCACGACCTGAACGTGCACGTGGGCTTAACCACGGCGCGCGCGATCCGGATTAGCCGCCGGTTAACGACGGATGACGGGTGGGTGAGACCGGGATTCGAAGCGTGAGGCGGCGATGAAATCAGCCGTGTTTTTCGCGTTCCACGGCGGCCGGCGACGACGCCGGCTTCGCCCAACGGCGACTGAACGCCAGCCACGCGGCGACCACGCCGCTCCATGCGCCGACCGCTTCGCAGACCACGCGCGCGCCGAGCGACTCGGGGTCGTGGATGCCCTGCAGCGCGAGCCGCGCGTACAGCGGCGACTCGAGCTTCATCAGGCCGAGGTAGAACAGGTTCCAGGCGTCGACGCCGGCCGCGAACGCGCTGGCGCTGAACAACGCCCAGCCCAGCGCGCGCGCGTCGGAAAAACGGAACGCGCGCGACAGGCCGCGCCACAGCAGGTAGGTCAGCATGCCGACGGCGAAGGCGATCAGCCCCGCCTCGACCACGCCGAGCAGGCCGAAGTGCAGCGCCAGGTTCATGCGCCGGCCTTGGTTGCCGGCGCGGCGGCGGCCAGCGCCCGCATGCGCACCAGCAGGCCGATGTTGTAGACCAGCGAATACGCCAGCAACGCGGCCGCCATCGACATCGTCAGCGGGCTGGCCTGCTGCATGCCCTGCGCCGCGCCGCCGGCGAATGCGCCATGGGTCCAGCGCCACGCCAGTCGCGCGACCAGCAACGCGGTGAGCGCGCCGCCGATCCACGGGTTCGGCGTGTAGAAACCGCCGCCATCGACCCATTCGGCATGGGTATGGCGCAACGACAGCAAGCCCAGCGCCACGCCGGCTGCCGCGCCCAGGCCGATGCCCACGGCGACGTGCGGCACGAACGCCGCCGCCAGGCAGACGAAGGCGCTGGCCACCGCCACCAGCACCAACCGCGCGACGGTGCGCGCGTGCCGCCACGGCTGGCGGCCGAAATTGCGGCGGATGCGCCGGTAGAACACCCACGCGATCCCGGCCATGGCCAGATAGGGGGCGATCGGGGCGAAAGCGGGTGCGGGCATGGCGGTTCTCCTCGGCAAGACCGTTACTTTAACCGCCACCCGCGGCGGCGGGCTTCGATCCCCGCGGCGCCGGGCTCGCCCGGCGCAGGGCGCGGCCCGTCAGCCGGCCTTGACCTTGTGCCCGCCGAACTCGTTGCGCATCGCCGCCAGCAGCTTGTCGGCATAGGAATCGCCGTCGCGCGAGCGCAACCGCTGCAGCAGCGACAGGGTGATCCCCGGCGCCGGCACGTCGAGGTCGACCGCCTCGGCCACGGTCCAGCGGCCTTCGCCGGAATCCTCGACATAGGGCGCGATGCCATCCATCCGCGGGTTCTTCTTCAGCGCGTCGGCGGTCAGGTCGAGCAGCCACGAGCGCACCACGCTGCCGTCGCGCCAGATCTGCGCGACCTGGTGCAGGTCCAGGCCGAACTCGGCCTTGCGCTGCAGGATCGCGAAGCCTTCGGCGTAGGCCTGCATCATTCCGTACTCGATGCCGTTGTGGATCATCTTGCAGAAATGGCCGGCGCCGACCGGGCCGACCCGGCCCCAGCCGCTGTCCGGGCTAGGCGCCAGCGCGGCGAAGATCGGCGCCAGCCGCGCGGTCACCGCTTCGTCGCCGCCGATCATCAGGCTGTAGCCCTCGCTCAGCCCCCAGACGCCGCCGCTGGTGCCGCAGTCGAGGAAGTGGATGCCAGCCTCGGCCAGCCACGCGGCGCGGCGCCGGCTGTCCTTGTAGTTGGAATTGCCGCCGTCGACGATGCTGTCGTCCGCCGCCAGCAGCGGCAACAGGGCTTCGAGGGTTTTGTCGACGATCTCGCCCGCCGGCACCATCAGCCACAGCGCGCGGGGTGCGGCCAGCGCGGCGACCAGTTCCTGCAACGAAGCCACCGCCTCGATGCCCTGCGCGGCCGCATGCGTGCGCGCCTCGGCGCCGGGGTCGTAGCCGACCACGCGATGCCCGGCGCGGACCAGCCGCTGCGCCATGTTCGCGCCCATCCTGCCCAAGCCCACCATGCCCAGTTCCATGCGCCGCTCCTGCTTTTCCGGTTCGTAGAGACGCATAGGGTCGCATGCCGGCCCCTGCCTGGCAGCAGCCGGATGCCGGTCCCCGCGACCGCCAGCGGCGGGTTTCGGGTCAACTGCTGACCCTGAGGGTCAGGTTGACAGGCCGCGGCGGGCCGCTTCCCGCCGCCTGTTGCCGTGGCACGCTTCTTGCTGCGTTACCTCCCATGGATGCCCTCAGGTACGGACCGCCATGGGAAACACGAACAACGGCCACAAGATCCGGAACGGAAAACCCGATTCCCCGCAACTGACCCGCGCCGGGCGCAGGCCGCTGGAGCTGGCCGTCGCCGACTATTACCGCCGGCAGGGCTATTCGGTGGTCCAGTCGCCCGACGACGGCCGCGAGCGCGACCTCGACGGCATCGACCTGCTGCTGCGGCAGGACGAGAAGTTCTTCGTGGTCGCCTGCCGCGACCGCCTGCAGCCGCTGTTCCACCACGAGATCCAGGCGCTGCAGCGGCGGCTGCCGCGGCTCGGCGCCGGCATGCTGATCATCGTCACGCCGGGCACGTTCGACGCGCACGCGCGCGAAATCGCCGACCGCTCCTCGCACCTGCAACTGGTCGACGGCCGGCTGCTGCACGTGCTGCTCGGCGATGCGCGCATGGAGGCGCTGGAGCGCGAACTGGGCGCCGCGCGGGCGGCGTATCAGTTGCCGATGGCCGCCGGCGCCGACGACCTGCCGAAGCGCAGGCTCGCGCCCGGCCTGGCCGTCGCCTCGTTCCTGCTGCTGGCGCTGGTGCTGCTGCTGGGCTGGCTGGCGTTGCGCCATCCCGCGCCGGCCGTGGACGAAGGCGGAAGCCCCGGCGCCACCCGCTGACCGCCCGCGCCCGGGTCGGGTCGGCGCATCGCCGGGATGCCGTGCCGGCGCGTCATTCGCGCACGATGGTCACGTAGGCGCCGCTGCCCATCACCTGGAAGGTGTCGTTGTCGACGCGCCGCACCGGCGTGCCGTCGTCGAGCCGGTAGACGAGCGTGGCGCCGTTGGCCGGCGGCTGCAGCTCTTCGAGGCTCTGCATCACCCGGCACCGGTTGCCCGCCTCGTCCTGCGCATAGAAGACCTGGGTCATCGTGGTCCCCTCTTCTTCGGTCGTCGCGTGACGCCAGCCTATCTCCCATCTGTCATGCCGCCGTAAACGAAACGGGAAATCGGCGTTAACCGCCGCGGCCGGCGCGGGCCGGCGGTTCAGGCACGGTCCACGCGCGCGGCATAGCAGCCGTATTTGGCGTAATGCGCATGCAGGTAGGCGGCGCGCGGGTTCTCGAACAGGCGCTCGGCCAGCGCCGCGATGCCGTCGCCGCTGGCCAGGTCGGCGTCGATCAGCAGGTGGTGGCGATCGAAAGCGCGCAGGGCGACGACGCGGCGGCGCAGGACTTCCGGCACTTCGTCGCGGAAATCGGCGGCGCGTTCGGCGCCTTCGCGCACGTAGATGGCGTGGCTGGAGCGGTACGGGGTGTCGGCCGGCTGGTGGGTGTAGTTCAGCAGCAGCACGCTTTCGCCGGGCGCGGCGTCGCGCAGCTCGATGCGTTCGGGATAGCCGTTGGCCGCATCGACGACGACGCGGATGGCGCCGTGCGCCTTCAGTTCTTCGTCGCCGAGGCCGAACAGGTGGCGGAACGGTTCCGGCGACAGGCCGGTGATGCGGAAGGACATGACGGACTCCGGAATATCGAATCGATGCGCATCGTCGCGCGGGCCGGCGGCGGCGGATATCCGGATCTTGCGGGCGCGCCGTTGCGGCGCGGGCCTGCGCGGCGCCCGCTTTTATATTGTCTGACTATATGTTCTGATACCCGCCGAAAGGCCGGGCACGCGCCCGGTCACGGGCCGGAACCGGGTGCGCGGTGCGCGCGGGCGCGACGGCGGAGGGATGCAGTGAGGACCAGCGCGGCACGCAACCTGCCCGACCACGTGGTGCAGCAGCTCGGGCGCCAGATCGTCGACGGCCGGCTGCGGCCGGGCGCCGCGCTGCCGCGCGAAGAAGCGCTGGCGCAGGACATGGCGGTCAGCCGCACCGTGCTGCGCGAAGGCCTGAAGCTGCTCGCGGCGAAGGGACTGATCGAATCGCGGCAGAAGACCGGTACGCGCGTGCGCGACAGCCGCCACTGGAACCAGCTCGATCCCGACGTCCTGGCCTGGCGCTGCGCGGCGATGCCGACCGCGGACTTCGTCGAGAAGCTGGTGGAGATGCGCGCGATCATCGAGCCCGCCGCCGCCGCCGCCGCCGCCCGGCGCCGCGACGCCATGCAGCTGGCGCAACTGAAGGCCGCCTACCAGGCGATGGCCGATGCCGCCGACCTCGACGCCTGGGCGCGCGCCGACCTCGAATTCCACCAGCGCGTGCTGGAGGCGGCCAACAACGAGCTGATGACCTCGCTGTTCGCGGTCATCGACACCGCGCTGGCCGCGTATTTCCGGCTTTCGGCGCGCAGCGCGGTCGACTTCAAGTATTCGCTGCCGCAGCACTTCGCGGTCTACGACGCGATCCGCCGGCGGCGCGCGAACGCCGCCGGCGCGGCGATGCTGGCGCTGGGCGAGGACTCGCGCGGCAACCTGCGCCGCCGCTTCCGCGACGGCAAGGCGCGCTGAAGATGGCCGCGCTGATCGCCCTCGACTGGGGAACCAGCAGCCTGCGCGGCTACCTGCTCGCCGGCGACGGATCGATCCTCGAGACCCGGCGGCAACCGTGGGGCCTGCGCAACCTGCCCGAAGGCGGCTTCGCCGCGGCGCTGGCCGGCATCAGCCGCGGCTGGCCGCGGTTGCCGCGCATCGCCGCCGGCATGGTCGGCGCGCGCGGCGGCTGGCGCGAGATGCCCTACCTCGCCACGCCGACCGGCGTGGCGCGGCTGGCGCGCGCGCTCGGCGAAATCGTCGCCGCCGATGGCGCGCCGCTGCGGCTGGTGCCCGGCCTGCGC
Organism: Pseudoxanthomonas sangjuensis; assembly: GCF_010211755.1. GTDB lineage: Bacteria > Pseudomonadota > Gammaproteobacteria > Xanthomonadales > Xanthomonadaceae > Pseudoxanthomonas_A > Pseudoxanthomonas_A sangjuensis. The sequence goes on along the minus strand of NZ_PDWR01000008.1, from coordinate 7,995 downwards.
GATCCACGGGGCCCCGACGTGATGCGCGGCGAAGAGACCCAGGTACTCGGCGCCGTCGCGCGCGACCCGGCGCTGGCCGCCCGCGCGACCCTGGTATTGCCCGGCACCCACAGCAAGTGGGTCGAGGTGCGCGACGGCGAAGTGCGCGGCTTCCGCACCGCGATGACCGGCGAGCTGTACGCGCTGCTGCTGCGGCATTCGATCCTCGGCGCCGATACCGGCGGCGACCGCGATGCCGGCGACGAACCGGCCTTCGTCGACGGAGTCCGCACCGCGCGCGACAGCGGCGCGGCCGGCGCGCTGACCCGGATCTTCGCCGCGCGCGCGCGGCTGCTGGACGGCAGCCTTGCCGCGCGCGCGGTGCCGGCCTGGCTGTCCGGCCTGCTGGTCGGCGAGGAGATCCGCGGCATGCGCGCGCGGTGCGCGGAGGCCGGCGCAGAGGCGGACGCGCCGGTGCTGGTCGGCGACGTCGCGTTGTGCGCGCGCTACCGGCTTGCGTTGCAGCAGTTCGGGATCGCTTCGCGCACCGCCGCCGCCGATGCCGCCGCGCATGGCCTGTGGCGCATCGCCGCCGACGCCGGCCTGGTTTCCCCCACGGAGCATCCCCGATGAAACCCGATTGGCTGCAGCCCTTGCCGCTGGTCGCGATCCTGCGCGGCCTGACCCCGACGGAAGCGCCGGCGATCGGCGCCGCGCTGTACGACGCCGGCTTCCGCATCCTCGAGGTGCCGCTGAATTCGCCGCAGCCGCTCGACGGCATCGCCGCGCTGGCGCGCGGATTCGGCGAGCGCTGCGTGGTCGGCGCCGGCACCGTGCTGGAACCGGCGCAGGTCGAGGCCGTGGCCGCGGCGGGCGGGCGGTTGATCGTGATGCCGCACACCGACGCCGCGGTGATCGCCGCGGCGAAGCGCGCCGGCCTGCCGTGCGTGCCCGGCGCGGCGACGCCGAGCGAGGCCTTCGCCGCACTGCGCGCCGGCGCCGATGCGCTGAAGCTGTTCCCCGCCGAACAACTCGGCCCGTCCGTGTTGAAAGCCTGGCGCAGCGTGCTGCCGGCCGGCACCGCCGTGCTGCCGGTCGGCGGCATCACCCCGCAGCGCATCGCCGACTACCGCGCCGCCGGCGCCGCCGGCTTCGGCATCGGTTCGGCGCTGTCCGCGCCGGGCCGCGACGCCGCCGACGTCGCCCGCCGCGCGCGCGAATTCGTCGCCACCTGGAACGCCGCCCGAACCGACCCGCAACCATGAAGATCACCGCCATCACCACCTATCTGGTCCCGCCACGCTGGCTGTTCCTGCGCATCGACACCGATGCCGGCATCAGCGGCTGGGGCGAGCCGGTCGTCGAAGGCCGCGCGCACACCGTCGCCGCGGCGGTCGACGAGCTGTCCGACTACCTGCTCGGCAAGGACCCGCGACGGATCGAGGACCACTGGAACGTGCTGTACCGCGCCGGCTTCTACCGCGGCGGGCCGGTGCTGATGAGCGCGCTGGCCGGCCTCGACCAGGCGCTGTGGGACATCCACGGCAAGGCGCTCGGCGTGCCGGTGCACGCACTGCTCGGCGGCAAGGTGCGCGAGCGCATCCGGGTGTATTCGTGGATCGGCGGCGACCGCCCGGCCGATACCGCGCGCGCGGCGAAGGAAGCGGTGGCGCGCGGCTTCACCGCGGTGAAGATGAACGGCACCGAAGAACTGCAGTTCGTCGACAGCCACGCCAAGGTCACCCGCGCGCTGGAGAACGTGCAGGCGGTGCGCGACGCGGTCGGCCCCGACATCGGCCTCGGCGTCGACTTCCACGGCCGCGTGCACAGGCCGATGGCCAAGGTGCTGCTGCACGAACTCCGGCCGTTCGGGCTGATGTTCGTCGAGGAACCGGTGCTGTCCGAACACCTCGAGGCGATCCCGGAGCTGGCCGCGATCTCGGCCGCGCCGATCGCGCTGGGCGAGCGCCTGTACTCGCGCTACGACTTCAAGCGCGTGCTGCAGGCCGGCGGCGTCGACATCATCCAGCCCGACCCCTCGCACGCCGGCGGCATCACCGAGACGCGCAAGATCGCGGCGATGGCCGAGGCCTACGACGTCGCCCTCGCCCTGCACTGCCCGCTCGGCCCGATCGCGCTGGCCGCGAACCTGCAGCTCGACGCGGTCTGCTACAACGCCTTCATCCAGGAACAGAGCCTGGGCATCCACTACAACGCCGCCAACGACCTGCTCGACTACCTCGCCGACCGCGCGCCGTTCGACTACCGCGACGGCTACGTGGCGATGCCGGAAGGCCCGGGGCTGGGCATCGAGATGAACCAGGCCTACGTCGAGGAACGCGCCATCGAGGGCCACCGCTGGCGCAACCCGGTGTGGCGGCATGCCGACGGCAGCGTGGCCGAATGGTGACGGCGATGGGCACGGATCCAAACCGCGCCGGCCATCCCGGCCCCGCCAGCCGCAGGCGCACCGCCCGGGCGTTCGTCGTCGACGGGGGCCGGCGGTGAGCGCCGCGGCCGAAGTCGTACTCGACGCCGGCAACCGGCTCGGCGAAGGCGTGCTGTGGTGCGAACGCGCGCAGGCGCTGTACTGGACCGACATCCACGCGGCGACGCTGTGGCGGCTGCGCCCGGCCGACGGCGCGGTGCGCACCTGGGCGCTGCCGGAGCGGCTGGCTTCGCTCGCGCTGTGCGAGGCCGACGACTGGCTGCTGCTGGCGCTGGCGTCGCGACTGGCGTTCTTCCACCTCGACAGCGGCGAGCTGCGCACGCTGCACGACATCGAGCCCGGCCTCGACACGCGCGCCAACGACGGCGCCTGCGACCGCCAGGGCCGCTTCGTGTTCGGCACGCTGCACGAACCGCGCGACGGCGGCGACAGGCGCGCGGTCGGCGGCTTCTACCGCTTGAATCCCGACCTTGGCCTCGAAGCGCTGCCGCTGCCGAAGGTCGCCATCGCCAACAGCATCGCCTTCAGCCCGGACGGCGCGACGATGTACTTCTGCGATTCGCCGCGCAAGCGCATCGAACGCTGCGCGTATGGCGACGCGATCGGCGCGGCCGAGACCTTCGTCGACCTGTCCGGCCACGCGGGCGAGCCGGACGGCTCGGCGGTCGACGCCGAGGGCGCGCTGTGGAACGCGCAATGGGGCGCGGCGCGCGTGGTGCGCTACCTGGCCGACGGCCGCGAGGACCGGGTGGTCCGCCTCCCCACCCGGCAACCGACCCGGCCCGCGTTCGGCGGCCGCGACCTCGGCACGCTCTACGTCACCAGCGCGCACGACGGCATGGACGCGGCCGCGCGCGAACGCGACCGCCGCGCCGGCGCGCTGTTCGCGCTCGCCGCCGGCGCGCGCGGCCTGCCCGAACCGCGCTTCGCCGGCGATCCCGCCGCCGCGCCCGCCCGCTGAACCCGCGATCCGCCTTCCTTCCGGAGAACCCACGGCATGACCCTGACTCCACTCGACATCGGCATCGTGCTGGCCTACCTGGCCGGCATCTTCGTGCTCGCTCAGCTGGTCTCGCGCGAGAAGGGCGGCCACCGCAAGTCGGCCGAGGACTACTTCCTCGCCAGCCGCGCGCTGCCGTGGTGGGCGATCGGCGCCTCGCTGATCGCCGCCAACATCTCCGCCGAGCAGATCATCGGCATGTCCGGCTCCGGCTACGCCATCGGCCTGGCGATCGCGTCCTACGAATGGATGGCGGCGCTGACCCTGCTGATCGTCGGCAAGTGGTTCCTGCCGATATTCCTGCGCAACGGCATCACCACGATGCCGCAGTTCCTCGAGGAGCGCTACGGCGGCCGCATCCGCACGCTGATGGCGGTGTTCTGGCTGGGCCTGTACGTGTTCGTCAACCTGACCTCGATCCTGTGGCTGGGTTCGATCGCGGTGGCGCAGGTGACCGGCCTGGACCAGCTGCTGGCGCTGGCCCTGCTCGGCGGCTTCGCCCTCGCCTACCAGTTGTACGGCGGGCTGAAGGCGGTGGCGCTGACCGACATCGTGCAGGTCACCCTGCTGGTGCTGGGCGGCCTGCTGGTCACCGGCATCACGCTGGCGAAGATCGGCGACGGCAGCGTCGTCGCCGGCTTCAACGCGCTGTGGGCGCAGCACCCGGGCAAGTTCGAGATGATCCTCGACCGCTCCAACCCGTTCTACAAGGACCTGCCGGGGCTGTCGGTGCTGGTCGGCGGCATGTGGATCGCCAACGTGAGCTACTGGGGCTTCAACCAGTACATCATCCAGCGCGCGCTGGCGGCCCGGGACATCGGCGAGGCGCAGAAGGGCGTGGTGTTCGCCGCGTTCCTGAAACTGCTGATGCCGGTGATCGTGGTGCTGCCGGGCATCGCCGCGGTGGTGCTGGCGCCGAACCTGGCCAAGCCCGACGCCGCCTATCCGACGATGATGGGCCTGCTGCCGCCGGGCGTGCTCGGCCTGGTGTTCGCCGCGCTGGTCGCCGCGGTCGTCGCGTCGCTGGCGTCGAAGATCAATTCGGTGGCGACCATCTTCACCCTCGACTTCTACGCCAAGCGCCGCGCCGACGCATCGCAGGCGACGCTGGTGCGGGTCGGCCGCATCGCCGCGATCTCGGCGATCGCCGTGGCGGTGCTGACCGCCAGACCGCTGCTGGGCGGCTTCGACCAGGGCTTCCAGTACATCCAGGAGTTCACCGGCTTCTTCACCCCCGGCATCGTGGTGATCTTCCTGCTCGGCCTGTTCTGGAAGCGCGCCAACGAGGCCGGCGCGCTGGCCGCGGCGATCGGTTCGTTCGCGCTGTCGATCGTGCTGAAGCTGGCGTGGCCGGCGCTGCCGTTCATGGACCGGATCGGCCTGGTGTTCCTGCTGGCGCTGGCGCTGGCGGTCGTCGTGTCGCTGGCGACGAAGAGCGGCGCCGCGCGCGACCGCATCCGCACCGACGGCGTCCGCTACGCGACGTCGCCGTTCTTCAACGTCGCCAGCCTTGCGGTGATCGCCATCCTCGTCGCGCTGTACGTGACGTTCTGGTAAGCCGGCGCGCGTCGTCGCCGCGGCATCGGGAAGGCCCGCCGCACGGCGGGTTTTCCCTTTGGCCCGGGCCATGCCGCAGCGCGGAACGCGCATTCGCCGGGAAATCCGGCACGGACGCGCCGGCCCGCGCGCGATTCCCGCCGTCACGCCGGCATAACGGCCGCGGGCCTAGAACCTGCCCCGAGATCCCGACCACCCTGGGCGTAGCGCCGAAGGCGCGAAGTCGAAGGGCCGTTCATCCTCGCAAACCGGGTGGTTCGACTTCGCGGAGCGGCGCTCCGCTGCGCCCGATGCGAACGGTTTCCAGTCCCGGGACGGCTTCCAGCGCGGAAGCCTCCCTGCATGCACGGGAGGCGGACATGAAGATCCGGCACGTGTTCTGCGCACCCGACCTGGCCGTCGCCCAGGCCGCCCTCCGGGCCGCACGCCGCGCAGGCGTGGACAACCGCGACCTGCTGCTGGTCGCACGCCCGGACATCGAGCTGCATTCGATCCGCAACGCGCGCAAGGAGGCCGACACCGACATGCTGCCGGCGGCGATGCGCGGCATCGGTTACGGCGCCGCCACCGGCCTGCTGGCCGGGGTGGCGGCGATGCTGGTGTCCACGCCGGGCATCAGCTGGGCCGGCGCCATCGCCGCCATCGTGGTCGGCGCGGCCATCGGCGGCTGGATCGCCGCGCTGGTCGGCGCTTCGGTGCCCGATCCGATCCGCCGCAAGTTCAGCGCGGAAATCGAAGCCGGCAACATCCTGGTGCTGGTCGATGCCGACCGCGAACACATGGAAGCGGCGGGTTTCGCCATCGTCCACGAAGGCGCGCAACTGCTGCCGTTCGAGTCGCACAAGGCGATGGCATGAAAGCGGGCGGGTTTCAACCCGCCTTACGCGCGTTCAAAAAATCGTCATCGGAATTCGGAAAATTCGTGGCGTACGTTTGCACCGGGCACCCCTTTCGCCTGCAGGGTCCGGCTTACCTGCGCCAGCAGGCCGCGCGGGCCGCAGAACGCCACGTCGATCTCGGCCGGAGCCGTTTCCTGGCAGATGCTGCCGATGCGATCGACGAACGCCGGATCCGACGGCCCGCCCGCGACGGGCACCAGTTCCACCCCGCGCTCGCGCGCCATGGACGCCATCACCGGCACTTCCGGGAAATCGCGTCCGGGCGTGTGGAAATAGAACAGCGTGACCTTGTCGAAGCTTCCGGCGCGGGGATCCTGAAGCCAGGCGATGAAGGAGGAGATGCCGACGCCGCCGCCGACCCAGACCTCGCGCCGCGCCTCCTGCCGGCGCAGGAACCGCCCGTGCGGCGCATAGATGTCCGCGCGCATCCCGACGCTCGCGGTGGCGACCAGCTTGCCCGTGAAATCGCCCAGGCTGCGGATCTCGAAGCAGACCCGGCCCTTCCCGCCGCTGCCCGACGCGATGGTGAACGGATGCGGTTCGCGCATGCCCTCCACGTTCATGCGCAGGAAGCCGAACTGGCCGGGCTGGAAATCGATGCCCTTCCGTACCGGCTCCAATTCCAGATGCATCGCCGCCCCGCCGGAGCGCACGCCGACCACCTGGTATTCGGCGTGCGCGGACAGCAGCGGGTACAACAGAAGCTTGTAGAACGCGCCCGCCACCCCCGCTGCCGACAGCGCAGCCAGCCAGATGCCGGCCGCGCTATCCAACGGGATCGGCTGCTTGAAACTGAGCCAGTGCAACGCCACCACCACGAACAGCAGCCCGGACAGCTTGTGCCACCATCGCCACACGCCATAGGGGATGTTGCGATTCAAGGCCAGCAGCACGATGAACATCAGGCCGACGAAGGAGAACTGGCGAAGGAATCGCGGCCAGCCATCCGGCAACGGCAGTATGACGGCAGTCTCCCAGCCCGGCATGCCCGCCTTGAACACCAGGTGGAACGAGGCCAGGCCCAGCGCCCAGACGCCCAGCCATTTGTGCACGACGTAGACGCGGTCGAGGCCGCCGAAAACCGATTCGACGAACTTCCAGCGCGCGCCGAGAACGGCCGCGGACGCCATGAGCGACAACGCCGCCACCCCCGACGCGAGACTCGCCGCCGGCATGCCGATGCGCGTGCCCGCCGGCAGTCCCAGCGCCGTGAGCGCCGTACTGGCCAGAATCAGGAAGGCGACGGTGTAACGCGGCTTGAGGTACATGGCTGCAGAACCCCACTTAGGTAGTAGCGACTTCCAGGCGCCCAGTTGGCAACCTCAGGGCGCCCGACCCGTCCCGGTCGGGCGGGCATTGACCCGTCTTACGCGCGTTTTTCGGCATCCTGTTTCGCCGCCAGGTCCCGCTCTGCCCGGCGAATCTGCTTGCGGACATACAAGTGTATGCCCACCACCAACGCAAACATGACCAGGCTGCCGCCGATGGCCAGCCAACCCACCGGCTCCATCAGGATCTCGCGCAGTACGGGGCTCATTTTCGCCTCCTTTCCGGACGCTACCCGGCTTGATCGGGTAACTCACCAGGGCCGGGCGAATATAGCCACCCGCCATCATCGGCATGCGCGCCTGCCCGTTCGCTTGCTGCCTCAAACAGTCTTCCGGCACCGGCCGGAACACCGATTGGCGCAATCGCCGCATCACCTGCAGCCGCCGCAGTGCGCCAACCCCGCGCGACACCACGGTAATGAACATCACCCCGGAATGCCTTGATCAGAATCAATCCGGCATTTGCCGTCATCCTTGACTGGCAACGGCGCGCCAGCGCACGGAAAACCCCGGAATTTTCCCGCTCGAAACGGGGGACCGGTAGGGCGGGTTTTAACCCGCCTTACGCACATTTTGAGACACGGAAGGGCGGGTCACGACCCGCCGCCACGCCGCGCAGGTTTCGCCTCGCCTTTCGAATCCTTCGCCGCAACCGGGGGTTCACCCCCGTTTTCACGGACACTTACGAGAAGGCCGATCAAGGCCATGAGGAGTGTTCATGTCGAAGCGAAGGAAGTTCAGCACCGAGTTCAAGCGCGGTGCGGTTGAGCAGGCCAGCCAGCC
>NZ_PDWR01000007.1 GCF_010211755.1 Pseudoxanthomonas sangjuensis | reverse complement strand
CAGCACGGCGCCGGCGACGCGGGTGGAATCGATCGGCTGGCGCACGTGCAGCACGCCGTAGTGGTCGAGCAGGAGCGAACCGAGCAATTGCCCGAACACGACCAGGCAGATCAGCGACGCCGCGCCCGCCGCGCCCGCCGCGCCCCCGCCGGTCGCTGCGTCGCAGGTGCTCGACGGCAAGCCGGGCATCGATCCGGAAGCTTCGCCGCCGCACAGCCCGCCGGTCGAGTTCAGCGCCGAGCGCGTGCTGCCCGACAAGGTGCCGTACGCCAGCCCGGCGGTGCGCGTGTTCGCGCGCGAGCTCGGCGTCGACCTGGCGCAGGTCGCGGGCAGCGAGAAGGGCGGCCGCATCACCAGGGAAGACGTGCAGAAGTACGTGAAGGCCGCGCTGGCCGGCGGCATCGCTTCGGCCGCCGCGCCGGCTGCGGGCGGCGGTGGCCTGAATCTCCTGCCCTGGCCGAAGGTCGACTTCGCCAAGTTCGGCGAGATCGAGGTGCGGCCGCTGTCGCGGATCAAGAAGATCTCCGGCGCCAACCTCGCCCGCAACTGGGCGATGATCCCGCACGTCACCCAGCACGACAACGCCGACGTCACCGAGCTCGAGGCGCTGCGCGTGCAGCTCAACAAGGAGAACGAAAAGGCCGGCATCAAGCTGACCATGCTCGCGTTCCTGATGAAGGGCGTGGTCGCCGCGCTGAAGAAGTACCCCGAGTTCAACGCCTCGCTCGACGCCGGCGGCGAGAACCTGACGCTGAAGAAGTATTTCCACATCGGCTTCGCCGCCGACACGCCGAACGGGCTGGTCGTGCCGGTGATCCGCGACGTGGACAAGAAGGGCGTGATCGAACTGGCGCAGGAAACCTCCGAACTGGCGAAGAAGGCGCGCGACGGCAAGCTCGGCCCGGCCGACATGAGCGGCGGCTGCTTCTCGATTTCGTCGCTCGGCGGCATCGGCGGCACCGCGTTCACCCCGATCGTCAACGCGCCGGAAGTCGCGATCCTCGGCGTGTCGAAGTCGTCGATCCAGCCGGTCTGGGACGGCAAGCAGTTCGCCCCGCGCCTGCTGCTGCCGCTGTCGCTCAGCTACGACCACCGCGTCATCGACGGCGCCGCCGCCGCGCGCTTCACCGCGTACCTGGCGCAGGTGATGGCCGACATGCGCCGCGTGCTGTTGTAAGCGAAGGAGCGCAGACATGGCGAATATCGAAGTCAAGGTTCCGGACATCGGCGATTACGGCGACGTGCCGGTGATCGAAATCCTGGTCGCGGTCGGCGACACGGTGAAGAAGGACCAGGGCCTCGTGACCCTCGAGTCCGACAAGGCGACGATGGAGGTGCCGTCGTCGGTGGCCGGCGTGGTCAAGGAGATCAAGGTCAAGCTCGGCGACACGCTGTCGGAAGGCAGCGTGGTGGCGGTCCTGGAAACCGAAGGCGCGGGCGCCGCGCCTGCCGCGCCGAAGGCGGAGGCGCCCGGGGCGGCCGCTCCGGGCGCGGCCTCCGCCGCGCCCGCAAGCGGCGGCGGCAGCGTCGAGGTCACGGTGCCCGACATCGGCGACTACAGCGACGGGCCGGTGATCGAAATCCTGGTCGCGGTCGGCGACCCGGTGAAGAAGGACCAGGGCCTCGTGACCCTCGAGTCCGACAAGGCGACGATGGAAGTGCCGTCGTCGGCCGCCGGCGTGGTCAAGGAAGTGAAAGTGAAGGTCGGCGACGCGTTGTCGGAAGGCAGCGTGGTGGCGGTCCTGGAACCCGGGGCGCCCGCCGTGGAAGTGCCGGCCAAGAAGCCGCCGGTCGCGCCGTCGCCCCGCGCGCCGGCCGAGCCGCCTGCGCCGAAGCCGGCGTTGTCCACCGGCAAGCCGGCCGACATCGAATGCCGCATCGTCGTGCTCGGCTCCGGTCCCGGCGGCTACACCGCCGCGTTCCGCGCCGCCGACCTCGGCCTCGACACGGTGCTGATCGAGCGCTATCCGAGCCTCGGCGGCGTCTGCCTCAACGTCGGCTGCATTCCGTCGAAGGCATTGCTGCACGCCGCGGCGGTGATCGAGGAAGCCGCGCACGCCGGTGACTTCGGCGTGGAGTTCGGCAAGCCGAAGATCGCCCTCGACAAGCTGCGCGAATACAAGGAAAAGGTCGTCGGCCAGCTGACCAAGGGCCTGTCCGGCATGGCCAGGCAGCGCAAGGTGCGGGTGGTGCAGGGCGTCGGCACCTTCGTTTCGCCGAACGAGATCGAGATCGTCGGCAACGACGGCGGCAAGCAGTTGCTGCGCTTCGAGCAGTGCATCATCGCCGCCGGCTCGCAGGCGGTGAAGCTGCCGAACTTCCCGTGGGACGACCCGCGCGTCATGGATTCGACCGACGCGCTCGAGCTGGCCGAAGTGCCGAAGAAGCTGCTGGTGGTCGGCGGCGGCATCATCGGCCTGGAGATGGCGACGGTGTACCGCGCGCTCGGTTCCGAAGTCACCGTGGTCGAGTTCATGGACCAGCTGATGCCGGGCGCCGACAAGGACCTGGTCAAGCCGCTGGCCGACCGCCTCAAGAAGCAGGGCGTCGTCGTCCACCTCAAGACCAAGGCCGCCACGGTCAAGGCCGACAAGAAGGGCATTACCGTCGGTTTCGAAAGCGCCGACGCCGGCGCCACGCCCGCGATCGAAAGCGGCACCTGGGACCGCGTGCTGGTCGCCGTGGGCCGCGCGCCGAACGGCAGGAAGATCGGCGCCGAGAAGGCCGGGGTGCAGGTCACCGATCGCGGCTTCATCCCGGTCGACGTGCAGATGCGCACCAACGTGCCGCACATCTTCGCGATCGGCGACATCGTCGGGAATCCCATGCTCGCGCACAAGGCGACGCACGAGGGCAAGCTCGCCGCCGAAGTCGCCGCCGGCGAGAAGAAGGAGTGGGTTGCGCGGGTCATTCCGTCGGTCGCCTACACCGATCCGGAGATCGCGTGGATCGGCGTCACCGAAACCGAGGCCAGGGCCAAGGGCCTGAAGGTCGGCGTGGCCAAGTTCCCGTGGGCCGCCAGCGGCCGCGCGATCGGCATCGGTCGCACCGAAGGCTTCACCAAGCTCGTCTTCGACGAGGCCACGCACCGCGTCATCGGCGGCGGCATCGTCGGCGTGCATGCCGGCGACCTGCTCGCCGAGATCGGCCTGGCCATCGAAATGGGCGCGGAAGCCGAGGACATCGGCCACACCATCCACGCCCACCCGACGCTGAGCGAATCGGTCGGCATGGCCGCCGAGGTCTACGACGGCACCATCACCGACCTGTACATCCCGAAGAAGAAGTAGCCCGTGCGCACGCTCGGGCTGCTGGGCGGCATGAGCTGGGAATCGACGGTTCCCTACTACCGCCACATCAACGAGCGGGTGCGCGGGAAACTCGGCGGCCTGCATTCGGCGAAGCTGGTGCTGCACAGCGTCGACTTCGCCGAGGTCGAGGAACTGCAGCGCCGCGGCGACTGGCAAGCCGGCGGCGCGTTGCTGGCCGATGCGGCGCGCGGCCTGCGCGCCGCCGGCGCCGAAGCCATCGTCGTCTGCACCAACACCATGCACCTGGTCGCGCCGGCGATCGAGGCGGCGGTCGACATTCCCCTGCTGCACATCGCCGACGCCACCGCGCAACGCATCCGTGCGGCCGGATTGCGGCGCGTCGCGCTGCTCGGCACCCGCTTCACGATGGAGGAGCCGTTCTACCGCGAGCGGCTCGAGGCCGCCGGCATCGCCGTCGCCGTGCCGGATGCGCAACAGCGCGGGCTGATCCATCGCGTCATCTACGACGAACTCTGCCTTGGCCGCATCGTCGGCGCGTCGCGCGCGGCCTACCGGGAGATCATCGCCGGCCTCGTCGCGGACGGCGCGCAGGGCGTGATCCTCGGCTGCACCGAAATCGGCCTGCTGGTCGGCGCGGACGATGCCGCCGTGCCGTTGTTCGACACCGCCCGCATCCACGCCGAGGCCGCGGCGGACTGGGCGCTGGCCGGCTGAGCCCGGCCCGGCAAGACGAAGCCCCGGCGGGGCCGGGGCTTCGGGCAGGCCTGCGGTGGAGCATCCGGACGAGGAATTGGAGAGGCAGGCCCGCTTCCAGTGACCGGTCCGGCCCGGGAAAGTTCCGGTTGCGCGACGGGCCGGGTCCATCGGTGCCGGGTCGCCTGACGCGACGCTCGTTCAGCTTTGGCCTCCGGGGCCCTGAACCGCGGCCGGTATCGACTTTTGGCGGTTGCTGGCGAAATTTAGCGGCTGTTATAATTCCGCGGCTCGGCGAGGCGCCTGCATTGGCCTTGTCTCCATCCACTCACCGGGTTTCGCGTGTGCTGAATTCCGTCGCCGCGGGCCGGCGGCTGGCATTGCGCGCGGTGGGGTGCCAACTGGTCGCGGTAATGCTGGTAGCGCTGGCCTTCCTGTTGCAGGGCCCTGGCGCCGCGCTGGCGGCCGCCATCGGCGGGGTGGGGGTCGCGCTGGGCAATGCCCTGGCTGCGCAGGTCGCGCTGGGCGGGGGCGTGGTGGTGGCGGGGGCGGCGTTCGCCCGGCTGCTGGCCGCCACGCTGCTGAAATGGTTGGTGGCAATAACGGTATTGGCCATCGCATCGGCTGTCTGGCGCCTGGCGCCGCTGCCGATGCTGGCGGGATTCGCGACCGCGCTGGTCGTGTATCCGATCTCTTTGAACCTTTTGCGTCAGGGTTGAACGTGAGCGCTGAAAACACGACCGAAGCTGCCTCGGGCGGTTCGACCGAATACATCAACCACCACCTGCACCACCTGCAGTGGAAGGTGGGCGACAGCACGTTCCTGACCCTGAACATCGACACGCTGTTCTTCACCTTGCTGTTGTCGGCGCTGTTCGTGTTCTTCTTCCTGCGCGCCGCGCGCAAGGCCACCGCCGGCGTGCCGGGCAGGTTCCAGGCCCTCGTCGAGATCGTCGTCGGGTTCGTCGACGGGCTGGTGCGCGAGACCTTCCACGGCCGCAGCAAGCTGATCGCGCCGCTGTCGATCACCATCTTCTGCCTCGTGTTCCTGATGAACTTCATGGACATGGTGCCGGTCGATTTCCTGCCCTGGCTGTGGGCCTCGGGCCACGAGGCCGCCGGCCACGACCCCGCGCACGCCTACCTGCGCGTGGTGCCCACCGCCGACCTCAACACCACGCTGGGCCTGGCGCTGGCCGTGTTCCTGCTGATCCAGGTGTTCGGCGTCTCGCACAAGGGCGTCGGCGGCTTCACCAAGGAAATCTTCACCGCGCCGTTCCACGCCGAAGGCGCGGCGATGAAGATCGTGCTGGCCCCGGCCAACTTCCTGCTGCGCATCATCGAGGAAGGCGTGCGCCCGCTCAGCCTGTCGCTGCGACTGTTCGGCAACATGTACGCCGGCGAGCTGATCTTCATCCTGATCGCGCTGATGACCCTCGGTTCCTCGCTCGCCAGCCTCGGCACCTGGCCGATGGGCATCATGCAGTTCGTGGCCGGCTTCGGCTGGACCGCGTTCCACATCCTGGTCATCACCCTGCAGGCCTTCATCTTCATGATGCTGACGGTCGTCTACCTCAGCATGTCGGCCGAGAGCCACTGACGTCCCGAACACGAAACACGTCCCACCTTCCCATCCACCTAGCAACGCAATCGGATCCAACCGGAGTACACCATGGAAAACGCAGCCCTCATCGCTGAAGTGTTGAAGTTCACGGTCATCGCGGCCGGCCTGCTGATCGGCCTGGGCGCCCTCGGCACCGCCATCGGCTTCGCCATCCTCGGCGGCAAGTTCCTCGAAGGCGCGGCGCGCCAGCCGGAGCTGACCCCGATGCTGCAGACCAAGATGTTCATCGTCGCCGGCCTGCTCGACGCCGTGCCGATGATCGGCGTCGCCATCGCGCTGCTGCTGCTGTTCGCCAACCCGCTGCTGGCCTCGATCACCGGCTGATCCGGGCTCGCACCGAGCAAGCGATTCAGGCATAGCCGGCGACATCCTGTCGCCGGCACCAGGAGCAAGTCATGCTACCCAACCTCACTCTCGTCATTCAGGGCCTCGCGTTCTTCGCGGTGGCGTGGCTGGTGATGAAGTTCGGCTGGCCGCACATCATCGCGGCCATCGAAGAACGCCAGCAGAAGATCGCCGAAGGCCTGGCCGCGGCCGACAACAGCCAGAAGGCGCTCGCCCAGGCCGAGGAGCAGGCCAGCGAGGCGCTGAAGGAAGCGCGGGCCAAGGCCAACGAGATCATCGAACAGGCCCACCAGCGCGCCAACCAGATCGTCGACGCCGCGAAGAACGAGGCGATCGAGGCCGCGAACAAGCAGAAGGCGCTGGCCCAGGCCGAGATCGACGCCGCCGCGACCAAGGCGAAGGAAGACCTGCGCAAGCAGGTGTCCGCGCTGGCCGTGACCGGCGCCGAGAAGCTGCTCAAGCGCGAGATCGACGCCAGCGCCCACAAGGCGCTGCTCGACGAGCTGGCCGCAGAGATCTGATCGATGAGCCAGGCCCTGACCCTCGCCCGCCCGTACGCCCGCGCCGCGTTCTCGATCGCGAAGGACGAAGGGAACTTCGCCGCGTGGTCGAGCGCGCTCGGTTTCGCCGCGCAGGTCGCGGCCGACCCGCGCGTCGCCGCGCTGCTGCTGAACCCAGAACTGGCCGACGCCGACGCGGTCGCGCTGCTGTCGCCCGACGGCGCCGGCGAATCGTTCGGCCGCTTCCTCGGCCTGCTGGCGGAGAACCGCCGCCTGCCGCAGCTGCCGGAAATCGCCGGCCTGTACGAGGAATTGCGCGCCGAGGCCGAACGCGTGGTCAAGGCGAAGGTCACCTCGGCCGCGGCGTTGCCGGCCGGCGAGCTCGACACGATCAGGGCCGCGCTGAAGAAGCGCTTCGGCCGCGAGGTCGAGGTCGAGACGGCGGTCGACGCGTCGCTGATCGGCGGCGCGGTGATCGACGCCGGCGACGTGGTCATCGACGGCTCGCTGAAGGGCAAGCTGGAACGGCTGCAGACCGCGCTCGCCAACTAATTCATTCGAACCGCAACCGGCGACGGTTGCACCAGGGAAACCAAAGCAATGGCTACCACGCTCAACCCCTCCGAAATCAGCGAACTGATCAAGACCCGCATCGAGAAGGTCAAGCTCGCCGCCGAGGCCCGCAACGAAGGCACCGTGACCAGCGTGTCCGACGGCATCGTGCGCATCTTCGGCCTGGCCGACGTCATGCAAGGCGAAATGATCGAACTGCCGGGCAACACCTTCGCGCTGGCGCTGAACCTGGAGCGCGATTCGGTCGGCGCCGTGGTCCTGGGCGACTACGAGCACCTGCGCGAAGGCGACGTGGCCAAGACCACCGGCCGCATCCTCGAGGTGCCGACCGGCCCGGAACTGCTCGGCCGCGTGGTCAACGCGCTGGGCGAGCCGATCGACGGCAAAGGCCCGATCGACGCCAAGACCAGCGCCCCGGTGGAGCGCGTGGCCCCGGGCGTGATCTGGCGCAAGTCGGTGTCGCAGCCGGTGCAGACCGGCTACAAGTCGGTCGACGCGATGATCCCGATCGGCCGCGGCCAGCGCGAGCTGGTCATCGGCGACCGCCAGACCGGCAAGACCGCGCTGGCGATCGACGCCATCATCAACCAGAAGGGTACCGGCGTTAAGTGCGTGTACGTGGCGATCGGCCAGAAGGCCTCGTCCGTCGCCAACGTGGTGCGCAAGCTGGAAGAAAACGGCGCGCTGGCCCACACCATCGTCGTCGCCGCCACCGCTTCGGAATCGGCCGCGATGCAGTACATCAGCGCCTACTCCGGCTGCACCATGGGCGAGTACTTCCTGGACCGCGGCGAAGACGCGCTGATCGTCTACGACGACCTGTCCAAGCAGGCCGTCGCCTACCGCCAGATCTCGCTGCTGCTGAAGCGCCCGCCGGGCCGCGAAGCCTACCCGGGCGACGTGTTCTACCTGCACAGCCGCCTGCTGGAACGCGCCTGCCGCGTCTCCGAGGCCTACGTCGAGAAGGCCACCAACGGCGCGGTGGCCGGCAAGACCGGCTCGCTGACCGCGCTGCCGATCATCGAGACCCAGGCCGGCGACGTGTCCGCGTTCGTGCCGACCAACGTGATCTCGATCACCGACGGCCAGATCTTCCTCGAGACCGACCTGTTCAACGCCGGCATCCGCCCGGCGGTGAACGCCGGCATCTCGGTGTCGCGCGTCGGCGGCGCCGCGCAGACCAAGGTCATCAAGAGGCTGTCGGGCGGCATCCGCATCTCGCTGGCGCAGTACCGCGAGCTCGCCGCGTTCGCCCAGTTCGCCTCGGACCTCGACGAAGCCACCCGCAAGCAGCTCGAGCGCGGTCAGCGCGTCACCGAGCTGATGAAGCAGAAGCAGTACGCGCCGATGTCGATCGCCCACCAGGCGCTGTCGATCTACGCGGTCAATGAAGGCTTCCTGGACGACGTGCCGGTGAACAAGGTGCTGGCGTTCGAGGCCGGCCTGCACGCGCACTTCGACAACAGCCTCGGCGACACGATCAAGAAGATCAACGCGACCGGCGACTGGAACGACGAGCTGGAAGCGGCGTTCAAGAACGGCATCGCCGAGTTCAAGAAGACGGGCACCTGGTAATCGCGCGGGGCGGGTTCCGACCCGCCTTCGGCAAGCGACCGTGACGGCGGGTTGAAACCCGCCCTACCGAGAGAAAGCAATGGCTGGCGGAAGAGAAATCAAAACCAAGATCAAGAGCGTGCAGAACACCCGCAAGGTGACCCGCGCGCTGGAAATGGTCTCGGCTTCGAAGATCCGCAAGGCGCAGGACCGGATGAAGGCCTCGCGCCCGTACGCGCGCGCGATGAAGCAGGTCATCGGCCACCTGGCCCAGGCCAATTCCGAGTACCGGCATCCGTTTCTGGTCGAGCGCGAAGAGGTCAAGCGCGTCGGCTACATCATCGTCTCGTCCGACCGCGGCCTCGCCGGCGGCCTCAACAACAACCTGTTCCGCAAGGTGCTGGGCGAAATCCGGCAGTGGCAGGACAAGGGCGCCGAGATCGACCTGGTCACCATCGGCCAGAAGGCGGCGACCTTCTTCCGCCGGATCAGGATCAACATGCTGGCCAGCGTCACCCACCTGGGCGACGTGCCGCACCTGGAGCAGCTGGTCGGCGTGATCAAGGTCATGCTCGACGCCTACGAGTCGGGCAAGGTCGACCGCGTCTACCTGGTGTACAACGACTTCGTCAACACGATGACCCAGCGCGCGGCGTTCGACCAGCTGCTGCCGCTGCCGGCGTCGGACACCCAGGTCGCCCGCCACGACTGGGACTACATCTACGAACCCGACGCGCAGGCCGTGCTCGACCACGTGCTGACCCGCTACGTCGAGTCGCTGGTGTACCAGGCGGTGCTGGAGAACGTCGCTTCCGAGCACGCCGCGCGCATGGTCGCGATGAAGGCGGCCAGCGACAACGCCAGCAAGCTGATCGACACGCTGAACCTGGCCTACAACAAGTCGCGCCAGGCGGCGATCACGCAAGAGATCTCGGAAATCGTCGGCGGCGCCGCGGCAGTCTGACGCGCGCCGGCAACAGAATTCAAATAGAGGAACGCAGAAATGAGTCAGGGCAAGATCGTTCAGATCATCGGCGCGGTCGTCGACGTCGAATTCCCGCGCACCGAAGTGCCGAAGGTATACGACGCGCTGAAGGTGCAGGGCACCGAGATCACGCTGGAAGTGCAGCAGCAGCTCGGCGACGGCGTCGTGCGCACCATCGCGCTGGGCTCGACCGACGGCCTGAAGCGCAACCTGGTGGCCGAAAACACCGGCAAGGCGATCTCGGTCCCGGTCGGCACCGGCACCCTGGGCCGCATCCTCGACGTGCTCGGCAACGCGATCGACGAAGCCGGCCCGGTCAAGGCCGCCGACCACTGGGAAATCCACCGCGCGGCCCCGTCGTACGAAGACCAGTCTTCGGCCACCGAGCTGCTGGAAACCGGCATCAAGGTCATCGACCTGATGTGCCCGTTCGCCAAGGGCGGCAAGGTCGGCCTGTTCGGCGGCGCCGGCGTCGGCAAGACCGTCAACATGATGGAACTGATCAACAACATCGCCAAGGCGCACAGCGGCCTGTCGGTGTTCGCCGGCGTGGGCGAGCGTACCCGCGAAGGCAACGACTTCTACCACGAGATGATCGAGTCCGGTGTCGTCAACCAGGACAAGCCGGAAGAGTCGAAGGTGGCGATGGTCTACGGCCAGATGAACGAGCCGCCGGGCAACCGCCTGCGCGTCGCGCTGACCGGCCTGACCCTGGCCGAATACTTCCGCGACGAGAAGGACGCCTCGGGCAAGGGCCGCGACGTGCTGCTGTTCGTCGACAACATCTACCGCTACACGCTGGCCGGCACCGAAGTGTCGGCGCTGCTGGGCCGCATGCCGTCGGCGGTGGGCTACCAGCCGACCCTGGCCGAGGAAATGGGCGTGCTGCAGGAGCGCATCACCTCGACCAAGACCGGTTCGATCACCTCGATCCAGGCCGTGTACGTGCCCGCGGACGACCTGACCGACCCGTCGCCGGCGACCACCTTCGCCCACCTCGACGCGACCGTCGTGCTCTCGCGCAACATCGCCGCGCTGGGCATCTACCCGGCGGTCGACCCGCTGGACTCGACCAGCCGCCAGCTCGACCCGAACGTGATCGGCAACGAGCACTACGACACCGCGCGCCGCGTGCAGGCCACCCTGCAGAAGTACAAGGAGCTGAAGGACATCATCGCGATCCTCGGCATGGACGAGCTGTCGGAAGAGGACAAGCTGGCCGTGGGCCGCGCGCGCAAGATCGAGCGCTTCTTCAGCCAGCCGTTCCACGTGGCCGAAGTGTTCACCGGTTCGCCGGGCAAGTACGTGCCGCTGAAGGAAACCATCCGCGGCTTCAAGGGCATCGTCGACGGCGAATACGACCACCTGCCGGAGCAGGCGTTCTACATGGTCGGCACCATCGAGGAAGCGGTCGAGAAGGCCAAGAAGATCGCCGAGAAGGCCTGATCGTTGTAGGGCGGGTCTTGACCCGCCGCACGTTCACGCAATGGCGGGTCAGGACCCGCCCTACGCAGGAATGATTAAGACATGGCATCCACCATCCGTTGCGACATCGTCAGCGCCGAAGCCGAGATCTTCCACGGCGAGGCCACGCTGGTCGTCGCCACCGGCGAGCAGGGCGAACTCGGCATCGCGCCGCGCCACGCGCCGCTGATCACGCGGCTGAAGCCGGGCAAGGTCGTGGTCACCCAGCCGAACGGCGAGGTCCTCGACTTCGCCATCGGCGGCGGCATCCTCGAGGTGCAGCCGCAGGTCGTGACCGTGCTCGCCGACACCGCGATCCGCGCCGAGGACATCGACGAGGCGGCGGTGCGCGCGGCGAAGGAAGAGGCCGAGCGCGTGCTTGCGCACAAGGACCCGAAGATGAGCGCCGAAGAGGCGCAGGCGCAGCTGGCGATGAGCCTGGCCCAGCTGAGCGCGCTGGAGCGCCTGCGCAAGAACCTGAAGCACTGAAGGCAGCGCCTCGCAGCGGAAACCAGAACGCCGGCCCCGTGCCGGCGTTTTCTTTTCGCGCATGCCGGGTCAGCGATAGACCACGTGCCGCCACAGGAAGAAGGCAACGACGGCCAGCACGCCTTCGACCAGCGGCTTGGCCAGCCAGGCCAGGTGCAGGCCCAGCGCCGACGCCACCGCACCGACCAGTAGCGTGCTGATCGCGGTCAGCGGCAGCCACACCGCCAGGAACCGCGCGAAGCGCACCCAGCCCAGCCGCGGCCGGCCGTCGCGGGCGAAGGTCACCCGGCCGTTGAGCCAGAAGCCGAGCAGGGCGCCGCAGATGCGTCCGGCGACGTTGCCCGGCGCCGCGGGCACGCCCAGCGCGGTCAGCAGCACGAATGCCAGCCAGTCCACCAGCAACTGCAGCAGGCCGACGGCGACGAAGCTGCCGCCTTCGCGGAACAGGGGTTGTCGGAGCAGTCGGCGCGGCATCCGCGAATAGTAAACCGTGCCCCGCGCGCTTCGCCGTGTAAGATGCGCGCGACCTGCCTGCCGCCGGAAGCGACCGCTTGCGCATCGCCGTACTCATTCCCTGCCACAACGAGGCATTGACCGTGGCCAAGGTCGTCGCCGATTTCCGCCGCGCGCTGCCGCAGGCGGAGATCTGGGTGTTCGACAACGCCAGCACCGACGGCACCGGTGAACTGGCGGCGCAGGCCGGCGCGCACGTGCGCCGGGTCGCCGCCAGGGGCAAGGGCAATGTGGTGCGCGCGATGTTCCGCGACGTCGATGCCGACGTGTTCGTGATGGTCGACGGCGACGATACCTATCCGGCCGACGCGGTCGGCAGGCTCGTCGACGACGTCGTCGGGGGACGTGCGGACATGACGGTGGGAACGCGGCTGGAATCGCATGGCGACGGATCGTTCCGGCGCTTCCATGGGTTCGGCAACCGGCTGGTGCGAAGTTGCGTCGGCTGGCTGTTCGGCCGCCCGGTGCGCGACGTGCTGTCCGGTTACCGCGCGTTCTCGCGGCGCTTCGTCAAGTCGATGCCGGTGATGTCGCGCGGCTTCGAGATCGAGACCGAGATGACCGTGTTCGCGCTGGCGAACGGCTTCCTGTTCTCGGAGCACATGGTCGAGTACGGCGTGCGCCCGGACGGCAGCCAGTCCAAGCTGAGCACGTTCCGCGACGGTTTCCGCGTCTTGCGCACCCTGCTGTTCCTGTTCAAGGACATGCGCCCGCTGCTGTTCTTCGGCGCGATCGCGCTGGCCTGCCTGCTGGCCGGGCTGGCGTTCGGTGCCTACGTGATCAACGAATTCACCGGTACCGGCCTGGTCACGCATCCATCGACCGCGGTGCTGGCGGTGGCGCTGGTGCTGGCCGGGATGATCTCGCTGGCGACCGGCCTGGTCCTCGACACGGTCAACCGCCGCACCAGCGAGATCCAGCGCCTGATCACCGACCAGCTGCTGTCCAGGAGCAGCTCCGCGCAGTAGTCGGGGCAGCGCGCCGCAACGCGCACAACTCGACCGGGACGAGGCTGTCGGCCACCGGGACGCAGCTGCCGGAGATCGCCAGGCCATAGGCCTGGAAGGGCGCCGCGGCGGGCGTCGCCTGGCGCATCAGGTACAAGGGGCCGCGGTGGCTGCGGATACGGCTTTCGACGCGGTCCTGCAGGCGCGTGCAGCGTTGCGGGTCCATGAAGTTGTTCGACAGCGACACCGCCGCCACGTCGGACGGCAGGAAGGCGACGGCGTGGCCGAGCGGGTCGATACCCGCAAGCAGCACCAGCGAATCGCGCGGGAACGGCGGGAATCGCACGTCGACCATCGGCGAACGGAAGTCCTGCCGGCCCCAGTTCGGATGGTTGGTCGCGGCGGCGACCAGCACCGCAGCCAGCGCCAGTGCGGGCTTGAGCCAGCGCCGCAAAGGCAGTTGCGACAGCATGCCGACGAAAACGACCGACAGCAGCATCTCCAGCGGCAGCAGGTAGCGATAGATCCCGTACAGCGCCAGCCATGCGGCATAACTGGCCGCGACGAAGGCCAGCAACGGCCAGGGTGCGGGTCCGGGCGTCGCGACGGATGAACGCTTCTTGCGCCCCCAGGCGATGCCCCATGCCAACAGCGCGAGCAATCCGAGCAGCAGGCGCGGATCGGCGACGGTCAGTTCGGCATAGCGCCGGTTCTCGCCGAGCAGGCGCAATGGCACCAGCAGCGCATCGGCCAGGGTTTCGGGCTTGAAGCGGGCATCCGCATGGTCCAGGTACGGCGCATCCGGCGAATGGAACCACTGGTTGAAGTAGGGGAACAGCGGATTGCCGTGTTCCCGCCACAGGCGCCACATCCACCAGCCCGCGCCGGCGGCGAAACCGCCGATGCCGCCGATGCCCAGCAGCGCGACGCGTGCGGGCAAGCGCCGCAGGCTGCCCGCGAACAGGCACGCGGCGAGCAGGCCCAGGCAGTAGATCGCCGCGGTCAGCTTCAATCCGGCCGCAAGCCCCAGCAGCAGGCCCGGCAACCACCAGCCGCGCCACGCGTCCGGACGATCCCGGGTGCCGGCCATCCACCACAATGCCGGCATCGCCAGCGCCGCGACGAAGGCATCGTTGAAGCTGGCGGCGATTCCGGGCAGCACCGCCGCACCGGATAGGGCGACCAGCGCCGCGACGCCGCTGCGCCAGCGGCTGGCCGCCTGCGGCCACAGCCGATCCATCAGGCGCAGCGCGAAGAACAACGCCACCGCCGACGGCAGGGCCAGCCACAGCGACACCAGCCAGCCCGGGGCACCCGCCAGCACCAGGCCGCCCAGCGGCAGGTCCAGGGTCGGGTTGTGCCAGCTCTGCAACTGCGCCACCGCGATGTCCTGCGGCCAGCGCCCGCTCAACAGGGCCATCGGCGTGTACAGGTGGTAGTTCTGCAGGTCCCAGTTGGCGTCCTGGCCCAGCAGGGCGGTGGCCAGCAGCACCAGGCCCGAGGCGAGCAGCGCATCGAAGACGGCGGGACGGCGGAACAGCGGGGCGGTCATGCGGTCATGTGGGTTGCTAACATTCGGTCACCGCGCCTGTGTCGCGCCCGTGGATGGATAGCATAAATGAGCCCGTTGCACGTCATCATCCTCGCCGCCGGCGAAGGCAAGCGGATGAAGTCCGCGCGGCCGAAGGTGCTGCAGCCGATCGCCGGGCGGCCGATGCTCGCGCACGTCATCGACGCGGCGCGCGCGCTGCGGCCGGCCGGGATCCACGTGGTCTACGGCCACGGCGGCGAGCAGGTGCGTGCCGCGTTCGCGGCGCAGGTCGACCTGGCGTGGGCCGAGCAGGCGCAGCAGCTCGGCACCGGCCACGCGGTGCGGCAGGCGATGCCCGATGTTCCCGACGATGCGGTCGTGCTGGTGCTGTACGGCGACGTGCCGCTGATCCGCAGCGAGACCCTGCAGCGCTTGCTCGCCGCCGAAGGCCGGCTTGCCGTGCTGGTCGCCGAGCCGGAGGACCCGGCCGGCTACGGCCGCATCGTCCGCGATGCCGCCGGCAAGGTCGCGGCGATCGTCGAGCACAAGGATGCCGACGACGAACAGCGCCGCATCCGCACCATCAACACCGGCGTGATCGCCGCCGACGCGACCGCCCTGAAAGGCTGGCTGTCGCGGCTGTCGAACGGCAATGCGCAGGGCGAGTACTACCTGACCGACGTGTTCGCCGCCGCCGCGGCCGAGTTCACCCCTGCCGAGATGGTGCTGGTCGCCGACCCGATGGAAGTCGAGGGCGCGAACGACCCGTGGCAGCTGGCCCAGCTCGAGCGCGCGTTCCAGCGCCGTCAGGCGCAGGCGCTGTGCGTGCAGGGCGCGCGCCTCGCCGATCCGGCGCGCTTCGACCAGCGCGGCACGGTGAAGGTGGGCCGCGACGTCGAGATCGACGTCGACGTGGTGTTCGAGGGCGAGGTCGAGCTCGGCGACAACGTCAGCATCGGCCCGTTCTGCCGCATCAAGGACGCGAGGATCGGCGCGAACGCGAAGATCCATGCGCATTGCGACATCGAGGGCGTCGTCGCCGGCGGCAACGCGCTGATTGGGCCGTACGCGCGCATCCGCCCCGGCACCGTGCTCGCCGACGACGTGCACATCGGCAACTTCGTCGAGACCAAGAAGACCACGATGGGCGCCGGCAGCAAGGCCAACCACCTGACCTACCTCGGCGACGGCGTGGTCGGCAGCAAGGTCAACATCGGCGCCGGCACCATTTTCTGCAACTACGACGGCGTCAACAAATCGACGACGACGATCGGGGACGGCGCCTTCATCGGCTCCAACTCGGCGCTGGTCGCGCCGGTGACCATCGGCGCGAACGCGACCATCGGCGCCGGTTCGGTGATCGGCAAGGATGCGCCGGAAGGCAAGCTGACCGTGGCGCGGGCCAAGCAGGTCACCATCGACGGCTGGCAGCGGCCGACCAAGAAGCAGTGAGGCCATGGGCGGCTTCGTCGTCCGCGACGGCAACGAGGCCGACGTCGACGCATTGCTCGACATCGAACGGCGCGCGGCGCGCCTGCTGCTGGACCGCGGCGGTCTCGACCTCTTCGCGATGCACGGCCTGTCGCGCGACGATCTCGATGCCGGCATCCGCGAAGGCATCCTGCATGTGGTCGAAACCGGCGGCGCCAGGGCCGGTTTTGCGCTGGCGGGCGAGGTCGATGGCAACGCACACCTGTTCGAGATCGACGTACTGCCCGAACATGGTCGCCACGGCATCGGCAGCGCCTTGCTCGAATCGGTCTGCGCGGAAGCGACGCGTCGCGGTTATCCGGCGATCACGCTGACCACGCTGCGCGACGTGCCGTGGAATGCGCCGTTCTACGCCAGGCGCGGCTTCGCCGAATTCGACGAAGCCGCATGGGGCGACCAACTGCGCGGCATCGTCGGGCGCGAGCGCCTGCTCGGTTTCCCGGCCGGTCTGCGCGTGGCGATGCGTCGCTTGCTGTAGGGCGCGGCTTGCCGCGCCGGGCCCGCTGGTCAGTGCCGCGCCGGCGCGGCGGCGCCCGCCCGCGTGTCTGCCGACGCCGCGTCCGGATACAGCGCCAGCAGCTTGCGCAGCACGCCGTTGGTCCAGCCGAAGCCGTCCTGCAGCGGGTATTCGCCGCCGCCGCCGGCCGCGCTGCGGGTGACGTCGTATTTCTCGACCAGCTTTCCGCTCTGGCGATACACGGCGAGGTTGCCGTCGATCCAGCGCCTGGCGATGGTGGCGGCCAGCTCCTCGTGCCCATAGGCGTCCAGGCCGCGGATCGCGATCCACTGCAGCGGCGCCCAGCCATTGGGCAGATCCCATTGCTGCCCGGTGCGCACCGTCGTCGTCGCCAGCCCGTAGGGTTGCAGCAGGCTGTCCCGCACGCGTTGCGCCACGCGGTCGGCCTGGCCGCGTTCGGCGATGCCGAAGAACAGCGGATACAGCGTGGCGGCGGTGACGTGGCCGGTGCCGCGGCCTTCCTTCCACAGGTAGTCCTCGAAAACGCCGTCCTTCGCGTTCCACAGGTGCCGCAGGATCGCCGACTTGCGCGCGTCGGCGCGTTCGCGCATCCGCGCCGCCCGGTCCGCCTGCCCGGCGGCGCGATAGGCCTCGGCCAGCGTCGTTTCCAGGTGGTACAGCAGGCTGTTCAAGTCCGGCGGCGCGATCTCGATGGTGCGGATGGTCGCCAGCGTCTTGCCGTCGGCGAACCAGCGCGAACTGAAGTCCCAGCCGCTTTCGGCGCCGGCGCGCAGGTTGCGGTAGACCTCGGCGGCGGGGCGCCCGGATTCGGCGGCGGTGCGCACGTCGTTGCCGTAGCTTTCCTCGCGCGGCAGGTCGCAGTCGTCCCAGTAGCGGTTGAGCAGCGAACCGTCGGCCAGCCGCACCACGCGCCGGTGCGCCTGGCCCGGTTCCAGCGTGTCGGCGCCTTCCATCCAGAAGTCGTATTCCTGCTGCAGCTGCGGCAGCCAGGTCGTCAGCGCGGAAGGTCCGTCGCGTTCGGCGATCAGGTTCACCATCGCGGCGAAGAACGGCGGCTGCGAGCGGTTGAGGTAGTAGATGCGGTTGCCGTTCGGGATGTGGCCGTAATGGTCGATCAGCCAGGCGAAGTTCTTCACCATGTCCACGGCCAGGTCGTGGCGGCCGCTTTCCTCCAGCCCGAGCATCGTGAAATAGGAATCCCAGTAGTAGATCTCGTTGAAACGCCCGCCGGGGACGATGTAGGGATAGGGCAGCGGCAGCAGCGAACCGCGCGGGTCGACCGCACCGGGCTTGCGTTCGAGCACGCGCCACAGCGCGTCGATGTGCTGGCGCACGTCCTGGCCGGGCTCGGTCCGGTAGTCGCTGTCGGCCGACTGCGCCGGGGCGAACTGACTGGCGACGAATTCGCCCAGGTCGAATCCGGGCAGGCGCCGGCGGTGCTCGTATTCGGCGAGGATGCCGGCCGGCGGCTGCCTGGGCACCGCGTCGACCAGCGACTTGCCTTCCGGCAGGTTGCGCTGGGCGGTCTCGAACAGTTCGCCGTAGAGCCGCGAATAGGCCGCCACGCAGCCCTGCGCCATCGATGGCGGCGCCGGCAGCAACAGGCACAGCGATAGCAACCAGGCGGTTTTTCTCATGATGCGTGTCCTTGCCGGCTTCGCCGCAGAGAAGGCGCCAGCATAGCGATTCGGTCGTTACGCGTGCGCATGCCATGCGATGCGCGCGGCGCCATCGCGGCATCCGGGCCATGTTGCACTGCACATACCCGCGGGGGTTGTTGCGTTGCGAGCTGCGCTACTATGCGCGCGGGATCCGGATGCCGGTCGCGCGCCAAGACGACTGCAACCGCCGGTGACCGACAGGGAAACAGTTGCCCGCGCCCGGCCGATGGCCGTCCGGCGCCGACACAGGTCGACACCGTGTCAGGGAGGTTCCCGAAGATGAAATCGCCGTATCCGGCCGCGCCCTTGCCCCGACCCTGCGGGCTTCTTCACGTCGCACCCCGGACCCCGGCGGCAACCTCCCCCTGCGGACGTCCGCCGCAGTCCGCTGTCCGCGCGGCTGCGCCGTCGCCATGAGCCCGGGCCAATCGTCCGAACACATCACACCCGTGGAGGGAGCATCATGAGCCGTTGCAACAGCACCCGACATGCACTGTCAGTCGCGATCGTTTCCCTGCTGCCCGCGCTCGCGCAGGCGCAGGAACAAACGCAAACGCAGGAACAGATGCAAACGCAGGAACAGACGCAGGCTCCACCCCAATCCACCGGTGCGGCGACCGCGCAGCAGGCCCCGGCCCAGGCGCAACCACCGCGGCAGTCCGCGACCACGCTCGATACCGTGGTCGTGACCGGCAGCGTGACCGGCGGCGTGAAGAAGCTCGAAGCCAGCTACAACATCGTCACCGCCACCGAAGAGCAGATCAAGCAGGCCAACCCGAAGAGCACCGCGGACCTGCTGAAGATCTCGCCGGGCATGTGGCCCGAATCCAGCGGCGGCCAGACCGGCGCCAACATCGAGATCGCCGGCTTCCCCGGCGGCGGCGACGCGCCGTACTTCACCACCATGCTGATGGGCTCGCCGCTGTACGGCATGCCGACGCTGTCGTTCTTCGAAACCACGTCGATCTTCCGGCTCGACGACACCATTTCCACCGTCGAGATCCTGCAGGGCGGACCCTCGGCGGTGTTCGCCGGCGGGCAGATGGGCGCCACCGCCAACTTCTTCCTCAAGACCGGCAGCGACACGCCCTACGGCAGCGTCGGCGTGACCTACGGCGACGAAGGCCTGTGGCGGCTGGATGCGTTCAGCGGCTTCCCGCTCGGACAGAGCGGCTGGTACGGCAGCATCGGCGGCTTCTGGCGCAGTTCCGACGGCGTGCGCGATCCGCAGTTCAAGGCCGACGAAGGCGGGCAGATCACCGGCACGCTGTCGCGCGATTTCGGCGAGGGCGGCAACCTGACGCTGTACGCGCGCTACCTCGACGACAAGAACCAGTTCATCACGCCGATCCCGGTGGTCCAGGAAGGCAGCGACGAGTTCCATGCCTATCCCGGCTTCGACCCGCTCACGGATACCTATTACAGCGAGGCCATGCGCAAGGTGTTCCTGCCCACCTACCCGGGCGGCAAGGACGCGGACCTGGCCGACGGCCGCGGCGCCAAGTTCTTCTTCTTCGGCGGCAACTTCGACTACGACTTCGACAACGGCTGGTCGATCAGCGACAAGTTCCTGTTCGACGAGGGCGACGCCGACACCAACGCGCTGTTCTCCGGCAATAACCCCGCCCCGCTGATGGACATGCTGTACGACCCGGACACGCCCGGCGGCTTCTCGCTGCCGGCCGGCTCGGCCACCGCGACCTACGTGGGCGGCGGCGCGGTGCCGCTGGACCAGAGCGTGATCCAGCAGGGCTGGTGGTCGATCCACAAGCACCTGAAGAGCCTCAGCAACGATTTCCGGCTGAGCAAGGAGCTGTTCGAGGGCAACACGCTGACCATCGGCCTGTACGTCAACCGCTACACGATGGACGACAAGTGGTCGCTGGGCAACCAGATGCTGATGAGCAACACGCCCAACGCCACGCCGATCACGGTCAGCTACGTCGATCCCGCCGACGGGCTGACCAAGCAGCGCACCGATGGCCAGGGCTTCGCCGATTTCGGCGGCTTCCACATCGCCCAGCACGGCGACGCCACCAACACCGCGCTGTACCTGTCGGATTCGTGGCGGGTCGGCCAATGGCTGCTGGACCTGTCCGGACGCCTGGAGCGGCAGGACGCGACCAACAACGTCTGCAACCTGGCCAACCAGGACCTGGACGGCGACCCGAACACGCTCTACGACAACAACACGCCGGTCTGCGACGGGACGTTCGCGCGCATCCATTACGAGAAGACCCATCCGACCTGGACCGCCGGCGCCAACTACGCCTTCACCGATCGCATGTCGGCCTACGTCCGCGTCAACACCGGCGGCCATTTCCTCGACTTCGACAACGGCATCCGCGGCACGACAAACAACAACTTCCCGCCGATGCAGAAGGTCCGCAACTACGAGGGCGGCTTCAAGTACCAGTCGGACCTGCTGTACGCCGACATCAGCGCCTACCAGCGCCGGTTCAAGGGCCTGCTGTACCAGCCGACCGACGGCCTGGGCACGCCGGTCGGCAGTCCGCTGACCTACGGTTCGGACTCGTGGGGCGTGAACTTCATCGGCTGGATCAACCCGACCGAGAACCTGCGCCTGCAACTGGTGGCGAACTACCTGGACGGCAAGTACTCCGATTTCGACGCCTGCTTCCCGTACGTCGACATCAACGGGCAGGACCAATGCCAGCCGATCGAAGGCCAGCAGCTGCAGCGCCAGCCGAAGCTGCGTTTCATGTTCACGCCCAGCTACGATTTCGTGTTCGGCTGGGGCGACGTCACGCCCTACCTCACCTACACCCACGTCGGCGACCACACCCAGGACCAGTCCGGCCTGCAGCAGCTGGGCTCGTACCACACGCTCGACTTCGGCGTGACCGCCAACGTTGGCTACCACTGGCAGTTCAACCTGCGCGGCACCAACATGACCGACGAACTGGGCCTGACCGAGAGCAACTCGCGCATCTTCGGCACGGCGGTGTCGGGTGCGGAGAACGTGCTGCTGGCGCGGCCGCTGGAAGGGCGGGAGGTCAACCTGCAGGCGAAGTACCTCTGGTGATGCGGGCGAAGCGTGGTTCCGCGCGGCCGCGCCGGTACCTGCCGGCGCTGCTGCTGTGCCTGGCGCTCGCCGCGTGCGCGAGGAACGGCGACGCGGCGCTGCAGTTCCGCATCGTCGAAGGCGGCGCGACCAATGCCTTCTACCGGGACGGACCGGCCGCCGCGCACCTGCTGCTCAACGACGGTGCGCAACCGCGGATACTGGTGGCGTTCCCGGCCGGGAACAGCGGTACCGGATTGTGGTTCGAAGCCGGCGCGACGCCGGTGCGCTGGGAACTGGAAGAAGTGCGCGCGGCGGAACGGCCGGATGCATCCGGCCGGCCGCTGCACGGCATCGTCGCCGAGGCCAGCGCAAGCGCATCGCGGCTGGTGGTGCGCGACGCGGTGCTGGGCAGCGTGCGCGTGCTGCGCGATTTCCAGCTCGGCGTCGCCTATCCGCCGTCGCTGGCCACGCATGCGCAGGTCGGGGCGCGGCGCGCGGCGTGGTCGCGCCAGCGCCTGGATGGCGCGCCGGGCTACGAAATCTCGGTCGATCTGCTCAATGGCCATGCGCGCGGAGGCGACGGCGAACCGCTGGCGTTCGCCGCCGACCGCGACGGCGAGCCGCTGCGGCTGCGCATCACCGCGCTGACCGGCGAACGCCCGCTCACGCCGCTGCGTGCCGGCGAACTGTTCGCCAACGGCGCCGGCACCGACCCGCGCGGCCGCGAGGTGCTCGAGTTCCTCAGCTATCGCGAGAAGTTCCTCGCCGGCTCGTGGCGCTTCGACACCTACTTCGGCCGCGACACGCTGATGTCGCTGCGGCTGCTGATGCCGGCGCTGCGGCCGGAGCCGGTCGAGGACGGCCTGGCTTCGGTGCTGGAGCGGCTGAACGCGCAGGGCGAGGTGGCGCACGAGGAGGACGTGGGCGAATTCGCGATCCTGCGCCGGCGCAACGGCGGCGCGCCGATGGCGCCGGCCGAGGACGCGCCGATCTACGACTACAAGATGGTCGACGATGACTTGATGCTGGCGCCGGTGGCCGCGGCCTGGCTGCTCGACCGGCGCGAGGGCCGCGAGCGCGCGGCGGCTTTCCTCGCGCGCAGGACCGCCGAGGGCGAAACGCTGGGCGCCGCGCTGGCGCGCAACTTCGGTTTCGTGTTGCGTTCGGCGCAGGCCTTCGTCCGTGATCCGGCCGCGCGCAACCTGGTGTCGCTGAAGCCGGGCTTCAACGTCGGCCAGTGGCGCGACAGCGAGCGGGGACTGGCCGGCGGGCGCTACGCCTACGATGTCAATGCGGTGTGGATGCCGGCGGCGCTCGACGCCATCGCGCGCATCCATGCGGCCGGCCTGCTGCGATCGCACGCCACGGCGGCACAACGCCAGGCGTTCTCCACCGCGGGCGCCGCCGCCAGGCTGTGGTCGCAGCGCGCACCGCCGCTGTTCCGCGTCGAGTTGCCGGCAACCGCGGCGCGCGCGGCGATCGAGCGCTATGCCAAGTCGCAGGGCCTGGACCCGGCCACGGCGCTGGCCAGCCTGCCCGCCGATGCGTTGCGTTTCGACGCGCTGGCGCTGGATGCCGCGGGCAAGCCGATCCCGGTGCTGCATTCCGATGGCGGTTTCGCGCTGCTGTTCCGCGAACCGCAGCCGCAGGCCCTGCAGGAGACGGTGGAAACCCTGCTGCGTCCGTTCCCTGCCGGCCTGCTGACCGATGCGGGGATGCTGGTCGCCAACCCGGCCTATGCCGACGCCGGCGTCGCCACGGACTTCGGCCGCAATGCCTACCACGGCACCGTGGTCTGGTCGTGGCAGCAGGCGTTGATGGCGGCGGGGCTGGCGCGCCAGCTGCAGCGCGACGACCTGCCCGACGCGGTCCGCGACACCCTGCGCGACGCGCAACGGCGGTTGTGGAAGGTCATCGACGCCGGCCGCGCGACGCGCACGTCGGAGTTGTGGTCGTGGTCGTACGCCGACGGCCGCTACCAGCCCGTGCCGTTCGGCCAGGGTCGCGGCGACGTCGACGAATCCAACGCGGCGCAACTGTGGAGCACGGTCTACCTGGCGATCCCGCATCCCTAGCCGCGCGACCTTCCCGTCGCCTGCGACGGGAAGCGCGAATCCGCGGCGCCGGGCTAGGCGGCTTGCGCGGGCAACTGGATCGCCACGCACAGCCCGCCGCCGTCGCGGTTGTGCAGCGAGAGGCGGCCGCCGTGCGCTTCGACGATCTCGCGGGTCAGCGCCAATCCGAGGCCGGTGCCGTGGCGCTTGGTCGAATAGAACGGCACCAGCGCGTTCTGCAGCACCGCGTCGTTCATGCCGGGGCCGCGGTCGAGCACCTCGATGCGCAGCCAGTCCGGCAGCCGGGTCAGGCGCAACCCGACGTCGGCGTCGGCCGAGCCGGATTCGTGCGCGTTCTTCAGCAGGTTCAGCAGCGCCTGTTCCAGCTGCGCCGGATCGATGCGCCCGTGCAGGTCGTCGTCGGGCATCTCCAGCGCGAAGCCGATCTGCCGCTGCAGGCCGAGCAGGAACTCGCGCCAGCACACCGTCTGCAATTGCGGCTGCGGCAGCTTGGCGAAGCGCGCATAGCCGCGGATGAATCCCTCGAGGTGGCGCGCGCGCTCCTCGATGGTCGCGAACACGTCCTCCAGCCGCTCGTGGCGCCCGCGCCGCACCAGCTCGGCGCCCGAGTGTGCCAGCGACGCGACCGGCGCCAGCGAGTTGTTCAGTTCGTGGCTGATCACCCGGATCACCTTCTTCCAGGTCTGCACTTCCTGGCGGCGCAGTTCGCTGGTCAGCAGGCGCAGCAGCAGCAATTCGTGCTGGCGGCCGTTGAGGCGGAACTGGCGGCGGGCGAGGTGGTAGACCTGCTCTTCGCCGGTTTCTTCCTCGTCGTCGTCGCGGCCGATCGCGAACAGGCTGTCGCCGCCGCGCGCCATCGCCTCGCGCATCTCCAGCGGCGCCCGCGCCAGCAGTTCGTCGAAGCGCCTGCCTTCCAGTTTCCAGCCGCTGTTGAGCAGCTTGCGCGCGACGAGGTTGGCGAACACCACGCGGCGCTCGCCGTCGCCGCCGGCGGCGACCAGCAGCATCGCCACCGGGGTGTTCTGCACCATCGTGTCGAGCAGCAGCTCGCGCTGCACCAGGCCCTGGCGCTGCTCGCGCAGCACCTCGCCGAGTTCGGCATGCGAGGCGACCAGTTCGGCCAGCTCGTCGTCGCCGCGCCAATGGATGCCGAAGTTGTATTCGCCGTCGCGGTAGGTGTGCACGCTGCCCGACAGCGCGCGCAGCAGCGCATTGAGCGGCCGCAGCGCGCGGCGCACGATCCACGCCGCCAGCGGCAGCACGGCCAGCGCGGAAAGCAGGGCGACCAGCCACGCGTCGTCGATCCAGCGTGCCAGCAGCAGCGGCAGCGCGATCGCCAGCGCCAGCAACGGCAGCAACCACAGCAGCAGGCGACCGGCGAGCGAGCGGCGGATCATCGATCTTCGATGCGTCGTTCGAACCGTTCTCCCGCTTGCGGGAGAGGGAAAGCGTGCGCGCCGGAGGAAGGCATCATGGATGGGCGATGCCGTAGCGGTCCATGCGCCGGTACAGCGCCTGCCGGCTCAGGCCGAGTTCGCCGGCGGCCTGCGCGATCACGCCGTTGGCGCGCGCCAGCGCGGCCTCGATGCCGGCCTTGTCCGGTTCGGCGATCGTCGCGGCTTTCTGCGGCGGCGGCTTCGGCAGGTTGAGGTCGGCGGCCTCGATGCGCTCGCCCTGCGCCAGCAGGCCGGCGCGCTGCACCACGTTGCGCAGCTCGCGCACGTTGCCCGGCCAGGGATGGCGCAGCAGCGCCGCGCGCGCCGGTTCGGACAGCGGCTTGTCGGCGGGGCGGAACAGTTCGGCCAGCGGCAGGATGTCGCCGGGGCGCTCTGCCAGCGGCGGCAACGCCAGTTCGATCGCGTTGAGGCGGTAGTACAGGTCCTCGCGGAACGTGCCGTCGCGGATCATCGCCGGCAGGTCGGCATTGGTCGCGCTGATCACGCGCACGTCGACGTGGCGTTCGCGGTTGGAGCCGAGGCGCTCGAACTTGCCGGTTTCCAGCACGCGCAACAGCTTCATCTGCCCGGCCAGCGGCAGGTTGCCGATTTCGTCGAGGAACAGGGTGCCGCCATCGGCGGCTTCGAACTTGCCTTCGCGCGCCTTGTTCGCGCCGGTGTAGGCGCCGGCGTCGGCGCCGAACAACTCGGCCTCGACCAGCTCGGAAGGCAGCGCGCCGCAGTTCAAGGTCACGAACGGGCCGTTCTTCGCCGCGGAATTGGCCTGCACGATCTCGGCGAGTTTCTCCTTGCCGCTGCCGTTGGGCCCGGTGATCAGCACCGGCAGTTCGGAACGCGCGACCTGGCAGGCCAGCGCGATCACGCGCTCGCTGGCCGGGTCGGCGAAGACCACGCCGCGCAGGTCGTACTTCGCCTGCAGCTGTTCGCGGCGC
Source organism: Pseudoxanthomonas sangjuensis (assembly GCF_010211755.1). Taxonomy (GTDB): domain Bacteria; phylum Pseudomonadota; class Gammaproteobacteria; order Xanthomonadales; family Xanthomonadaceae; genus Pseudoxanthomonas_A; species Pseudoxanthomonas_A sangjuensis. The sequence goes on along the minus strand of NZ_PDWR01000007.1, from coordinate 119,190 downwards.
TGCTTCTCGCGCGCGCGGCGGCGGTCCAGCTCGCGCCGCGCCTCGGCCAGTTCCAGCAGGTTGTTGACCGTGGTCATCAGGCGGCCGTCGTCCCACGGCTTGGCCACGTAGTCGGCGGCGCCGGCCTTGACCAGTTCGACCGCGCTGCTCAGGTGGGTCCACGCGGTCAGCAGGATCACCGGCAGGTCGGGGTACTGCGCGCGGATCCGCGCGAACAGCGCTTCGCCTTCGGCGCCGGACGTGGTGTCGGCGGAGAAGTTCATGTCCTGGATCACCAGGTCGACGCTTTCGCCGGCAAGGGCGTCCAGCCCGGCCTGCGGCGATTCGGCGTGCAGCGTGGCGATGTCGTGCAGCGAGAACAGCACGTCCAGCGCCGTGGCGACCGCGGGGTTGTCGTCGATGATCAGGACGGTGGACATGGCGGGAAACGTCGCGTCTTCTTCTCTCACGTTGTCATTCGCGGATGGCGCGGAAGGCGCTGCCGGGCTGGCTCAGCACCAGGTAGCCCGGCCGGTTGGCCGCATCGTAGCCGAAGGGGACGCGGGCGCCGAGGTCGGGGACCACGAAGATGGTTTCCGATTCGGCGACCAGCGTCCAGGCGTCTTGGCCGTCGGCCTGGATCCTCAGGCCCTTGTCCTCGCGCCACACGTGCAGGCGGATGCCCGACCCGGTCCGGTACCAGCCGGCGTAGCCGTCGAGGATCGACTGCGCTACCGGCACGCCGGCGGGCGGCGTGGCGGTTTGCGCCTGCGCGGCGCCGGCGGCGGGAGCGAGGGCGAGGCACAGCAACAACGGGCGCAGCATGGTGGCGATCTCCGGAAGGGCGATATCGCGACTATAGGCAGTGCCCGATGAATGCCATCGGGCTCACGCGCTGCGCGTGGCCACCGCCGGCGGCACCGCGGCGGCGCGACGCGCCGGCCACAGCACCGACAACTGGCCCAGTCCCCACAGCACCACCGCGCCGGTCGGCAGGTAGTACCACGGCAGCCGCGGCAGCTCGTACTTGCCCATCAGCATCTGGTTGATGCCGAAAGCCAGCAGCATGCCGACCACGATGCCGGCGCTGGCCAGCAGGAAGTTCTCGGTCTGGAAATAGCGCAGGATCTGCCCCTGGGTCGCGCCCAGGGCGCGGCGCACGCCGATCTGCCGCGTGCGCTGCTGTACCCAGAAACTGGCCAGGCCGACGATGCCCAGCGCGGTGACCACCAACAGCGCGACGATCACGATCACCAGCATCCACGCCATCGAGCGGTCCTGCTCGAAGAAGCTGGCGCGCAGCTCGCTCAGCGTGCCCTGTTCGACCACCAGCAGGTTGGGATCGGCGCGCTTGAGCGCGTCGACGGCGGCTTTCAGCACCTCGGCGCGGCGCGCCGGTTCCGTGCGCAGTATGTACTGCACCCCGGGCCTGTATTCGCGGATCGGGAAGATCATCGAATACTGGCCCTGATCGAAGCTGTTCGGGCGGATCAGTTCCTCGACCACGCCCACCACCGGGATCGACGCATTGCCCCAGCTGTAGAACGACTTGCCGACCGCGTTCTGTCCGGGGAAGAGCTTCTCGGCCATGGTCCGGTTGATGATCGCGCCCGGCACCTTGCCCTCGTCGCCGGATTTCTCCAGCACGGCCAACTCCTGGTATTCGCCGGGGGTGAAATCACGGCCGGCGATCAGGCGCAGGCCGAAGGTCTCGAGCAGATTGCCGTCGTCCATGTACACGGTGGCGTTGAGCGTGCTCATCTGCTGGTCCTCGGTCAGGCGCACGCCACTGTTGTTGCTGGAATTGCCGAACGGTATCTGGGTCGCGACGGAGGCCTGGACGACGCCGGGCACGTGGCGCAGCACGTCCAGGTACTCCTGCGCGACCGACTTGTTCAGCTCGTCGTCGTCGCCGAGCTGGCGCAGGCTGGCGGCCTGGATGCGCACCAGCTCGTCCTCGGCGATGCCGCTGGGCACGTGCATGCGGTCGAGGCGCTCGGCGATCAGGAACAGCGCGTTGCAGACGATGGCGCAGCTCAGCGCGATCTCGATGACGATCAGCGCGGCGGCGGTCTTGTGCCGGCGCAGGGTGGAAAGGATCGGACGGATTTCCATGGCGTTCCCCTTATTGCGTCTTCAATTGCACGGCGGGCGTGATCTGCATCGCTCGCCAGGCGGGCAACAGCCCGGCCAGCAGGCTGGCCACGATCGCCAGCACGAAGGTCAGCAGCAACATCGGCGCGTCCAGTTGCGCCAGCTTGGCGTAGCTGGCCGGCTGGTGGCGCACCGCCCACAGGCCGAGCAGGGCCAGGCCCAGGCCGAGCGTGCCGCCGGCCAGCCCGATCGCGCCGGCTTCGACCAGGCATTGCTTGAAGATCTCCGCGCGCGACGCGCCCAGTGCGCGGCGCACGCCGATCTCGCCGCTGCGGCGCAGGAACTTGGCCAGCAGCAGGCCGACGGTGTTGACCAGGCAGACCAGCAGGAAGCCCAGCGCCAGCCACACCTGCAGGCGCACGTCGCCCGGGACGAAGCGGTTGAACTCCAGCAGTTCCATCACGTTGCGCAGGCGCACGTTGCTCGGGCGCTCGAAACGGCCGGCGGTACGCTGCTGGTCGGAATAATTGACCAGGTAGTTGCGGTAGGCGTCCGCCTGGCCGGCCGATTCCAGCTCCACCCAGTACTGCACCCACGCGCACGGCGCGTTCAGCGAACGGCTGTCGCCCTGCGAATCGCCCCAGCAGTTGGTGCTGCCCTGGGTGCCCAGCTTCAGGTCGCGCGACGTGGAGAAGGGCAGGAGCACGCCTTCGGGGACGCCGTAGCGGCCGGTGTACAAGTCGTAGAACTTCGGCACCGGGCGCCAGTTGTCGAGCACGCCGACGACGCGGAAGTCGTTGGGGGCGATGCGCAGGATCTTGCCGGTGCTGTCGCCGCCGCCGAAGATCGTGTCGTTGAGTTCGCGGCTGATCACCGCCACGCGCGCGTGCGTTTCGTCCTCGTCCGCGGTCCAGGCGCGGCCGTACAGGAACGGCACGTCGAACATCGCGAAGAAGTCGGCGGTGGCGTAGCGCGCGTCGGTCAGGTACGGGGTCTGCCCGGCGCGGTTCGGGTCGACGACCACGTTGCCGCCGCTGGCCATCGTCTGCCGCAGGCCGCGCTTGTCGCGCAGCAGCGCCTCGGCGTCGAAGCGGGTCAGCTGGGTGTTCGGCTCTTCGCCGGGCTGGTAGCCCTGCATGGATTCGGCATCGAGCTGCACGTAGAACAGGCGGTCGCTCTTCTGCGGGATCGGGTCGCCGGAAAGCACGTGGAACACGGTCAGCGTGGTCATCGCCGCGCCGATGCCCAGCGCGATCGCCAGCACCATCAGCGCGGTCAGCACCTTGTTGCGCCGGAAGCTGCGCAGGGCGAGGTTGAAGTAATAGGCGAACATGCGTGTTGTCCTGTTGGGGAACCAGCGGGAGAGAACGGGAAACGGGCGAAGGGGCGCCTTGCCCCCGCCGTCACTCGTTCCCGGTTTCCGCGTACTCGCTTCTTGCTCCGGCGCGGATCAATTCCGGCCCGACGGAGAGGTCGGTGGCCATGCCGTCGACGATGTGCACGTTGCGCTGCGCGCGCGCGGCCAGTTCCGGATCGTGGGTGACCATCACGATGGTCGTGCCGCGCTGGTTGATCTCCTCCAGCAGTTCCAGCACGCCGCGCGCCATCTGCGTGTCGAGATTGCCGGTGGGCTCGTCGGCGAGCAGCAGCCTCGGGCTGCCGGCCAGCGCGCGCGCGATCGCCGCGCGCTGCTGCTGGCCGCCGGACAGCTCGGCCGGGTAGTGCTTCATCCGCGAGCCCAGTCCGACCCGGGCCAGCGCCTCCTCGATGCGCTGCTTGCGCTCGCTTGCCGGCATGCCGCGGTAGCGCAGCGGCACGTCGGCGTTGTCGAACAGGTTCAGGTCGGGGATCAGGTTGAAGCTCTGGAAGATGAAGCCGATCTTCTGGTTGCGCAGCCGGCTGCGCTGGTTGTCGTTCAGGCCACTGACGTCCTCGCCGTCCAGCCTGTAGACGCCGGAAGTGTAGGTTTCCAGCAGTCCGGCGATGTTGAGGAACGTCGTCTTGCCCGAACCCGAGGGGCCGGTCACGGCGACGAATTCGCCCTCCTTCACGTGCAGGTCCAGCGAACGCAACGCGTGCGTCTCGACCAGCTCGGTGCGGTAGACCTTGGTGACCTGGTGCATTTCCAACATGGTGGTGTCCTCGGTGGTTCTGGTTGTTGGTTCTTGGTTGCCGGTTCTTGGCGGTTGGCTTTCCGGGGCTCGGCGTTTCTCCAACAGCCAAGAACCCACAGCCAACTACCGCATCAATTCACTTTTACTTTCTCGGCATCGCCGAACAGGTCGCTGCCGGAAACCACGACGCGGTCGCCGGGCTGCAGGCCGTCCAGCACCTCGATTTCGGACAGGCTGCTCACGCCCAGCCGCACCGGCCTGCGCACGGCGACGTTGCCGTCCATGACGTAGGCATAGCGGCCGCCGGACTGTTCGACGAACGGGCCGCGTTCGACCTTCAGCACGTTGCGGCGGGTGTCCATCAGGATGCGCGCGCTCAGGCGCTGGTTCTGGCGCAGGCCCGGCGGCTGGTCCTTGCTGAAGCGGATGCGCGCGACGACCTCGCCGTTGACCACTTCCGGCGACACCGCGGAGATCTCGCCCGGGTACGGTTGCCCGCTGCCGCTGGTCAGCTGCGCCGGCATGCCGATGGCCAGGTCGCGGGCGAAGCTTTCCGGCACCCTGATCTCGACTTCGAACTTGCTCAGGTCGACCACGCTCAGCACCGGCCCATTGGCGACCACGCTGGTGCCCTGCGGCACCTGCACCTGGCCGACCTGGCCGTCGAACGGCGCGCGCAGGGTCAGCGCGTCGACCTGGCGCCGGGCCTCGGCGACGACCGCGCGCTGGCGGTCGGCCAGCAACTGCTTGTTGCGCGCATCGAGCCCGGCGCCGGCGGCCTGCAGGTCGAAATCCTTGTGCGCGCTGCCGAGGCCGATCTGCGCCTTCTTCACCTCGTCCTCGGCGCGGTTCAGTTCGTTCTTCGACACCGCGCCGCCGTCGTAGGCGCGCTGGTACCGCTCCAGGTCGCGCAGCGCGGCGGTGTGGTCGATCTGCGCCTGGTCCAGCGCCTTGCGCGCGGTCAGCCGCGCGATCTGCGCGTCGAGGCGGGCGCGGCCGGCTTCGGCCTCGAGGCTGGCCAGCGTGGATTCCTCCTGCACCAGCTTGCTGCGCAGTTCCGGGCTGTCGATCACCGCCAGTTCCTGGCCCTTGGCCACCTTGTCGCCGGCGACGACCTTCAGCGAGACCGTGCCGGCGGCGATGGCGTACAGGGTGGGGCTGTTGGCGGCGATCACGCGGCCATCCGCGGAAATGTCGCGGACCAGGTCGCCGCGGGTGACTTCGGCGATACGCAGCCGCGAAGCGTCGTACGACCGCGCGCCGCCCAGCCATTGCACCCCCACCCAGACGATGCCCAGGACCAGCAGCGCGGCACCGGCCGCCGACCAGGCCCAGCGTGGCAGCCGGCCGCGGCCGGCGGGTTTGGCGAGTACCTGGTCCTGCGCGGAGGTGTCCCGAATCATCGATGCTTGGCGTTATGGGTAGACAGGCATCCAGCAGCACGACTCGTGCCAATCGCAAGTCGTTGATGCGAAAGGGGGTGCAGGGCGTCCGAACAGGTGTCCGCGTGTCCGCGGACACTGTGCGGACACCGGTTGGCGCAGGCTTGTCCGGGGCCGGTCGCGGCCGACGCTAGAATGTCCGCGGGATGTCTTCACCTTGAACAACGGAGTGCGGCTGCATGTGCGGAATCGTGGGCGCGATCGCCGATCGCGACGTGGTACCGGTCCTGATCGAGGGCCTGAAGCGACTGGAATACCGCGGCTACGATTCCGCCGGCATCGCCGTCGTCAACGATCGCGACGTGCGCCGCGTGCGCCGCACCGGCCGGGTGGCGGAAATGGCCGACGCCGCCGCCGCCGAAGGTTTCCACGCCAGCCTCGGCATCGGCCATACCCGCTGGGCCACGCACGGCGGCGTCACCGAGGCCAACGCGCACCCGCACATCAGCCACGGCATCGCCCTGGTCCACAACGGCATCATCGAGAACCACGAGGAACAGCGGGAGAAGCTGGGCGCGCTCGGCTACGCGTTCGAGTCGCAGACCGACACCGAGGTCATCGCCCACCTGATCCACCACCACCTGAAACAGGGCAACGGCGACCTGCTCGGCGCGCTGCAGCGCGTGGTCAAGGAACTCACCGGCGCCTACGCGCTGGCGGTGATCAGCCGCGCCGAGCCCGGGCGCATGGTCTGCGCGCGCATGGGCTGCCCGCTGCTGATCGGCCTGGGCGAGGGCGAGAACTTCGTCGCCTCCGACGTTTCCGCGGTCGTGCAGGCCACGCGCAATGTCGTCTTCCTCGAAGAGGGCGACACCGCCGAAGTCGCGCGCGACGGCGTGCGCGTCTACGACCGCAACGACCAGCCGGTCGAACGCGAAACCCACGTTTCCAGCGTGTCGTTGTCGTCGCTGGAGCTGGGCCCGTACCGCCACTTCATGCAGAAGGAAATCCACGAACAGCCGCGCGCGATCGGCGACACCATCGAGGCGACCATCGACGGCGGCTTCGTGCCGGAACTGTTCGGCAGGAACGCCGCGGCGGTGCTGGAGGGCATCGAGGGCGTGCAGATCCTCGCCTGCGGCACCAGTTACTACGCGGGGCTCACCGCGCGCTACTGGATCGAGGGCATGGCCGGGATGCCGTGCAGCGTCGAGATCGCCAGCGAATACCGCTACCGCCAGGCCTATGCCGATCCGAAGCACCTGGTCGTCACCATCTCGCAGTCGGGCGAAACCCTCGACACGATGGAGGCGCTGAAGCACGCGAAGTCGCTGGGCCGCGCGCACACGCTGTCGATCTGCAACGTGCCGGAGAGTGCGATCCCGCGCGCCAGCGAACTGGTCTGCTATACCCGCGCCGGCGCCGAGATCGGCGTGGCCTCGACCAAGGCCTTCACCACCCAGCTCGCCGCGCTGTTCCAGCTGGCGGTGGTGCTGGCCAAGCTGCGCGGCCGGCTCGGCGCCGACGACGAAGCGCAATGCCTCGAGCAGTTGCGCCAGTTGCCCGGCGGCGTGCAGCAGGCGCTGAACCTGGAACCGCAGGTCGTCGCGTGGGCGGAGAAATTCGCGGCCAAGCAGAACGCGCTGTTCCTCGGCCGCGGCCTGCATTACCCGATCGCGCTGGAAGGCGCGCTCAAGCTCAAGGAAATCTCCTACATCCACGCCGAGGCCTACCCGGCCGGCGAGCTCAAGCACGGCCCGCTGGCGCTGGTCGATTCGGCGATGCCGGTGGTCGTGATCGCGCCGAACAACTCGCTGCTGGAGAAGGTCAAGTCGAACATGCAGGAAGTGCGCGCGCGCGGCGGCGAGCTGTTCGTTTTCGCCGACCAGGACAGCAACTTCGGCGAGTCCGAGGGCGTGCACGTGATCCGCACCCCGCGCCACGTCGGCCTGCTCAGCCCGGTCGTGCACACCATCCCGGTGCAGCTGCTGGCCTACCACACCGCGCTGGCGCGCGGCACCGACGTCGACAAGCCGCGCAACCTGGCCAAATCGGTCACGGTGGAGTAGCCGGCCCGGCATCGCCGGGCCCGGCGCGGGGCGTTGCCCCGGCGATCGCGGCGCGTGCGGCTCAGTCGCCGCGCTGGATCCTGACCTGGTCCTCGATCTGCCGTTGCAGCGCATCGAAAGCCTGGTGTGCCGCAACGTAGGCGTCTTCGTGGGCCTTCTCGGCTGTCGCCGTGCCGCCGGGAAGCGAGGCAAGCAGGCGCACGAGGTAGCGGTTGCCCTGGCGATGGCGGCCTTCCTCCAGCCCGACCACCGCGTTGCAGCCCTGCAGGTGCTTGGCGAACCTGCCGAGTTTTTCGGCATGGCGCGCGATGTCGGCGCGCAACGCCTCGGAAGGATCGATGCCCTGGAAAACGACGTTGACGTTGGGGGTCATGGGCGGCTCCTGCAATGCGGTGGATGCATCTGCAGCATAGCGCCGGACGAAGGCGCCGCCTTGATCCAGATCAGCCGTCCGTCCCTCGATCCCACGGCGGATCGGGCGCCGGGCGCCGCCCCGGGCAATGCTTGCGTGGCCCGGCGTCAGGCCGATTTCTTCACCACGCGCTTCTTGCCGATCTCGATGTCGGTCTTCTTGGTCAGCAACGACTTGGCCGGCTCGACTTCCGGGGTGAGGGCGGACTTGCGCGCCGTGGTCTTCTTGGCGGTGGTTTTCTTGCCGGCCTTCGCCGCCTTCTTCGCCGGCGCCTTCTTCGCGACGGCCTTCTTGGCCGCAGGCTCCTTCTTCGCCGGCGCCTTCCTGGCCGCGGTCTTCTTCGCGCCGAAGCCGCGCCGCGCCGGCTTGCCGGTTTCCTCCAGCAGCTTCTGCACCTCTTCCAGGGTCAGCGAGGCCGGGTCGCGGTCCTTCGGGATCTTGCCATTGAGCTTGCCGTCGCTGATGTACGGGCCGAAGCGGCCGTTCAGCACCTGGATGTCGCTGCCTTCGAATTCCTTGATGATGCGGTTGCGCGCGATCTCTTCCTTTTCCTCGATCAGGAACACCGCCCGCGCCAGGTCGATGGTGTGCGGGTCGTCTTCCTTCTTCAGCGAGGCGTAGGTGGACCCGCGCTTGGCGAACGGGCCGAAGCGGCCGATGCCGACGCTGACTTCCTCGCCGTTGCTCAGGCCCAGCTTGCGCGGCAGCTTGAACAGCTCCAGCGCTTCCTCCAGCGTGATCGTGTGCATCGACTGGCCGGGACGCAGGCTGGCGAATTCCAGCTTCTCGTCCACGTCCTTGTCGCCGATCTGCGCATACGGCCCGAACCGGCCCAGGCGCACGCTGACCGGCTTGCCGCTCTTCGGGTCGCTGCCCAGTTCGCGCGCGCCGGTGGCCTCGGAACGGTCGACCGATTCGGATTTCTCCTCGACCAGTTCCTTGAACGGGCCCCAGAACTTTTCCATCAGCGGCACCCACTCCTCCTCGCCGCGCGAGACGGCGTCCAGCTCGTCTTCCATGTTCGCGGTGAAGTCGTAATCGACGTAGCGGGTGAAATGGCTGCTGAGGAACTTGCTGACCGCGCGGCCCACGTCGGTGGGCTTGAACGCGCGGCCTTCCATCTCCGCGTACTTGCGGAACAGCAGGGTCTGGATGATCGAGGCGTAGGTCGACGGCCGGCCGATGCCGTATTCCTCCAGCGCCTTGACCAGCGCGGCCTCGGTGTAGCGCGGCGGCGGCTGGGTGAAGTGCTGGTCGGCGTGAATGCGTTCCAGCGGCACGCGGTCGCCGGGCTTCATCGCCGGCAGCTTGCGGCCTTCGTCGTCGTCCTCGCTCTTCGCGTCGCGGCCTTCCTCGTACACGGCGAGGAAGCCGGGCACGACCACGGTGGTGCCGCTGGCGCGGAAGCTGTGCTCGCCGCCCGCGGCCAGGTCGACGCTGACGGTGTTCAGCGTCGCCGGGATCATCTGGCAGGCGACCGCGCGCTTCCACACCAGTTCGTACAGCTTGCGCTCGTCGTCGGTCAGGTAGCGCGCCACCTGCGCCGGGGTGCGCAGCGCCGAGGTCGGGCGTATCGCTTCGTGCGCTTCCTGCGCGTTCTTCGACTTGGTCTGGTAGAAGTTCGGCTTGTCCGGCAGCGACGCGGTGCCGTAGTCGCGCGCGATCACGTCGCGGATCTCGCCCAGCGCGTCGACCGACAGGTTGACCGAGTCGGTACGCATGTAGGTGATCAGGCCGACCGTGCCTTCGTCGCCGATGGCCACGCCTTCGTACAGCTTCTGCGCCACCTGCATGGTCTTGCGCGTGGTGAAGCCGAGCTTGCGCGAGGCCTCCTGCTGCAGCGTCGAGGTGGTGAACGGCGGCGCCGGGCGGCGCTTGCGTTCCTTGCTGGCGACGTCGGTGACGTGCAGCATGCCCTGCGCGGCCTGCTGGATGCGCGCGCGCGCGGCCTCGGCGGTGTCGCCGTCGGTGATGGTGAACTGCTCGAACTTCTTGCCGTCGAGCTTGGTCAGCTTCGCGCCGAACGACTGCGACGGGTGCGCGCACTCGGCTTCGATGGTCCAGTACTCGCGGGCGACGAAGGCTTCGATCTCCTCCTCGCGCTCGACGATCATGCGCAGCGCCGGCGACTGCACGCGGCCGGCGGACAGGCCGCGCTGGACCTTGCGCCACAGCACCGGCGACAGGTTGAAGCCGACCAGGTAGTCGAGCGCGCGCCGCGCCTGCTGCGCATCGACCAGGTCGCTGGCGATGCTGCGCGGCTGGGTCATCGCTTCCCTGATCGCGCGCGGGGTGATCTCGGTGAAGACCACGCGGTGCAGGGGCTTGTCCTGCAGCAGGCCGCGCTCCTTCAGGATCTCGGCGATGTGCCAGCTGATCGCCTCGCCCTCGCGGTCCGGGTCGGTGGCCAGCCAGATGTCGTCGGCGGCCTTGGCGGCTTTCGCTATCGCGTCGACGTGCTTCTCGTTCTTGTCGATCAGCTCGTAGCGCATCGCGAAGCCGGCGTCCGGGTCCACCGCGCCCTCCTTCGGCACCAGGTCGCGCACGTGCCCGTACGAGGCCAGGACGTGGAAGTCCTTGCCGAGGTATTTGTTGATCGTCTTGGCCTTGGCGGGCGATTCGACGATGAGCAGGTGCTTGGGCATGGGCGGGAAAGGCTGGGGCCGGCGGGCCGGCGATGGTCGTACAAAACGGGTCGTGGAAGAAGCCGACGCCCGGACTCGGGGGCCCGGGCGTTCAGGTTTCACGCTATTTATAGTGGAATCACGGCCGGGGCCGGGCTGTCAAGCCGGCCCCGGCCGGAGGCTGTGACGGCGGTCTCAGCGTCCCGCGCCGCCCATCGAGGCGGCGATCCCGATCAGGACGAAGTAGCCGACCAGCATCAGCGCGCTGACCACGATGGCGATCAGGGTGACCACGCCCAGCTCCCGGCGCTGCCGTTCCGGGTGGGCGGTGAAGGCCCAGCGGTCCACGACCAGGGTACCGGCCGCCATGTCGTGCAGGGCCTGCTTGCGCCCGGTCAGGCCGGTGGTGAAGGCCGAGACCAGGCTGGCGATGCCGCAGCTGAGCAGGTGGAAGAAGAAATAGCCGGCCCAGCGCCCCAGCGACTGGCCGGTGCCGATCGGGTTGCCGTCGAGGTCGGTGACCTTGATCCCGACCGCCAGCTTGCCCAGCGTGGCCTGCGACGCCGAGGCGTGCATCCACACGAAATAGAACGCCTGCAGCACGATCGGCACCACGTAGATGCCCAGCACCATCAGCGGCGCCAGCGTGCCGGTGGCCATTTCGCTGCCGAGCGTCGACAGCCCCAGACCGAACAGGCCGCCGACGACCATCATCACGACGAGCATGACGACGAAGAACAGCAGCCCGTCGATCACCGAGGCCGCATAGCGCTTCCAGAAGCCGGCATAGACCACCTCGCCGCCGTGCACCACCGCGTCGTGCGCGGCGACTGCGGCGCGCGGCGGGGCGTAAGGCGTGGCAGGCGCCGCGTAGGCCGCGTCGGTTGCGGGCGCCGGGGCGGGTTCGCTTGTGGCGAACACGGCGCGGCCTTCGCTGGCGGGTTCGGTGGCAGGCGCCGGCATCGGCGCCGCGTCGTCGCCGGGTGCCGCACCGGCGGCCGCGGATTCCAGCAGGCCCAGCTCGCCGGCGAAATCGCCCAGCACCTGCCATTGCTCCAGTCCTTCGCGCCACACCAGCGTCTCCGGCGAAACTTCGTTGCGGCGGAACAGCACGGCCAGCTCGTCGGCCTCGATCGGACCCTGGCGCTGGCGGTTGCGGTCGGCGTAATACCACTGGGTCATCGGTTTTCCCCCTGGATTCCCTGTTGCGACGTTAACGCATGCGCGTTGCCGCGCGCTAGCCGCGGCAGGCCCGCGGCAGGTAGCGGTTCTCGATTTCGGAAGTGCAGGTCCAGCGGCCGGCATTGGCGTCGAGCTCGAACCATACGGCCTTGCCGTCGAGCCTGTCGCTGCCGGTGCCGCGCAGCCGCAGCTCCATGCCGCATTTCCCATCCTCGAACTCGCCCAGCCGGATCGACGCGACCTGCGCGGTAGCGTAGCTTTCCGCGGGGCCGAAGCCGGCATCGCCGTTGTCCGGGCAGCGCCCGTCGCGCGCCCGGAATTCGGCGGCCGCCACCTTCAGCGGGGCGGCCTCGGTCAGCGCGCCGGCGACCTTCGCGCGCAGGGTGTAGTCCTGGTACGCGGGCAGGGCGATCGCGGCGAGGATGGCGATCGCCGGGACGCTGCACGCCGCAACGATGATCAGCGCGATCATGCAGCCGGACAGGCCGCGCTTCGGCGTCGCGGGCGCGGGCGCCGCGGCCTGTCCGGGCATCGTCGGCGGCAACGGCAACGGCGGCGGCGCGGCGGCGACGGACAGGCCGAGTTCGCGCGCGAACTCGGACAATGGCCGCCACTGCGGCAGGCCTTCGCGCCAGACCCAGGTGTCGAGCCCGATGCGGCCGCTGCGGAACAGCTCGGCCAGGTCGGTTTCGGGCAGCGGGCCGCGCCGCTGTTGGTTGCCTTCGGCGTAGTACCAGTCGCTCATCGCGATTCCCCTTGCGAGTCGTTCAATGGATGCCGCGAGCGGCTTGGGCCAGGCCCAGCGCGAAGAAGGCGACGAAGATCAGCACGAGCAGCAGCGCGTAGAGGCCCAGCACCACCTTCGCGGCGGTGCCCAGTTCGTGGCGCTGCATGCCCGGCTGGTCGGTGAAGGCCCATTTGTCCGTCACCACGGTGCCGCAGATCATGTCGTGCAGCGCCTGCTTGCGCCCGGTGAAACCGGCCATCAGGTAGCCGACCATCAGCGGGATGGTGCTGAGGACGGTGGCGATGTAGCGCGCAAGCGCGTGCAGGAAGCCGATCGGTTCGCCATCGCTGCGCACGACCTTGATGCCGATGGCCAGCTTGCCCGGCGTGGCCATCATGAACGACGAATGGAACCACGCGAAGTAGAGCGCGTACATGGCGGCGGTGACCAGCAGGACCCACACCATCAGGGCCGCTTCGCCGCCGCCGCTGAGATCGCTGAATATCGTGCCGAGCACCTCGCCACCCAGGCCGGCGACGACGGACAGGATGACGCCGTCGATGATCATGGCCGCCGCGCGCTTCCAGAAACCGGCATAGACCACGTCGCGATCGCCGCTGCGCCGCCCGTACAGTGCGGACGACGGGGACAGCGACGCCTGCGACGGCGCGTAGGGATTGTGTTCGGCCTGCGTGTCGGGGTCCGGGCTCGCGTACGCGGGCGCGGGCCTCGGCGGCGGCGCCTCCGAGGGTTCGACGCCGAGGCTGAACATCGCGCGCCCGGTCAGCGGCGGCGGCTCCGGCGGCGGAGGTTCGGGCGCGGGAGGCGGTGGCGGCATCGGCGGTTGCGGCGGTTGCGGTGGCGATGCCGGCGCCGCGGCGTGGATTCCGGCAGCGGCCGGCGGCGTTTCCACCAGCCCCAGCTGCGCGGCGAGCTCGCCGAGCGGGCGCCATTGCAGCATGCCGTCGCGCCAGACCAGGGTGTCCGGCGTGATCGTGCCGTCGCGGAAAAAACGCTTCAGTTCGTCGGTCGACAGCGGCCCCAGCCGCTGCTGTTCGGCATCGGTGTAAAACCAGATCGACATTTGTTCCCCCTGAACCTGCCGCTAAGTTAATGCATGCGACACGCCGCCCGCTAGCCGGGGGCAGGATTCGGGAAACGCGATCGATGCGCCGGCGATGATTCTGGCGCGGGAGTGAAGGTGAATGCCGGTGGCGTTGCGCCACCGGCGGGACGTCAGTGCACCGGTTCCGGTTCGTCGGCGAACATCTGCGTTTCCATCCACGCGTACGCCGCTTCGCTGCCGGGCTGGTTGAACAGCACCATCAGCACGACCCACTTCAGGTCGTCGAGGTCGAGTTCATCCTGGTCCAGCGCCATCGCGCGGTCGAGCACCAGTTCGCGCTGGTCGGCGTCGAGGATGCCGTGCTGCTCCAGGTACAGCAGGAAGCCGCGGCAGTCGACGTCGAGCTTCTCCAGCTCGGGGCCGTGGTAGACGCGGGTCGGGCCGCCGACGCGCGGCTCGGCCACGCTCGGCCGCTGTTCGGCGAGGGCGTCGAGCCAGTCGAAGGCACGGTTGATTTCGGCGGGGCTGAAACCGGCCTGGAGCAGGCCGTTCTGGAGCGAATCGCGGTCGCGGACGGGGTCGGCGTCTTCGGTGAAGTAGTGTTCGAACAGATACAGCAGGACGTCCAAGATGCTCTCTTTCATTGCCCTCGGCCTGTGCCGGTGCCGGCACTGTGGAGGTGGGAAAACTAAGATTTTCGCGAGTAGCGGCCGTGTTCGACCGCAACCCGTCCATCCAGTTCCATGACCAGCAGCATGGACGACAGTTCGGCCGCCGTCAATCCGGTGCGTTCGACCAGTTCATCCATACCGGTTGGGTCGTGGCCGAGCGCCACCCACAAGGTCTGGTAGTCGGGGTCGAGCCCGGCCGGCGGACCCGACGGGCCCTCGACCGCTCCTGAATGGGGGCGGTCGGCACCGTCCACAAGCCGACCGCGCAGGCTCGCGACCAGCTCGTCGGCCAACGGGGCGATGGCGGCGAGGATCTCGCCGGCGCTTTCGACCAGCGCCGCGCCGTCGCGGATCAGCCGGTGGCAACCGCGGGCCAGCGGGTTGTGGATCGAACCGGGTACGGCGAACACCTCGCGGCCGCAGTCGGCGGCCTGGCGCGCGGTGATCAGCGCGCCTGAGCGTTCGGCGGCCTCGATCACCAGCGTGCCCAGCGACAGTCCGGCGAGGATGCGGTTGCGGCTGGGGAAGTGGCCGGGCTTGGCCGCGGTGCCGGGCGGGTGTTCGCTGAGCCCCGCGCCGCGCGCCGCGATGCGCTCGCGCAGGCCGGCGTGGCCCGGCGGATAGGCCAGGTCGGGGCCGGTGCCGAGCACGGCGACGGTGATGCCGCCGTCGACCGCCAGGGCGGCTTCGTGCGCGGCGGCATCGACGCCCGCCGCCAGCCCGCTCGCGACGGCGACGCCGGCCGCGGCCAGCGCACGGGCGAAGCCGCGGGCATTGTCGCGTCCGCCCGCGGTCGGCGAACGGCTGCCGACCACGGCCACGGCCGGGCGCCACAGCAGGGCCGGGTCGCCGTCGACGAACAGGGCCAGCGGCGGGCTGGGGCAGCGCCGCAGCAGCGGCGGGTAGTCGGCGTGGTGCCAGCCGAGCAGGTGGTGGCCGGGCTGCGCCAGCCATTCGAGCGACGCCCGCCACTCCGCCGGCGGCGGCGAGCGCAGGCGGCTGCGCTGCGTGTCGTCGAGTGCGCCAGCGCGGCGCAGGCCGGCGGCGACCGCTTCGACGGCATGGCCGCCGTGCGCATCCAGCAGGTCGCGGCGCGCGGCCATCGCGCCGCCGGCCAGCGCGAGTTTCAGCAGGGCGAGGAGGTCGTCGTCGATTTCCATCCGCCCAGCGTAGGGCGGAAACGAAGCAGGCGCCCTCGGGCGCCTGCTTCGCTGTGCGTAGGGGAATTCCGACCCGCCGGCTCAGTACGTCGCGTCGGGGTGCTTCAGTTCGTAGCCGACGCGCGCCGGCTTGGTGCCTTCCATCACCAGCGCGTAGCTGACCTTGTCGAAGGTGCGGAACACCATCGCGTGCGCGGCGTACTCGTCGGGCAGCGAAACCCGGCCGGCGCCGCTCTTGTAGGCGTCGTCCATGCGCGAGGACTCGCGGTGGCGCACGTTGTTCTTGACGTGGCTGCCCTGGCGCCAGATCGAGAACACGGTGCCGTTGTCGATGCCCTCGCGGCGGCCGCCGGAAATGGCGATGACGTCGCGCGGGCCGGCGGCGGTCAGCGCGTCGGCCACGGCCAGCACGCGCAGCTTGCCCTCGGCCGCCTGCGTCGCCGGCGCGTGCGGGAAGAACTGCAGGTCGTACGGCTGCGCCTCCAGCGGGACGATACGGTCGCCGGCGCGCACTTCGTAGCCGTCGTCGCCGACGGTCAGGGTGCTGACCTCGGTACCGGCGGTCACGCCGCGCACGGCGGTGGCCACCGCGACCTGGGCCAGTTCGTAGCCGAGCAGCTCGCTGTTCTCGTTCGGCGGGGTGTAGTCCTTCCACAGCCTGCCTTCGCCGCGGATGTGGGCGCCGCGGAAATCGAGGTCGGTGCGCGGCTTGGGTTCGGCGTAGATCGCGGTCGGGCGGACCACGGCGTAGCGCTGGCCGGGCTGCACGTCGAGGCCGAGCACGTAGAAGGTCTGGCCGTTGGAGCCGCGCAGGCGATTGTCCTCGAGGCCGGCCACGTACGGCAGCTCCTTGAAGCTGTCGACCACGCGCAGGTTCTTCAGGAACGGTTCGATGTCGGACAGCGGCACGCCGGTGATCGGCGCTTCCTCGCGCGGGCCTTCCTGCACCGCCACGCGGTCCAGATAGGCGAGGCTGAGCACGTCGCCGGGGTAGATCAGGTGGGGATTCTTGACCTGCGGGTTGGCCTGCCAGATTTCCGGCCACAGCCACGGCTTCTTCAGGAACTTGGCCGAGATGTCCCAGAGGGTGTCGCCCTTGCGCACCACGTAGGTGTCGGGATGGCCATCGGCCATCTCCGCGGCGGCGGCAACAGTGGCCACGGTCAGGGCCGCGACGGCGACAACCGTACGAATTTGTTTAAACATGGCGGTATCTACCTGATTCCCCACAGGTGGTCGGTCCACTATAGTCCAGATTCCGGGCCGTTGGGCAAGCGTTGGCGTTAGAATTCGTGAGCTCCGGCCGGATTCCCCGGCGGCCCCAGTCCCGGAACGACATGTCCCTGCTCCCGATCCTCGAATTCCCCGACCATCGCCTGCGCACCGTGGCTGCGCCGGTGGATGCGGCCACGCTGGCCGATCCGGCCTTCCAGCGCCTGCTCGACGACATGTTCCAGACCATGTACGAAGCGCCGGGCATCGGCCTGGCCGCGACCCAGGTCGACACCCACCGGCGCTTCATGGTGATCGACGTCACGGAAGGCCGCGAACAGCCGCTGGTGTTCATCAACCCGGTGATCCGCGAACGCTCGGTCGACCTGCGCGCGCACCAGGAAGGCTGCCTGTCGATCCCCGGCATCTACGCCGACGTGACCCGCGCCGACGGCATCGTGGTCGAGGCGCTGGACCGCCATGGCAAGCCGTTCGAACTGCGCACCGACGGCCTGCTGGCCACCTGCGTGCAGCACGAGGTCGACCACCTCGACGGCAGGCTGTTCATCGACCACCTGTCGCCGCTGAAGCGCGACCGCGCGATCAAGAAGCTGGAAAAGCTGCGCAAGCAGGGCGGCTAAGGCAGAAGAGCAGAAGCGAGCGAAGAGGAGTGAGTCGTAAATCGCCTTTGCTCACTCCTCGCTCCTCTCCGCCCACGCCTCGTCATCCCGCATGAAGATCGTTTTCGCCGGCACCCCCGACTTCGCCGTTCCTTCGCTGCGCGCGGCCGCGGCGGGCGGGGAGGTCGTGGCCGTGTACACGCAGCCCGACCGGCCGGCCGGCCGCGGTCGCGGGCTGGCGGCATCGCCGGTGAAGCAGGAAGCGCTGCGCCTCGGCATTCCGGTGCGGCAGCCGGAAACGCTGAAGGGCCAGGCCGCGCAGGACGAACTGCGCGCGCTGCAGCCCGACCTGATGGTCGTGGTCGCCTACGGCCTGATCCTGCCGCGCAAGGTGCTGGCGATCCCGCGCCACGGCTGCTGGAACGTGCATGCCTCGCTGCTGCCGCGCTGGCGCGGCGCGGCGCCGATCCAGCGCGCGATCGAGGCCGGCGACGCCGAGACCGGCGTGTGCCTGATGCAGATGGAAGCCGGGCTCGACACCGGGCCGGTGCTGCTGTCGGCATCGATCCGCATCGGCGCGGAAGAAACCGGCGGCCGGTTGCACGACCGCCTCGCCGAACTCGGCGCGCAGGTCCTCGCCGACGGCCTGCAGCGACTTCGCGAGGGCACGCTGCCGCCCGCGCGGCCGCAACCGGAAGCGGGCGTCACCTACGCGCACAAGCTCGACAAGGCCGAGGCGAAACTCGACTGGTCGCTGCCCGCCGAAGTCCTCGCGCGCAAGGTGCGTGCGTTCAATCCGTGGCCGGTCGCCGAAGCGCAGGTCGCCGGCGAGCGGTTGCGCATCCACGAGGCGGTCGCGCTGCCGGCGGCATTCGTGTCGGACCACGGCCGCGTCGCCGCCGCGGGCAAGCACGGCATCGACATCGCCTGCGGCGAAGGCGCGTTGCGGCTGCTGCGCGTGCAGCGCGAAGGCGGCAAGGCGATTTCCGCCGCGGACTACCTCAATGCGCGGCGCGATCTGCCGGTCGCGGAGTAGGCGCAGGTGAACATGCAGCCCGGCGTCGGGGTCCGCGTCGTCGCGGCGAAAGTCATCGACGCGGTACGGCGCGGCCGCTCGCTGAAGGCCGAGCTCGCCGCGGCGCTGCCGAAAATCGCCGACGTGCGCGACCGCGCCCTGCTCGAGGCGATCTGCTTCGCCGCGCTGCGCCAGCGCGCGCGCTACGACGCGGCGCTGCGCGCGTGGATGCAGAAACCGCCGGGCACGAAGGACGGCGAATTGCACGCACTGCTGCTGGTCGGGTTCGCCCAACTCGACGAACTGAAGCTGCCCGCGCATGCCGCGCTGTCGGCGACGGTCGAGGCCGCGCGCGCGCTCGGTCGTCCGCACCAGGCCGGCATGATCAATGCGCTGCTGCGCCGCGCGCAGCGCGAAGGCTTCCCGGCCGCCGATGCGTCGGCGACGTGGCCGGCATGGCTGCGCAAGAAGATCGAGGCCGACTGGCCGGAACAGGCGACGGAAATCTACGCCGCCAGCGCGCAACCCGCGCCGCTGTGGCTGCGCGCGAACCGGCGCAAGGCGATGCGCGACGGATACGCCGCGAAGCTGCGCGGCGCCGGCATCGCCTTCTCCATCGACGAGGCGTTGCCCGACGCGGTCCGCGTCGACGAACCCGTCGCGGTGAGCGACCTGCCCGGTTTCGGCGAGGGCGAGGTTTCCGTCCAGGACGGCAGCGCGCAGCTCGTCGCCGACGCGCTGGCGCCGCCGCATGGCGCGCGCGTGCTCGACGCCTGCGCCGCGCCCGGCGGCAAGACCGCGCACCTGCTCGAACGCGATGCGTCGCTGCGGGTGCTCGCGCTCGACGTCGACCCGCGTCGCCTGGCACGGGTCGGCGAGAACCTCGCGCGCGTCGGCGTCGAAGCGGAACTGAAGGCCGCCGACGCGTCCGATCCCGGCGCGTGGTGGGATGGCGAGCCGTTCGACTGCATCCTGCTCGACGCGCCGTGCTCGGCCACCGGCATCGTCCGCCGCCAGCCCGACGTGCTGCTGCACCGTCGTGCCGGGGACATCGCCGCGCTGGTCGCGCTGCAGGCGCGCCTGCTCGACGCGCTGTGGAAGACGCTCAGGCCCGGCGGCAGCCTGCTGTATGCGACCTGTTCGATACTGAAGGACGAGAACGAACGCCAGGTCGCCGGCTTCCTCGCGCGCACGTCTGGTGCGCGGGCTGAGCCGCTGGATGAGCGCTTCGGCCATGCGTCCGATGTCGGTCGCCAGTGCCTGCCGGGCGAAGGCGGGCGCGACGGTTTTTTCTACGCGCGCCTGTATAAGTCGGCACCAAGCTGAGCCAGTGCGATAATCGCCGCCCTTGCCGCGTCGAGCCACCATGCCCAAGCCATCGCGCCGCCACCTGTTCTTTGTCGAGCTCGATTACAGTTTCGAGATCCTTCGTCCCCTGCAGGCGGCGGCGCGTGCGCGTGGCGACGAGGTGGCTTGGTTTCTCAATGGCTTGGCGCCGGATTGCCTGCGCGACGACGAGAAACTGTTGCGCAGCGTTGCCGACGTGAGGGAATGGAATCCCGACGCGGTATACGCGCCGGGCAACGAGGTGCCGCCGTTCTTCCCCGGCTTGAAGGTTCAGGTCTTCCACGGGCTGGGTATCGAGAAGAAGGGCCACTTCCGAATCCGGGGAATGTTCGACCTGTTCTGTACTTTTGGTCCCCTGACCACGATCCCGTTCCAGCAGGCGGCCAGAAAGCATGGCTGGTTCAGGGTCGTGGAAACCGGTTGGCCGAAGATGGATCCGCTGTTCGAAACGACCGACGAGAGCACGGCGGATGGCCGCAGGCTCGTGTTGTACGCGCCGACGTTCAGCCCTTCTCTGACGTCGGCACCGGCACTGGCCGAAGCGCTGGCCGCGCTGGCCGCACGCCGCGACTGGCAATGGATCGTCAAGTTCCACCCGAAAATGGAAGAGCGTTTCGCTGCCCCAATCCGTGCCATCGAAGCACCGAACTTCCGCATTGCCGGCAGTTCTCGGCTGCTGCCCCTGCTGCGCCGGGCCGACGTGATGCTGACCGACACTTCTTCCGTGGCGGCGGAATTCATGCTTGCCGGCAAACCGGTGGTGGCGTTCCGCAATCGCGCGCCGGGGCCGCACTTGATCAACGTCGCCGAGCCAGGGGAGCTTGAAGCGGCGCTCGACGCCGCGCTGGCTGGCACCGATGCTTCAAGGGATGCGCGCGAGCGCTATGCACGCGACATGCATCCGTACCGCGATGGAAAATCGAGCGAGCGTGTCCTCGATGCGGTCGAGGATATGCTGGCCAGCGGGCGGGGCGGCCTCAAGCGCAAGCCCCTGAGCCTGATGCGCCGCTTCAAGTACTGGCGCGCGCTGTCCTGACCCGGAGCCACAGATGAGCCCAGAATCGCAGAGGAAGAAGGTGGTGCTGACCTATGGCACCTTTGATCTCTTTCACGTCGGGCACCTCAACCTGCTTGAAAGGCTCAAGGCGCTGGGAGACTATCTGATCGTGGGGGTCTCCACTGACGAGTTCAACGCCGGCAAGGGCAAGCAGACCATCATTCCTTTCGTGGACCGCCTGAAGATCGTGCAGAGCGTCAAGTGCGTCGACTTGGCCATCGCCGAGGAAAGCTGGACGCAGAAGGCCGACGATATCCGCCGCTACGGAGTTTCGGTGTTCGGTATGGGGGCGGATTGGGAAGGCAAGTTCGACGACCTGAGACAGTATTGCGAGGTGGTTTACCTGCCGCGCACCGAAGGGATTTCCAGTACAAGTTTGAAGCAATTGACCAGGGTGTTGGACAAGGGGCACATCGAGGACCTGAAGCAGGCACTGGGCATCATCTCGGCGATCGTGGACAAGCTGGAATAGGCGGCATGTGCGTCCTGGCCGATGTGGAACGGGGTGCGCGAAAGTGTTTCAGGTGTCTTTCACGGGGCAGGTCGGCATGATTAGGGTGCTGTGCCGTCGCCATTTCCCGCCGGGCGGCCGGCCTGTTCGAGTCGCGAGCGCATGAGATACCCAGTCTGCTTCAAGGAGATCCCGGTCGCCTTCCTCGCCTGTGCGGCGCTGGGGATATTCGCCAGCAGGGTGATCAGGGTGGCTTGGGATATTCCGAGCGCGTATGGTGCGGTGCCTGCCTTGCTGCTGTTCATGTTTCTGCTCTCGCGCATGTCGGGGCGCAATCGCGACGTCGTCCGTGGCGGTCGCGTGACGTTCGTTCTCGGCGCTGCCGCCAGCGCGTTGCTGATGGGCTATTGCTACGTGGTCGATGCGTTCGGAAGCTTCGACATCCCTGCGGTCCTGTTTCACCTGTCGCAGGGCCTTGAGGTGGAGGGCGATCCCAAAGTCGTTCGATATTTTTTCATGTACGTGCTGATCTGGGCAGCGTTCACGTGGGCCGTCAGCTACGTGAAGAGCAACGACTTGCGATTGCGGCACACGGGTCGCATTGCGCTCGCCGCCTGCCTGCTGTTCAATCCCCTGTGGTTGCAGGCCTTCGATTATGTATCTACCGACGAAAGCCTGCGCGGACGTCTGGCAGCGCAATACCAGCCGCCGCGGCTCGGGGATGCGATGCGGGTTCCAAGGAAGAACCTGGTGATCATTTATCTGGAAAGCATGGAAAGGACCCTGGGCGATCCGACGTTCGGCGACATCTACGATGATGTCGAGGCCATGGAAGCCGACGCGTTGAGCTTCACCGGGCTGGAGCAAGTGGAGGGCGTCGGCTGGACCACGGCGGGCATGGTCGGCAGCCAGTGTGGCGTCCCGCTGATGCCGGATGGAATCCTCGGAGGAAACAACCTTGAACGCGCCGAGGAATTCCTGCCGGGTGCGGAGTGTTTGGGTAGCGTCCTCGCGGAGAAAGGTTACGCGACCACCTATGTAGGAGGCGCGGATCTGGATTTCGCAGGCAAGGGCGATTTCTACCGCGAGCACGGCTTCCAGCGCGTTTATGGGCGGGACGATCTGCTGCAGGCCCATCCCGGCGATGTAAACGGCTGGGGAGTTCCCGACGATGCCGTCTTCGAGGCGACGCTGGGCGAGTGGCGACAATTGCATGCACAGGGGCAGCCGTATTTCCTGGCCATGCTAACCACGGGGGCACACGCCCCGGACGGGTTCCCGACACGTGCTTGCGAGCGCGAATGGGGAGAGCGTTACGAGAAAAACATCGAACTGGGAGTCAAATGCTCGGCGTGGTTGGCGCGCAGGCTGATCGCCAGGGCTCGTCGGCAGGGGTTGCTCGAAAACACGGCCGTGGTCGTGTTGAGCGACCACCTGATGCACAAGAGCTCGATCAGCGGCCGATTGGAGGAATTGCCGAGGCGCTTGTTGTTCATGGTGTTCGACGACGACTTGGCCCCAGGCAAGGTCGATCGCGCAGGCAGCATTCTTGATGCGTACCCGACGATGCTGGATGTGCTGGGCCTCGTCGACGAACGCGCGCCAAAAGCTGGACTCGGCGTGTCGTTGTTTTCGGGGAAGCGGAACTTGATCGAGTCGTTCGGAACCGAAGGCCTGGATGAAATGATTCGCAAGGACAGGCCATTGCGGGCCCGGTTGTGGGGCCACGACCCAAGCGAGACTGCCGACGCCGAGGCTGCACGGGAAGGCGCTGGCTTGACGGCGGCGTCGAAGCGTTGACCGGAAAGGTCATTCGTGTCGCATTGCGGAGCGTGGAGGTTCGTCTACGCACACCCGTTGCGTCGATGTTGCCGCAAACGGGGGCGTCACCAATGCAGCTTCCGTCGCGTCAGCGTCGCGGCAAGCCGTTCGTACAGCACCGAGGCTTCGCTTTCCGGCAGGAAACGGATCCGCAGCGGCGTTTCCAGTCCACCGGCGCCGGCGGTGTCCAGCCACAGCGTGGCGGTGCCGCAGCGGCGGTCCAGCGGCGAGCGCGACAGGCGCAGCGCCTGCAGCTTGTCGATTTCGGCGAAGCGCCACCAGCGCGACCACCAGCCGCCGCGCACCGCGACGATGCGGTCGTCGGCCGCATAGCCGAGCCGCTGCGCCTGCCGCCACGCCGAGTACGCGCCCCACGGCAGCCACAGCAGCGGCAGCAGGCCCCAGGCGCTGCGCGAGAAGCCGGCCGCGGCGACCGCCAGCGCGATGGACAGCAAGGCGCCCGGCCACAGCAGGCGCCACAGGCTGCCCCGTAGCGCGCGCCACTGCGCCGGCGGCCAATGCGCCTGCGCCAGCACGTGGTTGACCAGCGCGTCGCAGGCTTCCGGCGTGGCGATCGGCGCCAGTTCCTTCAGCGTGCGGCTTTCCTGCCGGCCCTGTTGCGTCGACGCCGCGGTGTCGACGTGCAGGCTGCGGCGCCCGAACAACCGGTGCAGCATGCCTTCGTGCAGGGTCCACGCCTGGATGCGGCGGCGCGCGACGCTGGTGCGCAGCCGCGTCAGCAGGCCGCGCTCGACGGTCAGCCGATGCTGCGCCTCGCTGAGGATGAAGCCGTGGTACTGCACGAAGGCCAGCGCGATCGACAGCACGCGCAGCAGGACGATGCCGAGCGCGACCAGCACCGCGACCGCGATCGCGCCCTGCAGCCAGGTCAGGTGCAGCTGGTCGGCGTAACCGAACAGGCGGCGGGCGAAGTTGCCGACGAAATTCCTGAAGAAATCCTCGATCAGGTCGTCGGGGAACATTTGCCACGCGGCGCCGAACGCCGCGGCGAACGCGATCATGCCGCGGTTGGAGATCAAGCCGAGGCGGACGATTTCCAGCGGCGACAGCGCCAGCAGCACGTCGCGCTGCACGGGAGCGTCCGCCGCCCCCGCGTCCGCCGTCGCGGCGCCGCGGCCGCGCTGGCGCACCTGTTCCTCCAGCGCCAGCGCCTGGTCGAGGCGCAGCACCCGCATCCGCGCCTCGGGTTTCTGCCCGCCGGCCGATTCCAGCCTCACCTCGGCCACGCCGAACAGCCGGTGCAGCAGCGACTGGTGCACGACCACGTTGTGGATGCGCGCGAACGGGATCTCGCGCAGGCTACGGTGCAGCCAGCCGCTGCGCACGGTCAGCTTGTCGGTGCCGATGCGGTAGCGGTAGGTGAAGTATTCCAGCAGCGACACCGCGGCGAGCACGCCGACCGCGATCAGCGGCGCGAAGTCGGCCCAGGGCCCGCCCGGATTGCGGCGGCCGCCGCCGAACAGGACCAGCGCGATCAGCGGCACGATGAACTGCTTCAGGTGCTGGACCAGCACGAACAGCCACGACCACGGATGCAGCCTGCGTTCGTCGCCCGTTTCGGCGCCGGTCGGGTCGAAGCTCACAGCGCGTCGCCGTCCTGGTCGAGCTGGCGCGCCAGCAGGTCGCGCAGGTATTCGGCGTCGTCGTCGTCGAGCCCCGACAGCGACACCGCGGCCAGCTTGGTGCCGGCGGTGTGCACCACCAGCGTCGCCAGTTTCAGCGCGCGTTCCAGCGGGCCGCGCTTCAGGTCGAGGTGCTGCACGCGCGAGGTCGGCACCCGGGTTTCGCTCTGCCAGATCCGCCCGCGGCGCACGGCGAAGCCGGATGCGTCCAGCTTCCACGCGGTGCGGCGGTGGCGCTTCCCGCCCAGCCCGGCGCCATAGGCCGCGCCGGCCAGTCCCAGCAGCGGCGCCAGCAGCCACGGCGACGCCAGGTTCGTCGCGACGGCCAGCGGGATCGCCACGCCGCAGCTCGGCATGAAGAAGCCCAGCGCCCCGCCCAGCGCCGCCAGCTTCGCGCCGCGCGGCGGCAGCGGTTGCCAGTCGCCATGGGCGAAGGCGGATGCGACGGTCGACGGGGCGGGCGGAAGTTCGGGCGACTGGTTCATGCCGGCGATGATGTCACGTAAGGATTGCCTTCGCCGCTGCCGGGCGGGCGCAGCGTGTAGCGCTTGTAGGTCCACTGGTACTGCGCCGGGTCGCGGCGGGCGACGCGCTCGATCGTGCGGTTCAGCGCGATCGCGGCAGTGCGCGGGTCGGTATCGGCGACTGTCGCCTCGACCGGCTCCACGTGCAGGGCGAATTCCAGGTCGGGACCGGTCCGCTCGCACCACGCGCACAGCACGGTGGCGCCGGTGCGTTCGGCCAGCCGCGAGACCAGGGTCATGGTCAGCGCCTCGATGCCGAAGAACGGCGCGAATTCGCCGTCGCCCTGCTTTGGCTGCTGGTCGGGCAGGATCGCCAGCGAGCCGCCGGCCTTGAGGATCTTCCACAGCTGGCGCACCGCCGGGCCTTCGGCGCGCACCTGGGTGACCTCGCCGGCGTTGCCGCGCGCGCGCAGCAGGAAGGCGTTGCCGATCGCCGATTCCGGCGGCGCATAGACGAAGGCGAACGACCCGCGCGAGGTCAGCCATTGGTTCAACAGTTCCCAGTTGCCGAAATGCGGGGCGATCACGATCACGCCCTTGCCCGAGGCCAGCGCCTGGTCGTACAGCGCGTCGCCGGACCTGCTGCGGATGCAGGCCAGGTTGCCGGCCGGCGGATGGGTCCAGAAACGCAGGGTTTCCAGCGCCTGCCGCGCGGTGGTGCGCAGGATCCGCCCGTGCAGCTCGGCGCGCTGGGTCGGCAGCAGTTCCGGATAGACCAGTTCCAGGTTGCGCCGCGCCACCCGGCTCTCGCGCGCATCGATCTTCAGCCACAGCCAGGCGATCGCGTCGGCGAAGCGGCGCAGCCACGGCCATGGCAGCGAGGTCAGCAGGGCCGTGGCGCGGTAGAGCAGGGCGGCAATGGTTTCCGGCTTCATCCGCGGAGTGTAGCGGGGAGGCCAGAGTGGAGAGGAGTGAGAAGCGAGCGAAAGCGGTTAGGCTTTCCCCCTCGTTCCTCACGCCTCTCCGCTCTCCGCTCCCCGACCCATGCTCTCCCTGATCCAGCGCGTCGCCCAGGCCAGCGTCGCCGTCGAAGGCGAAACCCTTGGCGCCATCGGCCCCGGCCTGCTGGCGCTGGTCGCGGTCGAGCCGGGCGACGGCGAGGCGCAGTTCCAGCGCATGGCCGAGCGCCTGCTCGGGTACCGGGTGTTCGAGGACGCCGCCGGCAAGATGAACCGTTCGCTGGCCGATACCGGCGGTGGCCTGCTGCTGGTCAGCCAGTTCACCCTGGCGGCCGACACCCGTTCCGGCATGCGTCCCAGCTTCAGCACCGCCGCGCCGCCGGCCGAGGCTGAACGCGGTTTCAACCGTCTGGTCGAGATCTGCCGGCAAAAGCACGCACCGGGGGTGGAAACCGGCCGGTTCGGTGCCCATATGGTGGTCAGCCTGGTCAACGACGGCCCGGTGACCTTTCTGCTACGACCCTGACGTTCCGCTGATCGATACCGGGAGAAAACGGCGCCGGGACGGCGTCAGGGCGGTTTTTCCCGGACTTTCCCCGGGCTTGGCTGGTATAATGCTAGGTTCCCCTCAATCCTCTCTGCCGGTGGCGCAAGCACTCATGGCCAACGAACGTCCTGCCCAGCAATCCGACATCAAGCTGTTGATCAGCAAGGGCCTCGAGCAAGGCTACCTGACCTACGCCGAAGTCAACGATCACCTGCCCGACGACCTGGTCGATCCGGAGCAGATCGAGGACATCATCGGCATGATCAACGGCATGGGCATCGACGTGCACGAGGTCGCGCCCGACGTCGAGACCCTGCTGCTCAACGACAGCAGCACCGGCAACCGCGAAGTCGACGAGACCGCGGCCGAGGAAGCCGCCGCCGCGCTGACCTCGCTCGACACCGAGGGCGGCCGTACCACTGACCCGGTGCGCATGTACATGCGCGAGATGGGCACGGTCGAGCTGCTGACCCGCGAAGGCGAAATCGCCATCGCCAAGCGCATCGAGGAAGGCCTGGCGCAGGTGCAGGCTTCGCTCGGCAACTTCCCGTGGTCGATCGAGCTGCTGCTGGAGGACTACGAGCAGCACAAGGCCGGCAAGAAGCGCCTGGCCGAAATCGTCATCGGCTTCAACGACGTCGAGGAACCGACCGGGGAAATCCCGGTAGACGACGTCGAGGCCGGCGCCAGCGACAACGACAACGACGACGAGGACGAAGACGACGATGTCGGCGACGCCGAGGACACCGGCCCGACCGGCCCGGATCCGGAAGAGGTCGCCCGCCGCATGCAGGCGCTGGCCGACGGCTACGCCAAGTTCAAGAAGTCGTACGCGAAGAACGGCCCCGGCCACAAGGCGGTGGCCAAGCTGCGCGAGGAGATGGCCGAGGTCTTCGTCACCCTGAAGCTGCCGTTGGCGCTGACCGACGCGCTGGTGAAGAAGGTCCGCGACGTGCTGGCGCAGATCAAGGAGCACGAGCGCCGCGTGCTGCACCTGGCCACCAACGTGGCGAAGATGCCGCGCAAGGACTTCATCCGCGCGTGGGAAGGCAACCAGGTCAACCTGGGCTGGGTCGACGACGTGCTCAAGCGCAAGCAGAAGTGGTCGTCGGGCCTGCGCGAGGTCAAGGAGCAGATCGTCGCCGAGCAGGAAGCCACCATCGCCATCGAGAAGGCGATGCACCTGAGCCTGGCCGACATCAAGGAAATCAGCCGTGCGATGGCCTATGGCGAGGCCAAGGCGCGCAAGGCCAAGAAGGAGATGGTCGAGGCGAACCTGCGCCTGGTGATCTCCATCGCCAAGAAGTACACCAACCGCGGCCTGCAGTTCCTCGACCTCATCCAGGAAGGCAACATCGGCCTGATGAAGGCGGTCGACAAGTTCGAATACCGCCGCGGCTACAAGTTCTCGACCTACGCCACCTGGTGGATCCGCCAGGCGATCACCCGCTCGATCGCCGACCAGGCGCGCACCATCCGCATCCCGGTGCACATGATCGAGACGATCAACAAGCTCAACCGCATCAGCCGGCAGATGCTGCAGCAGTACGGCCGCGAGGCCACGCCGGAAGAGCTGGCGAAAGAGATGGACATGCCCGAGGACAAGATCCGCAAGGTCATGAAGATCGCCAAGGAGCCGATCTCGATGGAGACCCCGATCGGCGACGACGAGGACAGCCACCTGGGCGACTTCATCGAGGACACCAACGTCGAGTCGCCGATCGACACCACCACCAACATCAACCTGATGGAAACGGTGCGCGAGGTCCTCGCCGGCCTGACCCCGCGGGAGGCGAAGGTGCTGCGCATGCGCTTCGGCATCGACATGAACACCGACCACACCCTCGAGGAAGTCGGCAAGCAGTTCGACGTCACCCGCGAGCGCATCCGCCAGATAGAGGCCAAGGCGCTGCGCAAGCTCCGCCATCCCTCGCGTTCGGAACAGCTGCGCAGCTTCCTCGACATCGACTGACGCGCGGAAACGAATGCACGGACCGAAGACCCGCCATTGGCGGGTCTTCGGCTTTCTGCGGGTAGAATTGCGCGAGGGGCCTATAGCTCAACGGTTAGAGCAGGGGACTCATAATCCCTTGGTTCCAGGTTCGAATCCTGGTGGGCCCACCAACCGGTCGGTCGCGAACCGTCGTGTTGCGATATCCCCGATGCCCGGGTCAACTTTCCGGGCGGCCGATCTGGGCCGGTCCGGCTTGCGCGAACCGGGTGGCGAGGAAGTCGACGAGCGTGCGTACCGACGGCAGCAGGCCGCGCCGCGATGCGAACACCGCGTGAGCGATCTCGTGGCGCGGGCGCCAGTCGGGGATCACGGGCACGAGTTCGCCGCGTGCCAGTTGCTCGGTGATCATCAGCGTCGGCAACTGCACCATGCCGACGCCGGCGACGGCGGCGGCGCGCAACGCGAGCATCCCGCGGGTAATGAAACGCGGACGATGGTAGATCGTCGCTTGCGCGCCATCCGGGCCGAACAGGTTCCAGGCGTGTTCGTTCTGCGGCATACCCAGGTCGAGGCTCGGGTATCGTGAAAGATCCGCGGGTCCTCGCGGCAGTCCATGTTGCGCCAGCAAGTTCGGACTCGCGACCAGGCACTGGCTGAGTTCGGCCAGCGTCCGCATCACCAGGTCGCTGTCCTCCAGCGGCGGCGGCCGCACGCGCAGCGCGACGTCGACGCCTTCGACGATCACGTCGACGCGGCGGTTGGTGGCTTCCAGGTGCACTTCCACGCGCGGGTACTCGACCATGAAATCCGCGAGCATCGGCGCGACCAGGGTGTCCAGCAGCGACACCGGGCTGGTCACCCGCACGATGCCGCGCGGTTCGCTGCGCGCCGCCTCGATCGCCTCTTCGGCCGCCTCGGCTTCCACCCGCATCGCCTTGCAATGGGCGTAGTAGGTCTGCCCGATCGGCGTGACCGAGAAGTGCCGCGTCGAGCGATGGATCAAGCGCACGCCCAGCCGTTCTTCGAGCAGGGCGATGCGGCGGCTCAGCTTGGACTTGGGCATGCCCAGCGCGCGCCCCGCGGGGGCGAAGCCGCCGTGCTCGACCACCTGGGTGAAGTAGTAGAGGTCGTTCAGGTCCTGCATGCCGCATGCCTGCCAGCGTTCACCAAACAGGACGCTGAGGATAAATCCTGCCGACTACCGGGGCCAGCGTTCCAGTTTCATCATTCGCCCAACGTAAGCGACCGCCTCCCGCGGTTCCGCGAAAAGCTGGAGTGAATCGGCATGAAAAAGATCCTTGGCGTCTACAGCGCCCCCCGCCCGCACTGGGTCGGCGACGGCTTCCCGGCCCGCTCGCTGTTTTCCTACGACAGCCACGGCCGCGACCTGAGCCCGTTCCTGCTGCTCGACTACGCGGGCCCGCACTGGTTCGACCCGGCAGCCCGGCCGCGCGGCGTCGGCCAGCACCCGCACCGCGGTTTCGAGACGGTGACCCTCGTCTACGAGGGCGAGGTCGAGCACCGCGACTCGACCGGCGCCGGCGGCAAGATCGGTCCGGGCGACGTGCAGTGGATGACCGCGGCGTCGGGCATCCTGCACGAGGAGTTCCACTCGGGCGACTTCACCCGCACCGGCGGCAACCTGGAAATGGTGCAGCTGTGGGTCAACCTGCCGGCGAAGGACAAGATGGCCGCGCCGGGCTACCAGACCCTGCTCGATGCCGAGATCCCGAGTGTCGGGCTGCCCGACGAAGCGGGCCGCGTGCGCGTGATCGCCGGCGAGTACGGCGGCCATCGCGGCCCCGCGCGCACCTTCACCCCGATCGACGTGTGGGACGTGCGCCTCAACGCCGGCAAGACCGCGAACTTCAGCCTGCCCGAAGGCCGCACGCTGGCGCTGGTCGTGCTCAAGGGCACGGTGCTGGTGAACGGTTCGGCGGTGACGCGCGAAGCGCAACTGGTGACGCTGGCCCGCGACGGCAGCGACATCGCGATCGAAGCCAACAGCGGCGCCACCGTGCTGCTGCTGTCCGGCGAGCCGATCGACGAACCCATCGTCGGCTACGGCCCGTTCGTGATGAACACGCAGCAGGAAATCAGCCAGGCCATCGCCGATTTCAACAGCGGCAAGTTCGGCCGCATGCAGTAGAGGCGCGGCGCCGGCCCTTCGGGGTCGGCGCCTTTCCTTGCGGAAATCCTTTCGCAACACGCGTGCCGCGTTTCGGCACACATCCAACCGGAGCACTCCCATGGCAAGCGAACCGATCCGTGATCCCGTCAACGACCACCTGCTGACCCCGCAGAACGCCGCCTTCGTCATCATCGACTACCAGCCCGTGCAGGTGAATTCCATCGCCTCGATGGACCGCCAGTTGCTGATCAACAACATCGTCGGCACCGCCAGGGCCGCCGTCGCCTACGGCCTGCCGATCGTGCACTCCACGGTCAACGTCAAGACCGGCCTCAACAAGCCGCCGATCCCGCACCTGCGCAAGGTCCTGGGCGACTATCCGACCTACGACCGCACCACGATCAATTCCTGGGAGGACGTCGAGTTCCGCAAGGCGGTCGAAGCCACCGGGCGCAGGAAGCTGATCATGACCGCGCTGTGGACCGAAGCCTGCCTGACCTTCCCCGCGCTGGACGCGCTGAAGGAAGGCTACGAGGTCTACGTCGTCGCCGACGCCGTCGGCGGGACCTCGGTCGCCGCGCACGAAATGGCCCTGCGCCGCATCGAGCAGGCCGGTGGCAAAATGATCAGCGTCGCGCAGCTGTTCTGCGAACTGCAGCGCGACTGGCAGCGCAAGGAAACGGTGCCGGCCTTCCTCGACCTGTTCATCCAGACCGGCGGCACGGCGGGCATCCAGTTCTCCTACGATCGCGCCGAATGAGGCCGCTGCGGCAGGGCTTTCCCGTCGGGCAAGCCCTGCCGGTTTCCGCACCGATCTCCGAATGGAGCCTGGCTCATGATCGAAATCGTCCTGTTGTGGGGCCCGAACAACCATGCCGTCGAGCATTGGGAAGAGGCGCCGGAACTCGCCAGCTGGAATGGCGCGCTGTTCTCGCGTCGCGCGGGCCCGCGCCCGCCGCGCGGCGGCGGCGAACCGGTGGCGGTCTACGCGCCGGACGAATTGATGGAAGAGGAATTCCAGGACCTGTTCGATGCGCTCCAGCCGGAAGTGCCGCAGCTGCGCCTGAAGTTCGATTCGTAGCGCGCGAACGCCGCCGTTGCGCAAAAGACCCCGGGGCGGCCCGCGTCACGGACCGCCGAGGTCGGGGGCGGCGGGACGCGCGCCGTTCCGGTTGCCGCGCAGCCATGCGCGCAATCGCCGCAGCGGCGACTTCAGCGGCAACACGAAGCGGCGATAGAGCAGCGACAGCACGCGCCGCGACGGCGGCACCCGGTGCGCCAGCCCTTCCTCGATGGTGTAGAGGCAGGGCGCGCAGATGCCGCAGGGCCTGCCGCGCACCGGGTTGTGGCAGAACCAGGTCATCTCCATCACCGCGCCCCAGCCTTCGGCTTCGGCCTGGCGGCCGATGCCGACCTTGTCGATGCCGAACAGCGGGAAGCTGAACCAGCGGAACAGCCGGTATTCGGCCGAGGCTTCGTGCCTGGGGTCGACGCGGAGGCTCCGGTAACCGCAGGGATGCTCGAACGTGGTCACGAACCCGCGCAGCAGCGCCTGCACCTTGTCGTCCACGTGCACGCCCAACTCCATGTCGTCGATGCCGTGCTGCCTGCAGAACGCCGGCAGCCACGCGTACTGGCTGCCGATGTAGCTGCGGCGGCGTATCGCCTGCAGCGCGCTGGCGATCCCCGCATCGACCTCGACGTCTGCCACGCGCGCGACGCGCAGCGGCCGCAGCAGTTCGCGGGTGTGCGGCCAGTCGTGGCGAATGCGATCGCCGATGCGCGCCATCGTCTCCAGTTCGATCCGGGTCGATGCGCGCGCGGGATCCTCCAGGTAATGCGGCACCACCGGAACGCGATGCAGCAGGAGCAACTGCAGGAGGCGGAAGGTCGAATCCCAGCCGCCGGTCCACAGCAGGTGCGTCGCCGGGAAGTCGGCGGCGGGCGTCGTCTGTGGCGATGTGGTTCCTGCGCTCACCCTGGTGGTGTTCCGTCCGGAAAGCCGATGGATACCGCGTTGCGTTGCCAGTTTGCGCAACCGCGGATGAACCCGGCCCGCGGTTGCGGAAGATGAATGCGGGCGCATTCCGCAATCGCGGAGGGAAGCGCGCACGACTGCATTCATCGTTGTCGAAACTACGCCACGTTGGTCAACGCGAAGTGAATCGCGCGCGCGGAGCGCGCCGCGATCCCGCCATCATCGCGATTCCTTCACTCCGCGACTGCATCGCGGCAGTGACACTCGTGCGCATCCGTCGTCAACGGAGTGGCTGCATGGCATTGCAAGATCATCCGAACGCCGCGCGGGCGACCTTCGCGCAATCCGGCGCGATCCCGCCGCGCGCGCTGGACCGCGACAGCTTCTGGGAATTCGCCGACCGGGCGAAGGAAGCGACGGAGGCGCTCGCCGGGCGGCGGATGGAAGCGCTGCCCCTGCTGTCCGTCGAGGCGATGCGCCGCGTGTGCATGCAGTACCGTTTCTTCACCATCGACTACATCAAGGACCTCGCGCTGCTGCTGGCGAAGCTGCCGTTCGGCGGATTGCGCAGCCTGCTGGGCCAGATCCTCGCCGAGGAGCTCGGCGAAGGCGACCCCGCGAAGGCGCACCCGGAAGTCTACGACCGCTTCCTCGCCAGCATCGGCGTGCCGGCGGAGGAACTCGGGCGCCGCCTGCCGCGCAATGGCGCGATCCTCGAAGCGCTCAGCGACGAGCTGGCCGAGCGCAGCCCGGCCTTCGGCGTGGGCCTGCGCGGCATGGGCGGCGAATGCCTGTGCCAGACCTATTTGTCGGTGATGTTCGAGCACCTGCGCGAGCACCCGTACATCCGCGCGCATGCGGACGGCATCGAGTGGGAGTTCTGGACCATCCATACCGGCGAGGTCGACATCGTGCACGGCGAGCTGACCCGCCGGGCGATCGACGACTACATCCGCGAGGAGCCCGCCGCGCTGCCCGAGCTGGCGCTCGGCTACGAGCGCAGCATCACCGCCTGGAACCGGTTCTGGCAGAACATCTTCGAGGAGTGCGTCCCGCGCCGGGGCGCGACGGCATGAACCGCATCGCCCAGTTCCACCTTGCCTTCCCGGTGCGCGACCTCGACGAGGCGCGCCATTTCTACGGCGAGGTCATCGGCTGCCCGCAGGGACGCAGCGACACGAGCTACCAGGACTTCGACTTCTTCGGGCACCACCTGGTCGCGCACGTTTCGCCCGAAGGCCAGCCGCTGCAGAGCGGCCGCTTCGACGGCGAGGCGGTGCCGGTGCCGCACTTCGGCATGAACCTCGACCGCGCGGCTTGGGAAGGGCTGGCGAACCGGCTGCGTGGCGCGGGCGTGGCGTTCGCCGAGGAGCCGCACCTGCGCCTGAAGGGCAAGCCCGGCCAGCACGTGACGATGTTCCTGTTCGATCCGTCGGGCAACGCATTGGAGTTCAAGTCGTTCGACGATCCGGAACAGACCTTCATTCCCTGAGGGCGCGCGATGGGCGACGACCGCATGGACGGCATGCGCGACGACGTTTCGCCCGTGCGTCGCGACGATCGCCGGCACGTGCTGCATCCGTGGTCGGCGCACGGCGCGTTGGCGCCGACCGTCGTCGTCGGCGCGGAAGGCGCGTACTTCCGCGACGAGGACGGTCGGCGCTGGCTCGACTTCTCCAGCCAACTGGTCAACGCCAACGTCGGCCACCAGCATCCGAAGCTGGTCGCGGCGATCCGCGCCCAGGCCGGACGCCTGTGCACCATCGCGCCGTACCACGCCAACGCGGCGACCAGCGAGGCCGCGCGGCTGATCGCCGGGGTCGCGCCCGGCGGCCTGGATCGCGTGTTCTTCACCAATGGCGGCGCGGAAGCGGTGGAGCACGCGGTCCGCATGGCGCGGCTGCATACCGGGCGGCACAAGGTGCTGACCGCGTATCGCAGCTACCACGGCGCGACCACGGGCGCGATC
This sequence comes from Pseudoxanthomonas sangjuensis, assembly GCF_010211755.1. Taxonomy (GTDB): domain Bacteria; phylum Pseudomonadota; class Gammaproteobacteria; order Xanthomonadales; family Xanthomonadaceae; genus Pseudoxanthomonas_A; species Pseudoxanthomonas_A sangjuensis. Next base: position 84,542 of record NZ_PDWR01000007.1, on the reverse strand, counting down.
ACCGCGTCCGGCGATCCGCGGCGATGGCCGTCGGAGCCGGGCGCACCGGGCTACGCCCGCTTCTGGGGGCCGTACCTCTATCGTTCCGCCTTCCACGCCTCGAACGCGCAGGAGGAATGCACGCGCGCGCTGGCGCACCTGGCCGACACGATCATGGTCGAGGGCGCGCAGGGCATCGCCGCGGTCCTTGTCGAATCGGTGGTCGGCGCCAACGGCGTCCTGGTGCCGCCGGACGGCTATCTGCAGGGCGTGCGCGCGCTGTGCGACGCGCACGGCATCGTCATGATCGCCGACGAGGTGATGGCCGGCTTCGGCCGTTGCGGCGAATGGTTCGCGGTCGATCGCTGGAACGTCGTGCCGGACCTGATCGCCTTCGCCAAGGGCGTCAACTCCGGCTACGTGCCGCTGGGCGGGGTGATCATGAGCGATGCGGTCGCCGCGAGTTTCGCCGTGCGCGCGTATCCGGGCGGGCTCACCTATGCCGGGCATCCGCTCGCCTGCGCCGCGGCGGTCGCCTGCATCGGCATCTATCGCGAGGAAAACCTCATCGAACGCGCGCGCACGCTGGGGGAAACGCTGATCGGCCCGGCGCTGCGCGCGATGCAGCAGCGCCATCCATGCGTCGGCGAGGTGCGCGGCCTCGGCGCGTTCTGGGCGATCGAACTGGTGCGCAATCAGGATTCCCGCGAGCCGCTGGTGCCGTTCAACGCGTCCGGCGCGGACAACGCGCCGATGCTGGAATTCGCGGCCGCATGCAAGCGGCGCGGGCTGTGGCCCTTCGTCGCCGGCAATCGCCTGCACGTGGCGCCGCCGCTGGTCATCGACGAGCCGGCGTTGCGCGAAGGGCTGGCGATCGTCGACGAGGCGCTCGCCGTGGCCGACCGCCACTGCCCGGCCTGAGCGGCCGGATACGCCGGGGTGCCGACGGCCCCGGCTGCCCAGGCCGCGCCGGAAGCCTTCCCCGGCAGGGAGCGCGATGCCCATGTCACGCCACATCCTGATCGTCTGTCGAGGCAACGTCTGCCGCAGTCCGATGGCCGAGGCGGTGATGCGGCGCCATCTGGCCGCAGCGGCGATGGAACTGACGGTCGCGTCGGCCGGATTGGCGGCCGTGAATGGCGCCCCGATCGATCCGGCCGCCGAACGCGCGCTCGCCGCGCACGGGTTCAGCGCGCGCACGCATCGGGCGCGGCAGCTCGACCGCGAGGAACTCGAGCGCTGCGATCTGGTGCTGGCGATGGAGCAACGGCATGTCGCCGCCCTGCTGGCGCTGTCGCCGACGTTGCGCGGGAAAGCGTTCCTGTTGTCCCGCTGGCAGGACGGCGCCGACATCCGCGATCCGTTCGGGCGCGCACAGGATGCGTTCGAGAATGTCTACGCACGCATCGAGTCGGCGGTATGCAAATGGCGGGAAAGGCTGTGACGCATGGCGAAGCGTCCTCTTCATTTTTGTGGCGATCGATCGATTCCGCTACACCTTGCTGAATCCATCCATAAGTGAACCTGCCGCTTCACGAGAGTGAATCAGCGAAATTCACGGGCGCATCAAACGGGGATGCCTAGATTCGATCCGAGTCTGGCACGGCGGTGATGCGGCACGCGTTGCATTGCCATCGTGTCGAAGCCGGTGTCGCCGTCGTCGCGGAACGCATGCGGCGCATCGCCACCGGCCCCGATACGAGGAGCGTGCGTGCATGAGAGATCCCAAGCTGATCGCCGCCAGCGCCATCGCACTGGCCGTCACCCTGTTCGCCATTTTCTCGATCCGGCCGTGGGCGCGCACGATCGGGCTCATCGACCGGCCGGGGAACCGCAAGCAGCATCGTGGCCGGATCCCGCTCGTCGGCGGCCTGTGTTTTTTCCTGGGAACGCTGGTCGGCCTGACCTACCTGGGCTATCTCGACCGCTTCGTCACCAGCCTGATGGCCGGCGCCGTGGTCATCGTCGTCGCGGGCGTGTTCGACGATGCGCACGACCTGAGCGTGCGCGCGCGCTTGTTCATCGAGGGCGGCGCGACGCTGCTGGTCGTCGCCCTGTCCGGCATCTACGTGCGCAACCTGGGCGATTTCGCCGTCGTCGGCGACCCTTTCGGCCTGGGGCCGTTCGCGATCCCCTTCACCGTGGTGGCGGTGGTCGGGCTGATCAACGCTTTCAACATGCTCGACGGCATCGACGGGCTGGCGGCCACGGTCGCGATGATCTGCATCGGCGCGATCCTGCTGTTCGACGAACGGCATTCGGCGCCGAGCGTGTTGTTCCTGCTGCAGGTGCTGTTCGCGGCGCTGATCCCCTACCTCTGCGTCAACCTGGGCTGGCCAGACGGCCGCAAGATATTCATGGGCGACGCCGGCAGCACGCTGATCGGCTTCCTGCTGGCATGGAGCCTGATCTACCTGAGCCACCCCAGGGTGGCGCGGATGGCGCCGGTGGACGTGATGTGGTGCGTCGCCGTGCCGGTCATGGACACGCTGTCGGTGATGTACCGTCGCCTGCGCAACGGGGGTTCGCCTTTCCGCGCCGACCGCCAGCACCTGCATCACCTGCTGCTGGATGCGGGCCTGTCGCCGCGCGTGACGCTGCTGTGCATCGCGCTGCTGTGCGGCGCGCTGGCATTGCTCGGCTACGGCATGCGCAAGCTGCCGGAGCCGAGCAGGGCCACGGCCTTCCTCGCCTGCCTGGTGGCCTATGTGCTCTGGCTGTCGCCGATGCTCGCGCGCAGGCGCCGCGCCGCGACGGCGCCCGGCGCCGACGGCGAGGCCACTGAGCCCGCCGCGCCGCTGGCGGAGGATCTCGCGGCGGTCGACGGGGCGGCGCCCCATGCGCCGGTGAAGGCGTTGTGCGTACTGGCCGATGGGCGGGACGCGCACCAGCTCGCGCCGATCGCGCAGCGGCTCGCCCGCGATGCCCGCTTCGAATCCACGCTGTGCGTGGCGCAGGCGGCGGAGCGGACGACCGCGCGGGTGCTGGACGCGTTCGATCTCGTCGCCGACATCGAAGTGCCGTCGCAGCCCTCTGGGCAGTCCGGGACGCAGGCGATGCCGCTGGACGGACTGCAGCGGGTGATGGGCGATGTGCGGCCCGACCTGGTGCTGGTGCCGGGCGATACCGATGCCACGCTGACGACGGCGCTGGCGGCGCACTACAGCCAGGTGCCCGTCGTCTGCGTCGACGCCGCGCACGCGCGCGACGAGCCGGGCCGGCGCATCGCGCGCGCGCTGGCCGCGCTGCACGTCGCGCCGGACGAATCCACCAGCCAGCGGCTGATCGACGAAGGGGTGCCGGCGGACCGCGTGCTGGTCGCCGGCGATCCGGTCGACGATGGCGGCGCCTGCACGCGCATCGTCGATGCATTGGCGTGCCTGCGCCCTGCGGACCAGGCCTTGCTGGCCCCGGCGCGGGGCGCAGGTGCGCCAAACCCGGGACGCGCGGGCATGTGGGAGGCCTCGTGAGCGGCCCGCGCCCCGCGCATCCGCCTTCCTGCCCGCCGCCGCTTGCGCGCCGCCGCAATGCGCCGCCGGCGATGCCTTCCTTCCATCCTTGCACACTCGGTAACGATCCATGCCCAGCCATCTGATCCCGCGCACGCAAGCCAACCTGCACCTGTTGCCGTCGTCGGCGCCGCGCGACGACGACATCGACATCCCGATCCTGCTGTCCACGTTGACCGATCGCAAATGGACCATCGCCTTCGGCACGCTGCTGTTCTCACTGGCCAGCCTCGCCTACGTGCTGCTGGCGACGCCGCAGTACGAGGCCAATGCGGTCGTCCAGGTGGAAAGCCGGCCGCCGACCGTGCCGGGCCTGGCGACCAGCCAGAGCGCGCCGGTGCCGCCGCCCGTGGATGCGCCGACGGCCACGGAATCGCAGTTGATCACCTCGCGCCGGGTGCTCGGCGAAGCGATGTCGCGGCTCGGCCTGGACGTTTCCGCCGCGCCGGTGCGGATGCCGTTGCTCGGCGACTTCGCCGCGCGCGTGCAGCAGCGCCTGCAGCCGGGCGCGCTGGCGCCGGCATGGTTCGGCCTGGACCAGTACGGCTGGGGCGGCGAACAGATCCGGATCGCGCGCCTGGCGTTGCCCGCGGAGTTGATGGATGCGCCGCTGCGGCTGGTGGCGGGAGAGCGCGGGCGCTTCGTGCTGTTCGGCCCCGAGGACCGTCCGTTGCTGACCGGCAGCGTCGGCCAGGTCGCCGACAACGGCCACGGCGTGGTGCTGGACGTGCGCACGCTGGTCGCCAATCCCGGCGCCCGGTTCGACGTGCGCAAGTTCAGCCCGATGGCGGTGCTCGCCGGCCTGAAGAACGACATCACCGTCACCGAGCAGGGCCGCAACTCCGGCATCATCGCGCTGACCTACGCCAATCCGGACCCGCAGCGCGCCCGGCAGGTGCTGGAGGAGATCACCCAGGCCTACGTGCGGCAGAACATCGCGCGCAACTCCGCCGAAGCGGCCAAGCGCCTGCAGTTCGTCACCGAGCAGCTGCCCAACGTGCGCCGCGAACTGGCCGATGCGCAGGCCGCGCTGAACGCCTTCCAGACCAATACCGGCACGCTCGACGTGGGCATGCAGAACCAGGCGCTGCTGAACCAGAGCGTGGCGCTGGATTCCAACATCCGCCAGCTGCAGATGCAGCTGGCCGATGTCGCCAGCCGCTTCACCCCTTCGCATCCGACGTACGCGGCGCTGGCGTCGCAGATCAAGCGCTTCCAGTCGGAGAAGGCGCGGCTGCAGGGGCAGATCAACCAGTTGCCCGACACGCAGCAGGGCCTGTTCCGGCTCAATCGCGACGTCGAGGTGATCAACCAGACCTACGCCAACCTGCTCGACCAGGCGCAGCAACTCAACATCGCCCGCGCCAGCGCGGTCGGCAACGTGCGCCTGATCGATTCGGCGGACGTCAATCCGACGCTGCCGGCCTGGCCGAAACCGCTGCTGACCGTCGCCGGCGGCACCGCGCTCGGCGCGATGCTGATGGTCGCCTTCGTGCTGCTGCGGCAGATGCTCAAGCGCGGCGTCGAGGACCCGATCGACATCGAGCTGCTCGGCCTGCCCGTCTACGCCTCGATCCCCTTCAGCGAAAAGGGGCGGCAGGTCGCCCACCGCCCCGGCCGCCTGCGCCGCGACGGGCGCCCGCGCCTGCTCGCGCTGCGCTCTCCGTCCGACCTGGCGATGGAGGCGCTGCGCACCCTGCGCACCAGCCTGCATTTCGCACTGGCGGAGATGGAGAACAACGTCCTGATGATCGCCGCGCCCAGCCCCGGCGTCGGCAAGACCTTCGTCTGCGCCAACCTCGCGGTCACGATCGCCCAGTCGGGGCAGAGCGTGCTGCTGGTCGACGCCGACATGCGCCGCGGCACGCTGCACCAGGCCGTCGGGGTGCGTTCCGAAGGCGGGCTGTCGGAGCTGATCGCCGGGAAGATCGATCCGGAGCAGGCGGTGCGCGCGGTGCCCGGGACCGAGCGCATGTCGTTCATCTCCCGCGGCGCGATTCCGTCCAACCCGTCCGAGCTGCTGATGAGCCCGCGCTTCAAGCAACTGCTGGGGCAGCTTTCGCGGCGTTTCGACGTCGTCGTCGTCGACACGCCGCCGGTGCTGGCGGTCACCGACGCGGCGCTGATCGGCCACCACGCCGGCACCTGCCTGCTGGTCGTGCGCTGGGGCCTCAACCAGCAGCGCGAGATCGCCCTGGCCAAGCAGCGGCTGGAGCAGAACGGGGTCGACGTGCGCGGCGCGATCTTCAACGCGGTCGAGAAGCGCGGTTCCGGCCAGTACACGTACACCTATTACGACTACCAGACCTTCCACAAGCCCGTGCCGGGGAATTGACGCGTGCGCCTGCAGATCACCATGTCGCCGTACTACGGCACGCCGGATTTCTCGGCGCTGTCCGGCGGCGAGCGGCCGCCGCTGGATCCGGTCTCGATCGCCGACCTGCTGCGCAACGCGTTCGTGTATCCGCCGTTCTCGATCTTCGAGGGCGTGCGCCTGGTCACTTTCGGTTTCTCGCCGCACGACGACATGCACGAGGCGCCGCGGTTCCGCTTCAAGTTCCGCAACGCCGGCGAAGTGCCGGAGGAAGCCAGCAGCGAGCAGGACTGGGTCGGCGAATACCACCGCCTGCTGTGCGACGCCGTGGCCGGCAGCTGCCGCGGGATGCGCGCGCCGTGGCTGCTGCAGAGCGGCGGCAAGGACTCGACCACGCTGGCGATCGCCATTGCCGATGCGCGCCCGGACACCACCTGCATCACCTACCTGGGCGGACCGGAGGAGAACGAGGTCGACTCGGCGGCGCATGTCGCGCGCACGCTGGGCCTGCGCCACCATGCGCTGGCCTGCGATCCCGGCCGCGCCTACGACCGGTACCTCGCCGTCGTCGCGCGCATGCCGCTGCTGACCGCGGACTTCGCCCTGCTGTCGTGCATCGACCTGGGCACGGAAATCGCCGCCTGCGGCGGCGACGGTTTCATCGACGGGCTGGGTGCCGACAGCTACTTCGGCACGCCGATGAGCCGCCACCAGCACCTGCTGAGAAGGCTGGCGCGCGACATGCGGCTGCCGGCGCGGTTGATGGACCTGCCGCCGGTCGCGCGCAGCTTCCGCCTGTGCTACCTGCTCAGCACGCTCATGATGAGCCCGGTCGAGCGGGCCTTTCCCGGTTCGCGCTTCGCGGACGAGGAGGTCGATGCGCTGTTCGGACGCAGGATCGCGCATCTGTCGCGGCAGCGGCTCGCCCTGTTCGAGCGGGAGATCGGTTCGGCGACCAGCGCCAGCGAATGGCGCGACATGTCCACGTCGATCGCCGGCTCCGCCGGCGCCTTCGCCAAGGGCCTGTACGTCGCCGACGCGCTGTCGCTGCGGGCCGCCTATCCTTTCTGCGACATCGCCCTGCGCGAGTGGATCCACCACGAGGTGCCGCGTTACGAGAAGGTGGATCCCGTCACGCAGTTGAACAAGCTGCTGATCCGCCAGCACATCGCCACGCGCTTCCAGGGCTTGCCCTACACGCGGAGCAAGGGCTCGTTCCGCTTCGACCTGCGCGGCCTGGCGCGGCAACGGTTCGACCGCGTGCGCGACTGCGCCGACCGCATGCGCGACCTGTTGCCCGGCGCGGGCGCCTGGCTGGACCGCAACCGCAAGCGCCTGGACAACAAGTTCCATGCGTCGAAGTTCTACCTGCTGGCGATCGCGCTGCCGTGGCTGGACGCGGCATCCCATCGCGGCACGCCGGCGACGGCCGGGACAGCGCGCCATGGGCATCCGCCGCCGAACTGACCCGGACGCGGGGCGCCGGGCGCTGCTGCAGTGCCTGGCTTGCGCATTGCTGCTGCCGCGGCCGTCGCGCGCGCAAGGCGCGGCGGTGGCGAAAGCGCGCGCGCGCGGCGCGACCCGCGTCGACGTGCGCGCCTGTGGCGCCCGTGGCGACGGTCGCCACGACGACACCGACGCGTTCCGGGCTGCGATCGCCGCGCTGCCGCCGGCCGGCGGCACCGTGCGGGTGCCCGCTGGCGACTACCTGCTCGACCCGGTGCGCGGCGTGCGCCTGCGCAGTCGCATGCACCTGCGGATGGACCCGGGCGCGCGCCTGCTCGCCAGACCGAATGCGGCCGCGCGCGCCTACGTGCTCGAGGCCCGCGACGTGCACGACGTGGAGATCTCCGGCGGCCAGATCGTCGGCGAGCGCGACGGTCATTTGGGCACCACCGGCGAGTGGGGCCACGGCCTGATGATCCGCGGCGCCACCGCCGTCACCGTCCGCGACCTGCACGTCGCGCGGTGCTGGGGCGATGGCCTCAGCATCGGCGGCAGCAAGGCTGCCGACGGCAGGCCGACGCCGAGCCGCGACATCGTCGTGACGCGGGTGCGCAGCATCGGCAACCGCCGGCAGGGATTGACCATCGGCCGTTCGCGCCACGTGCGCGTCAGCGATTGCGAATTCGCCGACACCGGCGGCACGCTGCCCGGTTGCGGCATCGACGTCGAACCCGACCCCGGCGACGTCGCCCGCGACATCGTCATCGCCCGCTGCGCGATACGCGGCAACCGCGGCGCCGGCATCCAGCTGTACCGGCGCAGCTTCGCGGTCACGGTGCGCGATTGCGTCATCGAAGCCAATCGCGGCCACGGCGTGCTCGCCATCGGCGCCGAGGATTGCCGGATCGTCGGCAATGCGATCCGCCGCAACGCCCTCGGCGGTATCGCCCTGCGCCCGGGCGCGCGCGGGATCACCGTCAGCCTGAACGAGTTCGCCGGCAACGGCCGCGTCGGCGCGGCGCGCGCGTGGCGCCGGCAGATCGCGGTATCGGGGCGGGCGCGGCAAGTCCGCATCGCCGACGACAACCGCGTCGTCGATTGAATTTTTCTCCCTTCGTCATTCACGTTTGTAGTCGTTCGCACATTCATCAACTTGAATGCGCAATCGTCTGAATGGTTCAGGAAGAAATAGTTGCGCGCGTGCACAGATACGCGCCGAAGCTCTGGCGAGTCGATGCGACTGCATCTATCTTTGCGTCCCGCAGTCGCAGATGTTTCGGAAGAAGCGCGACTGGAACGCGTGCAACGCACGCACGGCAATTCCGCAATCGATCCTGCAGCTCCAGGGGATATCCGGTGAACCACGCAACGCGCACCCACGACGCGCGCGACACGAAGCTGTCGCGCCGCAATTTCCTTCGCAACTCCCTGCTCCTCGCCGCCACCGGCGTCCTGACCGCCACCGGCCTCCAGCGCGCGTTCGCCGCCGCCGGCAGCACCCTGGATTCGACCTACATCCCGCCGAAGCGGGCCCGTGGCAGCGCGATCCTGAACGTGCGCGATCGCGGCGCCCACGGCGACGGCATCCACGACGACACCACCGCCATCCAGAGCTCGATCGATGCGCTGCCGTCCGATGGCGGCACCATCTACATTCCCGCCGGCACCTACGTGATCGACCCGACCCGCAACCTGCGCCTGCGCAGCAAGATGCACCTGCAGCTGGCGGACGGCGCCAAGCTGGTGGCCAAGCGCAACGACGCCGACCGCGCCTACGTGGTGATGGTCTACAAGGTCAGCGACGTGGAGATTTCCGGCGGCCAGATCGTCGGCGACCGCGACACCCACCTGGGCACGACCGGCGAATGGGGCCACGCGATCATGGTGCGCGGATCTTCGCGCGTGACGATCCGCGACATCCACCTGTCCAAGTGCTGGGGCGACGGCCTTTCCATCGGCGGCGCGATGGTGGCCGGCGCGCCGACCATCGCTTCGCAGGACGTCGTCGTCGCCAACGTCGTTTCCACCAACAACCGCCGCCAGGGGCTGTCGATCGGCCGCTCCAGCGGCGTCAAGGTCTACGACTCGGAATTCAGCTACAGCAACGGCGTCGCGCCCGGTTGCGGCATCGACATCGAGCCCGATGCGAACGACTCGGGAACGACCTCGACCGTCCACATCGAGAATTGCCTGGTCCGCAACAACCAGGGCAACGGCATCCAGGTCTACAAGCGCGTCAGCGGCGTGACGATCAGGCACTGCACCGTCGTTTACAACGGCGGCTACGGCATCCTGGCCATCTCGCCCTACAAGGGCTACGTCGCGCTCAACCGCTTCGAGCACAACTACCTGCAGGGCGTGATGCTGCGCTCGGCGACGACCTCCTACCAGGTCAGCGGCAACGTCTTCCGCAACAACCACACCCGCCTGCACGGCGTGAATACGGCCATCAACCCGCTGGTGGCGATGACCGGCCTCGTCGGCGGCAACCACGGCAACGGCGCCCACATCCAGGCCACGGACGACTGCGTCGACATCCGCGTGACGACCAACTACTACGCGAAATGACGATGGCGGCGCGGCGCTTGCCGCCGCGCCGGGCCGCGGCCGGGCTGAACGGGCCTTCACGCGGTCTTCCGGTGCGGACGCGAATCGGCGTCCGCGCACCGGCCCGCATGCCATTCATGCCGCGAAGAGGAAGGTGATTGCGACGTCAAGGGTTCGGCGAAGCCGCGCCGATACACTCCGATTTCCCGAATTCGGATGACTTGTCCGCCACCTCTCGCTCGCGATGCGTGGCGGCATCGGCAGATGCGGATCGTCTTCTTCGCCAACACCGACTGGTACCTCTACAACTTCCGCCTCGCGACGGCGTTGCGCCTGCAGGAATGCGGCGTCGAGGTGGTGATGCTGTCGCCGCCGGGGGAATTCGGCGGGCGCTTCCGCAGCCACGGCATCCGCTGGCGCACGCTGCCGATGCGGCGTGCGAGCCTGAATCCCCTGCGCGAGCTGTGGACGCTCGGGCATCTGGTGCGGCTGCTGTGGTCGGAGCGCCCGGACCTGCTGCACAACTTCACCGTCAAGTGCGCCATCTACGGCGGCATCGCCGCGGGCCTGGCGCGCGTGCCGGCGGTGGTGAACGCGATCGCCGGCATGGGTTTCGTGTTCGCCAGCGATCGTCCGAAGGCGCGCGCGCTGCGCCCGCTGGTCCGCGCCCTGATGCGCATCGCGCTGGGCGGAAGGCGCTCGCGCGTGATCCTGCAGAACCCGGACGATGCGCGGACGCTGACCGAAGCGCGCCTGGTGCCGGAGCGCAGCATCCGGCTGATCCTGGGCTCCGGCGTCGACGTGCGCCGGTTCCGGCCGCAGCCGGCCCGCGCCCGCTCGCGGCCGTTGCGCGTGCTGCTGGCTTCGCGCCTGGTCCGCGAAAAAGGCGTGGGCGAGTTCGCCGAAGCGGCGCGGCTGCTGCGCACGCAGGCGCGCGACATCGAATTCCTGCTCGCCGGCATGCCCGACGCGGGCAACCCGGGTTCGATCGGCCGGGACGAAGTCGAGGCGTGGCAGCGCGAAGGCCGGCTGCGGTGGCTCGGCCATGTCGAGGACATGCCGGCGCTGCTGAATTCCGTCGACGTGATGGTGCTGCCCAGCTATTACCGCGAAGGCGTGCCGCGCTGCCTGCTGGAGGGCGCGGCCAGCGGCCTCGGCCTGATCACCACCGACCGCCCCGGCTGCCGCGAGGTGGTGACCGCGCACGGCGTCGAGGGCCTGTGGGTCCGGCCGCGCGACGCGCCGGGGCTGGCGCGATTGCTGGTGCAGCTCGACGCGGACCGCGACCTGCTGCAGCGCCTCGGCGCCGCCGCGCGGAGGCGCGCGGTGCGCGATTTCGACGAGCGGCTGGTGATCGGCCGCACGCTCGAGGTCTACGACGAACTGCTGCCGGCCCCGCTGCCCGGCGCGGCGGCGGCGAACGGACAGGTGCGGTCGCCGTGAACGCGATCCCGCAAGGCTGGCGTCCGGCGGTCGCCGCGATCTCGCTGCTGTGGGTGGCGACGCTGGCCGCGGCCGGCATGGTGTTCCTGGCGCAAACGCTGCTCGCGCGGCGGCTGGGGCCCGACGACTACGGCCTGTTCGCCTCCTCGCTGGCGACGGTGACGATGATCGCGCCGCTGGCCGGATTCGGCCTTTCGCAGTTCCGGCTGAAGGCCTACGGCAGCGAAGGCTGGGATGCCGACCGCTGGATGCGCCCGGCGTTGCGCTTCTCGCTGCTGACCACGCTGCTGGCGCTGGCGCTCGTCGTCGGCTGGGCGTTGCTGGGCGCGGCGGGGGATGCGGGCACGCGCACGACGTTGCTGTGGCTGGCGCCGATGGGGCCGGGGCTGTTCGCGGGCGATTTCGTCGGCAGCAAGCTGCGCCTGGAGGAACGCCCCGGCGCGCTGGCCCTGTGGCAGTTGCTGCTGCCGGGCGGTCGCCTCGCGATCGCGCTGCTGGCATGGACGGCGGCCGCGGCATCCGCCGCGCAGGTCGCGTTGGGCCACGGCCTGCTGGCCATCCTCGTCGCCGCCGTGGCGATTCCGCAGCTGTCGGCGATGCAGGCGGGACGCAGGCGGCTGAAGGGACACGGCCCGCGGCGCATGGAACCGCCGCCGCCATCGCCGGGCGTGCGCGAACTGTGGTCGCAGGCCTGGGCCTACGGCCTGTCGGCGGCGCTCTATCCGGTGTTCTTCCAGGTCGGCACGGTGCTGCTGAAATACCTCGGCGGCAACGCGCACGCCGGCCGGTACGGCATCGCGCTCGCGGTGATGACCGCCATCTACCTGTTCCCGGCGACCGTCTACCAGAAGTACCTGCTGTCGCGGCTGCACCGCTGGGCCGTGCACGACCCGGAACGATTCCGGGGCGCGTACCGGACGGGCAACGCGGCGATGCTCGCCGCCGGCATCGCCACCGGCGCCACGCTGGCGCTCGTCGCGCCGTGGCTGGTGCCGCGCGTGTTCGGCGCCGCCTACGGCGAGGTCGCGACGCTGTTGCAGGTCATGTCCATCTGCGTGCCGCTGCGATTCCTTTCCACGGCGGTGGGGTCGGCGCTGCTGACGCGCGACCACATGCGCTACCGCGTGAACGCGATGCTGGCGGCGACCCTGGCCGCGGTCCTGCTGAACCTGTGGCTGGTGCCGCGCCACCAGGCACTGGGCGCGGCGTGGGCGACGGCGGCCGCCGAAGCCTTGTTGCTGCTGGCGATGTGGCGCGGCGCGCGGCGCCTGACCCGCGAGGCAGGGAGCGGCGGCGATGCGCGATGAGCCGCGCGTGGCCTTCACCGGCTATTACGGCATGCGCAATTTCGGCGACGACCTGTTCGGCGTGCTGTGCGCGGCCGCGGCAAGGCGTTTCTGGAACGCCGCGCCGCGGCTGATCGGCCCGCCGCTCGCCGGCCTGGACGCGCCCGGCACCTGGCCGCGCGCCTTGCCCCGCGACTGGTACGGCGGCACCGGCATCGCCGGCCGCACCGCGCGCCTGCTCGGTTTCGCGCGCGGCCTGCGGGGCAGCGACGTGCTGGTGCTCGGCGGCGGTTCGGTGATCAACGCGCGCCGCTCGTTCCGCACGCCGCTGATGCGGTCCGCGCAACGCCGCGGGCGCCTGCGGCTGGCGGCGCTCGGCGTGTCGATCGGGCCCTTCCCCGATGCCGCCGCGCAGGCCGCCGCCGCGCGCAACGCCCGTGCGTTTTCCTACATCGCGGTGCGCGACCGGCGCTCGTTCGAGCTGGCGCAGGCAAGGGGGCTGGGCGAGGTCGCGCACGACGGGCGCGACCTCGCCGGATTGCTGCCGCTGCTGTTCCCGCGCAACGGGCGCGACGGGAAGGCGGGGCCGCGCACGGTGGGAATCGCGCCGTGCCGCTATGCCGTCCGCGACGATCATCCCGCGCCCGCCTGCGATGCATGGCTCGATGCCTGCGTCGATGCCCTGGCCGGCGCAGCGGCGCCGTTGCGCGTGCGCGTGTTCTGCCTGAACAGCCATCCCGAACACGGCGACGAGGCCATCGCGACGCGGCTGCATGCGCGCCTGCGCGAACGCGGCGTCGACGCGGTGCTGCAGCGCTACGACGGCCGCGATCCGCTGGCGACCGTCGGCGGCATCGCCGACTGCGACGCATTCATCAGCGCGCGCCTGCACGGCGCCATCGTTTCCTATCTGTGCGGGGTGCCGTTCACGATGGTGGAATACCACCCGAAATGCCGCGATTTCGCCGACGACATCGGGCTCGATGCCGCCTGCCGGATCACCTCGCGCTGGTGCGGGCGCGCGGCCTTCGCGGACGCGATCGCGACGATGCTGAACGAAGACGCCACCCCCGTCCGCCTTTCACCCGATTTATACGCGCGGCAGGCGCTCGGCATATTTCAATGCGCCCCATGGTCGATTTCGTTGCCGCCAACGATCGCCCCGATGCCGCGAGCGACGGCGCCGTGAGCGGCGAAGTCGCGCCGGTGACCGTCGTGGTGCCGTGCTACCGATGCGCGGACACGATAGGCGATGCGCTGGCTTCGGTGGCGGCGCAGCGCCTGCCGGTGGCGCAGGTGCTGCTGGTGGACGACGCCAGCGGCGACGGCACGCTCGCGCGACTGCACCGGCTTGCGGCGGACTACCCGCCGGGATGGGCGACCGTCGTGGCCTTGCCGGCGAACGGCGGGCCGTCGCGCGCGCGCAACGCCGGCTGGAGCCTGGCCAGCCAGCCTTACATCGCGTTCCTCGACGCCGACGACACCTGGGCGCCGGACAAGATCGCGCTGCAGATGCGGGCCTTGCGCGCCGATCCGGCGATCGCGCTGATCGCGCACCGGATGCGGGTCAGCGAACGCGGCGCGGCGATGCCGCGCGCGGCGGCGCGGCCCGCGCGCACCCGGATCATCGGCCGGCGCCGGCTGCTGCTGCACAACCCGTTCCCGACCGCATCCGTCGTATTGCGCCGCGACCTGCCGTTCCGCTTCAACGAGAACTTCCGCCGCGTCGAGGATTTCCTGCTGTGGGCGCAGATCGCGTTCTCCGGCTACCGCTGCGCGCGCGTCGAACGCGTGCTGGCGTACTGGCACAAGCCGAACTACGGCGCCGGCGGGCTCAGCCGCGACCTGCGCGCGATGCACGCGGCCGGGCGCCTGGCCAGGCGCGAGTTGCTGCGGCAGGGACTGGTCAGCCTGCCCGAGCACTGCTTCGCGCGCGCGTTCGGCACGTTGCGAAAAGGCCGGCAGTATCTGCTCGTCGCGCTGCGCCGCGACCGCGACAACCGGGTCGCGCCATGAGCGGCCGCGCCGATTCGCTGCCGTTGCCGCCGCGCCGCCACCATGCGGTCAATACCGCCGCGGCCGCGGTCCTGGGCTTCCTGCTGCTCGCCGCGGTCGCCGTTTTCGCATGCTGGCTGGTCGGCACGCGCGGGCCGGACGTCGGCACCGATACCCACACTTACGCCGGCTTCTTCGAGGGCCTGGGGCGATCCTCGATCGAAACGCGGCTCGAACCCGGCTTCACCTATCTCAGCTACGCGCTGTGGAAACTCGGCGTCGGCGTGGTCGGCTACCAGACCGCGCTGTTCGCGACGATGCTGGCGACGGTGGTCGTGGCCACGCGCCGCTACCACGCCTTCCTGGGCGAGGGCACCGGCTACCTGACCTTCCTCGGCACGGCGCTGATGCTGCTGTTCGTCTCGCCGATGTTCGTCAACGCCACCATCAACGCCGTGCGCCAGGGCCTGGCCGCGTTGCTGGTGTTCACCGCGCTGCTGTCGTTCCGCGAACGCCGCTGGTGGTCGTTCGCGACCTACGGGTTGCTGGCCAGCAGCCTGCACATGTCGTCGCTGCTGTACCTGGCGTTCGCGCCGCTGCTGCTTTTCGGCGTGCGCATGCAGCGGCTGGTCGCGGCGGCCGCCTTCGCGCTCTACGTCACCGGGCTCTCGATGGTGCTGGTGCGCGGCTTCGTCCCGACCCTGTACGAACTGGTGATGTCCTACACCGCGAACAGCTACTACCGCTCCGGCGTGCGGACGGATTTCGCGGTGTTCTCGATCTTCTGGTACGCCTTGCCCTACATGCTGATGCCGCTGGTGCGCGGGGAGTTCCGCGAGAAGATCAGGGAAAGCACCGGCGTCTACCTGGTCATGCTGCTGCCGTTCTTCGCCATCGGCTGGGGCTTCTTCTCCAACCGCTACCTGCTGCCGGGCTGGCTGGCGGTCTCGCTGATCCTCGCCGCGGTGGTCTGCCACAGCCGCCTGCGGATGCTGCGCCATCCGCTCCTGCTCAGGATCGGCCTGCTGGCGTCGTGCGCGGTGTTCTACTTCTACGTCACCCACGAGATCGTGATCTGAGGTCCGTCCCGCATGATGGCATCGTTGTCGAAATTCGCGGTCTCGCTGACCTATCCGCCCGCGCTGAGCCTGTGCCTGGCACTGTTGGCCATCCCGGTGCTGCTGCGCCATCGCCGGGCCGGCGTCGCGCTGATGCTGGCCGCCGCGGGCTGGTCCGCGCTGTGGTCGGTCCCGCTGGCTTCCGACTGGCTGCGCGGCCGGCTGGAGGAACGCTACCCGGTGGTGGAAGAAGCCGCCTTGCCGCGGGCCGATGCCATCGTCGTGCTCGGCGGCGGCAGCCACTACGGCTGGCTCAGGCGCTCGAACGTCAGTGCCGAGGACCTGGAAAGCAGCCGCCTGGCCGCGGGCGCGCGCGCATGGCTGGCCGGTCGCGCGCCGCGGATCATCCTGTCCGGCGGCGGCGACGGCGCTTCCAGCGAAGCGCGCACGATGGCCCGCGCGATCTCCCGGCTCGGCGTTCCGTCTTCGGCGCTGATGCTGGAGGAGCGCAGCCGCAACACCCGCGACAACGCGCGCTATACCGCGGCGCTGGCGCAGCGGCACCGCGTGCGGAGCGTGCTTCTGGTCACGTCTTCGCTGCACATGCCGCGCGCGATCGCCGAGTTCCGCGCGGCGGGCATCGATGCCGTCGCCGTTTCCGTGCTCGAACGCGCGACGCGGAGCAACTGGCGCGAACGCTGGTTGCCGTCGCACAGCGCGCTGTGGCGGAGCGGACGCGCGTTCAAGGAATATGGTGGTTTGTTGATGATGCGTCTACACGGCTGAATCGGCGGCGGCGCGGATCGCGCCAAAGCCGCGGAACGACGATGAATGTTCCGGCACCAAGCGCGGCGAATATCACGATGCCTGCACCCGGCACGGCCTAGGCTTCGTGCATCACGACGGCCCAGCGCAAGCGCGCCATTGGCGGCGTTGCGCGCCAAACGAGGACCTTGCATCGATGAAGATGACGCTGCCCGTTCGTTCCTTCGTATCCGTTGCGTTGCTGGCGGTCTTCGCCGCGGCGTGCGTTCCCGGCCAGCAGATGACCCGGCAATCGTCGGGCGATGCCGAGGTCGCCGGCGGCAGCGACGTGCGGATGGTGCCGATCACCGCCGACCTGGTCGCGCCGGCGC
Source organism: Pseudoxanthomonas sangjuensis (assembly GCF_010211755.1). Taxonomy (GTDB): domain Bacteria; phylum Pseudomonadota; class Gammaproteobacteria; order Xanthomonadales; family Xanthomonadaceae; genus Pseudoxanthomonas_A; species Pseudoxanthomonas_A sangjuensis. Next base: position 67,829 of record NZ_PDWR01000007.1, on the reverse strand, counting down.
GGCCGGTGGCGAGCATCCCGCAGGAACTGCTCAGCGTGCGCGCCGAGCAATACCGCATCCAGCCCGGCGACACGCTGCTGGTGACCGTGTGGGACCACCCGGAACTGACGACGCCCGCCGGCAACCAGCAACAGGCCGTCACCAACGGACGCCTGGTGCAGCCGGACGGGACGTTCTTCTATCCCTATGCCGGCAAGCTCAACGTCAAGGGCATGACCATCGAGGAACTGCGCAGCACGCTCGTGTCGCGGCTCGCCCAGTACCTGCGCAACCCGCAGCTGGACGTCAACGTGGTCGGCTACGGCAGCCGCGTTTCGCTGCAAGGCGCGTTCGTGGACACGACGCCGCAGGAACTGACCACCGTGCCGCTGACGCTGTCGCAGGCGATCGGCCGCGCGCGCATCAACGCCGAACAGGCCGACCTGGCCGGCTTCGTGCTTACCCGCGACGGCCGCAACTACGCCCTCGACCTGGATGCGCTCAACCGCGATGGCTCGGTCGCGCCGGACATCTACCTGCGCCCCGGCGACCATCTGTTCCTTCCGTTCAACGATCGCAAGGAGGTCTACGTGATCGGCGAAGTGCTGCGCCCGCAGGCGCTGAACTTCAAGACCACGGACATGTCGCTGACCCAGGCGCTGGGGCGCACCGGCGGCCTGAACCCGGTGACGTCGAAGGGCGAGGCGGTGTACGTGATACGCGGCATCGAGGACCGGCAACGCGAACCGGCCACGGTCTACCACCTCGATGCCGGTTCGCCCACCGCGTTCGCGCTCGCCGACCGGTTCTCGCTGAAGCCCGGCGACGTGGTCTGGGTCGGCCCCGCCGGCATCACGCGCTGGAACCGGTTCCTGTCCCAGCTGCTTCCGCTGTCGGGCATCATCAACAATGCCGCGGCCGCGGGTTACAACATGGGAAGAGGGGATTAGGAACCCTCCCGGACTCGGGAAAACCGGTCGTCGCGTGGATGGCAGCCTGGACCTGATGCACGACGAGGGAAATCGCCAACGCGATGGCGTTTCCGCATGACCATCGGCGGCAAGAATGCCGCTGATCCTTCAGCGCCAGCCGCGGCTTCTCCGACGCCAGCCCGGACTGGGGCGCCGGCGCGGCGATCGGCGCCGGCTTCTGAACGGGGGCGATCCGCCAAAACCGCGATGCGCTCCAAGGGGTGCGCCGCGCCGACGCGGTAAAATGGGCGCTTCGCGGAAGACGGGCAGGGTGCGGGCGTGCGGATGGACAAGTTGAACACGGGCAGCGGCCAGCGCGCCTGGACCGCGCAGGCCATCGCCCGGATCGAGGCGGACTTCAACCGTTCCGCCGACACCCACCTGATCCCGCTGGCGTTGCCCGGTTATCCGGGCATCGACGTCTACCTGAAGGACGAATCCAGCCACCCGACCGGCAGCCTCAAGCACCGCCTGGCGCGCTCGCTGTTCCTGTATGCGCTGGCCAACGGCTGGCTACGCGAGGGACGGCCGGTGATCGAGGCGTCGAGCGGCTCGACCGCGGTGTCGGAAGCCTATTTCGCGCGCCTGCTCGGCCTGCCGTTCATCGCGGTGATGCCGCGCGGCACCTCGCCGGAGAAGATCGCGGCGATCGAGTTCCAGGGCGGCCGCTGCCACCTGATCGAGCGCGCCTGCGACATCAACGCCGAGTCGGAGCGGCTGGCGCGCGAAAGCGGCGGCCACTTCATGGACCAGTTCACCTACGCCGAGCGCGCGACCGACTGGCGCGCCAACAACAACATCGCCGAATCCATCTTCAAGCAGATGGAGCGCGAGCCGTACCCGATCCCCGAATGGATCGTCTGCAGCCCCGGCACCGGCGGCACCGGCGCCACGCTCGGCCGCTTCGTGCGCTATCGCCAGTACCCGACGCGGATCCTGTGCGCGGATCCGGAGATCTCGGTGTTCTTCGACTATTACAAGGGCGCGCTCGGCGGCCGCGGCGATGCGACGTTGTCCCTGGCGGACGGCTCGCGCGTCGAAGGCATCGGCCGGCCGCGGGTCGAGCCCAGCTTCGTCGCCGGCAGCATCGACGCGATGGCCAAGGTGCCGGACGATCTTTCGCTGGCGGCGATGCGCTGGGTCAGCGCAAGGCTCGGCCGCCGCGTCGGCGGCTCCACCGGCACCAATTTCGTCGGCGTGCTGGCCGCGGCGCGGCGCATGCGCGACGCCGGCCGCAACGGTTCCATCGTCACCATCCTCTGCGACAGCGGCGAGCGCTACGCGCACAGCTACTACAACCGCGACTGGTACCTGGAACGGCAGATCAACATGGTCGACACCGACGCGGCGATCGCCGCCGCGGCCAACGGCGGCGCGTTGCCGGAATTGCCGTTCGTCGAACGGGCGGATTGAATTCCGGCGCGACGGCGCCTATTACTGGGACTCCCGAACCGGATTCCCTCCATGACCAACCCGCTCCTCGATTTCTCCGGCCTGCCGCGTTTCGGCCAGATCCGGCCCGAACACATCACCCCGGCCATCGAGCAACTGATCGCCGAGGCCGAGGCGGCGGTGAAGCGGGCGGAAACCGTTGCGCCGGTCACCTGGGAAAGCTTCGTCCAGCCGCTCGACGACGCCACCGAGAAGGTCTGGCGCGCATGGAACCAGGTCGGGCACCTGAAGGCCGTGGTCGACACGCCGGAACTGCGCCAGGCCTACAACGACAACCTGCCGAAGATCACCCGCTTCGGCAGCGCGCTGGGCCAGAACCTGGCGCTGTTCGGCCAGTACAAGCGGCTGGCCGGATCGGCGGAATACGCCGGCTACAACGACGCGCGCAGGAAGGTGGTCGAGCACGCGCTGCGCGACTTCCGCCTCGGCGGCGCGGAACTGCCGGAAGACGGGAAGGCGCGCTTCGCGCAGATCCAGGAGGAACTGTCGGCGCTGTCGGCGAAGTTCTCCGAGAACGTGCTCGACGCGACCGATGCCTACGCGTTGTACGTCGAGGACGAGGCGAAGCTCGCCGGCCTGCCCGCCGACGTCGTCGCCGCCTGCCGCGCCGCGGCGGAAAGGGACGGGAAGCCCGGCTGGAAGCTCGGCCTGCAGATGCCGGTGTACCTGCCGGTGCAGATGTACGCCGACGACCGCGGCCTGCGCGAGACGCTGTACCGCGCCAACGGCGTGCGTGCATCGCAGGGCGAACTCGACAACACCGGCAACATCGGGCGCATCCTCGAGTTGCGCCGGGAACTGGCCGCGCTGCTCGGTTTCCCGACCTACGCCGACTACTCGCTGGCGACGAAGATGGCGGATTCGCCGGACGAGGTGCTGGCGTTCCTGCGCGACCTCGCGGCGCGCGCGCTGCCGTACGCGAAGAAGGATCGCGCGGAGCTGGAGCGGTTCGCGAAGGAATCGCTGGGCATCGACCGGCTCGAGGCCTGGGACGTGTCGTACGCCAGCGAAAAGCTGAAGCAGGCGCGCTACGAGGTCTCGGCGCAGGAAATCAAGCCGTACTTCACCGAGCCGAAGGTGCTGGCCGGCCTGTTCGACGTCATCGAGACGCTGTACGGCGTGAAGGTCGAGGCCGACAGCGCGCCGACCTGGCACGAGGACGTGCGCTTCTTCCGCATCGTCGACCGCGACGGTTCGCTGGTCGGCCAGTTCTACCTGGACCTGTACGCGCGCGAAGGCAAGCGCGGCGGCGCGTGGATGGACGATTGCCGCAACCGCCGCGACAAGGGCGCGGCGACGCAGACGCCGCTCGTCTACCTGGTCTGCAATTTCGGCAAGGGCGTCGGCGGCAAGCCGGCGACCTTCAGCCACAACGACGTGACCACGCTGTTCCACGAGATGGGCCACGGCCTGCACCAGTTGCTCACGCAGGTCGGCGAGCTGGGCGTGGCCGGCATCAACGGCGTGGAGTGGGACGCGGTGGAGCTGCCCAGCCAGTTCATGGAGAACTTCTGCTGGGAATGGGAGCGCCTGCAGGCGATGACCGCGCACGTCGACACCGGCGAGCCGCTGCCGCGCGCGCTGTACGACCGCATGCTCGCGGCGAAGAATTTCCAGAGCGGCATGTTCACCGTGCGCCAGCTGGAGTTCGCGCTGTTCGACATGCTGCTGCACGGGGGCGGCTTCGACCCGGCGCGCGACGATTTCATGGCGCTGCTGGAGCAGGTGCGCGACGAGGTGGCGGTGAACCGCGCGCCGGCCTGGCACCGCTTCCCGCAGAGCTTCAGCCACATCTTCGCCGGCGGCTACGCGGCGGGCTACTACAGCTACAAGTGGGCGGAAGTGCTCAGCGCCGACGCCTATGCGGCGTTCGAGGAAGCGCCGGACCAGGTCGCCGAAACCGGCGCGCGTTTTCGCCGCGAAGTGCTGTCGCGCGGCGGCAGCCGCGACGCGCTGGACAACTTCCGTGCGTTCCGCGGCAGGGCGCCGAAGATCGATGCGTTGCTGCGCCACGGCGGCATGGCGGGTTGAGTCCGGTAGGGCGGGTCTCTCGCCCCGCCGCCGCCTCGCGAAGCGCTTCATGGCGGGTCAGGACCCGCCCTACCGGCTCTGCCGGTTCTTTCTTCCGCCCGCAGGGGAAAGAGGGAGTGGCAGAATGGATCGAGCCGATTCGCGAGGTTCCGATGCAGCCGTCCGTCGCCGACCTGATCCGCCAGTACGACCCCAGCCTGCCGCTGGATGAGGCGAGCACGCCGCCGGCATCGTGGTACCTCGACCCGCGCATCCACGAGCTGGAGCGGCGCACCACCTTCTCCCGCACCTGGCAGTACGCCGGTCGCGTCGACCAGGTCCGCGAACCCGGCCGGTACCTCACCTGCGAAATCGCCGGCGAGCGCATCCTCGTCGTGCGCGGCGACGATGGCGTGTTGCGCGGCTTCTTCAATGTCTGCCGCCACCACGCCGCCGCGGTGATGACCGAAGCCGAAGGCTGCGCGAAGAACCTGCGCTGCCCGTACCACGGCTGGACCTACACCCTCGAAGGCGCGCTGAAAGGCACGCCCAGCTTCGTCAACGAATGCAACTTCGACCGTGGCGCGCACGGACTGGTGCCGGTCGGCGGCATCGCCGAGTGGGAAAACTGGGTCTTCGTCCGCCTCGACGACGCGCCCGACAAAGGCAAGGAATCCGGCATCGAGGAATTCTTCGGCCAGCGGCTCGTCGACGAAATCGCCGCGCTGCAACTCGGCAAGCTGCACTGGTTCGCCCGCCAGCACTACCTGTTCGACTGCAACTGGAAGGTGTTCGTCGACAACTACCTCGACGGCGGCTACCACGTCCCGCACCTGCACAAGGGCCTGAACAGCGTGCTCGACTTCAAGCACTACGCCATCGAGAACGGCCCGCGCCATTGCCTGCAATCCAGCCCGATGGTCCAGGGCGAGATCGCGGACTTCGCCGCGGTGCGCAAGGGCGAACGTGCGCTGTACTACTGGCTGCATCCCAATTTCATGATCAACTGGTACGAAGGGCAGATGGACACCAACCTGGTGTTCCCGCTGGGCCCGGACCGCACCGAGGTGATCTTCGACTTCTGGTTCGCCGACGTGTCGCCGCAGGCCGAAGCGCGCAACCGGCGCAGCATCGACGTGGCGAACATCGTGCAGGACGAGGACATGGGCATCTGCAAGTCGGTGCAGCAGGGCCTGAAGTCGCGCAGTTACGACACCGGCCGCCTGTCGGCGCGGCGCGAGGCCGGCGAGCACCTGTTCCACCGGCTGCTGCATGCGGACCTGAGCGCAGGACTCGCCGGATGAGCGGCAGGAACCCTTCTCCCGCGCGCGGGAGAAAGTGCCGAAGGCGGATGAGGGCGCGAGCATAGCGAGCGATGCTCTTGCAGTCGCTTCCACGAAAGTCAAAAGCCGACCCCTCACCCTCGGCGCTGCGCGTCTTTCCCTATCCCGCATGCGGGGAGGGGGTCAAAGCGTAGAGGCGCCTTGGTTGCCGGCTCGGCGGCGCAGCAGGAAATACAGCGGCAAACCGGCGACGGTGAGCAGCAGCGCCAGCCAGAACGGTTCGCTGCCCAGGCCGATGAAGGCAAACACCGAATAGGCCGCGCCGAGCGCGGCCAGCAGCGCGCCGGATACTTTCCAGCGCCGTGCCAGCACCAGCAACGCCAGCGAGCAGCAAAGGTACAGCGGCAGCGCGGCGGCGGTGACGACCTTGGTCAGGAAAGTAAAGCCCTCGACCAGCGAGCGGCTGTAGCTCATCAGCACCATCGCACTGGCCAGCCCGCCGGTCGTCCATAACGCGGCCGAGGCGACGCCACGCGCATTGGCGCGCGCCAGCCATGCCGGCAGCGCGCGCTGCACGGCCATGCTGCGGGTGACTTCGCCGGCCAGCAGGGTCCAGCCGTTCAGCGCGCCGAGCCCGCTGACCACCACGAACAGCGCCAGCGTGCGGCTCGCCGCGTGGCCGGTGTGGCGGTCCATCAGCGCGCTGAGCGGCACGCTCGACTTCGCCAGTTCGTCCTGCGGCAACAGCAGCATCGCCGTCGCGGAGATCGCGATGCAGATCGCGGCGACCAGTGCGGTGCCGGCGACGGTCGCGCGCGGGATGGTGCGTTCGGGGTCGCGTACCTGCGCGGCGGGCATCGCCGCCGATTCGAGGCCGAGCATCGCGAACAGCGCGATCGTCGAGGCGGCCAGGGTGCCGCCGAAATCGAGCGGTTCCGCCGGCACGTAGATCGCTTGCCGCGAATCCGGCTGCAGCAGCACCCATGCGCCCAGCCCGATCACCGCGAGCAGCGGCAGCAGTTTCAGGATCGTGGTGGCCACCTGCACGTCGCCGCCCGCGCGCACGCCGGACAGGTTGATCGCGACGAACAGCCACACCAGGCCGAGCGCGAGCAGCGACGGCGGGACGCCCGCCAGCGCCGGCAACGCGGCCTGCAGGTAGCCGACCACGCCGGTGGCGAGCGCGGCGTTGGTGATCCAGATCGATACCCAGTACGACCACAGCGCGACGAAGGCGGGGAAATCGCCGAGGGATTCGCGGATGTAGGCGTAGGGGCCGTCGGCCAGCGGCATCCGCTTCGCCAGCCGCGCGATCACCCACGCCAGCACCAGGCACCCCGCCGCGGTGACGACCCAGCCGAGCAAGGCGTTCCAGCCGTACGGCGCCAGCGAGGCCGGCAGCACGAAGATGCCGATGCCGATGGTGTTGCCCACCACCAGCGCGGTGCAGATCCAGAAGCCGATCTTTCGTTCGGCCTGGTTGTGGGGGTCGCCCATCCGCGTCTCCGTCGTGGCGGGCATGGTCGCACGAAGCCCGCCGGAGATGCAGGGCCGGGGCTATTGCTTCGGATAGGTGATCAGCAGCACCAGGTCCTCGTCGCCGCGTTGCTGGATGCCGTGGATGCTGCCGGGGCGGGTCAGCATGGCGTCGCCGGCGGCGACTTCGTAGGACTTCCCGTCCAGCAGGTACAGGCCCCTGCCGCTGACCACGTAATAGACCTCGTCGTGGTCGTGCGGGTGCGGGCCGATGCCCGCGCCCTTGTGCAGCACGCGCTTGCGGAAGAAGAAGCCCAGGCCGGGCGCGTCGGCGAAGAACGGATATGCGGTGGTCGCGCCGGCGCCGCCGTGCGGGCCGGGTTGCCGCATCGCGATGTCGGCTCTATGCGCGACCAGCGACGGGTTCGGCTGCGCGGCGCGGTCCGCCAGCGAGGTCGGCCGCGCGCCGCAATCGGTGTCGCGCACCACGTGCTCCGCCAGTCCCGCGTCGAGCCGCTTCCAGCCGCGCACGACCATGCACGCGACCGCGTAGGCGCCATGGTCGCGCAGGTGGGTATCGTCGGCCTGCCCCAGTTCCGGCACGTGCATGTAGAACGCCTTCGACGGCTCGTCGCCGAGCGCGCGCAGCCAGTCCATGCTCATCGCATCGAGGTCGATCAGCCCGACGCGCTCGTGGGCCGCGAGGTCGCGCACCGCCTGCGCGTACGCGCCATGCGTGTCGAGCAGCTGGTCGATCTTGCTGCCGCGCTCGAACTTGCGCCGCGCCAGCGGCGTGACCAGGATCGGCGTCGCGCCCCTGGCGCGCGCCAGCGCGACGTAGCGCATCAGCCATTGCGGGAAGGCCTGCGCCGGTTCGTCGTAGCGCGACGGGTCTTCCCGTTTCTCGTCGTTGTGGCCGAACTGGACCAGCAGCACGTCGCCGCGGCGCAGCGCTTCCTCCACCGGCGCCAGCCAGCCTTCCTCGATGAAGCTGCGCGAACTGCGCCCGCTCTGCGCGTGGTTGCGCACTTCCCAGGCCCGCGGGTCGAGGTACGACTGCAGGCGCATGCCCCAGCCTTCGCGCGGGGCGCGCTCGGGGCCGTACTGGCTGGCGGTGGAATCGCCGACGATGAAGACCCGGTGCGGCGATGCGGCGTTGGCGGCGGCCGCCAGTATCAGGAGGGCAATGGCAGGGAGGATCTTTGCGGCCACGACGATCTCCGGAAATTGCCGCAGGCCTTTTCCCCGCGGGGGCGTGGCCGCGGCGCGAACGGTCAGCGCGCCAGCCAGCCGCCGTCGACGGGAATGATCGCGCCGTTGACGTAGTCCGACGCGCGCGAGGCGAGGAACACCGCCGCGCCGCCGAGGTCGGCCGGGATGCCCCAGCGCCCCGCGGGGATGCGGTCGAGGATCGCCTTGCTGCGTTCCTCGTCGGCGCGCAGCTGCGCGGTGTTGTCGGTGGCCATGTAGCCGGGCGCGATCGCGTTGATGTTGATGCCCTTGCTGGCCCATTCGTTGGCCAGCAGGCGGGTGATGCCGGCGATGCCGCTCTTGCTGGCGGTGTACGAAGGCACGCGGATGCCGCCCTGGAACGACAGCATCGAGGCGATGTTGACGATCTTGCCGCCGCCGTTGGCGATGAAATGCCGGCCTGCGGCCTGGGCCATGAAGAACGCGGACTTGATGTTGACGTTCATGACGTCGTCCCAGTCCTTCTCACTGAAATCCACCGCGTCGGCGCGGCGGATCAGGCCGGCGTTGTTGACCAGGATGTCGAGGCGGCCGAGGCCGGCCACGGTTTCCTCGACGATGCGCCCGACCGGTTCGATCGTGATCAGGTTGGCCTGGATGTTGACGAAGCGGCGGCCAAGCGCGCGCACCTTCTCGCCGGTTTCGTCGGCCGGCACGATGCCGGCGCCGGCGATGTCGGCGCCGGCTTCGGCCAGCGCCAGCGCGATGCCCTGGCCGAGGCCGGTGTTGGCGCCGGTGACCAGCGCGACCTTGCCTTCCAGACTGAACGGGTTGCTTGCCATCTTCGATTCCCTCGGTTCGTGGGTGCGGTGGGCGTTTCGGTCACTTCAGCTGGCAGATGTCCAGCACGTGCATGTCGGTGTAGTCGAGGTTCTCGCCGCCCATCGCCCAGATGAAGCAGTAGTTGCTGGTGCCCGAGCCCATGTGGATCGACCACGGCGGCGACACCACCGCCTCGTCGTTGGCGACGACGATGTGGCGCTGCGCGTCCGGCTCGCCCATGAAGTGGTAGACGCGGTCGTTGTCGCCGAGGTCGAAGTAGAAGTAGACCTCGCTGCGGCGGTCGTGCAGGTGCGGCGGCATGGTGTTCCAGACGCTGCCCGGCTTGAGGATGGTCAGGCCGAGCAGCAGCTGGCACGACTTCACCGTGGCCGGGACGATGTACTGGTAGATGGTGCGTTCGTTGCTGGTCTCCAGCGCGCCGCGCTCCAGCGGCACCGCGTCCTTGATCGAGATCTGCTTCGCCTCGTGGCGCGCGTGCGCCGGGGTCGAGGCGAGGTAGTACTTCGCCGGGTTCGCCGCGTCGTCGGAGGCGAAGCTCACTTCGCTGCCCATCGGCACGTACAGGCCGTCCTTCGGCGCCAGCTTGAACGCGGTGCCGTCGACGCTGACGGTGCCGCTGCCGGCGCCGACGTTGACCACGCCCAGTTCGCGGCGCTCGAGGAAGGGCTTGCCGGCGGCCGAGGCGGGCTCGGCCTGTTTCGGCAGTTCGACCGGTCCGTTCACCGGCGCGGCGCCGCCGATCACGAAGCGCTCGTTGTGCGAATAGTTCAGCTGCACCGAGTCGGCGACGAACAGGTCCGGGACCAGGTAGCGGTCGCGCAGCTGGTCGTTGCTGGCCCCGGCCATCATGTCGGGATGGGTGGCGTGGTAGGTCTTGCGGAACATGGACTTTCTCCGGGGGGAGCTGCGGTTGCGTGGATTCTAGCGGGTCATGGTAACCGGTGTCATTGCGCGATGCGGAAACGGCCGCGCATCGCGCAGGGGCGCGGCGGCGCGGTTATTCCGGTGGCTGGCAGGAATCGCGGATGACCAGGTGCGGGCGCACGCTGGCGGTCTGCACCGGCGCGTCCTCGGGCCGGGTCAGCATGGCCGCGGCGAGGCGGCCGGTGTCGCGGGTGTCGCGGCGCACCGAGGTCAGCGGCGGCCACAGCCGCGAGGCCAGCGGGCTGTCGTCGTAGCCGACCACCGACAACTCGCGCGGGATGCTGATCCCCGCGCGCAGCGCGACGCGGTACACGCCGGCGGCCATCTCGTCGTTCTCGCAGAAGATCGCGCTGGGCCGCGGCTTCGCCGACAGCAGCTTCTCGGCCGCGGCGACGCCGGATTCGAAGGTGTAGCCGGCCTCGACCACGCGCTGCTTCGGCAGGTCGATGCCGCGCTTGCGCAGGCCTTCGACCAGGCCGTTGGTGCGCTCCACTGCGGAACGGTAGCCGCGCGGGCCGGCGATCACCGCGATGTCGCGGTGGCCGAGCGAGGTCAGGTAGTTGGCGACTTCCGCCGCGCCGTCGTGGTCGTGGGTGACCAGCATGCGCTCGGGCCGGTCCATCGAAACCGCGGCGATGCGCACATAGCGGCAGCCGATCTCGCCGAGCATCTCGGCCAGCGCGGGATCCTCGGACACGCGCGGCACCAGCATCACCCCGTACAGTTTCTGCTGCTGCACGAAGCGGCGCACGCCGTCGATGTAGGCGGGGTCGCGGCTGTCGCAGGGGTGCACCACCAGCTCGAAGCCGGAGCCGCGCAGGTGGTCGAGCGCGCCGTACTGCATGTCGACGATGAACTGCGCGGTCGGGTTGTCGTAGACCATGCCGATCAGGAACGACTTGCGGAACGCCAGCGCGCGCGCCATCGGGTCGGGCGCGTAGCCGACCTCGCGCATCAGCGCCTCGACCCGCTCGCGGGTGTCCTTCCGCACCAGCGGCGAGTTGTTGATGATCCGCGAGACGGTCTTCTTCGACACCCCGGACAGGCGCGCGATGTCGTTGATCGTGGCGGCCTTGCCGGAAGCGGCGGTGGCGGGCGTCGTGGTCTTCTTGCGTCCTGGCATGGTCGTCGCGCCGTGGGTATGGGGGGGATTCTAGAGCCTGCGGCCTACCGGGGGACAACCCGCCCCGCCCGTCCTACGACTTCAGCAGCGCCGGCAGCCACAGCGACAGCTGCGGGAAGAACGCCACGACCAGTAGCACGGCCAGGCCGGCCAGCCAGAATGGCCAGATCGTGCGCAAGGCCTGGCCGATGCCGATCTTGCCGATCGCGGCGCCGATGAACAGCACGCTGCCCACCGGCGGCGTGACCAGGCCGAGGCCGCCGGCCAGCACCAGCACCAGGCCGAAGTGGATCGGGTCGATGCCGTAGGCCTTCGCCACCGGCAGGAAGATCGGCGTGCAGATCAGGATCAGCGGCGCCAGGTCCATGAAGGTGCCCAGCAGCAGCAGCGAGACCACGATCAGCAGCAGCACGGCGGCCTTGTCGTCGGCGACCGACTGCAGCGCCTGCACCGTCGCCGCCGGCACCTGAAGGTAGGCCAGCAGCCAGCCGAACGCCGCCGCCGCCGCGATCACGAACAGGATCGCGCCGGAGGTGCGCGCGGCGTGGGTTACCGCGGCGATGAATTCGGCGCCGCGCAGTTGCCGGTACAGCAGACCGGTGACGGCGAGCGCGTAGACCACGGCGATCGCCGCGCTTTCCACCGCGGTGAAGATGCCGGCGCGGATGCCGACGAAGATCAGCGCGACCAGGCCCAGGCCGGGCAGCGCCGACACCAGGCGCAACAGCAGCGCGCGCATGCCGGGAAAGGGTTCGACGCCATAGCCGCGGCGGCGCGCGACCAGGTAGCCGGTGAGCATCAGCACCACGGTCATCAGCAGCGCCGGCACGATGCCGGCGGCGAACAGGTCGGCGATCGACAGGCCGCCGCCGGCCGCGGCTGAGTACAGGATCAGGTTGTGCGAGGGCGGCACCAGCAGGGCGACCAGCGCCGCGGTGATGCTGACGTTGACGGCGAAGTCGCGGTCGTAGCCGCGCTTGACCATCTGCGGGATCATCGTGCCGCCGACCGCGGACACGTCGGCGATGGCCGAACCCGACACGCCGCCGAAGAACAGCGACGACAGGATGCTGACCTGGCCGAGGCCGCCGCGCAGGCGGCCGACCAGCGACGCGGCGAGCGCGATCAGGCGTTCGGAGATGCCGCCGCGCAGCATCAGTTCGCCGGCGAACACGAACAGCGGAATCGCAATCAGCGAAGCCGAGCCGGTGCCGGCCGCGAGCTGCTGCACCAGCACCACCGGCGGCAGGTCGAGGTAGAACAGCGTGGCCAGCGCCGCCGCGGCCAGCGCGAACGCGACCGGCACGCCGATCGCCAGCAGGACCGCGAAGACGAGGAACAGGATCGCGATGCCCATGTCAGTGCGCGCCCCCGTCGCCGCGAAATTCGCCCGCCAGCTGCACGGCGGCGAACAGCGCCATCAGCGCGCCGCCGACCGCCATCGGCAGGTAGTTCGCGCTCTGCGGCAGCGCCGCGCCGGCGGCGCGGATGCCGAGGCCGTCGGCGAACAGCACCGTGCCCCACCAGGCGAGCACCGCGCCGATCAGCACCACGGCCAGCTGCGCCAGCAGGTGCATCGCGTGGCGCAGGCCGGGCGACAGCGCTTCGGCGAGCAGCGCGAAGCTGAAGTGGCGGCGCTCGTGCACGCCCGCGGCGGCGCCCAGGCTCATCGTCGTGCTCAGCAGCAGCACGGTGACCGGCTCGGTCCAGCTCGGCGAATCGTTGAGCACGTAGCGCGCGATCACCTGCCAGCCCTGCACCAGCACCAGGCCGAGCAGCGCGGCCGCGGCGAGGCCGACGACGATGCGGGAAAGCCGGTCCATCGCGCCTTGCAGCGACGAAGCCGGGGCCGTGGGCGTGGTGGCGTCCGACATGGGGTTCCTCAGGCCAGTTCGCGGATGCGCCGGTACAGCGCGTCGATGGCGGCATCGCGGCGGTATTCGTCCAGCAGCGGCCGCGCGGCCGCGCGGAACGCGGCGAGGTCGACGTCGTTGAATTCCACGCCGTGCTCCCGCACCGCCTGCAGCGCCTTGCTTTCCGATTCGTCCCACAGCCCGCGCATCACCTTGACCGACTCGCGCGCGGTTTCCACCAGCAACCCGCGCTCGCGCGGCGAGAGCGCATCGAAGCTGCGCCGCGACACCAGCAGCACGTCCGGCGCGTAGGAATGCTCGCTGCGCGACCAGTAGTGCGCGGCCTCGAAGTGGCGGCTGGAATGGAAGCTGCGGATGTTGTTCTCGGCGCCGTCGATCATGTGCGTCTCCATGCCGCTGAACACCTCGCCCAGCGACAGCGGGGTCGGATTGGCGCCGAAGTCGCGCAGCATGCGGATGAAGATGTCCGAGACCGGCACGCGGATCTTCAGCCCGTGCAGGTCGTGCGGCTCCACGATCGGGCGCCGGGTGTTGTAGAAGCAGCGCGCGCCGGAGTCGTAGATCGCCAGGCCGACCAGGCCGCGTTGCTCGAAGCCGCGCAGCACCGCGTCGCCCACGCCTTCGTCCATCGCCCGGCGCATGTGCGCGACCGAGTCGAACGCGTACGGCAGGCACAGCGCCCGGGTCAGCGGGAAGGCGTTGTTCAGCGCGCCGGAATAGACCCGGGTGATGTCGATGGCGCCGAAGCGGGCCATGTCGATGGCCTCGGATTCGCGCCCCAGCTGGCCGGAGTGGTACAGCCTGATGCCCAGCGCGCCGCCGGTTTCGCGCTGCAGCGTCTCGCCGATCCAGCGCACCGCGGCGACGGTCGGGTAGTCGCTGACGTGCACGTCGGTGGCGGTCAGCACGCGCGCGCCGCCGGCCTGCGCCGCGCCGCGCGCGCACGCCGCCAGCGCGGTCGTTGCGGCGGCGCCGACCGCGGCGCCGAGGAAGTGCCTGCGAGTGATCATCGCGCCCTCCCGCGCGTTCCTTTCCGTCGCCGCGTCAGGGCGCGGCGGCCGCGGTGCAGGAAATTTCGCCATGGCCGTCGAAGCGGACGGTCGCGGTCTGCCCGACCGCGATGTCGTGGATGCCGGTGGCGTTGCCGGTGGCGACCAGGTCGCCGGCCTTCAGCGGGCGCCCGCGCCGGGCCGAACGCGCCAGCGCGAACGCGAACGCCGCGCGCAGCCCGCCGGGCAGGGTGGTGGCGCCGCCGCTGCCGACTTCGACGCCGTCGATGAAGGTCCGGCAGGTCAGCGCGGTTTCCGGGATCGCCTGCCAGCCCGGGATCTCGCTGCCGAGGACCAGGCCGTTGTGGTTGCCGAAATCCGAGACCACCACGCACGGCCCCAGCCGGTTGATCGTGGCCAGCGGGCTGCTGGCGATCTCGATGCCGGTGAACAGCGTGGACGGGAAGGCGCCGGCCTCGTCGTCGCTCCAGTCGAGCTTGTCGGCCGGCGCGTCGGCGTCGAGGCGCAGCACGTATTCGGCCTCGACCGCGCCGAAGCCGCCGACGTAGACCGGGAATTCGAGCCCGGGCGCGGCCGGCCACAGCGCCTTGGCGAACACCGGGCCGAGCAGGCGCTCGTCGCCGGACGCGTCGCGGCGTTCCGGCGCGATGTAGCCGACCTTCCAGCCGACCACCGCGTCCGGCCACTGCGCGATGGCGATGTCCTGCACCGCGTACGCGGAAACCAGGTCCGGCGGGATCGCACCGGGGAAATCCGGCAGCGCTTCGCCGCGCAGGCGCGCCTGTACGAAGCGCTCGGCGATGGCGTGCCGTTCCTTTGCGGTCTGTGCTGCCTGCGCAGCGCCGTCGCGGATGCTCAAACGGTTTCTCCCGGTTCTTTTTGCTGCGGCGCCGATGGACACCGGCGTGGCGATCTGTATATGGTAAACCGGTGTCATTGGCAATACGCGCCGCCGCAAAAAACCCGCCGGCACGGCCTCCACCGTCGAAAATCCGCTCCTGGGAGGGAGACGCATGCGAATCACCCGTTCGATCCGCGGCCTTGGCCGCCTGCTGTCCGCATTCGCCGCCGCCGGCCTGCTGCTGGCGGTCCCGCTCCGGCCCGCGGCGGCGCAGGACGCGCAGGCGCTGGCCTTCCCCGGCGCGCAGGGCTGGGCCGCGCATACGCCGGGCGGCCGTGGCGGACGGATCATCCGCGTCACCACGCTGGCGGCCGACGGCCCCGGCTCGTTCGCCGAGGCGGTCAACGCCGGGGGGCCGCGCACCGTCGTGTTCGAGGTCGGCGGCGTGATCGACCTCGGCCTGAAGACGATCACCATCAGGGAACCGTTCCTGACCATCGCCGGACAGACCGCGCCGCACCCGGGGGTGACCCTGATCCGCGGCGGCATCGACATCGCCACCCACGACGTGATCGTGCGCCACGTCCGCGTCCGCCCCGGCGACGGCGGCCTGGGCCGCTTCGCCGGCCACGATTTCGACGCCATCTCGACCGTGCGCGCGCACGACGTGATCGTCGACCACTGTTCGCTGACCTGGGGCACCGACGAAGGCCTGTCCGCCTCGGGCACGCGCTTCGCCGAAGGGCCGAACACGGCGGAGAATTTCCGCAACGGCACGTCGCGCCGCATCACGTTCAGCAACAACCTGGTCGCCGAGGGCCTGGCCTACGCCAACCACGCCAAGGGCGAGCACTCGAAGGGCTCGCTGATCCACGACCACGTGCAGGACGTGCTGATCGTCGGCAACCTGTACGCGCACAACTACGAGCGCAATCCGCTGTTCAAGGGCGGCGTGCGCGGCCAGGTCGTCAACAACCTGATCTACGACCCCGGCGCGCGGGCGATGCACTACAACCTGATCGCGGAGGAGTGGATCGGCCACGACTACGAGAAGGGCGAGATGGTCATCCGCGGCAACGTGCTGCGCGCCGGCAAGGACACCCGCAAGCTCGCCCTGCTGATGGTCGGCGGTTCCGGCGACCTCGACGTGTTCATGCAGGACAACCTCGCCGTGGACCTGCTGGGCGAGCAGACCATCCCGATGGTCGGCCGCTACACCACCGCGCCGATCAAGGTCACCGAGTTGAAGCAGGCGCCAACGCTGCCGTTCGGGGTGAAGCTGCTGCCGTCGGCGCGGGTGCAGGACGCGGTGGTCGCCGAGGCCGGCGCCACGCCGTGGGACCGCGACCCGGTCGATCGCCGCATCGTCGCCGACGTGATCGAGGGTCGCGGCGAGATCATCGACAGCCAGGACGAAGTCGGCGGCTATCCGAAGTACGAGCCGACCCGCAAGGCCTTCGTCGAGGCCGAATGGAACCTCGAGACGATGGAGCCGAAGTCGGGCGTGTATCCGCGCGGCGAGCCGCTGCGCTGATGGACGCCATGCGCCGCCGCTTGCTGAAGGGCGGCAGCGTCGCGCTCGGCGCCGCCATGCTGGCCCCGGGCGCGCATGCGGCCAGCGGCGAGGCCGCGTCGTTCGCACGCACGCGCAGCGGCCGCATCGCCGGCGCGCGCCACGACGGCGTGCATGTGTTCAAGGGCATCCGCTACGGCGCCGACACCGCGCCGCGGCGTTTCCGCCCCGCGCTGCGCGAGGCAGCGTGGCGCGGCGTGCGCGAGGCGCTGGAATACGGCGCGGCCGCGCCGCAGAACGGCGAAGACCGCCCCGGCAGCGAGGATTGCCTGTTCCTCAACGTGTGGACGCCGGGCCTGCGCGACGGCGGCAGGCGCCCGGTGCTGGTCTACATCCACGGCGGCGGCTACAACAACGGCTCCGGCAGCGCGCCGCTGTACGACGGCACGCGCCTGTGCCGGCGCGGCGATGTCGTCGTCGTCACGCTGAACCACCGGCTCAACGCGTTCGGCTACCTGTACCTGGGCGAATTGCCCGGTGGCGGCGCATTCGCCGATTCGGGCAACGTCGGCCAGCTCGACCTGGTCGACGCTCTGCAATGGGTGCGCGAACACGCCGCGGAGTTCGGCGGCAATGCCGGCAACGTCACCGTGTTCGGCCAGTCCGGCGGCGGCGCCAAGATCGCCACGCTGATGGCGATGCCGGCGGCGCGCGGCCTGTTCCATCGCGCCTGGACGATGAGCGGGCAGCAGGTCACCGCGGCCGGGCCGCGCGCGGCGACGCAGCGCGCGCGGCTGCTGCTCGACGAACTCGGCGTCGGCGACGACCTCGCGGAACTGGCGGCGTTGCCGGCGCAGCGGATCCTCGAGGCGATCCGCATCCGCGATCCGTCGCGGGTCGAGGACAGTTCGCTCTACTTCGGCCCGGTGATGGATTCGCGCAGCCTGCCGCGGCATCCGTTCCACCCGGACGCGCCGCCGCAGTCGGCGTCGGTCCCGATGGTGATCGGCAACACCCGCGACGAAACCCGCGCCTTTCTCGGCAAGGACGCGGCCAATTTCGCGCTCACCTGGGAGACGCTGCCGGCGAAGCTGCGCGAGCAGCAGTATTCCGACCTGTCGCCAGGCATCGTCGTCGCCGAATACCGTCGGCTCTACCCGGATTACACGCCATCGGAAGTGTTCTTCGCCGCGACCACCGCCGGGCGCTCGTGGCGCGGCGCGGTGCTCGAATGCGAGGCGCGGGCAAGGCAGGGCGACAACACCTGGGCCTACCAGCTCGACTGGCCTTCGCCGCTCGAAGGCGGCAGGCTGCGCGCGCTGCACACGCTGGACATCGCGCTGGTGTTCGACAACATCGCGCAACCCGGCTCGCTGGCCGGGAACTCGCCTCGAGCGCAGCGCATCGCCGATCGCATGAGCGCATCGCTGCTGGCCTTCGCCCGCACCGGCGATCCGAACCACCCCGGCATCCCGCAGTGGGCGCCGTACTCGCTCGGGAACCGCGAGACGATGGTCTTCGACGACGCAACCCGCCTGGAGGACGATCCGCGCGGCGGCGAGCGCCGCCTGTACGAGCGCGTGCCGTTCGTGCAGCGCGGGACGTTCTAGCGTCCCGCGCCGCAGCCGGCTTACTTGAACGGCCCGGCGCCCCGGATCACCGACACCGGGACGTCTTTCGTCGGCTCGATCGGGCCGTGCAGGGTCGGTGCCCAGTCCACGTCGTCGACCAGCGCGTCGCCGTTGGCCGCGTTGAACGCCGCGACCGGATCCACCGCGCTGTTCGGCGAGACGCCGTCGAGCAGGGTGCCCTCGACGTGGATGCGGCTGCCGTTGAAGCGATCGATGAAGAACTCCGGCGGCACCAGCCCGTCGACGCGGAAGTGGTTGTTCCGGGCGACGATCTGCGACTCCACGCCGACGCCCCAGCTGTAGCCGTAGCCGGCGGCGGCTTCCGGGCCGGTCACCTTGTAGTGGTTGTTGTACACGTGCACGCGGCCGTAGCGCACCCGCGGCGCGCGCTGGCCGAGGTCCTCGAACAGGTTGTGGTGCAGGGTGATGCGCAGCTTGTCGCGGTCGGCGCTGGCGCTGTCGGACGATCCGACCAGCATGGTCTTGTCGTGGTGCTCGAAGCGGTTCCACGAGATCGTCACCAGGTCCGAGGCGTTGGTGACGTCGAGCAGTCCGTCGTGCACCTGGTAGTGGCGGCCGAAAAGCGTCGGCAGGGTCCCGTCGGCGGTGGCGACGTCGGCGAAGCGGTTGTGGTCGATCCACACGTGGGTGGCGTTGCGCACCGAGATCGCGTCGTACTGCGAATTCCAGTTGCCCAGCGCGCCGTCGGTCGGATCCCACTGCGGGAAGCAGTCGAAGGTGTCCTCGAAATTCAGGTTGCGCACGATCACGTTCATCGGCGTGTTGCCGCTGGTGCTGCTCGGGCGGATGTCGAACCAGGCGCCGCGCACGGTCGCGCCGCGGCCGACCCCGACGATGGTGGTGTTGGCGGGAATGCGGATGCGCACCCGCGACTGTTGCGCGCTGGCCGACGCGGCGCGCGCGCGTTCCTGCGGGCCGCTCGGATCGGCGCGGCCCCAGGTGGCCGGGTCGTAGGCGGCGAGGTAGGCGTCGAGTGAGTAGATCTCGCCGGTCTGCGGGTCGGGTCGCGCGTAGTCGGCGCAGGCCAGCGGATGGCCGTCGGCGTCGACGTTGGCGTCGATCACGCCCTCGATCTCGATGATCTTCGGCGTGGCGTCGGGGAAGGCGAGCGCGGCGACCAGCCCGTTGCGGTCGCGGACGCGATGCACGCGGTCGGCGGTGGCGGCGGAACCGCCGGTGGTGCCGTCCGGCAGCGCGGTCGTGGGCAACGAAGCCCAGCCGTCGTTGGCGGGCAGGGGTTCGCGGCCCAGGTCGGCGGCGGCGGCGGGCAGCGGCAGCGCGCAGGCGACGAGAACGGGAAGGACGCGGTAATGCAGGCGTTGCATGGGATGCTCCTTCTGGTAGGGCGCGGCGCGAAGCCGGGCGGAAGGGTGGCCAGACGGATCGCAAACCGCGGCGCGGGGAAGGCTTGCCGCATCGGTCGCATCTGCGCGCGGCGCGGAGAAGATCGGGGAAAAAAGGGCCCGGGCGGACGCGCCGCCCGGGCCAGAGGGAAAAATCAGAACTTGAAGCGTGCGCCGAGCATGATCTGGCGGCCGGTGTGGGTGTACGAGATCGAATTGTCGCGGGCGGTGTCCATCCACATGTCCTTCCACTCGTCGGTCAGGTTCAGGCCTTCCAGCGACATTTCCCAGTGGTCGTTGATCTTGTACGACACCGATGCGTCGATCGTGGTGCTGTCGCTGGTCGCCTCGACGTCGCTGCCCTCGCGGCCCGGGATGGTGTCGACGTACTCGTCGCGATAGGCGGCGGAGACCCGCGCCGAGAACTTCTGGTCGTCGTAGTAGAGCGTGGCGTTCCACGCGTTCTTCGACAGGCCGACCATCGGGCCTTTCGCCGACGGCGCGCCGGACGAGCTCAGGTACTGGATGTCCGAATCGGCGTAGGTGTAGTTCAGTTGCACGCCGAAGTTCTTCCAGAGGCCGGGCAGGAACGAGAACGGCTGCTGGTAGTTGACCTCGTAGCCCTTGAGCTTGCCGCCGGGGGTGTTGAGCGGCTGGGTGAAGTCGAAGTTGTCGTTGACGGTGACGCCGGTGCCGGCCGGGATCAGCGAGGCGGGCAGGCCGGAGGTGTAGTACGGGCGGCTTTCGCGCGAGGTCTGGATGTAGCTGTCGATGTTCTTCTGGAACAGGCCCAGCGACAGCAGCGCGCCTTCGCTGAAGTACCACTCCAGGCCCAGGTCGAAGGTGTCGGCGCGGAACGGCTCCAGCTTCGGGTTGCCGGTGTTGACCGTGCGCGAACCGCCGCTGACCGAGACCGTGGCGCCCGGGGCGAGGAAGCCCAGGTTCGGCCGGGTCATCACCTTGGCCGCGGCGGCGCGCAGCAGCAGGTCCGGGGTCAGTTCGAAGGTCAGGTTCAGCGAGGGCAGGGTATCGGCGTAATCGTGGGTGACCACGGTGCGCACCGCGACGCCGCCCAGCGAGGACCAGCCGTCGCTGACCAGTTCGGTTTCCACCCGGCGCACGCCGAAGTTGCCGCGCACCGGCACGTTGCCCAGGTCGAAGTTGAAGTCGCCCTGCAGGTACAGGCCGTTGCTCTTCTCGTTGATCGTGCGGTTGTTGGCGATCAGGTTGGTCAGGTCGTTGCGGACCTCGTAGATGCCGCTGTTGCTGTAGATGTCGAGCAGGTCGTCGAACGCGCCGACGTCGGGCACCAGCGCGCTCGCGGCATCGACGCCGTAGAAGCTGAACTGGCGCAGCAGCGTGGCCAGCGTCGCGCTGTCCATCTCCGGTACGGCGGTCTCGGACACGCGCCGCCATTCCTTGCTGGTGTAGGTGTAATCCTTGTGGTGCGCGCCGAACTTCAGGGTCAGGTATTCGTCGACGTTCCAGGCGAAGTCGACCTGGCCGGCGTCGTATTCGTTGCGCACCCATTGCGGGCGCAGGCGGACCTCGGCCAGGGTCCAGCCGTTCGGGTCCAGCGGGTCCATGTTGCCGTAATTGAACACCGGCAGCCGGCTGTTGCCGCGGTAGTCCCACGAATAGCCATCGACGTCGAACTTGTCCATGATGATCGTGGTCTGCACCGGGTTGTCGTAGGTCGAGCGCACGTTGCCGACCAGCGCGCTCATCCTGAACGTGTCGCTGAACTCGTGGTCCATCGACAGGCCGAGCTGGGTGAATTCGGTGGTCTGTTCGTCGTAGCGGCCCTCGGAACGGATGTCGACGTTGTCGAACACGCCGTAGACCAGGTTGCCGTTGGCGTCGATTTCGCCGTCCAGCACCTGGGTCGCCTGCTTGCCGCTGGCGTTGGTGCGGCTGAACGACACCGCGTTGATGTTGTCCTGCACGCGGTTGGCGTCGAACTTGGCGTACAGCGCGTCCAGGTTGATGTTGGTGCGGTCGCTGGCCTTGAACTGCAGCGCGCCGGTCACGCCCAGGCGCTTCTGCTCGTGGGTGAACACGTTGTAGCGCGGGATGCGCGGATGGTAGACGTCCGGATCCAGCGCCGCCTGGAACGGCGAGCTCTGGTCGAAGAAGTTGGTCGTGCTGTTCTGCGCGGTCCACCAGCGCACCGAGTCCGAGCCTTCCTCGATGATCTTGCGGTCGGTGTAGGCCACCGACAGCAGCGCGCCGAACCTGCCGTCGGCGAAGGTATTGGCGATCAGCGCGGTGGCGCGCGGCTTGGTTTCCTCCAGCAGGTCGTTGTAGCTGGCCTGCGCGCCGGCGGCGAAGGTGAAGCCGTCGTAGTCGAACGGGCGCGCGGTGCGCAGGTCGACGGTGGCGCCGAGCGAGCCTTCCTCGATTTCCGCCGACGAGGTCTTGCGCACCAGCAACTGGCTGAACAGTTCCGAGGCGAAGGTGTTGAAGTCGAAGCTGCGGCCGCGGTTGACGCCGCCGGAAGTGTCGGTGCCGCCGCCGGTGGCCAGCGCCTCGATGCCGTTGATGCGCACGCGGGTGAACTGCGGGCCGAGGCCGCGCACCGAGATGTTGCGGCCCTCGCCGCCATCGCGGGTGATCGACACGCCGGGGATGCGCTGCAGCGATTCGGCCAGGTTCAGGTCGGGGAAGTCGGCGATGTCCTCGGCGACGATGGCATCGACGATGCCGGCCTCGCCGCGCTTGATGTCGATCGCCTTCTCCAGGCTGGCGCGATAGCCGGTGACGGTGATGGTGTCCAGCTCGGTCGCCTGCCCGGCGGCCGGCGCGGTCGTCTGGTCCTGCGCGGCCGCCTGTTCCTGCGCCTGGGCGTTGGCTTGCAGGGCCAGGCCGATGCACAGGGCGAGCGTGGTAACCGGTGTCTTCCTGCGGTTGTTGCGAGTGTGCATGTCTTCCCCTCCCAAGGGCGCATGGTTGCTCTGTGATGACGGATTTCTAGCGGTTTTCGTCGACTCGGATCACCGTTGCAAGGTTCCAGCTGGTAAAATGACACCGCTGGTCAAACGCAAAGCTAACAGAGTGTGCGCTGCAACAACAACTATCCTTGGACGATTATTTTCTTGTCCCGGGACAAGCTTGCGGCCCACGGATGCCGGGTCCGGATAGACGAATTCGAAGGGGAAGCAACGATGGCGGGACGGGTGGTCTGTTTCGGGGAACTGCTGCTGCGCCTGGGCGCGCCGGGCCGGCAGCTCTTGCTGCAGTCGCCGCAACTGGAAGTGCACGTCGGCGGTGCCGAGGCCAACGTCGCGGTGTCGCTGGCGAAGCTCGGCCACGACGCGGCGATGGTCGGCGCGGTCGCCGACAACGCGCTCGGCGAGGCGGCGCTGGGCGAATTGCGCCGCCATGGCGTCGACACGCGCGGCGTGCAGAAGGCCGACGGGCGCATGGGCCTGTATTTCCTGACCCCCGGCGCGGGGCAGCGGCCGAGCGAAGTGCTGTACGACCGCGCCGCATCGGCCTTCGTCGTCGCCGGCGGCGGCGAACACGACTGGCCGGCGCTGCTGCGCGGCGCCGGCTGGCTGCACGTGTCCGGCGTGACCCCCGCGCTCGGGCGGAACACGGCGGACGCGACGCTCGCGGCGATGCGCGCGGCGCGGGCGGCCGGCGCGAAGGTCTCGTTCGACGGCAACTTCCGCCCGAAGCTGTGGCAGGCCTGGGCGGGCGATGCGGCCGGCATCCTGCGCGGCCTGTTCGCCGAAGCCGACCTCGCCTTCGCCAACGAACGCGACATCGAAATCGTGCTCGGGCGGCGTTTCGGGCAGGGCGATGCGAAGCAGCGCTTCCGCGCCGCGGCCGAAGCGGCTTTCGCCGCGTTCCCGAACCTCCGGCGCATGGCCGCGACCGTGCGCGGGCAGGTCAACGTCGACCACCACGTGTTGTCGGCGCTCGACGCTTCCCGCGATGGCGCCGGGCACGAGACGCCGCGCCACGAAGTCGGGCCGATCGTCGACCGCATCGGCACCGGCGACGCCTTCGCCGCCGGCGTGCTGCACGGCGTCCTCGCCGGCATGGACGACGGCGCGGGCCTCGAATTCGGCCTCGCCGCGGCGTGCCTGAAGCATTCGGTGCCCGGCGACTTCAGTCCGCTCGGCGAAGCCGACATCCGCGCCTACGCCGCCGGCGAAGGCTTCGGCGTGCGTCGCTGAGGTTCGCGGCATGGACACGATCGTCCTCGTCGCCGGTTCGGCCAACCTCGACTTCGTGGTGCGCGCGGCGCACGTGCCGGCACCGGGCGAAACCGTGCTCGGCCGCGACTTCGCCACCTTCCCCGGCGGCAAGGGCGCCAACCAGGCGGTGGCCTGCGCGAAGGCCGGCGGCGCCGGCACGCGGATGCTGCTGGCGCTGGGCGACGACGACTTCGCCAGGCCGCTGGAACGGTCGCTGCGCGAGGCCGGCGTGGAACTGCGCATCGTCCGCAGCGCGAAACCCACCGGCGCCGCCTTCATCTGCGTGGCCGACAGCGCCGAGAACGCGATCACCGTCGCGCCCGGCGCGAACGCCACGCTCGCGCCCGAACACCTGCCGTCGCTCGAGGGCGTCGGCTGGCTGTTGCTGCAACTCGAGACGCCGCTGGCGTCGGTCGCCGCCTACGCCATGCGCGCGCGCGCGGCCGGCGTGCGGGTCGCGCTCAACGCCGCGCCCGCGCGGGCGCTGCCCGACGAACTGCTCGATGCGCTCGACCTGCTGGTCGTCAACGAAGGCGAGCTCCTCGCGATCGCGGGCGGCGAGGACGGCATCCGCGAAAAACTCTCGCGCCTGCGCGTGCCCTCGGTCGTCGTCACCCTCGGTTCGCGGGGCTGCCTCGCGAAGCACGAAGGCGGTTTCCTCGAACAGCCGGCGTTTCCGGTCGATGCGGTCGACACCACCGCGGCCGGCGACACCTTCTGCGGCACGCTGGTCGCGGCGCTGAACCGCGCCGCATCGATGGCCGATGCCTTGCGCGAGGCAAGCGCCGCCGCCGCGCTGGCCTGCACCCGGCTCGGCGCGCAGGCCAGCATCCCCGCGCGCGATGAGGTCGAGGCTTTCCTGCGCGAGCGCGTCTGATTCAGTAGCCGCCGAAACTGCCGGCCGCGCCGGGGAACACCACCGGGCTTTCGCTGCCGTCCTTCGCCACCGCGGCGACGCCGAAGAACCAGTTGTCGATCACGACGTTCTCCAGCGTGTGGCTGTCGACGTCGCCGACATAGGCGGAATGCGTCCACTGCGGATCGGTGGTGAGGCGCCAGTAGACCTTGTACCCGGCCAGGTTCGAGGCCTGCCTGCCGGTCGGGCGCTGCCAGCGCAACGTGGTGTCGGGGCCGACCGCGCCTTCGATCTTCACCTGCGCCGGCGGCGGCGGCGCCGAGGCCAGCGCGGCGAGCGCGACCGCGTTGAGCGCGGTCAGCCTGGCGGCGAAGGCGAAATCGACGCCGTCGATGGTGTCGCCGTAGACGCGGCGGCGCCCGTGCGCGTCCGTTTCGGTGCGCAGGTCCTGGTGCTGGCGGTCGTAGTGCTCGTGCGTTTCCATCACCCGCACCGCCGGGAAGCCGGCCTCGTTGAACGGGCGGTGGTGGCCGCCGCGGCCGAAGCGGTCGAGCCGGTAGACCTGCATCACTTCCAGGTTCGGCACGTATTCGCCCATCTTCGCGATGTAGCGGCCGAGGTTGCGCGACGGCGAATCCAGCTCGCCGCCGGTGAAGCGGCGCGCGTTCGCCTCCTCGGCGGTCTCGACCGCGCGCGTGCCTTCGGAGAACACCCGCGCGGTGCGGTTGTCGCAGATGCCGTCGATGCCGCAGCTGTTGCCGATCATGTCGTTGTTGAGCACGGCCTCGATGCGCCAGCCGTCCTTCTTCGCTTCGGCCGCGAGGATCTTGCCGCCGAACAGGCCCTGCTCCTCGCCGGACAGCGCGGCGTAGACGATGCTGCCGGGGAACCTGTACTTCGTCAGCACCCGCGCGGCCTCCAGCGTGCCGGCGATGCCCGAGGCGTTGTCGTTGGCGCCGGGCGAATCGGATGTCGCATTCATCACGTCGGACACGCGCGAGTCGATGTCGCCGCTCATGATGGCGTAGCGGTTCGGGTCGCTGGTGCCGCGTTGGATCGCGATCACGCTGACCACTTCGGTCGGCTCGGGGATGCGTTTCTCGCCGGAAACGATGTCGCTGGAGTAGCGCACTTCCAGGCAGCCGCCGCAGTCCTTCGAGATGCGCTGGAACTCGTCGAAGATCCAGCGTCGCGCGGCGCCGATGCCGCGGGTGTCCGATTTCGTGTCCGACAGCGTGTGCCGCGTTCCGAACGACACCAGCTTGCGGATGTCGGCCTCGATCCGCGAAGCCTGCGGCGCGGTGCCGATGGCCTGCAACCGGGGGTTGTAGGCCGGTGGCGGGGTTTGCGCCGCGGCGGCGGCAATGGGCAGGGCCAGGAGGGCGGGCAGGTAGCGGCGCATGGCGAGGCGGCTCATCGGAAGATGCCGGCGATTATGCCGAAGCGCCGGAGGCGTTTGCCCTTCGCATCCTCCGCCGAGAAAAGTGCGGCCGGCAGGGGACTCAGCCTTCCAGCAGCGCCTTGTCGCGCACCGCACCCTTGTCGGCGCTGGTCGCGAGCAGCGCGTAGGCCTTCAGCGCGGTGCTGACCTTGCGCGGGCGCGGCTGCGCCGGCTTCCAGCCGCGCTGGTCCTGCGCGGCGCGGCGCGCGGCGAGTTCGTCGGCGGAGACCAGCAGGTCGATCGAACGGTTGGGAATGTCGATGCGGATGCGGTCGCCGTCGCGGACCAGCCCGATCGCGCCGCCGCTGGCCGCCTCCGGCGAGACATGGCCGATCGACAGCCCCGACGTGCCGCCGGAGAAACGGCCGTCGGTCAGCAGCGCGCATTGCTTGCCGAGCCCTTTCGACTTCAGGTACGACGTCGGGTACAGCATCTCCTGCATGCCGGGTCCGCCCTTCGGGCCCTCGTAGCGGATCACCACCACGTCGCCGGGCCGCACTTCGTCGCCGAGGATGCCGCGCACCGCCGCGTCCTGGCTCTCGTACACGCGCGCGGGGCCCTCGAACACGTGGATCGACTCGTCGACGCCCGCGGTCTTCACCACGCAGCCGTCGAGCGCGATGTTGCCGTGGAGCACCGCCAGCCCGCCTTCCTGCGAATACGCATGCGCCACGTCGCGGATGCAGCCCTCGCCACGGTCCAGGTCCAGCGTCGGCCAGCGCGTCGACTGGCTGAAGGCGACCTGCGTGGGAATGCCGGCCGGTCCGGCCTTGTAGAAGGCATGGACCGCTTCGTCGGTCGTCGTCGCCGCGTCCCACCTGGCGATGGCCTCGCCCATCGTCTTCGCGTGCACGGTCGGCACGTTCGTGTGCAACAAGCCGCCGCGCGCCAGTTCGCCGAGGATCGCGACCACGCCGCCGGCGCGGTGCACGTCCTCGACGTGGTACTTCGGCGTGTTCGGCGCGACCTTGCACAGCTGCGGCACGCGCTTCGACAGGCGGTCGATGTCGCGCATCGTGAACGGCACCCCCGCCTCCTGCGCCGCGGCCAACAGGTGCAGGATCGTGTTGGTCGAGCCGCCCATCGCGATGTCCAGCGCCATCGCGTTCTCGAACGCCTCGAACGTCGCGATGCCGCGCGGCAGCGCGCTCGCGTCGCCGGCGCCGTACCAGCGGTGGCACAGTTCGACCGCGGTGCGCCCGGCGCGCAGGAACAGCTGCTCGCGGTCGGCGTGCGTCGCGACCACGGTGCCGTTGCCCGGCAGCGACAGGCCCAGCGCCTCGGTCAGGCAGTTCATCGAGTTGGCGGTGAACATGCCGCTGCACGAACCGCAGGTCGGGCAGGCGCTGCGTTCGAACTCGGCGACCTTCTCGTCCGGGGCCTTGTCGTCGGCGGCGATCACCATCGCGTCGATCAGGTCGAGGTTGTGCTCGGCGAGTTTGGTCTTGCCGGCTTCCATCGGCCCGCCGGAAACGAACACGGTGGGGATGTTCAGCCGCAGCGCGGCCATCAGCATGCCCGGGGTGATCTTGTCGCAGTTGGAGATGCACACCAGCGCGTCGGCGCAGTGCGCGTTGACCATGTATTCCACCGAGTCGGCGATCAGCTCGCGGCTCGGCAGCGAATACAGCATGCCGTCGTGGCCCATCGCGATGCCGTCGTCGACGGCGATGGTGTCGAACTCGCGGGCGACGCCGCCGACGCGCTCGATTTCGCGCGCGACCAGCTGGCCCAGGTCCTTCAGGTGCACGTGGCCGGGCACGAACTGGGTGAACGAGTTGGCGATGGCGACGATGGGCTTGCCGAAGTCGCCATCCTTGAGGCCGGTGGCGCGCCACAGCGCGCGGGCGCCGGCCATGTTGCGGCCGTGGGTGGAAGTCTTCGAGCGGTATTCGGGCATCGGGCGAGGAATGCGCGGGCACGTGCCGCGCATTGCAGCTTGTCTGGAAAGGGCCGGAATTTTGCGGGGTTTTCTCGGTTTCAGTGGAAACCATTTCGCCGGCAACCGACGTTCGTCGCATTTCGTCGGAACGCGCTTGACAACGCCGACGACGCGGGTTTAGTTTGCCCTAATGCTGCAACGCCACACGCCACTCGCGAACGTTCCGACCGCGGCCGAAGCCGCGTCGCTTGCGCTCGTACTCGTCCTTATTACCAAGCCCACAGGTGCGGGACGGACCGGCGCGTAACTGCAAAACACGCCAGATTCTCGAAACCCCGCACCGCAAGGCGCGGGGTTTTTTGTTTGAAGACTTCCCGACACCACTCACTCCCCGACCTCCCTCCGAAACTGGAACCTTCGCACCATGACCCAGCAGCAGAATCTTCCCAACATCAAGATCGCCATCGTCGGTTACGGCAGCCAGGGCCGCGCGCACGCGCTGAACCTGCGCGAATCCGGTTTCGACGTGACCGTGGGCCTGCGCCCGGGCGGCCCCACCGAGGCCAAGGCGCAGGCGGATGGTTTCGTGGTGAAGCCGCCGGCCGACGCGGTGAAGGACGCCGACCTGGTCGCGGTGCTGACCCCCGACATGGTGCAGAAGAAGCTGTACAACGAGGTGCTGGCGCCGAACATGAAGCAGGGCGCGTGCCTGCTGTTCGCGCATGGCCTGAACGTGCACTTCGGCATGATCGTGCCGCGCGACGATCTCGACGTCGTCCTCGTCGCGCCGAAGGGCCCGGGCGCGCTGGTCCGCCGCGAATACGAGATCGGCCGCGGCGTGCCGTGCATCTGGGCGGTGTACCAGGACCGCAGCGGCAAGGCCAGGGAGCTGGCGCTGGCCTACGCCGCCGGCCTCGGCGGCGCGCGCGCCAACCTGATCGAGACCACGTTCAAGGAGGAGACCGAGACCGACCTGTTCGGCGAGCAGGCGGTGCTGTGCGGCGGCGCCTCGTCGCTGGTGCAGGCCGGTTTCGAAACGCTGGTCGAGGCCGGCTACCAGCCGGAGATCGCCTACTACGAAGTGCTGCACGAACTGAAGCTGATCGTCGACCTGTTCTACGAGGGCGGCATCACCCGCATGCTCGAGTTCGTTTCCGAGACCGCGCAGTACGGCGACTACGTCAGCGGCCCGCGCGTGATCGATGCCTCGGTGAAGGCGCGGATGAAGGACGTGCTGACCGACATCCAGGACGGCACCTTCACCAAGAACTGGGTCGCCGAGTACGAAGCCGGCCTGCCGAACTACAAGAAGTTCAAGCAGGCCGACCTCGACCACCCGATCGAGCAGGTCGGCAAGCAGCTGCGCGCGAAGATGGTGTGGCTGCAGGCCGGCGCTTCGCAACCCGACACGGACGAGCAACCTTCCGAGAAGCAGGCCGCCGCATGAACGCAACCGCCGCCACTGCCCCACGCAATGGCGCCCGCTGGATCGCCCATGCCCTCGAAGCCGAGGGCGTGGACACGCTGTTCGGTTATCCCGGCGGCACCATCATGCCGTTCTACGACGCGCTGGTGGATTCGAAACTCAAGCACATCCTCGTCCGCCACGAGCAGGGCGCGGCGCTGGCGGCGAACGGCTACGCGCGCGCCAGCGGCAAGGTCGGCGTCTGCGTCGCCACCTCGGGCCCCGGCGCGTCCAACCTGGTCACCGGCATCGCCGACGCGATGCTCGACTCGGTGCCGATGGTCTGCCTGACCGGGCAGGTGGCGACGCCGCTGATGGGCACCGACGCGTTCCAGGAACTGGACGTGTTCGGTCTGACGATGCCGATCGTCAAGCACAGCTTCCTGGTCAGGAAGGTCGGCGACCTGCCCGAAGTGCTGCGCGAAGCCTTCCGCATCGCCCGCGAAGGCCGTCCCGGCCCGGTGCTGGTCGACCTGCCGAAGGACGTGCAGATGGCCGATGCCTCGCACCTGCCGGACCACGTCCCCGCCGCGGTCGAAGCGCCGCCGGCGCCCGACGCGGCGAGGCTGGCCGAGGCGCTGGCCGCGATCGCCGGCGCGGAGAAGCCGGTGGTCTACGGCGGCGGCGGCATCGCCCTGGCCGACGCGGTCGACGCGTTCCGCCAGTTCGTCGAGGCCACGCGCATCCCGACCGTGCTGACCCTGCGCGGGCTGGGCGCGCTGCCCGGCAACCATCCGCAGTTCCTCGGCATGCTCGGCATGCACGGCACGCGCGCGGCGAACATGGCGGTGCAGGAATGCGACCTGCTGGTCGTGGTCGGCGCGCGCTTCGACGACCGCGCCACCGGCAAGCTGGCCGAGTTCGCGCCGTTCGCGCGCGTCGTCCACCTCGATGCCGATGCGTACGAGATATCCAAGCTGCGCACCGCCGACATCGCGATCCCCGGGGACGTCGCCGCGGGCCTGCGGGCGCTGGGCGGCGCGCGCGCCACCTGCGACGACTGGCGGCAGACCTGCCAGCAGCGCCGCGAGCGCTTCGCCGCGCGCTACGACGCGCCGGGCGGCGACATCTACGCACCGGCGCTGCTGAAGCGGTTGAGCGAAGTCGCGCCGGACGACGCGATCATCGCCTGCGACGTCGGCCAGCACCAGATGTGGGTGGCGCAGCATTGCAAGTTCGACCATCCGCGCAACCACCTGACCAGCGGCGCGCTGGGCACGATGGGCTTCGGCCTGCCGGCGGCGATGGGCGCGCAGTTCGCCTGCCCGGAGCGCACGGTGGTCCTGGTCAGCGGCGACGGCAGCTTCATGATGAACGTGCAGGAGCTGGCGACGATCGCGCGCACGCGCATGCCGGTGAAGATCGTGCTGCTGGACAACAACGCGCTGGGCATGGTGCGGCAGTGGCAGGAGCTGTTCTTCGCCGAGCGCTACAGCGAGATCGACCTGTCCGACAACCCCGACTTCGCCGCGCTGGCGCAGGTGTTCGGCATCCCGGCCCGGCGCATCGAGCGGCGCAGCGAGGTCGACGACGCGCTGGCCGCGCTGCTGGCCCAGCCCGGCCCGGCGCTGCTGCACGTGGCGATCGACGTGAAGGCGAACGTGTGGCCGCTGGTGCCGCCGAACAGCGCCAACAGTTCGATGCTGGAATCCAACCCGGCCAAACCGAACCCGGAGCCCTCGAACCATGCGATACCGGCTTGACCTGGTGCTGAAGCCCGCCGAAGGCGCGCTGGTGCGCGTGATCGGCATGGCCGAGCGCCGCGGCTTCACCCCGTGCGAGATCAGCGGCCGGCCCGACGGCAGCGGCGGCCCGTGGCGGCTGCAGCTGGTCGTCGACGGCCAGCGCCCGGCGGAAACCCTGCGCCTGCAGATGCAGAAGGTCTACGACTGCGAGTCGGTCGAGGTCACGCCGCTGGACGAAACCGCCACGCTGGAGGCGGTCGCGTGATCGCCGCCCGGACCGCCATCGGATCCGCTGTTCGGAGGCGTCTTCTTCCAGCTGGGACGTTCGCCGGCCGCCATGCCTGATTCCCGCGCCAGCTCCAGCGTCGAAGGCGACGTAGGCGTCGGCGTCGCCGACGTGCTGGCCGCGCAGGCGCGGCTGCGCCGCTACCTGCCGGTGACGCCGATGCACCGCGCCGAACGTTTCGGCACGATGCTGAAGCTGGAAAACCTGCAGCGCACCGGCTCGTACAAGGTGCGCGGCGCGTTGAACGCGTTGCTGGCCGCGCGCGAGCGCGGCGACCGCCGCCCGGTGATCTGCGCTTCGGCCGGCAACCACGCGCAGGGCGTGGCCTGGGCCGCGTACCGGCTCGGCGTGCCCGCGATCACGGTGATGCCGCACGGCGCGCCGCGGAACAAGGTCGCCGGCGTCGCCCATTGGGGCGCGGCGGTGCGCCAGCACGGCGACAGCTACGACGAGGCGTTCGCGTTCGCGAAGGAGCTGGCCGCGCAGAACGGCTACCGCTTCCTGTCCGCGTTCGACGACCCGGACGTGATCGCGGGGCAGGGCACCATCGGCATCGAAATCGCCCCGCATGCGCCGGACGTGGTGATCGTGCCGATCGGCGGCGGCGGGCTCGCTTCCGGCGTCGCGCTGGCGTTGAAGTCGCAGGGCGTGCGCGTGGTCGGCGCGCAGGTCGAGGGTGTCGACGCGATGGCGCGCGCGCTGAAGGGCGACGCCACGCCGATCCCGCCGGCGCCGACGCTGGCCGACGGGGTCAAGGTCAAGGTGCCGGGGTTCATCACCCGCCGGCTGTGCGCCTCGCTGCTCGACGACGTGGTCATCGTGCGCGAGGCCGAACTGCGCGAAACCCTGGTGCGGCTGGCGCTGGAGGAAAACCTGATCGCCGAAGGCGCCGGCGCGCTGGCGCTGGCCGCCGGCCGCCGCGTCGCCGGCAAGCGCAAGTGCGCGGTGGTTTCCGGCGGCAACATCGATGCCGGCGTGCTGGCGCAACTGTTGTCCGAGGTGCGCCCCGCCGCGCCGCGCAAGCCGCGCCGGCGCGCGCCGGAACCGGAGCCGGGCCGACTTACGCGCTCCGTCGCGAATCCGCCGGATGCCGCGACTTCCGCCACTCCCCCCATCACCCCCGCCGTGCGCGAAAATGAACGCCAAGCGCGCGCCGCTGCAGTAACCGAGGAACCCGTCTGGTGAACACGTCCACTTCCCCCAACAACGTCCGCATCTTCGACACCACGCTGCGCGACGGCGAGCAGTCGCCCGGCTGCAGCATGACCCCGCCGCAGAAGGTGGTGATGGCGCGCGCGCTGGCCGAGCTCGGCGTCGATGTCATCGAAACCGGCTTCCCGGCCAGTTCGCAGTCCGACCGCGAGGCGATGGCGCTGATCGCGCGCGAACTGCGCGACACCACGCTGGCGGTGCTGTCGCGCTGCCTCGAGGCCGACATCGACACCTCGCTGCGCGCGCTGGAGGGCGCGGCCAGGCCGCGCCTGCACGTGTTCCTGTCGACCAGCCCGCTGCACCGCGAGTACAAGCTGCGCATGAACAAGGCGCAGGTGCTGGACTCGGTGCACAAGCACGTCGCCTACGCGAGGCGCCACATCGACGACGTCGAGTTCTCCGCCGAGGACGCGACCCGCACCGAAATCGACTTCCTGGCGCAGGTGGTCGAGGCGGCGATCGCCGCCGGCGCCACCACGATCAATCTGCCCGACACGGTCGGCTTCACCACGCCGGAGGAAATCCGCGAGATGTTCCGCAAGCTGATCGCGGAAGTGCCGGGCGCCGGGAACGTGGTGTTCAGCGCGCACTGCCACAACGACCTGGGCCTGGCCGTGGCCAATTCGCTGGCCGCGATCGAGGGCGGCGCGCGCCAGGTCGAGGGCTCGATCAACGGCATCGGCGAGCGCGCCGGCAACTGCGCGATCGAGGAACTGGTGATGGCGCTGAAGGTGCGCAACGCCTTCTACAACTTCGATACGAACATCGACGCGCGGCGCATCGTGCCGACCTCGCAGCTGCTGTCGCGGCTGGTCGGCATGCCGGTGCAGCGCAACAAGGCGGTGGTCGGCGCGAACGCGTTCGCCCACGAGTCCGGCATCCACCAGCACGGCATGCTGCGCCACCGCGGCACCTACGAGATCATGCGCCCGCAGGACGTGGGCTGGCCGGACACGCAGATGGTGCTGGGCCGCCACAGCGGCCGCGCCGCGGTCGAGGCGCGCCTGCGTGCGCTCGGCTACTGGCTGGAGGACGACGAACTGGCCGCGGTGTTCGAACAGTTCAAGGCGCTGTGCGAGAAGCAGCGCGTGGTCACCGACAGCGACCTGCAGTTGCTGATGCACGACGACGCCAGCGGCAACCAGGGCTACCGCCTCGCCTCGATGACGATCAACGACGGCGGCGCGCGCACCGGCGACATCCGCGCCAGCGCCACGGTCGAACTGTCCGATCCGAACGGCGAGCGCTTCACCGAGACCGCCAACGGCGACGGCCCGGTCGATGCGCTGTTCTCGGCGCTGGCCGCGGCCACCGGCGTCGACCTGGTGCTGGAAAGCTACCAGGTGCACAGCGTCGGCCTCGGCGCCGACGCGCGCGGCGAGGCCAACCTGAGCGTGCGCTACGGCGACGAGGAATACGACGGCACCGGCACCAGCAAGGACGTGATCGAGGCCAGCGCGCTTGCCTGGCTCGACGTGGCCAACCGCATCCTGCGCGAACGCAACGCCGTCCGCGCCGGCGGCGTGATCGCCGCCGCCTGACTTCCGCTCCCTCCTCCGTTCCGCGGGGAGGGCAGGGGTTGGGGGTGCGTGGCCGGCGATGGAAACCATCGTCCCCGCCTGTCCCCGTCCCGGCCTTCCCCCGCAAGCGCGGGAAGCGACGTAAACCATCACCCATCCAGACCTTTTCCATGACTTCCGCCCCACGCACCCTGTTCGACAAACTCTGGGACGCCCACGTCGTCGTCCCCGAAACCGACTCCGCCCCGGCGGTGCTGTACATCGACCTGCACCTGATCCACGAGGTCACCTCGCCGCAGGCCTTCGCCGAGCTGCGCGCGCGCGGGCTGAAGCCGCGCCGCCCGGACCGCACCAAGGCGACGATGGACCACTCGACGCCGACGCTGCCGGCCGGCCCGGACGGCCGGCTGCCGTACTACACCAAGGCGTCGGAGACGCAGGTCGAGACGCTGGCGCGGAATTGCGCCGAGTTCGGCATCGAGCTGTTCGACATGGGCTCGGCCGGCCGCGGCATCGTCCACGTGATTGCGCCGGAGCAGGGCTTCACCCGGCCGGGCATGACCATCGTCTGCGGCGACAGCCACACCAGCACGCACGGTGCGTTCGGTTCGCTCGCGTTCGGCATCGGCACCAGCGAGGTCGGCCACGTGCTGGCCACGCAATGCCTGCTGCAACGCAAGCCGAAATCGATGTCGATCACCGTCGAAGGCGAGCTGGCCCCGGGCGTCGGCGCCAAGGACGTGATCCTGCACGTCATCGGCGCCATCGGCGTCAACGGCGGCACCGGCCACGTCATCGAGTACCGCGGCTCGACGATCCGCGCGATGGACATGGAACAGCGCATGACCCTGTGCAACATGTCGATCGAGGCCGGCGCCCGCGCCGGCATGGGCGCGCCGGACGAAACCCCCTTCGAATACGTCCGCCGCACCCCGCACGCGCCGGCGGATTTCGACGCGGCGGTGGCGGGGTGGAGGCGGCTGCGCACGGACGATGGCGCGAAGTTCGATGCCGAAGTCGTCATCGACGCGAAGGACATCCGCCCGACCCTGACCTGGGGTACGCACCCGGGTACCGCGATCGCGGTGGACGAGCCGATTCCCGCGGCCAGCGACGCGGCGGCGAAGAAGGGCCTGGACTACATGCATTTCGACGCGGGGCATCCGCTCGAAGGCACCCCGGTCGACGTGGTCTTCGTCGGCTCCTGCACCAACGGCCGCCTGCGCGACATGCGCGAGGTCGCGGTGGTGCTGAAGGGCCGCAAGGTCGCGCCGAACGTGCGCATGCTGGTCGTGCCGGGCTCGGAGATCGTCAAGCGCGAGGCCGAGGCCGAGGGCATCGACCGCATCGTCCGCGAAGCCGGCGCCGAATGGCGTGAGCCGGGCTGCTCGATGTGCATCGCGATGAACGGCGACCTGGTTGCGCCGGGGCAGCTGGCGGTCAGCACCAGCAACCGCAATTTCGAGGGGCGCCAGGGCCCCGGTTCGCGCACGCTGCTGGCCTCGCCGCTGAGCGCGGCGTGGGCGGCGGTCAATGGCAAGGTCAGCGATCCGCGCGAGTTGTTCGCCGGAAAGAAGGCGGTGGCGTGATGGCCCAGCACCACAGCGATACGGCCGCCGCGGTGGCCTTCCAGTCCGACATCGCCCGCGCGCTGTCGCGCCGCGCCGCCGACATGCCGCTGCATTCGCAGGTGCAGGCGAATAAGGGCGGTTCGGCATCCGTTCCGCCGAAGAAGAAAAAGGCCAAAGGAAAGGTTAAATGAGCGGCTTCCGCGAACTGAAATCGAAGAGCGTCGTGCTGGCGCAGACCAACATCGACACCGACCAGATCATCCCCGCGCGCTTCCTGTCGACGACCGAACGCGCCGGCCTGGGCAAGAACGCGTTCAACGACTGGCGCTGGCAGGCCGACGGCTCGCCGAACCCCGACTTCCCGTTCAACCAGCCGCAGAACCGGGGCCGCTCGATCCTGCTCGCCGGCCGCAACTTCGGTTGCGGTTCCTCGCGCGAGCACGCGCCGTGGGCGCTGACCGACCTCGGCCTGCGCGCGATCGTGTCCAGCGAGATCGCCGACATCTTCCGCAGCAACTCGCTGAAGAACGGCCTGCTGCCGATCGTGCTCGACGAGGCCGACGTGCAGGCGCTGATGCGGCGTCCCGACGACGAGCTGACCGTGGACGTGGCCGCGCGCGAACTGCGCACGCCTGATGGCCGCGTGTATTCGTTCCCGCTCGACAGCTTCTCGCAGACCTGCCTGCTGGAAGGCGTCGACGAACTGGGCTACCTGCTCGCGCGCGCCGACGCGATTTCGCAATACGAACAACAACGCCAATAACCGGCTCCCCCCCTGCATCCGCAGGGGAGGAGGCAAGAACGGGAAGCCACATGCAAGCCAACATCGTCGTACTGCCCGGCGACGGCATCGGTCCGGAAGTCACCGCTGCCGCGATCGCCGTCCTCAACGAAGTCGCCAGGCGCCGCGGCCACGGGTTCGCCTTCGCCGAACACGACATCGGCGGCATCGCCATCGACCGCCACGACGATCCGCTGCCGGCCGCGACGCTGGAAGCGTGCAAGCGCGCCGACGCGGTGCTGCTCGGCGCGGTCGGCGGGCCGAAGTGGTCGGACCCGAACGCGAAGGTTCGCCCGGAACAGGGCCTGCTCGCGCTGCGCAAGGGCCTGGGCCTGTACGCCAACCTGCGTCCGGTCAGGCCGCACCCGGCCGCGCTCGGCGCCTCGCCGATCAAGGCCGAACTGCTGCAGGGCGTCGACATCGTCGTCGTCCGCGAACTGACCGGCGGCATCTACTTCGGCGACAAGACCCGCACCGCGACCGCCGCCAGCGACCTGTGCGCGTACTCGGTCGCCGAGATCGAGCGCGTGGTGCGCAGTTCGTTCCGCCTCGCGGAACGGCGCAAGGGCCGCGTCACCTCGGTCGACAAGGCCAACGTGCTGGAAACCTCGCGGCTTTGGCGCGACGTCGCCGCGCGGATCGGCCGCGTGGAATTCCCGGGCGTGGAGCTGGAGCACCAGCTGGTCGATTCGATGGCGATGCACCTGCTGGCCAAGCCGCGCGAGTACGACGTGATCGTCACCGAGAACATGTTCGGCGACATCCTGACCGACGAGGCTTCGATGCTGGCCGGCTCGCTCGGCCTGCTGCCGTCGGCCTCGCTCGGCGACGGCAGCATCGGCGTGTACGAGCCGATCCACGGCTCGGCGCCGGACATCGCCGGCAAGGGCGTGGCGAATCCCTACGCGACGATCCTCAGCGCGGCGCTGCTGCTGCGGCATTCGCTCGACCTGCACGACGAAGCCGGGCAGGTCGAGGACGCGGTGGGCAAGGCGCTGGACGATCGGCAGTTCACCGCCGACCTCGGCGGCAGGCTCGGTACCGCCGAGGCGACGCAGGCGGTGCTGCAGCGCCTGTAACCGCGGGGGCGCGTCGCGCCCCACGGTGTCGCGTATGCGATGATTCCGCGCGCATCCGTGGAGGGACGCGATGGAAAAGCGCTACATCCTGGCCATCGACCAGGGGACGACCAGCTCGCGCGCGATCCTGTTCGAACGCGACGGCACGGTGGCCGGCGTCGCCCAGCGCGAGTTCACGCAACTGTTCCCGCAACCGGGCTGGGTCGAGCACGACCCGCGCGAGATCCTCGCCAGCGTGCACGCGACCATCGCCGAGGTGCTGACCCGCGCGCAGGTCGCTTCCGCGCAGATCGCCGGCATCGGCATCACCAACCAGCGCGAGACCACGGTGGTCTGGGACAGGAACACCGGGCAGGCGATCCACAACGCGATCGTCTGGCAGTCGCGGCAGACCGCGGGCATCTGCGAGCAGTTGAAGGAGGACGGGTACGACGGACCCGTGCGCGACCGGACCGGCCTGCTGGTCGACGCCTACTTCTCCGGCACCAAGGTCAAGTGGATCCTCGACCACGTGCCGGGCGGGCGCGGAAAGGCCGAACGCGGCGAACTGCTGTTCGGCACCATCGACAGCTGGCTGCTGTGGCACCTGTCGGAAGACCGCACGCACGCGACCGATTACAGCAACGCTTCGCGCACACTGATGTACGACATCCACCGGCGCGAATGGAGCCCGCAGCTGCTCGACATGCTCGGCGTGCCGGCATCGATGCTGCCGGAAGTCCGCGCCAGCAGCGGCGTGTTCGCGCACACCGCGAGCGACGGCGTGCTGTCGCGCCGCGTGCCGATCTGCGGCATCGCCGGCGACCAGCAGGCGGCGCTGTTCGGCCACGCCTGCTTCGAGCCGGGCATGGCCAAGAACACCTACGGCACCGGCTGCTTCCTGCTGATGAACACCGGCGACAAGGCGGTGCGCTCGGACAACGGCCTGCTGACCACGCTGGCCTGGGGCATCGGCGGCGAGGTCGAGTACGCGCTGGAGGGCAGCATCTTCGTCGCCGGCTCGGCGGTGCAATGGCTGCGCGATGGGCTGCGCATGCTCGGCCGCGCCAGCGACACGCGCGACTACGCGGAACGCGCGCCGTCGAACGAAGGCGTGTATTTCGTGCCCGCCTTCGTCGGCCTCGGCGCGCCGTACTGGCGCAGCGACGTGCGCGGCGCGATGTTCGGCCTGACCCGCGGCACCACCAAGGAAATCTTCATCCGCGCGGTGCTCGAGTCGATGGCCTACCAGAGCCGCGACGTGCTCGACGCGATGCAGGCCGACGCGGGCATCCGGCTGAAGGCGCTGCGCGCCGACGGCGGTGCGATCCGCAACGACTTCGCCGCGCAGTTTCAGGCCGACATCCTCGACGTCGCGGTCGAGCGGCCGAAGAACGCCGAAACCAGCGCGTGGGGCGCGGCTTGCCTGGCCGGGCTGGCGGCCGGTTTCTGGGAAAGTCGCGAGGAACTCGCGGCGCAGCGGCAGGTCGAGCATCGCTTCGAGCCGCAGATGGATGCCGGGAAACGCGAAGCGTTGTATGCCGGCTGGAAGCGTGCGGTGCAGGCGACGCTGGCTTTCACGGTCTGATCCGTGCCGCCGTTCTTCCTCTCCCCTTTGCGGGAGAGGGAAAGCGCGCGGCATACGAGGAAGAGGGGACGGCTTCTCACGCGAAGCTCACTGCGTTCGCGTCCCCCCATCCGGCGCTACGCGCCACCTTCTCCCGCAGGGGGAGAAGGGGAAAATCAACCGCCGCGCTCTTCCGGCTTCACCCTGAACCACGCCGCGTACAGCGCCGGCAGGAACAGCAGGGTCAGCAGGGTCGCCACGGTCAGGCCGCCCATGATCGCCACCGCCATCGGCCCGAAGAACGCGCTGCGCGACAGCGGGATCATCGCCAGGATCGCGGCGAGCGCGGTCAGCACGATCGGGCGGAAGCGGCGCACGGTCGCCTCGATGATCGCGTGCCAGCGGTCGTGGCCGGCGTCGATGTCCTGCTGGATCTGGTCGACCAGGATCACCGAGTTGCGCATGATCATGCCGGCCAGCGCGATCGTGCCGAGCATCGCCACGAAACCGAACGGCACGCGGAACACCAGCAGCGCCAGGGTCACGCCGATCAGGCCCAGCGGCGCGGTCAGCAGCACCAGCGCCACCCGCGAGAAGCCGCGCAGCTGCAGCATCAGCAGCGTGGTCACCACCAGCACGAACAGCGGCAGGCCGGCCTTGATCGAATTCTGCCCGCGCGCCGAGTCCTCGACCGTGCCGCCGGTTTCCAGCAGGTAGCCTTCCGGCAGCGCGGCGCGGATGCCGTCCAGCGTCGGCAGGATCTGCGCGGCCACCGTCGGCGGGGTCAGTTCGTCGCGGATGTCGGCGCGCACGGTGACCGTCGGTAGGCGGTCGCGGTGCCAGATCACGCCGTCCTCGAACGCGTATTCCAGCCGCGCGACCTGCGACAGCGGCACGCTGCCGTTCGGGGTCGGCACCGCCAGGCTGCCGAGCAGGCCCAGCTGCAGGCGTTCCTGTTCCGGACCGCGCAGCAGCATCTCGATCAGTTCGTTGTCCTCGCGGTAGGTGCTGACGTGCAGGCCGGACAGCGAGCCGGCGAGGAAATGCGCGACGTCGCTGCTGCTGACCCCGAGCGCGCGCGCGCGTTCCTGGTCGATGTCCAGCCTGACCACCTTGCTTGGCTCGTCCCAGTCCAGGTTGACGTTGGCCACGTGCGGGTTGGCGCGGACCTTGTCGGCGACCTGCCGCGCGATCGCCTGCACGCGGTCGATGTGCTCGCCGGACACGCGGAACTGCACCGGGTAGCCGACCGGCGGGCCGTTCTCCAGCCGGGTCACGCGCAGCTGCAGTTCGGGGAATTGCGGCGCGACTTCGTCGATCAGCCAGCTGCGCAGCGCCTCGCGCGATTCGATGTCCTCCGCCAGCACCACGAACTGGCTGAAGTGGGTCTGCGGCAACTGCTGGTCCAGCGGCAGGTAGAAGCGCGGCGAACCGGTGCCGACGTAGGCGACGTAGTTGTCGATGCCCTCCCGCTTCGCCAGCAGCGCCTCGAGCTTGCGCGCCTGCGCGTCGGTCGACTTCAGCGACGAGCCCTCGGCCAGCTCCATGTCGACCATCAGCTCGGGGCGGGTCGAATCCGGGAAGAATTGCTGCGGCACGAAGCGGAACAGCGCGATCGACGCGACGAAGGCGGCGATGGTGATGCCGATCACCAGCCAGCGCCGGCGCAGGCAGGCGTCGAGCAGCACGCGGAAGCGCCGGTAGAACGGCCGCTGGTACGGATCGTGGTCGTGCGCGGGGTGCGAAGCCGGCGCGATCCAGCCGGCGAAGGCGGGGAAGCGGTCGGCGAGGCCTTGCCGGAACGCGCGCCAGCGTGCCGCCGGCGAGCCCGGCTTCGGCGCCTGCGGCGTCAGGTGCAGGTCGGGCAGCATCTTGTCGCCGAGGTAGGGGATGAACAGCACCGCGGCGATCCACGACACCACCAGCGCGATCGTCACCACCTGGAACAGCGAGCGGGTGTATTCGCCGGTGCTCGACGCCGCGGTCGCGATCGGCAGGAAGCCGGCGGCGGTGACCAGGGTGCCGGTCAGCATCGGGAACGCGGTTGTCCGGTAGGCGAAGCTGGCCGCCTTCATCCGGTCGAAGCCCTGTTCCATCTTGATCGCCATCATCTCCACCGCGATGATCGCGTCGTCGACCAGCAGGCCCAGCGCCAGCACCAGCGCGCCCAGCGAAATCTTGTGCAGGCCGATGCCGAAGTAGTGCATCACCGCGAAGGTCATCGCCAGCACCAGCGGGATGCTGACCGCGACCACCAGGCCGGTGCGCAGGCCGAGCGAGAAGAAGCTGACCAGCAGCACGATGCTGACCGCCTCGGCCAGCACGCGCACGAACTCGCCGACCGATTCGCGCACCGCGTGCGGCTGGTCGGAAACCTTGCGCAGTTGCATGCCGGCCGGCAGCGTGCGCTGCAGGCGCTGAAATTCGCCTTCCAGGGTGTCGCCGAGGCGGATGATGTCGCCGCCATCCTTCATCGACACCGCTATGCCGATCGCGTCCTCGCCCATGAAGCGCATCTTCGGCTGCGCCGGGTCGGAGAAGCCGCGCTTGACCTCGCCGATGTCGGCGATGCGGAAGCTGCGCCCGCCGGCGCGGATCGGGAAGTCGCGGATCGCCTCGACCGAGTCGAGCTTGCCGCTGACCCGCAACTGCACGCGGTCGGTCGCGGTCTCGAAGAAGCCGGCCGACGCCACCGCGTTCTGCGCCTCCAGCGCCTGCTGCACCGCGGCCAGCGGGATGCCGAGCGTGGCCAGCTTGGTGTTCGACACCTCGATCCAGATCTTCTCGTCCTGCAGGCCGACCAGCTCGACCTTGCCGACGTCGGGCACGCGCTGCAGCGCCAGCTGGATGCGTTCGGCGTAGTCCTTCATCACCGCGTAGTCGAAGCCCGGCGCGGTCAGCGCGTAGATGTTGCCGAAGGTGTCGCCGAACTCGTCGTTGAAGAACGGCCCGACCACGCCCTCCGGCAACGTCGCGCGGATGTCGCCGACCTTCTTGCGCACCTGGTACCACAGGTCGGGGACCTCCTTCGAGCGCATCGAATCGCGCGCCATGAAGATCACCTGCGATTCGCCGGGGCGCGAGTACGAGCGGATGAACTCGTACTTGCCGGTGGTCATCAGCGCCTTCTCGATGCGTTCGGTGACCTGCTTCGACACTTCCTGCGCGGTCGCGCCCGGCCACACGGTGCGCACCACCATCGCCTTGAAGGTGAACGGCGGGTCCTCGGACTGGCCGAGGTGGCGGTACGACCAGGCGCCGATCAGCGCCAGCACGATCATCGCGTACAGCACCAGGCTGCGGTGGGTCAGCGCCCATTCGGAGAGATTGAAGCGGCGCATGGCGTCACTCCGCCTTCGCGACGGCGGCGGGCGCTGGTAGTACCGGCTTGTTGCTGCGGTCGACCGCGACCACCTGCTGGCCTTCGCGCAACAGGTGGCCGCCGGCGGCGACGACCCAGTCGGCGGCGGTCAGGCCCTTCAGCACCGGCGCTTCGGTTTCGCCGTACGGCCCCAGTTGCACCGGTTGCGCGCGCAGCCGGCGGGTCTTCGCGTCGACCACCCATACCGAGGTCGCGCCGCCGTCGCCGCGCTGCACCGCCGACAGCGGCACGCCCAGCGCGGCGGACAGGCCGTTGCGCTGCACGAACACGCGCGCGCTCTGGCCCAGGTCGACCGCCTGCGCGGCGTCGCCGTCGAGCGCGACCCGCGCCAGGTAGGTGCGGGTCTGCGCGTCGGCGGCGGGGGCGATCTCGCGGATGGGGCCGGGCAGGCGCCGGCCGGGCGCGCTCCACAGTTCGACCTGCGCCGGCTGGCCGACGCCGAATTCGCGGATATGCGCCTCGGGCAGGGCGATGACGACCTCGCGGCCGCCGTCGGCGGCGAGGGTGAACACGGTCTGCCCGGCGGCTACCACCTGGCCGGCCTCGGCCAGGCGGCTGGCGATGACGCCGTCGCGCGGCGCGCGCAGCTGCGTGTATGCGGTCTGGTTGCGGGCGACCTCGTACTGCGCGCGCGCGGATTCGTAGGCCGCCTGCTGGGCGTCGAACGCCGACTGGCTGACCAGCTTCTGCGCGACCAGCTTGCGGTAGCGGTCCAGGTCGCCCTGCAGGCGGACCAGCTCGGCCCGCGCGGCCCGCGCCTGCAGGCTGGCGTCGCCCGGGTCGAGCACTGCGAGCACGTCGCCGCGGTGGACCCGCGCGCCGGCGTCGACGTCGCGGCGGACCAGGTTGCCGCCGATGCGGAACGACAGCGGGCTTTCCTCGCGGGCATGCACTTCGCCGGCGAAGGTGGCCAGCGCGGCCTGTTCGCCGCCGCCCGGATGCGCCACCAGTACCGGCCGCGGCGCCTCGGCCGCCTGTTCGCCGCCGCAGGCGGCCAGCGCCGCACACAACACCGTCAGAACCCATCCCGCGTATGCGCCGCGCATGCCCGACTCCGCCGTCGAATAAATGGACTTTCCGGTATAGTATATTTATCGAACCGGTTGGTCTAGTATTCGAAACATGAGCAGTATTCCCGCACCCACCAGCCGCAAACCCGCCGCCGGTCCCGGCCGGCCCAAGGACCTGGGCAAGCGCACCGCGATCCTCGAGGCGGCCAAGAACCTCTTCGTCAACGAGGGCTATGGGGTCAGCATGGACCAGATCGCCGCCGCCGCCGGCGTGTCCAAGCTGACCGTGTACAGCCATTTCGGCGACAAGGAAGCGCTGTTTTCGGCGGCGATCCGCAGCAAGTGCGACGAGATGCTGCCGAAGGACCTGTTCCAGCCCGACCTGAAGGGGCCGCTGCGCGAGCAGCTGCTGGCCATCGCCCGCGCGTTCTTCGCCCTGGTCAGCAGCGACGAGGCCCTGTCGATGCACCGGATGATGCTGTCGTCGGCGCAGACCGACGCGCCCCTGCGCGAGATGTTCTGGAACGCCGGG
The DNA here is from genome assembly GCF_010211755.1 of Pseudoxanthomonas sangjuensis. Taxonomy (GTDB): domain Bacteria; phylum Pseudomonadota; class Gammaproteobacteria; order Xanthomonadales; family Xanthomonadaceae; genus Pseudoxanthomonas_A; species Pseudoxanthomonas_A sangjuensis. Next base: position 23,891 of record NZ_PDWR01000007.1, on the reverse strand, counting down.
CCGCAGCCGACCATCGACGCGCTGGTCGCGTTCCTGCGCGCGCGGGTCGAGGCCGGCGAACTGGCGATCGACGACATCGACCGCGCCGCGCACCAGTTCTTCTGCCTGACCAAGGGCGAGCTGCACAACCGGCTGATGTGCGGGCTGGGCGGCAGGCCCGGCCGGGCCGAAATAAACGTCCATTTGCAGTCCACCGTGGATTTCTTCCTGCGCGGTTATGCGCCGCGCTGAGGGGGGATCCCGGTGAAACACGGCGTGACCAAGGTGTCGGTGACTTCCGGCACTGAGGAAAATCGCCCCGCGGCGGCGATCCTGTCGGCCTGCGGACCCGTCGTTCGTCGCTAGAATAGCGACCCCGCGTTCCTTGCCGATACCCCCCGCCATGACGATCGATTACCCCAGTGCCCGCGAAAAGATGGTCGAGCAGCAGGTCCGCCCGTGGGACGTGCTCGACCTGCGCGTGCTCGAAACCCTGTCCGCGCTGCCGCGCGAGGCCTTCGTGCCGCCGGCGCACCGCGCCCTGGCCTACGCCGACATCGAACTGCCGCTGGGCCACGGGCAGAAGATGATGAAGCCGGTCATCGAGGGCCGCACCCTGCAGGCGCTGGCGCTGCAGCCGGGCGAGGAAGTGCTGGAGATCGGCACCGGCAGCGGCTTCCTGTCCGCCTGCCTCGGCGCGCTGGCGCGCGAAGTGCTCAGCCTCGAGATCGTGCCCGAACTGGCCGCAGGCGCGCGCGCCAGCCTCGACGCCGCCGGCCTCGGCAGCAACGTGCGCATCGAAACCGCCGACGCCTTCGCCTGGGACACCGAGCGCCGTTTCGACGCGGTGGTCGTGACCGGCGCGTGCGCCGAACTGCCGGTGCGGTTCGCGCGCTGGCTGCGCCCGGGCGGCCGCCTGTTCGCCGTGCACGGCCATTCGCCGGTGATGGAAGCGGTGCTGGCGCACAACGATGTCAACGGACTGCGCCTGGAGTCGTTGTTCGAAACCGACCTGCCGTACCTGGCCGGTGCCGCCCCCGCGCCGCAATTCGTGTTCTGAACGAAAAGCCCCCCAAGGAAACAGACCGCATGAGCCGCCGTCCCCTCGTCCTCGCGCTTGCCCTGCCGCTGTCGCTGCTCGCAGCCAACGCCGGCGCCACCGACCTGCTGCAGACCTACGAGCTGGCCCGCACCGGCGACACCACCCTGTCGATCAGCGAATCCAACGCCGCGATCGACAAGGAAGGCAAGGTGCAGGCGCGCGCCGCGCTGTTGCCGTCGATCAACGGCAGCGCCAGCTACGACCTCAACCACAGCAGCCGCCCGGGCAGTCCGGTCGGCAACACCAAGAGCCGCGGCTACGGCGTCAACGTCAACCAGACCCTGTTCGACTGGAGCAGCATCGCCAACCTGCGCGCCAGCCAGGCCGTCGCCCGGGCCGCCGACTACGACCTGGCCTCGGCCAACAGCAGCCTGATCGTGCGCACCTCGGCGGCGTATTTCGACGTGCTGATCGGCATCGAGTCGCTGGCCGCGGCCGAGACCAACGAAGCCGCGTCGAAGAAGCAGTACGACTACGCGCAGAAGCGCCTCGACGTCGGCCTGGCGCCGATCACCGACGTGCACGAAGCGCGCGCCCAGTACGACAGCGCACGCGCCAACACCATCCTCGCCCGCAACGCGCTGGACGACGCCTACCGCGCGCTGACCGAACTGACCGGCCAGCCGGTGGCCAACCTGCAGGGCCTGCCCGACGACTTCCGTCCGGAACTGCCGCCGGAACAGTCGGCACAGGCCTGGGTGGACCGCGCGCTGGAGCAGAACCCCGACCTGAAGTCGGCCGAACTGGGCCTGAAGTCGGCCGAGTTCGGCGTGTCCGGCGCCCGCGCCGGGCACTATCCGCGCCTCGGTTTCAGCGGCGGCTACAGCAACGGCACCGCCTGGGATTCCGTGCACGGCCCGCTGTCGCCCGGCATTTCCAGCGACAGCGAAGGCTACAGCTGGGGCCTCACCCTGACCGTGCCGATCTTCTCCGGCGGCGCTACCCAGTCCAGGGTGCGCCAGGCCATTTCCCGCCGCGACATCGCCCAGGACCAGCTGGAAGCGACCAAGCGCGCGCTGATGCGCAACACCAGCAACGCCTACCAGGCGCTGGTCGCCGGCGTCAGCGAGGTCGAGGCGCGCCGCCTGGCGGTGGTCTCGGCGCAGAGCGCGTACGACGCCTCGCAGGTCGGCCTCGAGGTCGGCACCCGCACCGTGCTCGACGTGCTGCAGAACCAGCGCACGCTGTTCCAGGCGCAGGTCGAATACGCGCAGGCCAAGTACCAGTACCTGCAGAACCGCCTGCTGCTGGAACAGGCCGCCGGCTCGCTCGACGTGCAGGACGTGCAGGACGTCAACCGCCTGCTGACCGTCGCCGCCGACGCCAAGCTGTCGAGCGGCGTGATGACGCCGTACCCCGAACCGGAACGTGCGACCGGGAAACGGCGGGCCTTGCCCGCCGTTTCCGTTTCCGGCCTCCCCCTCAGGGGCCCCGTGCCGGGCGGATGGGTGTTCCGGCGCGGCATGGCATGGGCGAAAATGGCCGCACTGTCCCTCGGGACGGCTAACGGATGGCGGTTCTGGGGGGGGCGTGGTCGGTTTTTCGGTAGTGGATTGGGCGGCATGGGCGCCGGGCCTGCAGGAACGCACGGCCTGGGAAGCCTGGGCGCGCGCGCCGTGGGCGCCACGGGGCGACGAGGTTCCCGCGCTGGCCGAAGTGCCGGCGATGCAGCGGCGGCGCATCGAACGGCTCGGACGCATGGCGATCCAGGCCGCGTGCTGGTGCGATGCGCAGGGTGCCGATGCCTCGGCGCCGCTGGTGTTCGCCTCGCGGCACGGCGACGTGGCGCGCTCGGTGGTGCTGCTGAAGTCGCTGGCGGCCGACGAGGCGCTGTCGCCGACCTCGTTCGGCCTGTCCGTGCACAACGCCATCGCCGCGTTCCATTCCATCGCTACCGGCGGGCACGGCAACTACCTGGCCATCGCCGGCGGGCGCGGCACCGCCGAGGCCGCGTGCGTGGAAGCGGCCGGCCTGCTCGCCGACGGCGCGACGGAGGTGCGGGTGGTCTGCTACGAGGCGCCGCCGCCCGCCGAATACGCCGGTTTCGCCGACGAGGCCGAGGTGCCGTTTGCGTGGTGCTGGCGGATCGTCCCGGCCGCGCGCGACGGCATCCGCATCGAACTCGACTGGGATGCCGGCATCGCGACGGATGCCGGCGCTGCCGCATTGCCGCACGCGCTGGACGTGCATCGCTTCCTGCTGTCGGGCGACGCCGAACTGCGTTTCGGCGACGGCGATCGCCGCTGGCGCTGGCGACGCCATGCGTAGCCGCTTCGACCGCGCCTGGCGCGTGCTCGCGACCGGGATCAGCTTCGCTGCGTTCGGCATCGGCGGGCTGTTGCTGCGCGTGCTCGCGTTCCCGCCGCTGCAGTGGTGCGTGCGCGACCCGCGCCGGCGCCGGCGCATCGCCCGGCGCTGGGTGCAGTGCGGCTTCGCCGCGCACATCGAACTGATGCGCCGCCTCGGCGTGCTGACTTACGAAATCCACGGCCGCGAGCGGCTGCAACGCGACGGGCTGCTGGTGCTGGCCAACCATCCGACCCTGATCGACGTGGTGTTCCTGGTGTCGCTGCTGCCCAACGCCGACTGCGTGGTGAAGTCGGCAGTGGCTCGCAATCCGTTCATGCGCGGGCCGGTCCGCGCCTGCGGCTACATCGCCAACGACGACGGCGCCGGCCTGGTCGACGACTGCATCGCCGCGGTCCGTGCCGGCGGCGACCTGGTGATCTTCCCCGAGGGCACGCGCACGGTGCCGGGGCGGCCGCCGCGGCTGCAGCGCGGCGCGGCCTACATCGCCGTGCGCGGCGGGCTGGACGTCACGCCGGTCCGCATTTCGTGCACGCCGCCCACGCTGATCAAGGGGCAGAAATGGTACTGTGTGCCGGAACGCCGCTTCCACGTGAAGATCGAGGTGGGCGAGGATCTGCCGGTGCGGCCGTTCCTGGGGGAACACGACGACGCGACGGGCCGGGAGAACCTGGCGGCGCGGCGTTTGACGGAACATCTGGCGGGTTATTTTTCCGAAGGGGCGATGCGTGCAGGCACTCGAGCTTGAAATCAAGGAACTGATCATTTCGTCGCTGTCGCTGGAGGACATCGCCCCGGACGACATCGACAGCGCCGCGCCGCTGTTCGTCGAGGGGTTGGGCCTGGATTCGATCGACGCGCTGGAGCTGGGCCTGGCGCTGCAGAAGCGCTACGGGGTCAGTTTCGCGGCCGAGGCGGACGATCCGAAGCGGCATTTCGCCAGCGTCAACGCATTGGTGGCATACGTGTCCGCGCACGCCGGTGCGGCGGCCGCGCAGCAAGGGTAAGTGGAAATGACGAAAGACGAGTTGTTCGAACGGATCGCGACGATCCTGAACGAGAGTTTCGAGATCGAGCGGGCGCGGATCGTGCCCGAGGCGAAGCTGTACGACGACCTCGACATCGACAGCATCGATGCGGTCGACCTGATCGTGCAGCTGAAGCCGCTGCTCGGCCGCGGCCTGCAGCCGGACGCGTTCAAGTCGGTGCGCACGGTGCAGGACGTGGTCGATGTGCTGCACGGGCTGACCGTCGCGCAGAACGCCTGAGCCCCATGCGGTGCGCACGATGAAGCGTGCCTGGGCTTTCCTGCTCGCGGCCGTCACCGTCGCGTACCCGCTGCTGGTCTACGCCGCATTGGGCAGGTTCGAGCCGCGCTGGCTTTCGCTGTTGCTGCTCGGCGTGGCGTTGCTGCGCGCGGCGACGGCGCGGCAGTCGTGGTGGTGGGTGGTCGCCGCCTGCGCCGCGGTGCTGGCGCTGCTGTCCACGGCGTTCAATGCGGCATTGCCGTTGAAGCTGTACCCGGTGCTGGTTAACGCGACCCTGCTGGCTGTGTTCGCCGCCAGCCTGCGCTGGCCGCCGAGCGCGATCGAGCGCATCGCGCGGATCCGCCATCCCGACCTGCCGCCGCGCGGCGTGGCCTACACGCGCAAGGTGACATGGACGTGGTGCGGTTTCTTCGCGCTCAACGGATCGATCGCACTGGCCACCGCGCTGTGGGCCGGCGAGCGTGTCTGGGCGCTGTACAACGGCCTGGTCGCCTACGTGCTGATCGGCCTGCTGTTCGCCGGCGAATGGTGGGTGCGCCAGCGCGTTATGCGGGGCGCGCCGACAGGGAGCGGGGCGCATGGCTGAGTGGATCGGCCTGGAGCGGATCGCGTTGGCGCCGCACCGCGAGCGCGCCGGGCACGCGCGATTCGTGCAGCGCGCCCGCGATTGGCACGCGGCCTTCGCCGCGCGCGCGGAAAGCGATTGGGCGCTGTTCTTCGAAGACGCGGGCGAGTTCGCCGCCGCGCTGTTCGGCGCCTGGCATGCGGGCAAGCGCGTGTTCCTGCCCGGCGACGCGCTGCCGGCCACGCTGGAAAGCATCGCAACGCAGGCGCAGGGCTTCGCCGGCGACATCCCCGCAGCGCATGCGCCGCTGGCCGCACCCGGAAGCAGCGGCGACGGCCGCGGCATGCAGGCGCTGGACAGCCGTGCGACGCGACTGGTCGTGTTCACCTCCGGCAGCACCGGCACGCCGGCCGCGCTGGAGAAACAGCTGTGCCAGCTCGAACGCGAGGTCGAGGCGCTGCAATCGGCGTTCGGCGACGGCCTCGACGGCGCGGTCGTGCACGGCACGGTCTCGCACCAGCACATCTACGGCCTGCTGTTCCGCGTGCTGTGGCCGCTGGCGGCGGGGCGCGAAGTGGCGCCACGCAGCTTCTTCCACGAAGAACTGCTGGCAATTCCCGGCGACGGTCCGCTGCTGCTGGTCAGCAGCCCCGCGCACCTGAAGCGCCTGCCGGAACGCTTCGACGCAACGCCGCTGCATGGCCGCCTGCGCGCGGTGTTCTCGTCCGGCGGCGCGCTGCCGGCGCAGGCCGCGATCGAGGCGCGGCGCGTGTTCGGCGTGGCGCCGACCGAGATCTTCGGCAGCAGCGAGACCGGGGGCATCGCCTGGCGGCGCTGGGACGACGACGTGCCGGCGTGGCGCGCGCTGCCCGGCGTGCAATGGCGGCTCGCCGGCGACGCACTCGAGGTCGATTCGCCGTACCTGCCGCCGGCCACGGGCTGGTGGCGGACGACGGACCGCGCCGAAAGCGATGGCCATGGTGGCTTCCGCCTGCTCGGCCGCGCCGACCGCATCGCCAAGATCGAGGAGCGCCGCGTTTCGCTCGACGCACTCGAGCGCGCGCTCGCCACGCATCCGTTCGTGCGCGAGGCGCGCGTGGTGGTGCTCGAGGGCGCGCGCAGCGTGCTCGCCGCGGCGGTCGCGACCAGCGACGAAGGCAAGGCGCAATTGCAGGCGCTCGGTCGCCGCGGGTTCGCGAAGCAGCTCGACGCGCACCTGTCGGACAGCCAGGACGCGGTCACGCGGCCGCGGCGCTGGCGCTTCGTCGACGGGCTGCCGGTCGACGCGCAGGGCAAGACCACGCAGGCGGCGCTGCTTGCGCTGTTCCGGCCGGCGCAGCCGCAGCCGCGTTGGCTGCAGCGCGATGCGCGGTCGGCCGAACTCGCGCTCGAACTCGATCCGCGGCTGCTGGCGTTCGATGGGCACTTCCCGCAGGCGCCGATCCTGCCCGGCGTGGTGCAAACCGACTGGGCGATCCGCTTCGGCCGCGAGGCCTTCGCGCTGCCGCCGCGCTTCCTGCGGCTGGAGGCGCTGAAGTTCCAGCAGGTCGCGCGGCCGGGTCAGGTCCTGCGCCTGCGCCTGGACTGGAACCCGGAAGGCGGCGTGCTGTCGTTCCGCTACGATTCGGAAGCCGGCGCGCACGCCGGCGGACGCGCGGTGTTCGGCGATGGATAAGGAAGCCGCCCGTCGGATACCCGGATTCGACCCGCTGGTGCTGATCCCGGTCTACGACCACGAGCACGCGATCGGCGGGGTGGTGGGGCGCGTGCTCGCCCACGGCCGGCGCTGCCTGCTGGTCGACGACGGCTCGCACGCGGCCTGCGCCGCCGTGCTCGACGAACTCGCGCGCCTGCCCGGCGTGCAGCTGCTGCGTCTGCCGCGGAACCTCGGCAAGGGCGGGGCGGTGATGGCCGGCTTTCGCGAGGCCGCGCGGCTCGGCGCGACCCATGCATTGCAGATCGACGCCGACGGCCAGCACGACGCCGGCGACATTCCCGCCTTCCTCGACGACGCGCGGCGCAACCCGGACGCGGTGGTCTGCGGCGTGCCGCGCTACGACGCGAGCGTGCCGAAGTCGCGGCTGTACGGTCGCTACCTGACCCACGTCTGGGTCTGGATCAACACGCTGTCGCTGGACATCCGCGACACGATGTGCGGCTTCCGCGTGTACCCGCTGGCGCCGGTACTGGCGCTGCTCGACGCGGAACGGCCCGGCAGCCGCATGGACTTCGACACCGAGATCCTCGTGCGGCTGTACTGGCGCGACGTGCGCATCGTCGAACGCGGGACGCGGGTGACCTATCCGGCCGACGGCGTCTCGCACTTCGATGTGTGGCGCGACAACCTGCATATCAGCCGCATGCACGCGAAGCTGTTCTTCGGCATGCTGCGGCGCGCGCCGCGGCTGCTCGCGCGGCGCTGGCGCGGAGGCGCGCGATGAGCGGCGCGACGGCACGGCACTGGGCCGAGATCGGCGAGACCACCTCGGTCGCCGGCATCCGCCTGCTGTGCGCGGTGCGGCGCCTGCTCGGCCGTGGCGTGTTCCGTTTCTGCCTGTCGCCGGTGGTGCTCGTGCACTGGCTGCTCAACGGCGAAGCGCGCCGCGCGTCGCTGCAATACCTGCGCCGCCTCCACGGGCACGCGGGCGCGTTCGCGAAGGCGCCCGGATGGCGGGAAAGCCTGCGCCATTTCCGCGTGTTCGCCGAAACCCTGCTCGACAAGATCCTCGCGCTCGGCGGCGAATATCCGCTGCACCGGGTCCGCGTGCACCGGCAGGGCGTGCTGGAACTGCTCGCCGCCGGCCGCGGCGGCGTGATCGTGACCGCGCACATCGGTTGCCTCGAGCTGTGCCAGGCGTTGGCCGACGAAGTGCCGGGTTTCCGCATGACCGCGCTGGTGCACACGCGCCACGCCGAGCGCTTCAATCGCCTGCTGAACCGGCTCGACGGCCACGGGCGCATCCGCCTGCTGCAGGTCGACGAGATCGACCCGGCGACCGCGGCGCGGCTCGGCGAACGGGTCGCGCGCGGCGAGTTCGTCGCCATCGCCGGCGACCGCGTGCCGGTGCGCGGCGGCCGGCACGCCGTCGTCGACTTCCTCGGCTGCCCGGCGCCGTTCCCGATCGGCGCCTACGTGCTCGCCGCAGCGCTGCATTGCCCGTTGTTCACGATGTCGTGCCTGCATGCCGGCGACGGCTACGAAGTGCGTTTCGACGAATTCGCCGCCCGCGTCGAGTTGCCGCGCCGCACGCGCGATGCCGCGCTGGCCGGCCATGCCGCGCGCTTCGCGCAATGGCTCGAGGCGCAACTGCGCGCCTCGCCCTACGATTGGTTCAATTTCTTCCCCTTCTGGGACCAGGTGGCCGATGTCCGCAATTCCCCATGACCCGCCCGCGGCCGTGTTCGGCGCGGCCCCGTTGCGCATCGAGGACGTGGTCGCGCTGTCGCGGCGCCGGACCGAGGCGCGGCTGTCCGCCGATGCGGGGTTCCGCGCGCGCATCGACAAGGGCGCCGCCTTCCTCGATCGCGTGCTCGGCGAGGACGGGGTGATCTACGGCGTCACCACCGGCTACGGCGATTCGTGCACCACCAGCATTCCGGCGGAGCTGGTGCGCGAGCTGCCGCACCACCTGTTCGCCTACCACGGCTGCGGCCTCGGCCGCTTCCTCGATGCGGAGGAAACCCGCGCGGTGCTCGCCGCCCGCCTCGCTTCGCTGTCGCTGGGCATGTCCGGGGTCAGCCTGGCGTTGCTCGAAGGCCTCGAGCGACTGCTGCGCCACGACGTGCTGCCGCTGATCCCGGCCGAGGGTTCGGTCGGCGCCAGCGGCGACCTCACGCCGCTGTCCTACGTCGCCGCGGTGCTGTGCGGCGAGCGCGAAGTGCTGCACGGCGGCGTGCGCCGCCCGGCCGGCGCCGCGCTCGCCGAAATCGGCATGGCGCCGCTGCGGCTGCGGCCGAAGGAAGGCCTGGCGATCATGAACGGCACCGCGGTGATGACCGGCCTCGCCTGCCTGGCGTGGAAGCGCGCCGACTACCTGTCGCGGCTGGCGACGCGGGTGACGGCGTACAACGTGCTGGCCAGCGCCGGCAACGCGCACCACTTCGACGAGGTGCTGTTCGCGGCCAAGCCGCACCCGGGGCAGGGCCGGATCGCGCGGCGCCTGCGCGAGGACCTGCACAGCGACCGCCCGCCGCGCAACGAGCAGCGCCTGCAGGACCGCTATTCGCTGCGCTGCGCGCCGCACGTGATCGGCGTGCTCGAGGACGCCCTTCCGTTCCTGCGCCAGCTGATCGAAACCGAGCTCAACAGCGCCAACGACAATCCGTTGATCGACCCGGAGCAGGAAAAGATCCTGCACGGCGGGCATTTCTACGGCGGCCATATCGCACTGGCGATGGACACGCTGAAGAACGCGGTGGCCAACGTCGCCGACCTGCTCGACCGCCAGCTCGCGCTGCTGGTCGATACCCGTTACAACCACGGCCTGCCGGCCAACCTGTCCGGCGCCGACGGCCCGCGCGCGGCGATCAACCACGGGCTGAAGGCGCTGCAGATCAGCGTGTCGGCGTGGACCGCCGAGGCGCTGAAGCAGACCATGCCGGCATCGGTATTCTCGCGCTCGACCGAGTGCCACAACCAGGACAAGGTCAGCATGGGCACGATCGCCGCGCGCGACTGCCTGCGCGTGCTCGAGCTCGCCGAACAGGTCGCCGCGGCGATGCTGGTCGCCGCGCGCCAGGGCGTCGAACTGCGCCGGCGCGCCGACCCGCAGGCGCAGCTGACCGGCGCGCCGGCGCGGATGCATGCGGACCTGTGCGGACGCATCGCCCTGGTCGGCGAGGACCGCGCGCTGGACGGCGAGCTGCGCGCGCTGGTCGATGCGATCCGCGCCGAAGAGTGGGTGCTGTATGCCGACTGATCTTTCCATCGAGATCGAGCTGAGCCCGGCCTTCCACGACTGCGACCCGATGCAGGTGGTCTGGCACGGCAACTATTTCCGCTACCTGGAGCTGGCGCGTTGCGCGCTGCTGCAGCGCTTCGACTACGACTATCCGCAGATGCAGGCCTCCGGCTGGCTGTGGCCGGTGGTCGACGCGCGGATCAAGTACCTGCGCCCGCTGCGTTACGGGCAAAAGCTGCGGGTGCGCGCGGAAATCGTCGAATGGGAGAACCGGCTGCGCCTGGAATACCGGATCCACGACGCCGGCAGCGGCGAGAAGCTGACCAGCGCGTGCACGGTGCAGGTCGCGGTCGACGCCGCTTCGGGCGAGATGCAGTACGTATCGCCGCCGGTACTGTGGGAAAGATTGGGAGTGAAGCCGGCATGAGGAAGCGGATGGCGAAATTCGCGATCGTCGCGGCGTGCCTGCTCGGCCCCGCTCCGGCGTTCGCCGCCGACGGGCTGGACATCGTCCGCCAGCGCGTCGCGCAGGTCGCGGTGCTGCGCGGCGGCTTCGAGCAGGAGAAACAGGTCGCCGGATTCAGGAACCCGCTGCGCTCGCAGGGCCGCTTCGTGCTCGCCCGCGGCAAGGGCGTGGTCTGGACCACGCTGCAGCCGTTCCCGTCCGAACTGGTCGTCACCCGCGACCGCATCCTCAGCCGCCAGCGCGACGGCAGCCTGCGCGTCGAGGTCGACGCGCGCCAGCAGCCGGCGATGCGCTCGGTCAACGCGGTGATGTTCTCGCTGATGAGCGGCGACGTCGGCGCGCTGGCCTCGCGCTTCGACCTCCAGGCGCAGGCGCTGCCGGGCGATGCATGGAAACTGACCCTGAAGCCGAAATCGGCGGCGCTGGCCCGGTCCTTCGCCAGCATCGAACTGCAGGGCGACCGCTACGTGCGCGAGGTCGGCGTCGTCGAAGGCAACGGCGACCGTACCCGGCTCAGGTTCGTCGAACTGAGCGAAACCCCGGCGCAGCTCGATGCGGACGAGGCGAGGAAGCTTGACTGATTCGCCGGCCAGCGACGGCAAGCCGGAACGCGGCTGGCGCTGGCTGGCGCTGGCGTGGCTGCTTGCCGTCGCCGCGGTCGGCTGGCACCAGTGGCGCTTCTGGCACGCGCCGCGGATCGACAGCGACGTGCTCGCGTTGCTGCCGCAGGAAGCCGGCGAGCGCGAACTGTCGGAAGTCGCGCGGCGCATCGCCGACGCCAGCGCGCGGCAGATGGTCGTGCTGCTCGGCGCGCCGGCGCCGGAACAGGCGCAGCGGGCCGAGGCGGCCTTCGTCGCCGAGCTGCAGCGGCTTCGCGAGGCGGATGCGACCGCCGTTCCGTTCGCGGCGAACGGGTCGGCGCGCGACTGGTTCGCGCAGGCGCAAGCCTTCTACGCGCCGTACCGCGACCGCCTGCTGACCGATGCGCAGCGCGAAACGCTGCAACGGGAATCGACCGATGCGCTCGCCGAACAGGCGCTCGCCGCGCTGTACGGGCCGATCGGCGCGCCGAGGCTGACCGCATGGCAAGCCGACCCGCTCAACCTGTGGCCGCAGTGGTGGCAGCAGCGCGCCGCCGGGTCCGGTCTGCGCATGGGCGAGGATGGATTGCTGCAGGGCGAAGGCCATTACTGGGCGGTACTGCAATTCGGCACGCAGGCCTCGGCGTTCCGCCTGGACGGCACGCGCCGCATCGCCGATGCGCTCGATGCCGCGACGGCGGCGGCCCGCGGCGAAGTGCCGGGATTGCGCGAACTGCGCGCCGGCGTGCCGCTGCATGCGGAAGCCGCGGCGGCGCAGGCCAACCGCGAAATCAACACCATCGGCTGGGGCTCGCTGGCGGCGGTGCTGCTGCTGGTGTGGCTGGCGTTCCGTTCGTTGCGGCCGATCGTGCTGGTCGCCGCATCGTTGTTGATCGGCGTCGCGACCGCGCTGTCGGCCACCGTCGTCGTGTTCGGCAAGGTGCACCTGCTGACGCTGATCTTCGGCGCCAGCCTGGTCGGCGTGGCCGAGGACTACGGCATCCACTGGTTCGCGTCGCGGCAGGGGCAGGCGGCGGACGCGCGCTGGAAGCTGTTGCGCCACCTGCTTCCCGGCCTGTGGCTGGCGCTGGCGACCAGCGCGGCGGCCTACCTGGCGCTCGGCCTCGCGCCGTTCCCCGGCCTGCGGCAGATGGCGCTGTTCTCGGTGGTCGGCCTGGCCGCGGCGTTCCTGACCGTGGTGTGCTGGTTCCCGTGGCTGGATCGCGGCGAATTGCGCGCAACGAGGTTCTCGCGGTGGCTCGGCGCAACGCTGCGGCGCTGGCCGCGCGCGCTGGCGAACGGGAAGTGGTGGGTCGCCGCCGCCTTCTTCGCTTTCGTCGTCGCCGGCGGCCTGTGGCGGTTGCAGAGCGACGACGACCTGCGCAGCCTGCAATCGTCGCCGCGCGCGCTGCTCGAACAACAGGCTGGAATCGGCAAGTTGATGGGCCTGCCGAGCCCCGCGCAGTTCTACCTGGTGCGCGGCGCCGACGCCGAGCAGACGCTGCGGCGCGAGGAAGCCCTGCTCGAACGCCTGCGCGGGCTCGAACACCAGCGACGCATCGCCGGCCATCGTGCGCTCTCCGACTGGATCCCGTCGCGCAAGCGGCAGGCGGAGGATGCGGCGCTGAGCGCGCGCATCGAGAACGAAGTGCTGGCGAAGGTCGGCGCCGCGCTCGGCGAAACGCCGCGGCGCGGCGAATTCTCCACGCGGCCGCTGGAACTCCGGGCCGTCCTCGACTCGCCGGTATCGCAACCGTTCCGCCAGTTGTGGCTCGGCCGGCTCGGCGATGGCGTGGCCACGGTGGTGATGATCGATGGTCTGTCGAAGGAGGCAGTAGGCGCCATGCCGGCGCAGGCCGAAGGCCTGCCCGGCGTGCGCTGGGTCGACCGCACCGCCGACTTCTCGCGCCTGCTGCGCCACTACCGCCGGCTGATGACCGGCCTGCTCGGGGTCGGCGCGGCGCTGGTGTTCGCGCTGCTGTACTGGCGCTATCGCCGCGATGCGTGGCGCGTGCTGCTGCCGACGCTGCTCGCCGGCCTGCTCGCCGTCGCCTTGCTCGGCTGGCTCGGCCTGCCGCTGCAGCTGTTCAACGTGCTGGCGCTGCTGCTGCTGCTCGGCATGGGCATCGACTACGGCATCTTCCTGCTCGAACACCGGGGCGACGCCGGCGCATGGATGGCGGTCTGCGTCGGTGCGGCCAGCACCTGGCTGTCGTTCGGCCTGCTCGGCCTGTCGGCGACGCCGGCGCTGCGCGCCTTCGGCCTGACCCTGCTGTTCGGCATCGGCGCGGTGTGGCTGCTCTCGCCGCTGTTCCGGCCCGGGCAGGCCGCGCATCCCCAATCCGAAAACCAAGGCAGTACGCGATGAAAACCGAACGCACGGAAATACTGATCGTTGGCGCCGGCCCCGCCGGTTCGATCGCTGCGGCGCTGCTGCGCAAGCAGGGACGCAAGGTGCTGATGCTGGAACGCGAGCAGTTCCCGCGCTTCTCGATCGGCGAGAGCCTGCTGCCGCAGAGCATGGAATACATCGAGGCCGCCGGACTGATGCAGGACGTGGTCGAGGCCGGCTTCCAGTACAAGAACGGCGCCGCCTTCGAATGGAACGGCCGGCGCACGCAATTCGACTTCCGCGACAAGTTCTCGCCGGGCTGGGGCACGACCTACCAGGTACAGCGCGCCGACTTCGACCACGTGCTGGCGAAGGGTGCCGAGCGAATGGGCGCGGAAGTGCGCTACCGCCACGAAGTGCTGTCGGTCGAACCGGGCGCGACGCCGCGGGTGGTCGCGCGCGCGCCGGAAGGCGGGGAGTACGCGATCGAGGCCGACTTCATCCTCGACGCCAGCGGCTTCGCGCGCCTGTTGCCGCGGATGCTCGGCCTCGAGTCGCCATCGGACTTCCCGGTGCGCGGCGCCATCTTCACCCACGTGCGCGACCATATCGCGACGGGCAGCGGCTTCGACCGCGACAAGATCCTGATCACCACGCATCCGCAGCACATCGACGTATGGTTCTGGACCATCCCGTTCTCGAACGGCTGCTGCTCGCTCGGGGTGGTCGCAGGGCGCGAATTCCTCGATCGCTACCCGGGCAGCGGCCTCGAGCGCCTGCAGGCCATCGTCGGCGAAGTGCCGAACCTGCGCGAACTGCTGAAGGACGCCGAGTGGGAAATCATGCCGGCGCGGCAGATCGTCGGCTATTCGGCCAACGTGTCGTCGCTGTGGGGGCCGGGCTACGCGCTGCTCGGCAACGCCGGCGAATTCCTCGATCCGGTGTTCTCTTCCGGCGTGACCATCGCGTTCAAGTCGGCGCAGCTGGCCAGCGACTGCCTCGCGCGCCGGTATGCCGGCGAAAGCGTGGACTGGGAAACCGGGTTCGCCGCGCCGCTGCGCTACGGGGTGAAGGCGTTCCGCCGCTTCGTCGAGGCGTGGTACGAAGGCGGCTTCCAGCGGGTCATCTTCCACCGGGACCAGCAGCCCGAGGTCCGGCGGATGATCTGCTCGATCCTCGCCGGCTACGCATGGGACGAGAAGAACCCGTACGTCAACGACCCGAGCGGCCGGCGCATGCGCGCGCTGGAGGAACTGTGCGGCGCCTGATCGCCATCGCGTTCGCCGGCTTGCTGCTCGCCGCCTGCGCATCGCGCGGGCCGGCGGCGAAGCCGCCGGTCGAATTGCCGAGGCTGCATCTCGCGCCGGCGGCGTTGGGTCGCGAGATTTCCGAACAGCAGCAATTGACATTCAGGCATGGAACAAAAGAGCGAGAACTCGATGCATTGCTCGAAGTGGATGCCGGCGAAGTGCGACTGCTGGTGCAGGCAATGGGCCAGTCTGGCGTCAGGTTGAGCTGGGACGGGAAGAAACTGGCCGAGCAGCGCGCGCCGTGGTTGCCGCCGGCCGTGCGCGGTGGACGCGTGCTGGACGACCTGCAGTTCGCGTTATGGCCGCTGGATTCCATTCGCAAGGCACTGCCGGCGGGATGGCATGTCGAGGAGATCGATGGGGAGCGCCGTCTGTCCGATGCCGAATCCAATGTCTGGCTGACATCGAAGCTCGAAAGTTCTTTGGGATGGATAGTGTTGGACAACCGGGCGGAAGACTACGAGCTTATAGTTCACTTTCCGCGCACCGACCTCCCGCCCATGCCGGAAGCGTCGCCGTGAACCCCGCGCCGGTCTATCTCAACGAACTGGGCATCGTCTGCGCGCTCGGCAACGGCGCCGACGCGGTCCGCGCGAACCTGTTCGCCGCCGATGCGCCGCGCGGCGTGGCCGACGACGACACGCTGGTCCCGGGCCGCAACCTCGCGCTCGGTTCCGCCGGCGCGACGCTGCCCGACCTGTCCGATTGCGCCCCGATCCTGCGCAGCCGCAACAACGCGCTGCTGCGGCTGGCCTGGCTGCAGGTCCGCGCCGCGGTGCAAGACGCGATCTCGCGCTTCGGCGCGCAGCGCGTCGCCATCGTGCTCGGCACCAGCACCTCGGGGATCGGGGAAGCCGAACGGGCCTTCCTGCACCGGCGCGAAAGCGAGGTGTTCCCCGGCGGATTCCACTACGCCCAGATGGAGATGGCGGCGCCGTCGCATTTCCTCGCCCGCGAATCCGGCGCGCGCGGTCCGGCGTGGACGGTGTCCACCGCGTGCTCGTCCAGCGCCAAGGCGATGGCCTCGGCGGCGCGCCTGCTGCGCGCCGGCATCGTCGACGTGGTGGTCGCGGGCGGCGTCGATTCGCTGTGCCGCTTCACCGTCGCCGGCTTCGGCGCGCTCGAGGCGGTGTCGGCGAAGCGCTGCAATCCGTTCTCGCGCAACCGCGCTGGCATCAACATCGGCGAGGGCGCGGCGCTGTTCGTGATGAGCCGCGAGCCCGGCCCGGTGCGCCTGTCGGGCTGGGGCGAAAGCTCCGACGCCCATCACATGTCGGCGCCGGACCCGGAAGGCGCCGGCGCGGCTGCGGCGATCCGCGAGGCGCTGGCGCGCGCGCAACTGCTGCCGGCGCAGATCGGTTACGTCAATCTGCACGGCACCGCCACGCCGCACAACGATGCGATGGAAAGCCGCGCGGTCGCGGAAACGCTGGGCCGCGAGGTCCCGGCCAGTTCGACCAAGCCGCTGACCGGGCACGCGCTCGGCGCGGCCGGCGCGATCGAGGCCGCGCTGTGCTGGCTGTCGATGCACGACAATGCGGCGGGCCTGCTGCCGCCGCACTGGTGGGACGGCGCGGCCGATCCGGAATTGCCGCCGCTGCGGCTGGTCGCGCCGGGCGAACGCGCCATTGCGCCGTTGCGCCACGCGCTGAGCCAGTCGTTCGCTTTCGGTGGCAGCAACGCGGCGCTGGTGCTTTCGAGGGAATGATTCCAGAGGACGCAATGAACAGGCCCCTTTACGACATCGAGCAGGTCGTCCCGCATCGCGGGGCGATGCGCCTGGTCGACCGCCTGCTCGACTGGGACGAGGATCGCGCCGTGGTCGGGCTGACCGTGCCGGTCGATGGTCCCTTCCACGAAGCCGGCGGCGTGCCGGCCTGGGTCGGCATCGAGTACATGGCCCAGGCCATCGCTGCCTGGGCGGGATGCCAGGCGCGCGCGCGCGGGGAAGCGCCGAAGATCGGCTTCCTGCTCGGCAGCCGCCGCTACGTGACCGATATTGGCCACTTCGCCGCCGGCAGCGTGCTGCGGGTGGAGGCGGAACGCGAGCTGTTCGGCGACAATGGCCTGGGGATGTTCGCCTGCCGGATCCTGGACGGCGAACGCGTATTGGCCAGCGCCAACGTCTCGGTGTTCCAGCCGGCGGACGCACGGGCCTATCTGGAGAACAAGCCAACATGAGCGGGAACCCGAGCGTCCTGGTCACCGGCGCCAGCCGCGGCATCGGCCGGGCGATCGCCTTGCGTGCGGCGCAGGACGGCTACGACGTGGCCGTGCATTGCCGCAGCCGGGTCGACGAAGCGGAAAGCGTCGCCGGGCAGATCCGCGCGCTGGGCCGGCAGGCGCGCGTGCTGCGGTTCGACGTCGCCGACCGTGCCGTCAGCGCGCAGGCGATCGTCGCGGACATCGAGGCGCACGGCGCCTACTACGGCGTGGTCTGCAACGCCGGCATCGCCCGCGACGCCGCGTTCCCGGCGATGACGGGCGACGACTGGGACGCGGTGGTGCACACCAACCTCGATGCGTTCTACAACGTGCTCAACCCGCTGGTGATGCCGATGGTGCGCCGGCGCGCGCCGGGGCGCATCGTCACCATCGCCTCGGTGTCCGGGCTGGTCGGCAACCGCGGGCAGGCGAACTACAGCGCGGCCAAGGCCGGGATCATCGGCGCGACCAAGGCGCTGGCCATCGAGCTGGCCAGCCGGAAAATCACCGTCAACTGCATCGCGCCGGGGCTGATCGAAACCGAAATGCTCAGCGACGAAGTGATCGAGCACGCGCTGAAGCTGATTCCGGCCGCGCGCCTGGGCAAACCCGAGGAAGTCGCGGCGGTCGCATCGTTCCTGTTGTCGGAGCAGGCCGCGTACGTGACCCGGCAGGTGATTTCGGTCAATGGGGGAATGGCTTGAGCAACAAAGAAGGACATCCGCGCGAAGGCAGGCGCGTCGTCGTCACCGGCATCGGCGGCATCACCCCGCTCGGCCACGACTGGGCCAGCATCGGCGCGCGCCTGCGCGAGTGCCGCAACGCGGTGCGGCACATGCCGGCGTGGGATCGGTACACTGGCCTGAACACGCGCCTGGCGGCACCCGCGCCTGCGTTCGAGCTGTCGCCCGCCTACAACCGCAAGAACACCCGCAGCATGGGGCGGGTGGCATTGATGTCGGTGCGCGCGACCGAGCTGGCGTTGCAGCAGGCCGGCCTGCTCGGCGACCCGTTGCTGGGCAGCGGCAAGGTCGGCGTGTCCTACGGCTCGTCGGCCGGCAGCCACGAGGCGATCGCCGAGTTCGGCCGCATGCTCAACGAGCACACCACCGAAGGCATCAACGCGACCACCTACCTGAAGATGATGAGCCACACCGCGCCGGTCAACATCGGCGTGTTCTTCGGCCTGACCGGGCGCGTCGTCACCACGTCCAGCGCCTGCACCTCGGGCAGCCAGGGCATCGGCTCGGCCTACGAACTGATCCGCGCGGGCAGGCAGGTGGCGATGCTGGCCGGCGGTTCGGAGCAGCTCGACGCCACCGCCGCGGCGGTGTTCGACACCCTGTTCGCGACCAGCGTGCAGAACGATGCGCCGGAAACCACGCCGCGTCCGTTCGATGCGCGCCGCGACGGCCTGGTGCTGGGCGAAGGCGCGTGCACGCTGGTGCTGGAAGAGCTCGGGCACGCGCGGGCGCGCGGCGCGAACATCCTCGCCGAGATCGTCGGCTACGGCAGCAACAGCGACGGCCAGCACGTGACCCAACCGAGCAGCGCGACGATGGCGCAGGCGATGCGCCTGGCGCTGGAGGACGCGGGCGTGGACGCGGCGCAGGTCGGCTACGTCAACGCGCACGGCACCGCCACCGAGCATGGCGACATCGCCGAATCGCAGGCCACCGCGCAGGTGTTCGGCGCGAAGGTGCCGGTCGGCACGCTGAAGAGCTACGTCGGCCACATGCTCGGCGCGTGCGGCTCGTTCGAGGCGTGGGCGACGATCATGATGATGAACGAAGGCTGGTTCGCGCCGAACCTGAACCTGGTCGAGCGCGATCCGCGTTGCGCGGAACTCGACTACATCGTCGGTGGCGGCCGCGAATTGCAGACCGAATACGCGGTGAGCAACAACTTCGCCTTCGGCGGGATCAATACCTCGCTGGTGTTCCGCCGCTGGCGGGATTGAAGCGCGCTTCTTTCGTGCCAAACAGGAAAAGGGAGATGAAAATGGAGAAGTTCCCGGGATACGGGCTGTGGGTGGCCGCTTTCTTCGTCGTGCCGGCCACCGCGATGGCTGCCGACACGATCAAGATTGCCAAAGTCGTTCCGTACCAGGACGTGAAAGCGGTTGAATCCACCAACCTGTCCAAGTGCGACTGGAACCGGAAACTGAGCCAGTTGATCGTGAAGAAGTCCCGCGGTCGGGTCGAGGCCGTCGACGCCGAGCTGGCTTCGGTGGGTGGGAAGACGCTCGAACTGGTCATCACCATGGCGCATACCGCCGGCGGCGGCGGGATATCGGGTCCGAAATTCGGTCGGGTCAGGGGCGAATTGCGCGACGGGGACAAGCTGCTGGGCAACTTCAGTATCAAGCGAGCGACGGCGCGGCCCTTTACCTTCTCGGTCTGCGGTCCGCTGGACAAGGTCGCCGAGGCGCTGTCGGGCGATATCGTCGATTGGCTGGAGAATCCGACGATCGATCCGAATGCCGGCAAGGCCGACGGATCCGACGAAGACGCGCAGTCCTGATGCGGTCGTGCGCGGCGGGTATCTCGGTCGCCTGCCGTGCTTTTGTGGTCTAATTGCGCGCAGAAGCGGGGGTACCGGGCCACGGCCCGGTTGAGACAGACCCTTCGAACCTGATCCGGTTGAGACCGGCGTAGGGAAGCTTCGCGGGACGCGCCCGCCTGCGCGTTCCCGTGCCGCCGCTTCGTCCGCGACGCGAATTCCTCGCGCGCCCGACCAGGACGAACCGCATGAACGCCGTACCCAACGCCCTGCTGCAGCAGACCGAGCAGCTTTCCGAATACGTCACCCGGCCGATCCCCGGCTCGCGCAAGGTCTTCGTCGAAGGCTCGCGCGCCGACATCCGCGTGCCGATGCGCGAGATCGCGCTGACCAGGACCCCGACCCTGTTCGGCGGCGAAGACAATCCGCCGGTCACGGTCTACGACTGCTCCGGCCCGTACACCGACCCGGACGCGCGCATCGACCTGTCGCGCGGCCTGCCGGCGCTGCGCGCGAAGTGGATCGAGGAGCGCGGCGATACGGAACCGCTCGCCACGCTGAGCTCGGAATTCGGCCGCGCGCGCGAAAGCAACCCGAAGCTCGACGCGGTGCGCTTCCCCAACCGGGCGCTGCCCCGCCGCGCGAAGGCCGGCGCCAACGTGACGCAGATGCATTACGCCAGGCGCGGCATCGTTACCCCGGAAATGGAGTTCGTCGCGATCCGCGAGAACCAGCGCCTCGAGGCGGTGCGCGACGCCGGCCTGCTGGCGCAGCATCCGGGCGAAAGCTTCGGCGCGAGCATCCAGGAGCTCATCACCCCCGAGTTCGTGCGCGACGAGATCGCCCGCGGCCGTGCGATCCTGCCGAACAACATCAACCACCCGGAAAGCGAGCCGATGATCATCGGCCGCAACTTCCTGACCAAGATCAACGCCAACATCGGCAACAGCGCGGTGTCGTCAGGGATTGCGGAAGAGGTCGAGAAGCTGGTGTGGGCGATCCGCTGGGGCGGCGACACGGTGATGGACCTGAGCACCGGCAAGCACATCCACGAGACCCGCGAATGGATCGTGCGTAATTCGCCGGTGCCGATCGGCACGGTGCCGATCTACCAGGCGCTGGAGAAGGTCGACGGCCGCGCCGAGGAACTCACCTGGGAGATCTTCCGCGACACCCTGATCGAGCAGGCCGAGCAGGGCGTGGATTACTTCACCATCCACGCCGGCGTGCTGCTGCGCTACGTGCCGCTGACCGCCAAGCGCGTGACCGGCATCGTCTCCCGCGGCGGTTCGATCCTGGCCAAGTGGTGCCTGGCGCACCACAGGGAGAACTTCCTCTACACGCATTTCGAGGACATCTGCGAAATCATGAAGGCCTACGACGTGGCCTTCTCGCTGGGCGACGGCCTGCGCCCGGGCTGCATCGCCGACGCCAACGACGCCGCGCAGTTCGGCGAACTCGAAACCCTCGGCGAATTGACCAAGATCGCGTGGAAGCACGACGTCCAAACCATGATCGAAGGCCCGGGCCATGTGCCGATGCAGCTGATCAAGGAGAACATGGACAAGCAGCTGCGCGAGTGCGGCGAGGCGCCGTTCTACACGCTCGGCCCGCTGACCACCGACATCGCGCCGGGCTACGACCACATCACCAGCGCGATCGGCGCGGCGATGATCGGCTGGTACGGCACCGCGATGCTCTGCTACGTGACGCCGAAGGAACACTTGGGCCTGCCCAACCGCCAGGACGTGCGCGACGGCATCATGGCCTACAAGATCGCCGCGCACGCGGCCGACCTGGCCAAGGGCCATCCCGGCGCGCAGGTGCGCGACAACGCGCTGTCGAAGGCGCGCTTCGAGTTCCGCTGGGAGGACCAGTTCCACCTCGGCCTGGATCCGGAGAAGGCCAAGGAGTTCCACGACGAGACCTTGCCGAAGGAAGCGCACAAGCTGGCGCACTTCTGCAGCATGTGCGGCCCGCACTTCTGTTCGATGAAGATCACCCAGGACGTGCGCGATTACGCCGCCGAACACGGGGTCGACGAGAAGGCGGCGCTGGAAGCGGGCATGGCCGAGAAGTCGGCGCAGTTCCGCGAGCAGGGCGCCGAGGTCTACCGGCAGGGGTGAAGCCTGCTGGGGTAGACTCGGGCGCATTCGCGCAGAGCGGGAGCCGTCGCATGGGTGAAAGAACTTCCACCACCGTGGTCAAGGCGGGCGTCAGCTTCGGCTCCGCCCTGGCCATCGCCATTTCCTGGAGCGCGAACAAGTCGCTGCTGTGGGCGATCATCCACGGCCTGCTGTCGTGGATCTACGTGGTCTACTACGCGCTGGTCTACCATTTCCGCTGAGATGCGGCCGAATGGATTCCGCTGGCTGGCCACCTTGCGCCGGCACCCGGCCGGCCTGCTGCTGGCGGTGCAGCTGCTCGGCGTGCTGCTGTATCCGTTCATGGAGGACACGCCGGCCGGTCGCGCGCTGTTCAACGCCTTCGGCGTCGGCGTGCTGTCGCTGGTCATCTGGGTGGTCCGGCGCGGCCGCACGACGGACTGGGTCGCGTGGGCATTGGCGCTGCCGGCGGTGCTGGCGACGCTGACGGCGAACTTCCTGCACCTGCCGGCGCTGCTGCCGTTCGCGCAGTTGCTGGAATCGCTGCTGTATTTCTACGCGGCCGGCGGCCTGATGTTCTACATGCTCAGCGATCACCACGTCACCACCGACGAACTGATCGCGGCCGGCGCGACCTTCACCCTGCTGGCGTGGGCCTTCGCCTTCGCCTTCGCCGCCTGCCAGGCGTGGTTGCCGGGCAGCTTCGGCATCGGTGTCGATCCCGCCCATCCGCGCAGCTGGCTGGAACTGCTGTTCCTCAGCTTCAGCCTGCTGTCCGGCGTCGGCCTGAGCGACATCGCCCCGGCGACGTCGGTCGCGCGCGGCCTGACCATGCTGGCGATGTTCGCCGGGGTGATGTACATCGCCTTGGTGGTATCGCGCCTGATCGCGCTGGCCGCGGCGCGGCGGCAGGGAAGCTGAAAAAAAACGCCGCTGCAATGCAGCGGCGTTTTCCGTTCGCGGCGGCGGGCCGGTCAGCCCTTGGCGTTGTAGCTGTCGATGCCCTCGGCGATGATCCGCTTGGCTTCGGCGGCGTCGCCCCAGCGGTCCACCTTGACCCACTTGCCCTTCTCCAGGTCCTTGTAGTGCTCGAAGAAGTGGCCGATGCGCTCCAGCCAGTGCGGCGAGACCTGGCCGATGTCGTCGATGTGCGAATAGCCGTTGAAGACCTTGCTGGCGGGCACGGCGAGCAGCTTCTCGTCGCTGCCGGCTTCGTCGGTCATGCGCAGCACGCCGACCGGGCGGCAACGGATCACCGAGCCGGGGATCAGCGGCAGCGGCAGCACCACCAGCACGTCGACCGGGTCGCCGTCGCCGCCGAGGGTGTTCGGCACGTAGCCGTAGTTGCACGGGTAGCGCATCGGCGTGGACAGGATGCGGTCGACGAAGATCGCGCCGCTTTCCTTGTCCACCTCGTACTTCACCGGCTCGGAATCCTTGGGGATCTCGATGATGACGTTGATTTCGTCCGGCGGGTTCTTGCCGGTGGGGACATGGCCCAGGCCCATGGAACGGCTCCAGTAGCGTGCGGTGAGGGGCCGCCATTTTACGCGCTTGTCTGTTGCGGCGCAGCAGGACTCAGTTGGTCGCGGCGGCGGTAGCGGTGTCCGGTTGCGCCGCCACGGCATCGCCGCAGCCGGGTTGCAGCAGGCGCGAATGCCGCAGCCAGTCGGCGTCGGGGTAGTAGGCGAACACGAACGAGCCTTCGCGGATGCTGTCGATCAGCGGCTTGGCCACGGCCGGGCGGACGGCCGGACAGCCCAGGCTGCGCCCCAGCCGCCCCACGCTCTTGATCAGCGCCGGGCTGACGTACGGTGCGCCATGGATGACGATGGCGCGATCGCGGGCCTGGTCGTTGTAGCCCGGTTCCAGCCCGCGCAGGCGCAGCGAATAGCCGTTGTGGCCGACGTAGGTTTCCTCGGTCTCGAAGCCGCCGAGGCTGGACATGTTGCTGCCGCTGCGGTTGGAGAAGCGCAGGGCCAGGTTTTCGCCGGTGCCGCGGCCATGCGCGACCAGTTCCTCGAACAGCAGCCGCTTGCGGGCCAGATCGAACACCCACAGCCGCGGCTGTGTCGAGGGCCGCGAATAGTCGATCACGCTGAGCGTGGCCGGGCGGCGCAGCGGGTCCGGCCGGCGCAGCGCGCAGGACATCGCGCGGGTGGCCAGCGACAGCACCTGCCGGTCCAGCGCCGGCGCGGCGCGGGCCAGTTCTTCCAGCAGCGGGGGCGCGGTGGCCGCCACGGCGGGTGTGCCCGGGGGGTGTCTTTT
>NZ_PDWR01000076.1 GCF_010211755.1 Pseudoxanthomonas sangjuensis | reverse complement strand
ATCGTATGCCGGTCCGGACACAGCGGCATTCAGCGCTACGCACAGACCTGGGCCGGAGATAACTTAACCTGCTGGGATTCGTTAAAATATAACATTGCAACCATATTGGGCATGAGTTTAAGCGGCGTGGCAAACCAGGGCTGTGATATAGGCGGCTTTTATGGTACATCACCGGAAGCAGAGCTGATGGTCCGCTGGATACAGAACGGCATTTTCCAGCCAAGGTTTTCAGTTCACTCCGTAAATACAGATAATACGGTAACGGAGCCCTGGATGTATGGAAACCACACCGGATACATCCGGGATGCCATCAAGTTCCGTTACAGACTGATTCCTTACCTCTACTCTCTTATGGAGGAAAAAGAAAACGATGGCGAGATCGGATTGGGCAGCGCAGCTGACGGACACTGGACAGGGCTGCTGCGCACTGGAGCCCGCTCTACACACCTCGCGACTATG
>NZ_PDWR01000075.1 GCF_010211755.1 Pseudoxanthomonas sangjuensis | reverse complement strand
GCGGCAGTTTGGTGCCTTCGAACATCGTGCCTGCCATCAGACTGGTCTGATGCCGGCAAGCGCTGCACTGGTAGTAGATGATGCCGCCACGCTTGAAGCGCGAGCGCACTCGTCCGGCACAGCAAGGGCAGCGAAATCCCTACAGCTACCGCCACTTGTAAAGTGCGCGATAGCACTTATAGCGGCTAACAAAACCCAGGAAGAAGTCGTGCGCAGATGATGAAGCCGAGACTCAACTTCCAAGGGCATTCCAGCCAGAGCAACGCCAATTAGCCTCGGTGCCGTAGGACGCGAAGAACTCAGGCAGCGACAATCCAGCCTGGAACTGCACCGCATTGATGCTCATCACGTCACCTCGTTGGCTTCAGATGACAGCAGCATCCACACAGCGCGGCGCAGATCCTGCGACTGATGGCTGAGGGTCAGGGCTAATCAGGAGACCTGTTCATCGTGCAAGGCATCGGGCACCACCAGCGGGCCGACATTGGCCTTGGGCCCGCGCACGTATTC
>NZ_PDWR01000074.1 GCF_010211755.1 Pseudoxanthomonas sangjuensis | reverse complement strand
TCATACGGCTGGGTACTGCTGCCGGTGATTCCCGCAGCCGGGTTTTTCGCGATGTTCTTCTATGACATGGGGCGAATGTTCATCGAGGAAAAACGCAACCCTTGGGGCACGATCTTCAAGCAGTTCCAGACCGACATGCTCCATGATGCACCGTACCTTCAGGAGCTGAAAAGCTTTCCGAAACCAATGCTGGAGTACGCCCTGCTTCAGTACCGGCATCGCTGGAGCAGAGTCGACGGCAGGGCGATGCTGCTATCTGGCGACATCAGGAAACTAGGGCTGTTCCCAGGACTACTCGCGATCATCGTGGGTATCAGCAAGCTGCTCGAGAACGCGTCCTTGCCATGGATCTGGCAAGTCGCAGCCATGGATGGGGCCTTCCAGTTCCTCGCGTTCTTCGTGGGTGCAACCGGCGAGCGACGTGCCCAGGTCATCGAACTGCTTGAGCACGCCATCGCCAACT
>NZ_PDWR01000073.1 GCF_010211755.1 Pseudoxanthomonas sangjuensis | reverse complement strand
TGCCCGGGGTACCGCCGGGTGCACGGGCGCGGTGCGGTGACTGCGCCCCCCCCCCCCCCCCCCTGCCGGCCTATCCCCCCGGCGATGGCGTTCCGGCCCAGCAGCCGCGCCACGTCCGAAAGCACCCGAACCGATTCGAGCAGATTGGCCGGGAGCAGCGGCACCGCCACGTCCAGTTGGAAGTTGCCGGCCTGCCCGGCCACGGTGATCGCCGCGTGGGGGCCGAGGACCTGCGCGGCGATGAGGCCGCGCTGTTCGCCAGCGGCACGCGGCTGCTCGATGGCGAGACCACGCCGCTGCTGCCGGGGGAGTTGGAAGCGCTGGCGCCGGGCCAGGTGCTCCTCGCGCGACACGAAGGCCGATTGAATCAGTTGCGTCGCATGTTCGCCGCCATCGGCAACCTCGTTGCCGCGCTGCACCGCAGCCGCATCGGCGGCTTCTGCCTGGACGATCTGCCGTCGGGGCAGTGGCGGGTGCTGGAGGCGGCGGACGTGGTGCGCTTGTTCGAGGGCGGGGAGTAAGGA
>NZ_PDWR01000072.1 GCF_010211755.1 Pseudoxanthomonas sangjuensis | reverse complement strand
CTTCTCGTGCTGTGCGCGATCGGCGGGCTGTGGAATTACCCCATCTTCACCATCCCGCGTCAGGTCCGTATGGCGGCTGTGCCTGCGTCACGACGTCGCGCGGCATTGTCACTCGATTCTGTGACCGTGGAGATCTGCTACATGATCGGCCCTACAGTGGCCATCAGCGCAGCGACGACAATCGGAACCCGGATCACCATCACGGCATGCGGGTTCGTTGCCGCCATCGGAGCCATCGGCCTGATGGTCCTCAATCCCGCAACACCAGAGCCTTCTGAGGACAGCCCAGCCCGGCCTGCTACTCCGGCCTCAGCCGCGCCGATCGTCCCGGCGCCACATCGCCGCAAGATGGCGTGGCTATCCCCCCGGTCAGCATCCATCCTCTTCGCAGTCGTTGCCACCGGATTTTGTCTTGGGGGACTGGAGTTGACGGCAGTCGCCGAGATGAGGTCAATGGGCCACCCCGAAATGATCGGTTGGGTGCTGGCCGCATCCGGGTTTGGGTCAGCCATCGGCGGCACACTGTACGGGGC
>NZ_PDWR01000071.1 GCF_010211755.1 Pseudoxanthomonas sangjuensis | reverse complement strand
CAACCGGATGGGCTGTTGGTGCGTCCGGGCGCCGGGGTGCGCAGCGTGCTGGTCCCGGAGAGCACCATCAGCACCGAGGAGCCGATCGCACCGCTTGTGTCGGTCGCAGAAGGTGCCACTGTGGCTGACCTCATTTCCGCGTTGCGTACCGCCAAGCTGACCACCCGCGATGTCATCGCGGTCCTGCAATCCGTCAAATCCGCAGGCGCCCTGGATGGCGACCTGATCATTCAGTAGGTCACCCATGTCACAAGATCTCACCGTCGACGCCGTGCGCATGGCTCTTAGCCTCAACAAGCTCAAGGCCGAAGTCACCAGCTGGAATATCGCCAATGCATCGAGTCCCGACGCGCCGGTGTTCGTGATCGACCACAGCCGTACCGATCGTGTTCTCAATGCCGCTGCCGGCGCCAGCCCTGACGATGTTGCCGCATTGCTGGGCAACCCGGATTCGCCCACGCTGGCGATTGTGGACCAACGTTACGACCGCGAGCGCGCCAGCCTGGACGACTTGGTCGCCGAGTCGGTGTCTGCTGGTC
>NZ_PDWR01000070.1 GCF_010211755.1 Pseudoxanthomonas sangjuensis | reverse complement strand
GCACCAGCTTCTTGCGGGCAACCTCCAGCAGCCGGTTGTCGGTGGGATGGGCGATCGCTTTTTCCTGCACGGTGGTGTCCACGATCACTCGCGACAACTCGCGCGCATCCACTGCTTTGACCGCATGTGCGGTGTTGATGGTGTGCGCCAACAGCTCTTCCATCCCGGCTTCGCCCAGGCGCTGTCGCCACCGTGTCAGGGAGCTGGGATCGCACGGCAAGCAGGTCTGGAACACCACCTCGCCGGTGAAAAACTGCCAGTACGGATTTTCCAGCCAACGTTCGCACACCGCTTCATCGGACAGGTCGTAGGCGTGCTTGAGGTAGAGCAGCCCAGCGATCAGACGCATCGGCAATGCGGGGCGACCGCCTGTGCCGGTGGTGACCGGCAATCGTGGCGACAGCGCCTGCTCCAGCGCACTCCACGGCAGCCGGTGGCTCAGCTGGACCAGTGGATGGCGCAAGTCGATCTGGTTCTCCAGACGCGAACGAAACAACTCATCGGCAGGCAATTGCTCGGCGGCGGGACGGCGTGTACGCA
>NZ_PDWR01000006.1 GCF_010211755.1 Pseudoxanthomonas sangjuensis | reverse complement strand
GTGGGCCACTGCGGTGACAACGCCGCGTGCGAAGGCTTCTTCGGCCTGCTCAAGCGCGAGCGGGTCTACCGCATGACCTACCCAACGCTCGATGCCGCGAGGGCTGATGTGTTCGAATACATCGAGCGGTTCCACAACCCGAGGATGCGACGAAGGGTCGCCAGGCAAGACCAGAAGTTCTCAGCCCTTTTACAACCGTCCGTGATTTC
The DNA here is from genome assembly GCF_010211755.1 of Pseudoxanthomonas sangjuensis. Classification (GTDB taxonomy): domain Bacteria; phylum Pseudomonadota; class Gammaproteobacteria; order Xanthomonadales; family Xanthomonadaceae; genus Pseudoxanthomonas_A; species Pseudoxanthomonas_A sangjuensis. Next base: position 147,413 of record NZ_PDWR01000006.1, on the reverse strand, counting down.
GGGGTAGAACCCCTCTTACCGAAGATCCCCTTCAGCTTCACTTCCGCTTCTTCACCGCCAAAAGTGAAATCCGGCGCTTCACCACGATACAACCGAACAAGGTTGGCGATAAAACCGATTTGCCCCGGCGTCCAATCGCGATGCGCACGATCCACCTGCATGTAAATGTGGCGGGCATCGATGAATAGCACTGTATCGGCTCGCTCCGTCTTGGCCTTGCTCTTGTCTAAGAACCACAGCGTGCAAGGCAACGTCACCGTGTAGAACATGTTGGGACCCACAGCCACCATCACGTCCACCGCACGGCTTTCAATCAGCTTCTGGCGGATATCCTGCTCACTGGAGCGGGCGTCGGACGCAGAGTTGGCCATCACGAAGCCGGCGCGGCCTGTAGCGTTCAACGACGAATAGAAGAGCTGAATCCACAAATAGTTGGCGTTGTCCGTGCGCGGCAGGCCGAACGGATAGCGGCGGCCCGCACCCACCATGTCCTTCAATCGCTCCTTGTCCACCGCGTTGACGTTGAACGGCGGATTGGCCAACACGAAGTCGAACTGGCCCGTAGCGTTGTGCGGATCGAGGTAGTAGCTATTGTTGTCGCCGCCATGACGGATGTCGCCTTCCAGCCCGTGCACGGCCAAGTTGAGGCGGCACAGGCGGCCGGTTTCGTCCGTCTTCTCTACGCCGCAGATGGCCAGCTCTGCGGCCGGGTTCTTCTGGTGCTCGGCCACGAAGCGTGCCGACTGCACGAACATGCCACCGGAGCCGCAGGCTGGATCGAGAATGCGGCCGTGGAACGGCTCGATCACCTCAGTCAGCAGCTTGACGATGCTGGCCGGCGTGTAGAACTCGCCTCCCTTCTGGCCCTCGGTACGGGCGAACTCACCCAGGAAGTATTCGTAGATGCGACCGAAGGCATCGAAATCCACCGTAGCCGGAATCTCGGACACCTTCTTCAGCAGCTCCTTCAGCAGGGTGCCGGTGAACAGGTTGTAGGTCTTTGGGAGCACGCCGGCCAGTTGCGGGTTGGCCTTTTCGATCTCGCGCATGGCCGCGTTGACCTTCGCACCGATGTTGGCGGCCTCCGGCAGGGTCAGCAGGTAGTCGAAGCGGGCCTCTGGTGCGAGGAACAATACACCTTCTGCATGGTAGGCAGCCGGCTCATCCACTCGGCTACCGCGACGGGAGCTGGCTCCGGCTTTCTCCAACTTCGCAAGCTGGGCAGAAAAGCGCACTTCGGCGAAGCGAAGGAAGATCAATCCCAGAATGGGACCGGAATACTCCTGCGCCTTCAGACCAGAGTTTGCTCGGAACTGATCGGCTGCATCCCACAAGCGCTTTTCAAGCGTGGCGGCGACGGTGTCTTTTTCTGAAGCGGCGATCCAATGCATGCTGCGTCCCAATCTAGAAAGGTGGGGACAGGCCATCCGCGACCCTTTTGGGCGAATCCAGCTATGCGGCTTTTGAACCATCCCCTTAGCGACGCATTCTAGCCGCAGTAGTCTCATCAATGGAGACGGAAAACATCTAGAAATGTCAAAGGGTTAGGCAGCCGAACCGGCTAGAGCATCAAGACGCATTGGCCTTTGCCTGGAAATCCTCACGGAGCCACGGCGGTTCCATGGCCGGCACGAGGAAGGATGCCCCTACACCCGAATCCAGCTCTGGTAAGAAAACAATGACCAATGTCTTAGAGTTGGCAGACGCCTCCTGGAGAGAAGCGCATGAACTCCCGAACTCAGATCTACGTCGCCCTTATTGGTGCCGCAGCAATCATTGGCGCCGCGTTGATTCCTGCCTTGATTAGGCGGTCGCCGGATGAGTTTTCTCAACCCAACAAGCAGCATCCTTCAGAGGACGATCCCAGCGTTCGTCAAGAAGCGTCAAATGCCCAAGCATCGCGGCCCTCAACACTGGCTGTCACCGGAGTACTCATAGGCACTAGCGATAACCAGCCATTCGTGACGGAGGCTCGGACCCGGTTCAAGGAAAAGGAAGAGATCGCCGTGACGGTTCGTTACAACGCCGATCAGACAGTCGCCAATTTTCCCGTTCGATTATCGACGAGGATAGTCTCTGCGAGTTTCGGCGGGGTCGGAAATCGGCAGACAACAGACATCTCCGTGCCTGGTGCAAGCTTCTGGACCTTCCGACTAAGACCTGAGCAGGCTTGGGCATACGGCCAGAATTTTATTTCGGTCTCAGTCGACGGACAACAGATCTACAGCCAGGAAATTGACGTTGGGGAAGATTGATCTTGCTGCAAATCATCTCCTGCGAGTCACGGTGCAAAAAGAAAGGGCCCCGGAGGGCCCTTCTAAGCTTATTAAGCCATGAATCTAAACTTATGAGCTAAAAATCCAAGCTTTTACGCGCCCGGACAGACCCTTCCCCTACTTGCTAGCGCGGCGAATCAGCCGCATTTGCTGTATCCGCAGTTCAAACAAGTCGCACACCCATCCATCAGCACCAGCGCCTTGGTGTTGCACTTGCTGCACATGCTGGCCGACGGCGGGAAGCTGGCGCCTTCGCCGGTGACGGCGATTTCCTCGACGGCGCCGGTCACCACGACCGGCGTTTCGGTCACGTCAGAGTTTTTTTTTGAACGCGCCTCGTACTGCGCGCGCTTCTCGGCCAGCATGGCGCGCTGGTGCGCGCTCATTTCCGGGTCGTGGATCAGGCCGATCGACTTCATGTGGTCTTCGACGATCGCGCCCAGTTCGGCCACCAGCGACGGCATGTACACGCCGCCGGCCTTGAAGTAGCCGCCGCGCGGGTCGAACACCGCCTTCATTTCCTCGACCAGGAAGGTCACGTCGCCGCCCTTGCGGAACACCGCCGACATGATGCGGGTCAGCGCGACGATCCACTGGAAATGCTCCATCGACTTGGAATTGATGAAGATCTCGAACGGGCGGCGCAGCTCGTGCTCGGTGCCGGCGTTGAGCACGATGTCGTTGATGGTCACGTACATCGCGTGCTCCACCAGCGGCGACTTGATCTTGTAGGTGCTGCCGATCAGCACCTCCGGGCGCTCGATGCGCTCGTGCATCTGGATGATGTCGGCCTTCGGCAGTTCCGCCTCGGCCTGCGCCATCGAAACCGAGGCGCCCTGCACGGCCTTTTCCTTGTCTTCCGGGGTGACGACGGCGTATCCCTTGATTTTCTTGTCGATCTTGACGGCCATTGCGTGCGTGTCCTGTTGCGTTGTCGCTGGTTGTTGGTTTCGCGGGTGGAGCCGTGCCCTCACCCCCGGCGCTTCGCGCCTTTCCCCCTCCCGCGGGCGGGAGAGGGGTCGTTCATTTCCTGGCGGCGGCTTTCTTCGCCACCTTCTTCACCGCTTTCTTTGCTGCCTTCTTCGCAGGGGCCTTCTTCGCCACGGTCTTCTTGGCCGCAGCTTTCTTCGCCGTCTTCTTCGCCTTCAGCGTGGCGGCCTCGGCCCTGGCGCCGGCGCTGGCCGCGGCGAGGTTCTTCTTCGCCTGGGCTACGGTCTTCTTCACCGCCTTCTTCGCCGCGACGGTCCGCTTCTCGACCACCTTCTTCGCCTTGGCCAGGCGGGTCTGCGCCTTCGCCACCGTTTCCTTGGCGACCTTCGCCGCCCTGGCCACGGCCTCGCTGTGCGCCACCGCCTCGCCGATCTCGGCGGCCTTGACCACCGCCCGGTCCTTCACGTTCCCGGCGACCTCGGTCAGCGTCGCCGCCACACCTTTTTCGTTAGCCATTGGAACCTCCGACTGGCCGATGGGGGACGGCCGCGACGACGATGCTATACCCCTCCGGCGTGAAGGGGGAAAGCAGGCCCGCTGCGTTCGCCCCCTCGCCTGCCCTTCGGCCTTCCCCTCCCCCGCGAACGCGGGAGGGGCGCACTCCCGCCCGCTCAGAACTTGCCGTAGTAGCCCTCTTTCAGCGCGTCGAACAGGTTGGCGGCGGTGTGCAGCTCGCCGTCGTACTCGATCTGCTCGTTGCCCTTGACCTCGACCACGCTGCCGTCTTCCAGCTCGAAGCGGTAGGTGGTGTTCTCCAGGTCCGCCTCCTTGACCAGCACGCCCTGGAAGGCGGCCGGGTTGAAGCGGAACGTGGTGCAGCCCTTCAGGCCCTGCTGGTGGGCGTAGCGGTAGATGTCCTTGAACTGTTCGTACGGGTAGTCGGTGGGCACGTTCGCGGTCTTCGAGATCGACGAGTCGACCCACTTCTGCGCCGCGGCCTGCACGTCGACGTGCTCCTTCGGGGTGATGTCGTCGGCGCTGATGAAGTAGTCCGGCAACTTGGCGTCGGCGTCCTCGGCGAACGGCATCGCCTTCGGGTTGACCAGTTCGCGGTAGGCCAGCAGCTCGTAGCTGAACACGTCGACCTTTTCCTTGGTCTTCTTGCCCTCGCGGATCACGTTGCGGCTGTAGTGGTGCGCGAACGACGGCTCGATGCCGTTGCTGGCGTTGTTGGCCAGCGACAGGCTGATGGTGCCGGTGGGCGCGATCGAGCTGTGGTGGGTGAAGCGCGAACCGACCTTGGCCAGCTTGTCGACCAGCGCCGGCTCGACCGAGGCGATGCGCTGCATGTAGCGCGAGTACTTCGCGTGCAGCACGCGGCCCTTGATCTTCTGCCCGACCTTCCAGCCGTCCTGCTTCATCTCCGGGCGCTTGCGCAGCATCTCGGCGGTGACCGCGAAGTCCTCGTCCATGATCGGCGCCGGGCCCTTCTCCTCGGCCAGGGCCAGGCCGGTTTCCCAGCCGGCCACCGCCATGTCGCGGGCGATGCGCTCGGTGAACTCGCAGGATTCCTTGCTGCCGTACTTCATCTTCAGCATGGTCAGCGTGCTGCCCAGGCCGAGGAAGCCCATGCCGTGGCGGCGCTTGCGCAGGATCTCGTTGCGCTGCTGCTCCAGCGGCAGGCCGTTGACCTCGACCACGTTGTCGAGCATGCGGGTGAACACGCGCACGACTTCCTTGTATTCCTCCCAGTCGAAGCTGGCCTCGGCGGTGAACGGCTTGCGCACGAAGGTGGTCAGGTTGATCGAGCCGAGCAGGCAGGCGCCGTACGGCGGCAGCGGCTGCTCGCCGCACGGGTTGGTCGCGCGGATGTTCTCGCACCACCAGTTGTTGTTCATCTCGTTGACGCGGTCGATCAGGATGAAGCCCGGCTCGGCGTAGTCGTACGTCGAGACCATGATCATGTCCCACAGGTGCCGCGCCCGGATGTGGCCGTAGACCTTGCAGGCGACCAGGCCGTCGTCGCGGACGATGTAGTTGCGGTGCGTCGGCCAGTCGCGCCAGACCACCTTGTCGGCGTCCTCGAGGTCGACGTCGGCCTTCTCCTTGACGTTCAGCGGGAACACCAGCGGCCAGTCGGCGTCGTCCTCGACCGCCTGCATGAAGCCGTCGGTGATCAGCAGCGACAGGTTGAACTGGCGCAGGCGGCCGTCCTCGCGCTTGGCGCGGATGAAGTCCTTCACGTCCGGGTGCGAGATCTCGAAGGTGCCCATCTGCGCGCCGCGGCGGCCGCCGGCCGAGGACACGGTGAAGCACATCTTGTCGTAGATATCCATGAACGACATCGGCCCGCTGGTGTACGCGCCGGCGCCGGCGACGAACGCGCCCTTCGGGCGCAGCGTCGAGAACTCGTAGCCGATGCCGCAGCCGGCCTTCAGGGTGAGGCCGGCCTCGTGGACCTTGTCGAGGATGCCGTCCATCGAGTCCTCGATGGTGCCCGACACGGTGCAGTTGATCGTGCTGGTGGCCGGCTTGTGCGCCTGCGCGCCGGCATTGGAGGTGATGCGGCCGGCCGGGATCGCGCCGCGGCGCAGCGCCCACAGGAAGCGCTCGTTCCAGTAGGCGCGCTTTTCCTCGGTCGGCTCGGCATCGGCCAGGGCGCGGGCCACGCGCTGGTAGGTGCCGTCGATGTCGGCGTCGATCGGCTCGCCCTGCTTGGTCTTCAGCCGGTACTTCTTGTCCCAGATGTCCTGCGAGGCCGGCTGCATCGGGATGACCCGCGCCGCTTCTTCCTTTTTCACTGCCTCAAGACGCACCGTGCTCATGTTGTTGTCGTTCTCCCTGTTGGTGATCGATGGACCGACCATTACTTGTTGTTGCCGACCAAATCCGTATGCCGTTCGCCGCCGCGCCCGGGCTAATGCCCGGAACGGGCCGAAGGCGCCGCGGGCCGGCGCGGATGTTCCACGCCTGCCGGGCTGCCCGGATGGGTTGCCGAATTGTGACGAACGCCCGGTAAAACCCTTGTGTTTCCGCTGTTCATCTTCGCCCCCCAGACTGTCCCTTGTCTGTCGTAAACCCCATTCCTTATGGGTTTGTTTCACGCCAGACCCCAATATGTAGTGGCGGCGCGAGATTCGCAAACTACGCCGGGGGCGCCGGCCTGTCAACCGATCCGGCGGGAAGCTGCATCCCCCCGGCCGCGACGGTCCCCGGGCGCAACTTCATCGCGGGGTTAATGGGCGATACGCAGACTCGTTCAGCTTGCCGCCGGGCCCGCGCACCTCTTGGTTTCGGGGCCGGCGGCCCTCATCCCCCCCCGGAACCCGCCGCCCCGCCATGCCGATGAAGCGCTCGACCCGAACCCTGCTCGCCCTGACCGCCGCCGCCGCGTTCGGCGGCTTCGCCGCCACCGCCCTGCGCGAAACCTTCGACCAGCCGGCGCAGGCCGCGCCGGCCCCCGCCGCGCCGGCGACGGCGCCGGCGGTCGCCGCCCTGCCGACCGCGGTCGACGGCAAGGCCCTGCCGTCGCTGGCGCCGATGCTGAAGCGGGTGCTGCCGGCGGTGGTCAGCGTGTACAGCCAGCAGACCGTGCGCGTGGCCAGCCCGCTGGGGCCGCTCGCCGACGACCCGGTCTTCCGCCGCTTCTTCGGCATCCCCGACATGCCGCGCGAGCGGGTCGAGCGCGCGCTCGGCTCGGGCGTGATCATCGATGCGCAGCGCGGCTACGTGCTGACCAACCACCACGTGGTCGAGAACGCCGACGGCGTGTCGGTGACGCTGGCCGACGGGCGCACGGTCGAGGCCGAATTCATCGGCTCCGACCCGGACACCGACGTCGCCCTGATCCGCATCCCGGCCGGCGGCCTGACCGCGATCCCGCTGGCCAACAGCGACAACCTGCAGGTCGGCGACTTCGTGGTCGCGGTCGGCAACCCGTACGGCCTCGGCCAGACGGTGACCTCGGGCATCGTTTCCGCGGTCGGCCGCAGCGGCATCCCGGTGGCCGGCTTCCAGAACTTCATCCAGACCGACGCCTCGATCAACCCCGGCAACTCCGGCGGCGCGCTGGTCAACCTGCAGGGCGAGCTGGTCGGCATCAACACCGCCAGCTTCAATCCGCGCGGCAGCATGGCCGGCAACATCGGCCTGGGCTTCGCGATCCCGATCAACCTGGCGCGCGACGTCGAGCAGCAGCTGCTCGCCACCGGCGAAGTGCGCCGCGGCAGCCTCGGCGTCGAGACCCAGGACGTCGACGCGCGCCTGGCCAAGGGGCTGGGCCTGGAAACGCCGCGCGGCGCGCTGGTGACCCGGGTCTGGCCGGGTTCGGCCGCGGCCGCGGCCGGCCTGCAGCCCGGCGACGTGGTGCTGGGCGCGAACGGCCAGCGCGTCGACAACGCCTCGGCGCTGCACAACTTCGAGGGCCTGCAGCCGGTCGGCAGCCGGGTGGCGCTGGACGTGCGCCGCGACGGCAAGCCGCTGCGGCTGTCGGCGACGCTGAAGGAAAGCGTGCGCCAGCTCGACGGCGGCAGCCTCGACCCGCGCCTGCAGGGCGCCAGCCTGCGCGAACTCGACGAGAACACCCGCCAGCGGCTGCGCAGCAACCGCATCGCCGGCGCAGTGCAGATCGACAAGGTCGCCAGCGGCAGCCGCGCGGCGAAGAACGGCCTGCGCGCCGGCGACCTGATCGTCGCCGCCAGCAGCGGCGAATTCAGCGACCTGGCCAGCTTCCGCGCCAGCTTCGACAGCAAGCCGCAACAGCTGGTGCTGCAGGTGCTGCGCGGCGGGCGGCTCTGGACCGCGCCGATGCAATGAACCGATAACGACCGCTTGCGCTGCGACCTGCTAGATTGGCCGCGTCCCATCCACCGCAGGAGAAGACGATGAGCACCACCCCCACCGCCACCGATGCCGTGAAGAGCAACCTGAGCGAGGCCGGCTCGCACCTGAAGTCGGCCGCTTCGGCCGCGGGCGAAGCGCTCAAGGGCGCGGCTTCGGCCGCGGGCGACGAATTGAAGCTGGGTCGCGCGAACGTCAAGGCCGAACTGGCCGACAGCGCGCTGTCGGGCATCGCCGCCGCCGAATCCGGCGGCGCCGCCGCGAAGGAACAGATGGACGCGCTGATGGACAAGGGCCGCGACCTGATCGACAGCGCCGCCGAGCTGATCCGCGAGCGCCCGCTGGTTTCGTTCGGCGTCGCCTTCGCCGCCGGCTGGATCGTCGCCAAGCTCGCGCGCAGCGGCGGCAGCGACAAGTAAGCGGCCGCCGCGGCCGCCCCGCCCCGCATGGACACGCCCGGCACGCCGTCCGGCGAAGACGACGAGCGCAAGCCGACGCCTTCGCTCGAGGAAAGCCTGCGCCAGTTCGGCGACGCCGGCCGCGCCGGCTTCGCCAGCGCGGTCGACGCCGGTCGCGCGCTGCGCGGCCTGGTCGCCGCCGACCTGGCGCTGGCCCGCGCCGCGCTGGTGCGCGCGCTGCTGTGGCTGGCGGTGGTCGTGGTGTTCGCCGCCTCGTCGTGGCTGCTGCTGATGGCGGCGCTGGTTTCGCTGCTGCAGCGCCTCGGCCTGTCGTGGCTGGGCGCGATCGGCGTCGCCGCGGGGCTGAGCCTGGCGATCGCCGCGTTCGGCGCGTGGAAGATGGCCGGCTACTTCGAGCACACCCGCCTCGACGCCACCCGCCGGCAACTGGCGAAGCTGGGCATCGGCGGCAGCGGCGAGGACGACGCCACGTGAAGTTCGCCGCCCTGCAACGCCGCGTGCAACGCCGCGAGCGCCTGCTCGAGGGCCGCCAGCAGCAGGCGCTGCAGCATTGGGGCGAAGTGAGGCGCGCGTGGCGCGAAGGCTGGACGCCGTGGCGGATCGTTTCGGCCGGCCTCGTCGCCGGCTTCCTGGCCGGGCGCGCCGAACCGCTGGCCGCGCTGAACGGCCCGCGCGTGCTGCGCATGGTCGGCGCGGTCGCGAACCTGTTCGCCGGCGCGCAGGCGGCGGTCGGCGGCTTCGCCGATGCGACCGGGGCGGACGCCGACACGGCCGGCGGGCCGTTGCCGGAAGAGCCGCTGGTCGACGAAGACTTCGAGGCCGAAACGCCGGCCGTCGCGCCCCTGCCGGCCGAGGCGGCGACCGAGCTGTCGGAGCGCTGAGGCCGGATCGCAGCCTCCCGCGCCGCGGAAGCGACGCAAGTCGCGAACGGGGGCCGCAGCGATCCGGACGGGCCTGGCGATTTGCGCCGTGCCGCGGACCGGATGGCATGGCCCCGGTGCCGTAAAATCCCCGGATGAGCTTTACCGTCCGCGCCATCACCCTCGACCTCGACGACACGCTGTGGCCGTTCCCGCCGGTCGGCGCGCGCATCGAGCGCGTGCTCGACGCGTGGCTGCGCGAGCACAGCCCGGCCACCGCGCGGATGTTCCCGATCGAGGCGATGCGCGCACTGCGCGAGCGCGTGTTCGCCGAGAACCCGCAGCTGCTGCACGACCTGAGCGCGCTGCGCCGGCTGACCCTGGAGATCGCGCTGCGCGAAAGCGGCGGCGCGCTGCACCGGCTCGACGAGGCCTACGAGGCGTTCTACGCCGAACGCAACCGGGTCGAGTTCTACCCGGACACGCTGCCGGCGCTGGACCGGCTGCGCGCGCGCGTGCCGCTCGCGTCGCTGAGCAACGGCAACGCCGACCTGCATCGCATCGGCCTGGCCGACCGCTTCGTCGCCCGCCTGCATTCGCGCGAACACGGCGCGGCCAAGCCCGAGGCCTCGTTCTTCCACGCCGCCTGCGCGCAGCTGAACCTGCAGCCGCACGAAGTGCTGCACGTCGGCGACCATGTCGAACTGGACGCGCTCGGCGCCGCGCGCGCCGGCCTGCGCAGTTGCTGGCTGAACCGGCCGAACGAAGCGGGCGAGGTCGCGGCCTGGCCGGACGGCGTGCCGCGCCCCGACCTCGAGTTCTCCTCCCTCGCCGAACTGGCCGACTGGCTGGATTCGCACCCGAACTGACTTCCCACCCCCGCTCGCCCCGGGCGCAGCGCCGCAGGCGCGACGTCGAAGGGCCAGCCGATTCCGGACAATCCGATGAGCGAACTGCCCGCCGCCTATTCCCACGACGCCGCCAACGCGCTGCCGCTGCACGTGCTCGACGCGACGGGATTCCCGTCGTGGCGCGACGCGCAGCCGGCGGCGACGCAGGCGTGGATCGACGCGCAGAAGTTTTCCGCCGCGCCCGGCTCGCTGCTGCTGCTACCGGGCGCCGACGGCGTCGCCGGCGCGGCGATCGGCGTCGGCGACGCGCTCGATCCGTATGCGTATGCGCATGCGCCGTACGGCCTGCCGGCCGGCGACTGGAAACCGGCGAACGCAGCGGGCGACGGCGCGCGCGCGGCGGCGCTGCAGCTGGGCTGGGGCCTCGGCGCCTACAGGTTCAGCCGCTACAAGAAACCGGCGCGCGAAGCCGCTCGACTGGTGCTGGAGCGCGCCGACGCCGAAGCGCTCGACGTGCTCGCCGCCTGCGTCCGCGTGCGCGACTGGGTCAACACGCCGACCGAGCACATGGGGCCGGACGAACTGGAGGCGATCGCGCGCGACCTGGCGCAAACGCATGGCGCGGCCATCGAGGTCGTGAGCGGCGACGGACTGCTGGCGAAGAACTTCCCGGCGATCCACGCGGTCGGCCGCGCCTCGCACCGCGCGCCGCGATTGCTCTCGCTGTCGTGGGGCGACGCGGCGCATCCGCACGTCGCCATCGTCGGCAAGGGCGTGTGCTTCGACACCGGCGGCCTCGACATCAAGCCGGCCGACGGCATGCGCCACATGAAGAAGGACATGGGCGGCGCCGCGCACGCGCTGGCGCTGGCCGGGCTGGCGATGGCGCGCAGGCTGCCGCTGCGCCTGACCGTGCTGGTGCCGGCGGTGGAGAATTCGATCGGCCCGAACGCGCTGCGCCCCGGCGAGATCATCGCGACCCGCGCCGGGATCAGCGTCGAGATCGACAACACCGACGCCGAGGGCCGGCTGGTGCTGTGCGACGCGCTGGCCTGCGCCGGCGAACGGAAGCCCGACTTCGTCGTCGACTTCGCCACCCTGACCGGCGCGGCGCGGATCGCGCTGGGCCCGGACCTGCCGGCGCTGTTCGCCAACGACGATGCGCTGGCCGGCGAATGGCTGGCCGCCGCCGACGCGACCCGCGACCCGGTCTGGCGCATGCCGCTGTGGCGCCCGTACCTGCGCTACCTGACCAGCCACCCGGCCGACCTGGCCAACGCCGGCTCGCGCATGGCCGGCGCGGTCACCGCGGCGCTGTACCTCGAACGCTTCGTGCCGGCCGGCACGCCGTGGGCGCACCTGGACACCTACGCCTGGAACGACAGCGACCGCCCCGGCCGCCCGACCGGCGGCGAGGCGCTGGGCCTGCGGTCGGCCTATGCGTTGCTGAAGGTGCGCGCCGGCTGATGCACTGCGCGGCGCTGCATCCCGGCCTGGAACTGCGGCTGCCGCGCCCGGACGAGGAAGCCGAATTCCTGCGCGCGCACCGGGCGACGACGCCGGGCTGTCCGACGTTCCTGCACTACCACGACGAAGGCATGGCGTTCGCGGCCTACCTGCAACGGCTGCGCGAACAGCGGCTGGGCATCGGCCTGCCGACGCCGGACCACGTCCCGTCGACCTTCCTGTTCGCCTTCGATGGCGCGCGGATCGTCGGCCGCGCGTCGATCCGGCACCACCTGAACGACGCGCTGGAACGCTTCGGCGGGCACATCGGCTACGTCGTGGTCCCGGAATTCCGCGGCCGCGGCTACGCCACCGCGATCCTCGCGAAGGCCGTCGGCATCGCCCGCGGCGAACTCGGGATACGCCGCATCCTCGTCACCTGCGACGACGACAACCGGGCTTCGATCAAGGCGATCGAGCGCAACGGCGGCGTGCTCGAGGACGTCGCGACCGTTCCCGGCTCGCCCGGGCCGAAGCGACGCTACTGGATCGGCTGAGTCAGCCGATCCAGCCGCGCGCCGCGGCCTTGCGCGCGAACAGCCACAGCAGCAGGCCGATCACGACCAGGACCAGCGGGAACACCGCGCCGGCGGCGCCGGTCAGCGCCCACACCGGCGTGGTCGCGTAGGCCGACGCCATCTGCACCGCCACCGCCAGCAGCGAAACCAGCAGCAGCGGCGCGGCCCAGCGCCGCTTCAGCAGCAGGCCCAGCGCGCCGAGCACGCCGGCGACGACCGCGATGCCGAAGAACGCGTACACCCACTGCGGCATCGCCGCGTGGATCTGCTGCTGTTCGGGCGGCAGCGCCGCCACCGCCGCCGGCGACAGCGTGACCTCCACCCAGAACATCGCCAGCCCCACCAGGTTCCACAACAGCGCGAGCACCGACACGACCCAGAACCAGCGCGGACGTTCCGTCTTCATGGCCTTCCCCTCGGGTTTGGAAGGCCGCAGCGTACGCCGAACCGGCGGCCGGCTCACGCCGCGGCACGACCGGCAGGGGTTTCGGACATTTGGCAGTTGACTACTCTATTTTTTAGAGTACTCTGTACGTGAACTCCCATTGCGGGCCCGTGCCATGACCGAAAACGACCAGCTCAAGCAGGACCTCGACTACATCGCCACGGCGGCCCGCCGCCGCGCCCGCCCCGCCGGCGTGCCGGCGATCTTCTTCCTGTGGGCCGCGATCATCGCGGTCGGTTTCCCGCTGGTCGATTTCGGCCAGCACCTGCCGCGGATCTTCGGCGCGTACTGGCTGGTCGCCGGGTTCGGCGGCGGCGCGCTGAGCTGGTGGCTGGGCGAGCGCGACGCGCGGCGCAGCGGGATCAACGACCGCGAGCTGGGCCGGCGCTACGGCCTGCACTGGGGCATCGGCGGCCTGGCCTACCTGCTGACCATGCTGCCGCTGCTGCTGGAACGCGTCCCGCCGCGCCAGGGCGGCGCCGGCTTCCTGTTCACCACCGGCCTGCTGTACGCGCTGGCCGGCGTGCACCTGGAACGCTCGCTGCTGTGGGCCGGGCTGCTGATGCTGGCCGCGTACGCGCTGCTGACCGCCTTCGCCCTGCCCTACACCTGGACGATCGCCGGCGTGGTCATCGCCGTGGCGCTGGCCTGGGCCGGGCTGGCGGCGCGGCGCGCGCGCGCGCAGGGCGGGCGGGCGTGAAACAGGCGTTCACCGGCTTCGATCCCGCGTTCGAACACCGCGCGCGGCTGGCGATCGCGGTGCTGCTGGCGCGGCACGGCGAAGTCAGCTTCGCCGGCTTCAAGCAGCAGCTCGACCTGACCGACGGCAACCTCGGCGCGCAGCTGCGCCGGCTGGAGGACGAGGGCTACGTCGAGCTGCGCCGCGATTTCGTCGAACGCAAACCGGTCACCTGGTACAGGCTGACCGCGCAAGGCAACGACGCGCTGAAGCGGCACCTGGCCGCGCTGCAGCAACTGATCGGCGCGGGCTGACCGCGCGATACCACCCACCACCAGCGGAGACCCGGGAATGAACACTGTCGCTTTCGCACGCACCGCTTCACTGGCCCTGATGGCCGCCGTCGCGACGGCCGCCGCGCAACAGCCGCCGCCCGACAACGTCGCGCGCGTCGCCGCGCAGAAGGAGGCGATGGCCGCGCTCGACGCGCTCGACGGGCAGTGGCGCGGCACCGCCACGATCGACCTGCCGAACGGCGCCAAGCTGACCACCACCCACACCGAACGCATCGGCCCGCTGCTCGACGGCACGGTGAAGCTGATCGAGGGCCGCAGCTACGACAAGGACGGCGCGACCGCGTTCAACGCCTTCGCGGTGATCTCCTACGACCCGGACACGAAGCGCTACTCGATGCGCTCCTATGCCCAGGGCCACGTCGTCGACGCGCCGTTCGAGACCACCGCCGACGGCTTCGCCTGGAGCATGCCGGCCGGGCCGATGCGCATGCATTACGTCGCCACGGTCAACGACGGCGCCTGGCACGAAACCGGCTTGCGCACGCTGCCGGGGCAGTTGCCGGTGCCGTTCATCGAGATGCAACTCGAGCGCATCGGCGACAGCGACTGGCCGCAAGCCGGCGCGGTGGGCCGCGAATGACCGCGCGCGACCGGCCGCGGCGGTTGGCAGGGCAACGCGATGCAGTCACACTTCGCCTTTCGCCCCACCGCCCGGATCCTGCATGAACGCTTCCGCCGAACTGCTGAAGGAACTGCGCATCGACCGCAAACCACCACCGCCCGCGCCGCCGTCGCGACGCGGGCGGTGGATCGCTCTGGCGGCGGTCGCGTTGCTGCTGCTGGCGGCGCTGGGCTGGTTCGCGTTCGCGCGGGCGAAACCGCTCGAGGTCCGCACCGCGACGGTCGCGGCGATCGGCAACGGCGATGCGGCGTCGGTGCTCGACGCCACCGGCTACGTGGTCGCGCGGCGCATGGCCACCGTGTCGGCGAAGATCACCGGCAAGGTGCGCGAGGTGCTGATCGAGGAAGGCCAGCGCGTCGAGGAAGGCCAGGTGCTGGCCACGCTCGACCCGATCGACGCCGATGCGCAGCGCCGGCTGTCGGCCTCGCAGCTGCTGGCCGCGCGCAGCGAGGTCGCCCGGGTGCAGGCGCAGCTGAAGCAGGCCGAGGCCGACGCGTCGCGCCTGCGGGAACTGGCCGGCCAGCAGCTGGTGTCGCGCTCGCAATACGAGCAGGCGCTGGCGCAGCGCGACACGCTGCGCGCGCAACTGCAGGCCGCGCAGCGCAACACCCGGGTCGCTTCCGACGCATTGGCCATTTCCGACCTCGGCGTCGACAACACCGTGGTGCGCGCGCCGTTCGCCGGCGTGGTCGTGGCCAAGGCCGCGCAGCCGGGCGAGATCGTTTCGCCGCTGTCGGCCGGCGGCGGCTTCACCCGCACCGGCATCGGCACGATCGTCGACATGGATTCGCTGGAAGTCGAGGTCGACGTCGGCGAGGCCTTCATCGGCCGGGTGCAGCCGAAGATGCCGGTCGAGGCCACGCTGAACGCCTACCCCGACTGGAAGATCCCGGCCGAGGTCATCGCGATCATTCCCACCGCCGACCGCGGCAAGGCCACGGTCAAGGTGCGCATCGCGCTGAAGCAGAAGGACCCGCGCATCGTTCCCGACATGGGCGTCAACGTCAGCTTCCTCGAGGCCGAAAAGCCGCAGGCCGCGCAGGCGCCGCAGGGCGTGCGCGCACCGGCGGCGGCCATCGTCGAGCGCGACGGCGAGGACGTGGCTTTCGTGGTCGACGACGAAGGCCGGGCACGACGGCGCAAGGTCCGCACCGGCATGGCGCTCGGCAACGACCGCCAGGTGCGCGACGGCCTGACCGCCGGCGACACCGTGGTGCTGGACCCGCCGGCGGAGCTGGAGGACGGCGCCAGAGTGAAACCGGTCGCGGCGGCGGCCGACTGAAACATCCGCGCGCGGGGATTGCCCCGCCGCGGCCAACCGCCCGGGACGGGTGTCGAAAACGGGGCTTCCCGTCCGTCGTACCGAAGGATGCGCCCGGGCGCACCCACCGAACATCGCAACGACACCGAGGTAACGTCATGTCTTCGTTGGTTTCGATCCGCAACCTCAGCAAGACCTACCAGCGCGGCCCGGAAAAGGTCCACGTGCTGCACGGCCTGGACCTGGACATCGAGCGCGGCGACTTCGTCGCCCTGATGGGCCCGTCCGGTTCCGGCAAGACCACCCTGCTGAACCTGATCGGCGGGCTCGATTCGCCGCCCTCCGGCGACATCGAGGTCGACGGCGAGTACATCAACCGCCTCGGCGCCGGCCAGTTGTCGCAGTGGCGCAGCAACCACGTCGGCTTCGTGTTCCAGTTCTACAACCTGATGCCGATGCTGACCGCGCAGAAGAACGTCGAACTGCCGCTGCTGCTGACCAGCCTCGGCGGCGCCGAACGCAAGCGCCGCGCCGAGATCGCGCTGACCCTGGTCGGCCTGGCCGAGCGCAAGTCGCACAAGCCCAGCGAACTGTCCGGCGGCCAGCAGCAGCGCGTGGCGATCGCCCGCGCCATCGTCTCCGACCCGACCCTGCTGATCTGCGACGAGCCCACCGGCGACCTCGACCGGCAGAGCGCCGAGGAGATCCTCGGCCTGCTGCAGACCCTGAACCGCGAGCACGGCAAGACCATCGTGATGGTGACGCACGACCCGAAGGCGGCCGAGTACGCCAGCCACACCCTGCACCTCGACAAGGGCACGCTGGTCGAGCAGGCCGCGCACGCCTATTGACTCGCCATCCCGGGCGCAGCGGGAAGCGCTTTCCAACGGCGAAGCCGGCCGCTCCGATGTCCGGTCCGCCTCGCCGCAAAAGCATGGCCCGCGCCGCGTCCGGGATGACGACCGGAAAAGGAACCGCATCATGAAATACCTGCACCTGATCTGGGCCGAGCTGTTCCGGCGCAAGACCCGCACGATCCTGACCCTGGTATCGATCCTGGCCGCGTTCCTGCTGTTCGGCCTGCTCAACGGCGTGCGCGAAAGCTTCGAGCAGGCCGGGCAAAGCGCGCAGGGCGCTTCGCGCCTGCAGACCCAGTCGCGGCTGTCGTTCATCGATACCCTGCCGCAATCGCTGGACGCGCGCATCGCCGCGACCGACGGAGTCAAGGCGGTGACCTATGCGAACTGGTTCGGCGGCGCCTACCAGGACCCGCACAACCAGATCTTCAGCTTCGCGGTGGCGCCGAACTACCTGGACCTGTACCCGGAAATCGAGGTCGACCCGAAACAGCGCGAGGCATTCGATGCCACCCGCACCGGCGTGCTGGTCGGCGAGGGCCTGATGAAGCGCTTCGGCTGGGAAGTGGGGCAAAGGCTGCCGCTGATCTCGACCATCTTCCCGAACCGCGACGGCAGCAAGAACTGGGCCTTCGACATCGTCGGGGTGATGAAGCCGAAGGACAAGGCCAGTGGCGGCTGGTACGACCAGATGATCCTGATGCAGTGGAAATACTTCGACGAATCGACGCCGTACAACCGCGGCCAGGTCGGCTGGTACGTCAGCGGCGTGCGCGACGCCAACCAGGCCGACCGCGTGGCCAAGGCGATCGACGCGCTGTCGGCCAACTCGGATCACGAAACCAAGACCATGACCGAGGCGGCGGCCGCGGCGTCGTGGATGAAGCAGACCGCCGACATCGGCCTGATCGTCGGCTCGATCATGGGCGCGGTGTTCTTCACCCTGCTGCTGCTGACCGGCAACACGATGGCGCAGGCGGTGCGCGAGCGCATCCCGGAACTGGCGGTGCTGAAGACCATCGGCTTCCGCGACGGCAGCGTGCTCGGCCTGGTGCTGGCCGAATCGGTGCTGCTGGTCCTGATCGGCGGCGTGCTCGGCCTGGGCCTGGCCGCGCTGCTCGGGCCGATCCTGACCCTGGGCAGCGGCGGCGTGATCAACATGCCGCCGGTCGGCGCCAGCAGCTGGCTGCTGGGCCTGTCGCTGATGGTCGGCATCGGCCTGCTGGTCGGCGCGCTGCCGGCGATCCGCGCGATGCGCCTGAACATCGTCGATGCACTGGCCGGCCGATAGGAACGGGAGAACGTCATGAAATTCCTCAAGGGTTTGCTGTGGTTCCTGGTGACCGTCGCCGGCATCGCGATCTGGCTGGTTTCGCCGTGGTTCGTGCTGCTTGCGCTGGCCGCCGCATTCGCGCTGTGGCTGCTGCTGACCCGGCGCGGCCGCCAGGCCGGTTCGGTGACCCAGGTCGGGCTGAGCACGCTGCGCCAGCGCATCGGCGCATCCTCGGTGATCGTGGTCGGCATCGCCGGCGTGGTCGCGGTGCTGGCCGCGCTGCTGGCGATGGCCGAGGGCTACCGCGAAACGCTGCGCAAGAGCGGCAGCGCCGACAGCGCGATCGTGCTGCGCGGCGCATCGGCGGCGGAAGTGATGTCGACGCTGATGCACGACAGCGTCACCGTGATCGCGCAAGCGCCGGGCATCGCCCGCGATGCGCAGGGCCGCGCGCTGGTCTCGCCGGAACTGGTGGTCGCCGCGAACCTGCCGCTCAAGGGCGGCCTGCCCGACGAGGACGGCAGCGTGCAGTTGCGCGGCGTCGGCGACGCGGCGTGGATGGTGCGGCCGGACGTGAAGATCGTTGCCGGGCGCAAGTTCGCCAGCGGCCGCCGCGAGCTGGTTGCCGGCACCGGCGCGCAGCGCCAGTTCGCCGGCCTGGAACCGGGCAAGCGGATCAAGCTGGGCAACCAGTCGTGGGACGTGGTCGGCGTGTTCCATTCCGGCGACGCGATGGATTCGGAACTGTGGGCCGACGCCGAGATCGTCGCCACCACCTACCGTCGCGGCAGTTCGCGCACCTCGGTGACCGCGAAACTGACCGGCGCAAGCGCGTTCAAGGGCTTCAAGGCCGCGCTGTCGGCCGATCCGCGCCTCGACGTCGACGCCAGCACCACGCTGGATTACTTCAGCAAGCAGTCCGAAGGCATGACCAAGGTGATCCGCATCATCGGCATGGTGGTCGGCGCGATCATGGCGATCGGCGCGGTGTTCGGCGCGCTCAACACGATGTTCGCCACCGTGGCCACGCGTGCGCGCGAGATCGCCACGCTGCGCGCGATCGGCTTCCGCGGCGTGCCGGTGGTGGTGGCGGTGATGCTGGAGACGATGCTGCTGGCGCTGCTCGGCGGACTGCTCGGCGGTGCGCTGGCGTGGCTGGTGTTCAACGGCTTCACCGCCTCGACCCTGGCCGGCGGCGTCGGCCAGCTGACCTTCGACTTCAAGGTTTCGGCGGGCGTGCTGTGGACCGGGATCAAGTGGGCGCTGGCGATCGGCTTCGTCGGCGGCCTGTTCCCGGCGCTGCGCGCAGCGCGGTTGCCGGTGACCGAGGCGCTGCGCGGGGCCTGATGCCGCCGGGCGGGGCCGGCCGAACGGCCATCGGGCCGCCGCGGGCGACGCGCCATGGCTGGCGCGCGACTGCGGCGAGTCCGGACCTTCCCTTTCCCAGAGGAAGGAGGGCCGTGCCGCGCAGGCCATCCTGACGTCCGGCTCGCCGCGGCGGGCCGGACGGATCGGGCGGGGATGGGGCGATTCCAGTTCGCCGCGTCGCGGCGGAACGCCCTGCCCCTCCCGGCCCTGCCCCTCGCGGGAAAGCAGGAAGCCCGTTACCAGACCTTGACCCGCTGCTCCGGCGCCAGGTACAGCTGCTGGCCCGGCTGCACGTCGAAGGCCGGGTACCACGCGTCGAGGTTGCGCACGATCTGCGCGCGGAACCGCGCCGGCGCGTGCACGTCGGTGGCGATGCGCGCGCGCAGCGCGGCGTCGCGGATCTTCGAACGCCACGCCTGCGCATAGGCGAGGAAGAAGCGCTGGTCGCCGCTCAGGCCGTCGATCACCGGCGCCTCCTTGCCGTCCAACGACTTGCGGTAGGCGTCGTGGGCCACCGCCAGCCCGGCCAGGTCGGCGATGTTTTCGCCCAGTTCCTGCTCGCCCTTCAGGTGCAGGCCCGGCAGCGCCTCGTAGGCGTCGAACTGCGCGACCAGTTTCTGCCCGGCGGCCTTGAAGTGCTCGGCGTCGGCCGGCGTCCACCAGTTCCGCAGGCGGCCGTCGGCGTCGAACTCGGCGCCGAGGTTGTCGAAGCCGTGGCTGATCTCGTGGCCGATCACCGCGCCGATCGCGCCGTAGTTGGCGGCGTCGTCGGCGTTCGGGTCGAAGAACGGCGGTTCGAGGATCGCCGCGGGGAAGTTCAGCGCGTTCTGCAGCGGCAGGTTCACCGCGTTGACCGTCTGCGGCGTCATCCACCACTCGCCCTTGTCCGGCGCCTGGCCCAGCTTGGCCAGCTGGTGGCGGTATTCGGCCAGTTCGGCGCGCTGCGCGTTGCCGAGCGCGTCGTCGGCCCTGATCTCCAGCGACGAATAATCGCGCCATGCGTCCGGATAGCCGACGCCGACCTTCATCGTCGCGACCTTCTGCTTCGCCTTGGCCCTGGTTTCGGCGCTCATCCAGTCGAGCTTGTCGATGCGTTCGGGGAACACCGCCAGCAGGTTGGCAACCAGTTGCTCGATGCGCTGCTTCGACGCGGCCGGGAAGTATTTCGCCACGTACAGCTTGCCGACCGCGTCGCCGAGCGCGCCATCGACCGCGCCGATCGCGCGCTTCCAGCGGTCGCGCTGCTTCGGCGTGCCCTGCAGCGCGGTGCCGTGGAAGCCGAACGCCAGGTCGGCGAAGGCC
This sequence comes from Pseudoxanthomonas sangjuensis, assembly GCF_010211755.1. Classification (GTDB taxonomy): domain Bacteria; phylum Pseudomonadota; class Gammaproteobacteria; order Xanthomonadales; family Xanthomonadaceae; genus Pseudoxanthomonas_A; species Pseudoxanthomonas_A sangjuensis. The sequence goes on along the minus strand of NZ_PDWR01000006.1, from coordinate 127,051 downwards.
TTCGGCAGCAGTGCGGCATTGCGGTCGAGCGCATGGAACGCCAGCCAGTCCTTCCACGCGTCCAGCGGTTCGCTGGCGACCAGCTTCGACAGCCCGCCGATCGCATCCGGCTGCCACACGTCGAGCGCCGGCTGCGCATCGAGCCCGGCGGCCTCGAAATAGGCGTTCCAGTCCAGTCCCGGCGCCCGCCTGGCGAAGTCGGCCAGCGCCCACACGTGGTTGGCCTTGTGCACGTCCTGGGTGTCGGCGATCGGCGCGTGCGCTTTGGCGATCTTCTCTTCCAGCGCGTAGATCGATTTCGCCTTCGCCTCGGCGTCGGCGATGCCGGCCTGCCGCAGCAGCGCGGCGATGTAGGCCCGGTACTTGTCGCGCAGGTCGGCCATTTCCTTGTCGCCGGACAGGTAGTAGTCGCGGTCGGGCATGCCCAGCCCGCCCTGCAGCAGGTAGCCGATGTTCTTCGACGGGTCGTCGAGACCCTGCGAGACGAACAGGCCGAACAAGCGGTCGGTGGTCAGGTCGGTGGCGTTGAGGGGATCGACGTCGGCGCGCAGATCGGCGCCGAGCTTCGCCGCCAGCGCGGTCTTGTCGGCGATCGCGGCGATCGCGTCGAGCTCCGGCTGCAGCGGCGCGATGCCCCTGGCCTCGATGCCGGCCTCGTCCATGAACGCGTTGTAGTAGTCGGCGATGCGCGCTTCGTCGCTGCCGGCGGCGGGGCTGGACGCGGCCAGGCCCTGCACCAGTTCCTTCTGCCGCTGCTCGGCCTTCTCGAACGCCACCAGGAAGGCGCCGATGCTGGAACGGTCGTCGGGGATCGTGGCCTTCGCCGCCCACGCGCCGTTGGCATGCGCCTCGAAGTCGTCGCCCGGCTTCACCGCCTGGTCGATGCCGGCCAGGTCGATGCCGATCGTCGTTGCCGCCGCGGCGGTCGCGGCGGGGGTGGTTTCGGCGGAGGACGGGCTGCGCTCGCAGGCCGCCAGGCCGATGGCGAGGGCGGCAAGCGTGGCGATGGCAAGGGGATGGCGGCGCATGGTCGGACTCCGGTACGGATGAGGAGCCCGAGCCTAGGGTCGCGACCTTCCGGCCGCAACCGACGTTGGTCATGTTGCGCCGCGGGACCGACCGCGGGATCAGCGCGACGTCGCGCCTTCCGCCGCGACGCGCAACGCGCCGCGCGAGCGCCACAGGCCGTCGCCGGCGAACAGCAGCAGGCCCAGCCAGATCGCGGCGAAGCCGACCGCGCGTTCGTGGCCGAACGGCTCGCCCAGGATCAGCACCCCAATCAGCAGCTGCAGGGTCGGCGCGATGTACTGCATCAGTCCGACGATCGACAGCGGGATGCGGCGCACGCCATAGGCGAAGCCGACCAGCGGCAGCGCGGTGACCGCGCCGCCGACCACCAGCAACAGGTCGATGCCCAGACCCCAGCCGCCGGCGAAGCCGCCGCCGTGGCCGGCTTCGCTCCACGCCAGGAACGCCAGCGCCGGCGCGAGCAGGTACAGGCTTTCCACCGCCAGTCCGCCGACCGCGTCGACCGCGACCAGCTTGCGCACCAGCCCGTACAGCCCGAACGAGAACGCCAGGCCCAGCGCGATCCACGGCGGCGCGCCGGACTGCCAGGTCAGCCACGCCACGCCGAGCGCGGCGCAGCCGACCGCGAGCCATTGCGGGCCGTTCAGGCGTTCGCGCAGCACCAGCACGCCGAGCACCACGTTGAGCAGCGGATTGATGAAGTAGCCGAGGCTGGTTTCGACCACGTGGCCGGCGTTCACCGCCCAGATGTACAGGCCCCAGTTGAACGCGATCAGCGCGCTGCTCAGCGCCAGGTTGCGCAACGCGTTCGGCTTGGCGCGGATCTCGCGCCACCAGCCCATGCCGTTCTTCAGCGCCAGCCAGCCGAGCACCAGCAGCGCGCTCCAGACGATGCGGTGGGCGATGATCTGGAACGAAGGCACGATCTTCAGCGCATTCCAGTACAGCGGCACCACGCCCCAGATGACGAAGGCGAAGGCGATCGCGGCCAGCCCCTTGCGGTCGACGCCGGCGCTCATGCCCGCCTCTCCGTCGCCTGCCTGCCCAGTTTCGCCACCGAGATGACGACCACGCCGGCGACGATCAGCGCCATCGCGCCGAGTTCGTGCCCGCCGAAGCGCTCGCGCGCCAGCCACGCGCCCAGCAGCACCGCGATCACCGGGTTGACGTAGGCGTAGCTGCCGGCCAGCGCCGGGCGCACGTGGTGCAGCAGCCAGACATAGGCGCTGAAACCGACCAGCGAACCGGACACCGCCAGGTAGGCGAACGCGGCCCACGCGCCGGGCGTGGGCGCCGCCGCGAAACGCTCGCCGGTCAGCAGCGCGGCCAGCAGCATCGCCGCGCCGCCGCACAGCATCTGCGCCGCGGCGGCCATGAACGGCGGCGGCAGGTCGCGGCCGCGGCTCCACACCGATCCGTACGACCAGGCGACGCAGGCGACCAGCAGCGCGGCGAGGCCGGCGAACGAACCGCCCTGCATGCCGCCGGCGTTCAGCCACAGCACGCCGGCGAAACCGATCGCGGTGCCGGCCCATTCCATGCGGCTGGGGTGCTGTCCGCGCAGCGCGGCGAAGATGCCCATCCACAGCGGCACCGAGGCGACCACGACCGCGGCGATGCCGGAGGAAACGCTCTGTTCGGCGACGTTGACCATGCCGTTGCCGAGCAACAGCAACAGCACGCCCATCACCGCGGCGTTGCGCCATTGCGCCAGCGTCGGCGCGGCCACGCCGCGCAGGCGCAGGAACGCGAACATCAGCGCGCCGGCGAGCACGAAGCGGATGCCGCCGAGCAGGAACGGCGGGAAACCGCCCTCCAGCGCGAAGCGGATCGCCAGGTAGGTCGAGCCCCAGATCACGTAGACCAGGGACAGCGCGAAGACGACGAACCCGCCGCGCGCGGGCGCGGCGGCAACGGAAGCGGAGTTCATGGGGGGGCCGGGAGAAGATTTCTACCGGCGATTCTAAGCCACGCGCCGCCGCCGCGAGCCGGCGCGGAGGCGCCGCGCGCTTGAAATTTTTGGAACGCGGCATTGCATGCCGCTCAAGCCCGCCGCGTCAGCCGTGCGCCGCGTCCGCGCGCGCCGCCGGCACCACCGACAGCGGGGTGGCCTCGGCGCCGGCCGCATCGGCGTGGATCAGGCGGCCGGTCAGGGTCGCGCCCGCGCTCATCTCGACGACCTTGTAGTGCACGTTGCCGAGCACGCGCGCCTTCGGCGCGAGTTCGACCCGTTCGGTCGCGTGCACGTCGCCGTGCAGCTGGCCGTTGATCACCACGGTCGGCACCTGCACCTCGCCGACGATGCTGCCCTCCTCGGCCAGGATCAGCAGCGAGGGCTGGTCCGGTTCGGCCAGCACCTTGCCCTCGATCCGCCCCTCGACGTACAGCCCGCCGCTGAACACCACGTCGCCGCGGATCACGACCTTGGCGCCGATCAGCGTATCGACGTTGGCGCCGTGGCGATGGATGGGTTTGTGCTTGAACATGGCGGTGCTCCGGTACGGGTCGTGCGAAGGGGAATCAGGTGCGCGCGTCGTCGACCTTCCAGTCGAAATCGCGCTCGATCGCGAAGTCGTCGCCGCGCAGCGACACGCGCACGCGTTGCGGGACGAAGCCCGCCGGCAGCATCACGCTGCCCTCGAGCTGCTGGAAGTAGCGGAACGAATACGGCTGCTCCGGCGTGCCCGGCTGCTGGTGCAACTGGCCCCAGTCGAGCTTGGCCAGCTTGCCGTTGTGCATGCCCTCGACGGTGAAGCGCATGCGCCCGGCGCTGATCGCGCCGCGATTGAGGTTCTGGGTCAGCACGATGCGGTACTTCCACACGTTGCCGCCGGCGCTGGCGAACTCGGACGAGAACACGTTCAGGCCCTGGCGCTTGGCGGTCGGCCCGACCAGGCGTTCGTAGAAGGCCACGTCGGCGCGCAGGCCGGCGAGTTCCTCGTCGCGCTGGGCCAGCGTCGCCTGCAGCTCGCGGTTGGCCTGGCGGCTGATCTGGTCCGAGCGCGTCAGCGTCGCGCTGCGCTGGTCGAGTTCCTCGACCTGCGCGCGCAGCGTCCGCAGCTCGCGCTCGGCCGCGTGCAGGCGCCGGCTGGCATCGCCCAAGCCCGGCGCGGCGAGCTGGCCGGCCCACAGCCAGGTCGCCACCACGCTGGCCAGCCACAACGCGGCGACGATGCACGCCAGCAACAGGCCGCGCGACGACACGCGGCTTTGCACGATCCGGAAATGCGGCGGCGGCTGGTTCAGCATCGGCGGTCTGTCGAATGGCTCCGGATCACGGTTTCCCCGCGCACGCCATCCTGCCCCGATGCGCGCGCCCACTCAGGCAGCAGCCAGACTGCGGCCCTATACTCGGGCCGCTGCGACCCGCGTCCCGTCGCCGAGTCTAGGGGATTTGCCGCCATGTCCGAAGCGCATCTTTTCGTAATTGGGATACTGTTGGCATGGATGGCCGGCATCCGGGTCTATCTGACCGTGTTCGGCATCGGCCTGGCCGGCGCCCTCGGCTGGCTGGACCTGCCGCCGGCGCTGCAGGTCACCCAGTCGTGGTGGGTGCTGGGCACCTCGGGCGCGCTGGCGCTGGCCGAATTCTTCGCCGACAAGATCCCCGGCGTCGATTCGGGCTGGGACCTGGTGCAGACCCTGGCGCGGATCCCGGCCGGCGCCTTCCTCGCCGCGGCCACGCTGTCGCCGGACGGCGAACTGAGCACGGGAGTGCTGGCCGCCGGCGCCGGCGTGGCGCTGACCAGCCATCTGCTGAAATCCGGTTCGCGCGCGCTGCTCAACACCTCGCCGGAGCCGGTCAGCAACTGGACCGCGTCGATCGCCGAGGATGCGGTGGTGGTCGGCGGCCTGTCGCTGGCCTGGGCGCACCCGGTTATCGCGTTGGTCGTAGTGCTGGCCGTCAGCGTGCTCGCGGCCCTGACCGTGTGGTGGGTGTGGCGCCGCCTGGTCCGCGGCCTGCGGGCCCTGTTCCGCAGTCCGGTCGAGGCGCCGGCCGCGTCGGACTGAAGTCTCGCCGGGAGGTTTCCCCTCAGCGTGAACTTCATCGCATAATGGGGCCAAGCTTGGGGAAGCCGGATGCCTGCCAACGAATCCACATCACGATCGCAGGATGAATCGTCGCGCTCGCGCCTGCGTGCCGAGACCCCGCCTGCGCGCTTCTGGCGCCGCTGGACCGACCAGGACGCGCCGCCGGCGCGCATCGAAACCGCGTACGCCGAATACCCCGCCGCCAGCGTCGACACCGCACCGTTGACCATGCCCGTCGCGGTGCCGGCGCCGCAGCCCGACTTCGATTCGGCGTACGCCGCGATCGCGGCCGACCTGGCCGCGATCGATTCGACCGCGATCGAACCCGTCCTCGCCGGCGCCGTCGAGCGCGCGACCATCGCCGCCACGCTCGCCCCGGCCGCGCCGGATTCGCCGATCATCGTGGACCTGTCGTCGAAACCCGCGGCGGCGCCCGTGGCGGCGATGCCCGCCGCGCCGGCGACCGCGGAAGCCCTGCCGAAGACCGCGGCCAAGCGCCCCGCCGCGCGCGCGCCCAAGGGCGGCGGCGATGCCGACGGCAGCGCGGGCGGCGATGCCGGTTCGCCGCCGGCCGCTTCGGGCGACGGCAGCGGCGACGCGCAGTCGCCGTACCGCGTGCTGATCGTCGAGGACGACCGCGGCCAGGCGCTGTTCGCGCAGAGCGTGCTGCACGGCGCCGGCATGCAGGCGGAAGTGCAGATGCAGTCGGAAGGCGTGCTCGACGCGATCCGCAAGTTCCAGCCCGACCTGATCCTGATGGACCTGCACATGCCGGGCCGCGATGGCATGGACTTGACCCAGCTGATCCGCCAGCAGCCCGAATACCTGCACCTGCCGATCGTGTTCCTGACCGGCGACCCCGACCCGGAGCGCCAGTACGAAGTGCTGGAGAGCGGCGCCGACGATTTCCTGACCAAGCCGATCCGCCCGCGCCACCTGATCGCCGCGGTATCCAACCGGATCCTGCGCGCGCGCCTGCGCGCGCCGGTGGTCGCCGAAGCCGCCGCGCAATCGCTGAACCCGGAAACCGGCCTGCCCACCCGCACCTTCGTGCTGCAGCAGCTCGCCGCGACGATCAAGCGGCAGGACGTGGCCGGCCTGTTCTTCATCGAGATCGGCAGCGCGTCGAGCCTGCGCGAGCGCTATGGCTATGCGAATTTCGAGCAGCTGATGAGCCAGGCCGGCCGCCGCCTGGCGCAAGCCGCGCAGCCGCACCTGCTGGCCCGGCTCAGCGACAACAACTTCCTCGCGCTGGCCAGCGGCATCGCGCCTGACGCGCTGCAGGCGTTCGCCCACGGCCTGCGCGACGGCCTGACCCAGCAGGCCTTCATGCTGCGCGACGGCGAAACCCTGCGCCTGCGCGGCGTGGTCGGCTACGCGGCGCTGCCGCAGGGCTTCGTCGACAGCGGCAGCGCGCTGGAGGCGACCGAACGCGCGGCCCTGCTGGCGCGCCAGCAGACCGGCGATGTCGCCGCCTACGCGCCGCCGGCGCCGGTCGAAGACGCCATGACCACGACCCTGGCCCAAGCGACGCCGGAGCTGGCGTTCCAGCCGATCGTCTCGGTGGCCGGCAGCGAAGCGGCGCAGTACCAGGTGCTGCTGCGCCTGCGCCAGAGCGACGGCTCGCTGGTTTCGGCGGCGCAGGCGGTGCCGGCCGCGGAACTGGCCGGGCGCATCGTCGAGTTCGACCGCCGGGTGGTGACCCTGGTGCTGGACCTGCTCGCGAAGAACCAGGCCGAAGGCGTGTCGCTGCGCCTGTTCGTCTCGCAGTCGCCGCGCTCGCTGGCGCGCGACGATTCGGCCGACTGGCTGTTGCAGGCGATCGCCGCGCGCGGCGTGGAGCCGTCGTCGCTGGTGATCGACCTGCGCCTGGCCGACGCGCTGATCCACACCGTCACCCTGCGCCAGTTCTGCCAGCGGCTGATGGCCGCCGGCGTGCAGTTCTGCCTCAGCCAGTACGAACCCGGCCACGACGCGGAAGCCCTGCTGTCGCAGCTGCCGCTGGGCTACCTGCGCGTGTCCAACCGCTACGCCACCGCGCACAACGACCCGGTGCTGCGCGACCAGCTGCGCGGCATCATCGACCTGGCGCACCGCCATGGCCTGCAGGTGATCGGCCAGCAGGTCGAGGACCCGCAGGCGGCGGCGGCGATGTGGCTGGGCGGCGTGGACTTCATCCAGGGCAATCTGGTGCAGGGCGTCGGCAGCGACCTCGGCTTCGATTTCCACAACGCCGTGCTGTAAGGCACGAAGACGCCGACCGATGCGCGCTTCCGTCTTCGCATGGCTGGCCTGGATGGCGGCGCTGCTGGCGGCGGCGGGGGCGCTGCTCGACCTGTCCCGCGCCGCCGATGGCCCGTGGCTGCTGCTGGCCGCCTCGGCCGGCGTCGCCGCGGTGCTGCTGGGCCTGGTCGCCGCGATCCTCGCGCAGCGCAGCGCGGCCGTCCGCGATGGCATGCTGACCCGGCTGGCGATGGCCGAATCCGAACGCGACAGCCTGCGCCGCGAACTGCAGCGCCACGGCCAGCTCGAGAAGGAGCTGCTGCAGGCCAAGCAGGCGGCCGAATCGGCGGTGCTGGCCAAGGGCGAGTTCCTGGCCACGATGAGCCACGAGATCCGCACCCCGCTCAACGGCATCGTGCCGATGCTCGACCTGCTGGCGAACGCGCCGCTGGCGCCGGACCAGCGCGACATGCTGGCCACCGCCAGCGCCTCGTCGCGGCAACTGCTGCGCATCGTCGACGACATCCTCGACTACTCCAAGCTGGAAGCGAACAAGCTGGTCCTCGAAACCACTTCGTTCAACCTGCGCGAGCTGGTCGACGGCGTGCTGCCCCTGATGTCCCGCCCCGCCGAAAGCAAGGGCCTGAACCTGAACCTGCAGCTGGATTCGGCGGTGCGCCTGCTGGTGCGCGGCGACCCGGTGCGGCTGCGCCAGGTGCTGGGCAACCTGATCGGCAACGCGGTCAAGTTCACCGACCGCGGCTCGATCTCGCTGGCGGTGCGCCGGCTCGGCGAAACCGCGTCGCAGCACCTGCTGCGCTTCGAGGTGCGCGACACCGGCATCGGCATCGAGCCCGAGGCGCAATCGCGGCTGTTCAATTCCTTCAGCCAGGCCGATGCGTCGACCACCCGCCTGTACGGCGGCACCGGCCTGGGCCTGGCGATCTGCAAGCGCATCGTCGACCTGATGGGCGGGCGCATCGGCGTGGTTTCCGAAGTCGGGCGCGGCTCGACCTTCTGGTTCGAGATTCCGCTGCTGAAGGCGATCGGCGACCTGCAGATCGCGCCGGGCACGGCCGGCGGCGGCCGCGCGCTGCTGGTGACCCCGGACCCGCGCCTGCGCCAGCGCCTGGGCTTCCTGCTGCCGACCTGGGGCCTGCAGGTCACCACGGTGGGGACCACGCAGGAGGCGCTGGAGAAACTGCGCGCCGGCGGCGCCCACGGCGCCGGCACCTATGCCTACATCATCGCCGACCTGTCCGGCCTGCCCGGCGGCGCGCGCGCGCTGCACCGCGGCGTGTCGCGCAATCCGGCGCTGGGCGCGAGCCGGCTGATCTGGCTGTACGGCGAGGAGCCGATCCCCGACGAACTGCGCGATGCCGACACCCTGCTGTCGCGGCTGTCGCACGAAGCCGACCTGCGCGCGGCATTGTCCGGTTCGCCGCCGCGCGAGGCGGCGCCCGGGCCCGGACCCGAACCGGAGCCGGAGCCGGAGCACGCACCGGTCCCGATTCTCGCGCCAGTCCCGATTCCTGCGCCTGCGGCACCGCCGCCGCCCCCTGCGTCGGCGCCTTCGCTGACGCCGATTCCCGCGCCCGAGCCGGCGCCGCCGGCCGAACCGGTCGCGATCAAGCCGGTGCCGGTCGCGCCGAACGCATTCCACTTCCCGAACGCTCCCGACGACACCCCGCCGCGCCTGCTGCTGGTCGAGGACAACCCGGTCAACCTGGCGGTCGCGGAGAAGCTGCTGGCCGTGCTCGGCCCCCGTTGCGACCACGCCGACAACGGCGAGAAGGCGCTGGAACTGATGTCCAGCGGTCGCTACCGGCTGGGGCTGATGGACTGCCAGATGCCGGTGCTCGACGGTTACGCCGCGACCCGGCGCGGCGCGACTCGAGGCGCGCCCCCCGCGCGCCGCGCCTGCCGATCATCGCGATGACCGCCAACGCCATGTCCGGCGACCGCCAGCGCTGCCTCGAGGCCGGCATGGACGACTACCTGTCGAAGCCGGTGTCGCGCGAGCAGCTGGAGAACTGCCTGCAACGCTGGCTGCTGCACGATGCGCCGGTCGACAAGCAGGCGGTCAGCATCGATCCGTCCATCGACGAGCTGATCGCCGCGGCACCGGCGGCGGCGCCGGCCGGCAACCGCCCGGCGCTGATCCAGAGCAACTTCCCGGTGCTGGACCACGTGATGCTGGACGAACTGCACCAGATCGCCGGCGAGGAAACCGCGCGCATCATCGCGCTGTTCCTGGAGGATGCGCCGCGGCTGATCGCGCAGCTGGAGAAGGCCTCGACCGTCGCCGACCTGGAGACGATGCGCGAGGCGGCGCACACGCTGAAATCGTCCAGCGCCAACGTCGGCGCGATGGCGCTGTCGGCCGCGGCCAAGCGCATCGAACTGGGCGCGCGCGCGCAGCGGCTGGAACGGCCGGCGGTGTCGGTGGCGCTGATCATCGCCGAGTACGCCCGCGCGCGGGTCGGCCTGCTCGGCTACATGGCGCAGTTGCCGCGCGCCGGCGCGAAGGCCGGCGCGGACGCGGATCACTCTTCCAGCTTGGTCAGCAGGTAGTTCGGCTCGCCGATCCGCGCGATCAGGTCCAGCTGGGTCTCCAGCCAGTCGACGTGCTCTTCCTCGGAATCGAGGATGTCGGCGAACAGCTTGCGACTGACGTAGTCCTGCACCTGCTCGGCGTAGGCGATGGCCTCGCGCAGCAACGGGATCGCCTCCATCTCCAGCCCCAGGTCGCAGGCGATCACCTCGCGCGGGCTCTCGCCGATGCGCAGCTTGCCCAGCGCCTGGAAATTCGGCAGGCCGTCGAGGAACAGGATGCGCTCGGCCAGCCAGTCGGCGTGCTTCATCTCGTCGATCGATTCCTTGTACTCGTGCTCGGCCAGTTCCTTCAGGCCCCAGTTCTTCAGCATCTTGCTGTGCAGGAAGTACTGGTTGATCGCGGTCAGCTCGTTGTAGAGCGCCTTGTTGAGGTACTCGATGATCTTCGGATCGCCTTTCATCGGCCGCGCTCCGTCGGTGGTGACGCCGCAGCTTAACCCTTCGCGCGAACGCACGACGTAACGCGAATCGTGTTCATTTTCGCCGCCTCTCCGCGGGAGAGGCGGCCGCTCACGCCGCGCAGAGTACCTGCAGCGGGAACTCCTGCTTCGCGTGGACCTCGTCGAGGATCTCGGCGGCCATTTCCAGGCAGGCGCCGCAGGTCGCCCCGCAGCCGGTGCGCATGGTCAGTTCGGCGACAGTGCGCACGCCGCTGGCGGCGGCCTCGCGGATCTGGTGGTCGGTGACCCCATTGCAGATGCAGACGTACATGGGACGGACGGCGGGGACTGGCGGGCGGGCCGGATCGGCCCGGTCCCATTCAACTAGGAATGAGAATGATTGTCAATTCTTCCCGTCCGGCCCCGTGCCGTCCTGTCCGGCGGCCCCGTCCTGCCGGCGCTGCGGGCGCTTGCGCCCGCGCCGGCGCGCGCGGTGCGGGTCCGGCCGCGGCTCGCGGCCCAGCCACAGCGGCATGGCCTGGATCGCGGCGATGCTGGCCGCCATCGGCGCCAGGTGCGACAGCGCGCGCGCGTAGACGCCGCGCTTGAACATGACCACGTGCTCCAGCGGGTACCAGAAGTCGACCCAGCGCCAGTGGTCGAATTCCGGCGTCTCGGTCACGTCCAGGCGCAGGTGCGCCTCGTCGCAGACCATGCGCAGCAGGAACCACACCTGCTTCTGGCCGATGCAGACGTGGCGTTCGTTGCGGCGGATGGCCCGCTCCGGCAGGCGGTAGCGCAGCCAGCCGGGGGTCGCGCCCAGCACCTCGACGTGCTCGGGCAGCAAGCCGGTTTCCTCGCGCAATTCGCGGTACATGGCCTCGACCGGCGTCTCGTCCGTGTTCATGCCGCCCTGCGGGAACTGCCAGCCGTCGCGGCGCACCCGCCGCGCCCAGAAAACCCGCCCGTCCTGGCGCATCAACACGATACCGACGTTGGGCCGGTAGCCGTCCGGATCGATCACGATGCGGACTCCTGAAAATCTACTGGCTGCGACTGTGCCACGGCCCGGGGAAAGGCTCAACCTACCCGGCCTGAACCGGCCGAATTTGACGCGGTGGCGCCCGGTCCGGGAAAATACGCGCCCTTTCGCATCGGCTAGGTAGCTCAGACGGTTAGAGCGCGGCACTCATAATGCTGAGGTCGGCGGTTCGATTCCGCCCCTAGCCACCAGCGAAAGATACCGAGAACCCCGCCCTGCGCGGGGTTTTTCGTTTCAGTGCGGCGAAATGCGCGCCTTGAGGTGGTCGCGCATCGCATCGTCCGTACAGTACACATAACAACCCTTCATGCCGCGGGTCATCAGGGTCCGGTAGGTATTCCGGATGATCCGGTCCACGCGTAGTCCGGTCGACCCCGGATCGCGTTTCGCCAACGCTTTCCAGCCGCGGATGGATCGGTCCATCCTGGAGCGCGCGGCCGGACGCGTAACCAGTCCGCCGTCGCGGGCAATGAGGTCGGGACCGATGATCACGCCGACATAGTCGAGTTCCAGTCCCTGGCAAGTGTGGATGCAGCCGACTTCATCGATGGAGTCCGGCGCCATGATCCAGAGGCTGCCATCCCTGTCGAGGTTCCAGCGCCTGGCATAGCCGAATTCGGGGAATGAAATGTCATATGCGCGCGGATCGCGCTTGCTGGTCCAATCCCAGCAATAGCCAGCCACGACCCGCGCCTTGTTGTTCGCGTTCCTTTCGGCGATCAGGGAATGCAGCTCCACTGGCGAATCGACGACACGGAAATCGAAGGCTCCGGGATCGAAATCCTCGTTGGCCGTTTCCCGGATGCCCAGCGTGTTGTCCAGCCATGCGAGGTAACCGTCCGAGCCGTTGCAACGGAATTGCGAGGCAAGCTCGAGCTGCGTGACCTCGGCATTGAATCGCTTCGCCCATTTCTCGATCTCGCCGGCATGGCCGATGTCGGACAGGGTGACGATCTGGTCGTCGTCGACGAAGAAGATCGCGCACTTGGCGGAGTGAATGATTTCCTTGACCTGGTTCTCGCCCAGATTGCCATAGAGGCCGGACTTCTCGTTGAGGCGATGCGCCTCGTCGACGATCAGCGCATCGAATCCATCCGCATCCGCATGGATGAACCCGCCCGATCCGACGAACAGGTTCGATACGACCGAACGCCGCTCCGACCCAACCAGCTTCGCCGCGTACACCGCGCGCGGCGCGGCGTTCTTCGATACGTACTTGCTGACCAGCCCGCGCCCCGTCAACCGGGCCAGCAGGTTGACCGCGACGACCGATTTCCCGGTGCCGGGCCCGCCGCGGACGATCACGACCTGTTTCCGCTTCGCCGATGCTTTCGCCGCAGCGGCGATCGCGGTTTCGAAGACCACCTTCTGGTCGTCGACCAGCACGAACTCCCTGTTCCCCTTCAGCATCCCGGCGATGCTGTCGGCCAACATCTTCGATGGCCTGATCCGTCCATTCTCGATCCGGAAGATCAGATCGGCATTGTCGCCTTTGCGGACGTGCCGCTTGATGAAGGCCCGGAGCCGGGCGCGCTCCTCTTCGCCCTTCAGGAACAGCGGCGCCATCTCGATATACGGCCGGTAGATGCCGTTGTCGATGACGTCGTCGCGGACATAGTTGTGCAGGTAGGCGCACGGATTGAGCGCCACGCCGCCTTCGTGGACCGCCTCGTTGAAACCTTCGAGCAACGCGGCATAGGACCATGCCTGGTAACAGGGATGCGCGCCTTCCTGCGCCGGCCCGGTCCCGCCACGGCGGGCGAAGATCAGGCCGTCCTTGCCGGACAGCCCGGCCTCGGACCACTGCTTCAGTTCGACGATGATCAGGTTCGGCTTTTCCTCGCCTGACAACCCGGACAGGATGAAGTCGATGCGCTTCGACGTCTGCGGGATGCCGAACTCCACGCCGATGCCGATGTCGTCGGGGATGTCGCGGTCGCGCAGTACCTTCGCCATCTCGCCCAGGGACGCTTTCCACGAGCGCATCTCGGCATGCGGCGCGTAACGCCCGGTGCGCTGCAGGTAGCGCGTTGCAATGACGTCCTCGATGTCGCGATTGTCGTGGTCGTCGAGGAACTTGGCCTTGGTTCCCTGGTAGACGATCAAATCGCGCCCCCGTTTCCCCGTCAGAGTTCGGAATACTTCCTGCTGCTCCCCCTCGCCTTGTCGACGGGGTACTTGGCCGCATTGATCTGCAGCTTGCGCCATGATGCATCGACCGGGTCGATGCCGAGTTTATCCGATAGCCTGAGCAGGTACAGCAGGACGTCCGCGATTTCCTCCGACACCGCGTTCCGCCTGTCTCCCGGCAAGTCGCGGCTTTGTTCTTCGGTCAGCCACTGGAAATGCTCCAGCAGTTCGGCCGCCTCGACCGACAGCGCGGCGGCGAGATTCTTCGGCGAATGGAACTGGTCCCAATCGCGCTCCTCGGCGAACTGGCGCAGGGCGGCCTGCAGTTCCGCAATGGATTCGCTCATGGCACTGCCTTCAAGATGGGTGCGGGCATCGTAACCGATGCCATTGCAGCTCTGAGCCGTATCCCCAGCTGCGGCGTCAACCCCACTCCATCCGCAACCACGCCGACACGCTCTCGCCCGGCAACAACGACGCCGGGGCCAGGTTGAAGGCGTCCGGCGGGCCGCTCTGCGGCTCGACGCAGGTGGCGTGGGCGGGTTGGTCGTAGACCACCCAATGGTCGCAGCCCGAGGCCAGGCGCAGGCTTTGCCCTTCGCGGTGCAGGACCACCGGCTGCTCGTTGATGAAGCAGTCGTCCCACGGCCCCGGCGGCGGCGCGGCCAGCGGCAGCGTGGCGATGCCTTCGGCGTCGCGCGGATAGACGGCCTTCGGCGCGAATTCGAGGCGCCCGGGCTTGCGGAACCACGGATGCCAGCCGATCACCGGCTTCGGCATCGCGCGGCCGGCGGCGGCGAGCGACAGCTGCAGCTTCAGCGCATCGCCTTCGACTTCGATGCGCTGCCGCGCGCTGCCGCCGAACGGCCAGCTTTCGTCGGCGGGCAGTTGCAGCGACAGTTCGACGTGCGTTGGCGCCTGCGACTCGACCCGCCACGGCAGGACGAAGCCGACCCCGTGCACGGCGTGCGCGCCGAGGTTCGGCGGGATCCGGTAACGCCGGCCCTGGAACTCGAACTCGCCGCGGCGGATGCGCCCGGCCCACGGCAGCATCGGATAGCAGCCCCACGCGATCGCCGCCGCGTTGTCGTCGCCGTGACCGACCAGCCATTCGACGTCGTCGCGGGCGATCTGCGCGATGCGCCCGCCGGCCTGCGGGGCGATATCGACCGTCAGCGCTCCGTTGCCGATGCGCAGCAGCGGGCCGGGCGCCAACGGACGCAGCGCGGCGTCACCCGGCATGCGGCTCGCCGTAGGGATGCAGGGTGACGATGCGGCCGTCCGCGTCGTAGCGCAGTTCCGCCACCTTGATGTTGCGCAGGTGGGTCACGCCGCCGGACAGCAGCGAGTCGTGGTAGTACAGCCACCAGCGGCCGCCGAATTCGACGATGGAATGGTGCGTGGTCCAGCCCAGCACCGGGGTCAGGATCACGCCCTGGTAGGTGTACGGGCCGTACACGTCGTCGGCGGTGGCGTAGCACAACAGGTGCGTGTTGCCGGTCGAATACGACAGGTAATACTTGCCGCGGTACCTGTGCAGCCACGGCCCTTCGAAATAGCGCCGCGCGTGGTCGCCGGCGCGCAATGGCGCGCCGTGTTCGTCGACGATGGAAATCTCGCGCGGCGCCCCGGCGAACTGCTTCATGTCGGCGGAGAGCTTCGCGATGCGCGGGCCCAGCGCCGGTTCGTCGTCGGCCGGTTCCGCGTTCGCCGCGTCGTAGGCGTTGTCGCGATAGCTCTGCAGCTGCCCGCCCCACAGCCCGCCGAACACCATGTAATGCGCGCCGTCGTCGTCGGCCAGCACCGCCGGGTCGATCGAATAGCTGCCGCGGATCGCTTCCGGCTCGGCCGCGAACGGGCCTTCCGGGCGCTCGCCGACCGCGACGCCGATCCGGAAGATGCCGCCCGGGTCCTTCGCGGGGAAATAGAGGTAGTACTTGCCGTCCTTCGCCGCCGCGTCCGGCGCCCACAGCTGCCGCTGCGCCCACGGCACGTCCTCGATGCGCAGCGCCACGCCGCAATCGACCGCTGCGGCGTCCGGCGAATCCTGGCGGAACACGTGGTAATCGCGCATGTCGAAGTGGCTGCCGAGGTCGTCGAACGGGATGCCGGCGTCGACGTCGTGCGACGGGTAGATGTAGACCTTGCCTTCGAACGCGTGCGCCGACGGGTCGGCGGTGTGGATGTGCGTCACCAGCGGCGGCGAGATCGCCTTCGCGGCCAGTTGCTGCAGTTCGGCGGGGTCGAGCTTCTCGGACATGCGCTATCTCACGGGCTTGCGACAGGAATTGCGGCGGCTACGCGGCGCCCGCGCGCCGCGCCGCCAGTTCCTGCTCGATTTGCGTTTCGGTCTTCTTGTCGATCCGGTAGAAGAACAGCAGCACGCAGCACAGCAGGAACGGGATCGACGCGTAGACGCTGACCGCCAGCTTGATGCCGTTGACCGCGCCGGCCGACTGCACGGCCAGGTCCGGGTCGTAACCGTAGGCGGCCAGGATCTTCGCCACCAGCGAGCCGCCGAGGGTCAGGCCCAACTTCAGGCCGATCAGGATCGCCGAGAAGGTGATCGCGGTGGCGCGGCGGTGGTTCTTCCACTCCGACCAGTCGGCCACGTCGGCGACCATCGCCCACAGCAGCGGCACGGTGATGCCGTAGAAGAAGCCATGCAGGATGTAGGCCATGATCACGCTGCCCACGCCGGTCGGCGGGAAGAACCAGAACGCCAGCAGGCACAGCGTGGACACGAACAGCGCGCCGCCGAACACGTCGCGCTTGCCGTAACGGTCGGCGAGCCTCTTCGAGAAGCCGATGCCGATGATCATGCAGATGATGCCGCAGGCGCTGAACAGGCTGAAGGCCGAGGTCGGCGCGTCCTTCGGCCACTGGAATTCGGTCAGGCCGATGCCGGTCAGCAGCGAATTCAGGCCGGCGATGAAGGCGTTGAAACCGATGCCATCGAGGAACCGCGCCAGGCTGTCGGCATCCATGTAGTACTTGAAGTAGTACACGTACATGCCGCCCTTCAACGCCAGGTTGATGAACACCAGCACGGTGGCCAGCAGCATCAGCATCCACGGCAGGTTGCGGGTCAGGTCGGCCAGGTCCTGGCGCACGCTGGACTTCTGCTCCACCGTCGGGACGATGCGCTCCTTCGTGGTGAAGAAGGTGATCAGGAAGAACACGGTGCCGACGACGGCGAACAGCATCATCGTGTTGTGGAAGCCCTGCACCTTGTCGCCGCCGCCCAGGATCAGCACCAGCGGCAGCAACAGCACCTGGATCACGAACTGCGCAACCATCACCGCGACGAAGCGGTAGGACGACATGCTGTTGCGCTCGGCCATGTTGCCGGTGATCACGCCCGACAGCGCCGAATACGGCAGGTTGTTGGCTGCGTACACCAGCACCAGCAGGGTGTAGGTGGCCAGCGCGTAGAACACCTTGCCCTGTTCGCCCAGGTCCGGGGTGCTGAACGCCAGCAACGCGATCGCGCCGAACGGCACCGCCGTCCACAGGATCCATGGCCGGAACTTGCCCCAGCGCGTGCGCGTGCGATCGGCGATCAGGCCCATCATCGGGGTGAACACGAAGGCGCCGAGCAGGCCGCCGGTGAAGATCACCGTGCCCGCGGTATCGGCCGGGATGCGGTAGACGTCGGTGTAGAAGAAAGCGAGGAAGCTGACCAGGGTCTGGAAGATCAGGTTGGCGGCGAGGTCGCCGAGGCTGTAGCCGACCTTTTCCCTGACCGAGAGGATTTCGGGGTTGTTGCTCATGGCCGCCGTTTGCTTGCTGGTGGTGGAATTTTCCGGATTATCGGCGATGCATCCGCCGCGCCGGCGGATACGGTGCGGCCCGCCCGGCGTTTTCGCGCCGGAGCGGGCCGCTGCCGTTCCCCGGGAGGGACTATTGCGTGGCGGCAGGCATCAGAACGTACCGCGGATGCCGAGCAGGAACGTGCGCCCGGGGTTGTACACCTCGCCCGGGACGTTCGGGAACGCCAGGTAGTTGCGCAGTTCCTCGTTGGTGACGTTCACCACGTTGAAGGTCAGTTGCGGCTTGCTGGGCAGGCCGGCAAGCGTGTAGCTGGCCGAGAAGTCCAGCTGGCCGCGGTCCTTGCCGAAGTACTGCGCGTAGTTGAGGCCGCCTTCGTTGTTGCCGAGCGCGCGCTGCGCCGAGCCTTCCACCCAGTTGTACGACAGGCGCACCGAGGCGACGTCGTTCTCCCAGTAGGCGGTGGCGTTCCACATGGTCGGCGAGATGCCGAACAGGTTGCCGGCCAGCTGGTCGGCTTCCTGGCCCACCGGCTCCAGGTCGATGTCGGTGTAGTTGGCCATGAAGCCCAGGCCTTCGAACACGAAGTCCAGCGGCTGCACCCAGATGAACTCCCAGCCCTGGATGTCCAGGGTGGCGTCGGCGTTGACCTGCTGGCGCACGTTGATCGGCGCGTCGAGGCCACCGTTGGCGTTCAGCGCCGACAGCTGGTTCGCGGACAACGCTTCCAGCGGGATGCCCAGGTTGCGGAACGGGATGACGTTGATGCCCTGGAAGGTGTAGCCGGATACGCGCTTGTTGAACATGCTCAGCGCCACCATGCCTTCGTCGCCGGTGTACCACTCCAGGCCCAGGTCGAAGTTGGTGGACAGGTACGGCGCCAGGTTCGGGTTGCCCTGGTCGGCGATCTCGGCCGACGGATCGGAGAAGGTCGTGGCCGGCAGCATCGAGCGCGGGTTCGGGCGGGTCAGCGTGCGCGAACTGGCCAGGCGCAGCACCCAGTTTTCGGCCACGTCCCACGCCGCGTTGAACGACGGCAGCCACTCGTCGTAACTGCTCGACAGCGTCTGCCATTCGCGCACCGCGCCCAGGGTGACCGGGCCGCTGATGTCCTGGTCGGTGTCGATGTAGCGCACGCCGCCGTTGAAGCGCAGGTTGCGGTTCCAGACCTCGGCCTCGCCGTTGAATTCGACGTAGGCGGCGAAGTTCCTCTCGTCCACGCCGCCCGAGGCCGCGCCGACCGACTGCGAGGTGTTGGATTCCGGCGCGTTGTCGAAGTAGGTCTGGTAATCGGTCGCGTCCATGAACGCGGCGAAGTCGGCGGTGATGAAGCCGAGCGGGCCGGGGCGCAGGTACTGCGGCAGGTTGCCGGCGTTGATCAGCGAAAACACGTTGGCCTGCCACGCCGCGCTGTTGTCGAAGCCGACGATGGTGCGGTGGAACTTGTCCAGCGACGCGCCGACCTTGACGTTGCGCCGGTCTTCGCCGAACTGCAGGTCGGCCTTGATGCGGCCGGCCTCGGTCACGCGCTTCTCGTTGTTCAGGTTGACGCGGCCGCCGTCGAAGCTCCAGCCGGCGTTCGGGTCGTTGAGGTCCAGGCCACCGGTGGTCCAGGCGGGCTGGCCGTTGTTGGTGTACTCGAGCGTGGTCCGCGGCGAGGTCACCAGGATGGTCGGCGACTCGCGGAAGAACCAGCTGCGGCTCCAGTTGCCGGAGATGTCCAGCTTGATGTCGTCGTTCTCGCCGAACCAGAAGGTCGCGCCCGGGCCGAAGTTCCAGTACTGCACTTCGTCGCGGTACGGGCGCGCCTCGAGGAAGAACTGGGCGTTGAGCAGGGTGGCGCTGGTGACCACGTTGTTCGCGTCCAGCTGCATGTTCGTCGGGATGAAGCCGACCGGGCCGAAGGTGCGGCCGACCAGGTTCATGTCGACGCGGTCGTTCTCGTAGGTCGCCTTGACGTACGAGGTGTCGAGGTAGAAGTGCATGTCCTCGTTCGGGCGCCATTCGAGCGAACCGATGAAGGCGTCGCGGTTGCGGTCGCCGGCCATGTCGACGGGACGGCCCAGGCGCGGGAACAGCGCTTCGGTGATCTGGTCGATGCTCAGGCCCGGGTTCTGCGCCAGCAGGTAGGCCGCGTCCAGCGGATCGTCGGTGCCGGGCACGGTATCGGGCATCTGCAGGCTGCCGCCGCCACCGGGGTTGCATTCGGCCGGGCGCGTGGTCAGCGGGTCGACGCCTTCGGGCGCGGCGATGCCGCACTGCTGGTAGTTGAGGCCGGGGTTCATCCAGCCGATCGACTCCCAGCCCTGCACCGAGATCGTGCTGCGTACCGAGGACACGCCGGCCAGGGCGCCGAAGGTGCCCGCGTCGTTGGTCCAGCTCCAGATCAGCGAACCGCGCGGGTTCACGTCCTTGCCGATGCTGTTGTAGTCGAGCTGCGCGGTGTAGTTGAGGTGCTGGCCGGGGTTGTCGAACGGGCGCACGTTGCGCATGTCGACCACGCCGGAGATGCCGCCTTCGGGCAGGCTGGCCTGCGGCGACTTGTACACGGTCAGCTTGTTGAAGAATTCGGTCGGGAACAGGTTCAGGTCGAGCTCGCGGTTCTGGTTGCCGCGGTTGAGGCCGATCGAGGCGGTGGCCGCCTCGCCGCCGTTGATCAGGGTCTTGGTGAAGCTCTGCGGCAGGCCGCGGATGCCGATGTTCAGGCCTTCGCCGTTGACGTCGCGGTCCAGCTGGATGCCCGGGATGCGGGTCAGCGACTCGGCGATGTTGGTGTCGGGGAACTTGCCGATGTCCTCGGCGAAGATCGAGTCGGTGAAGCCGGTCGCCTCGCGCTTGGCTTCGGTCGAGAACTGCAGGCTCTGCCGGTAACCGGTAGCAATCACGCGGTCGAGTTCGGTCACCTTCTGCTCGGTCGCCTGCGCCTGCTCGGTCTGTGCCGGGTCGGCCTGCGTCGCCGGCGCAGCGGCCGGTTCCGCGGTTTGCGCGAAGGCCGTACCGCTGGCCATGCCCAGCAAGACCAGACCCAGCGCGCGCGACAACGCCGTTTTCGCATATTCGTTTTGCACCGTACTCCCCTCCAGTTTCTGGTGGTCCGTTCCGGTGGCCGGCGCCCGCGTCATGTCTTCGCGGCGTGCCGGCCGGCTGGTTTTTTTGCTGTGCATCGCAACGCGATCACGACCCCGGATCGGCGGGGCCATGCCGGCGCGATGGTAGCGCTACCATTTCTTGCCCGCACGCTGCATAGCAGCATGGCCAGACCCGTCTCCGGCAATCCGCGAAAACACCGCGCGACACTGGAATTCCGCCGCTGATGCGGCAATGCACAAGCCGTGCCGCGCGGCTGGCCGGAGTAGCTGCGGCCGGCGTGTCTGTGTTAATGATAGCGCTACCAACTTGGCGGACCTGCTGCCGGTCCGGGCAAACCCCGTGAACGTCCGTGGCGGTGCGATGAAGCATTCGGGAGAGGACCATGCGCGACGTATTGCGACGCGAGCACGCACGGCTGGGGGCGAGGCGATGAATGCCGCCGCGCCCGCGACGCGGATCGGCATGTACCGCTGGCGCGTCTGCGCGATGCTGCTGGCGGCAACGACCATCAACTACGTCGACCGCCAGGTGCTGGGCGTGCTCGCGCCGTTCCTGCAGGACGAGATCGGCTGGAACGAGATCCAGTACGGCTGGATCGTCGCCGCGTTCCAGGCCGCGTACGCCATCGGCCTGCTCGGCGCCGGCGCGATCATCGACCGTTTCGGCACGCGCATCGGCTACGCGATCGCGATCAGCGTGTGGAGCGTGGCGGCGATGACGCACGCGCTGGCCGGCAGCGCGTTCGGCTTCGCCGCCGCGCGCTTCGCGCTGGGCCTGGGCGAAGCCGGCAACTTCCCCGCCGCGGTGAAGACCGTGGCCGAATGGTTCCCGCGCCGCGAGCGCGCGCTCGCCGTCGGCGTGTTCAACGCCGGCTCGAACATCGGCGCGATCCTCGCGCCGCTGCTGGTGCCGGTCATCGCGGCGAAGTGGGGCTGGCAACCGGCGTTCCTGTTCACCGGCGTGCTCAGCGCGACCTGGCTGGCGGTCTGGTGGCTGTGGTACCGCGCCCCGGACGAACAGCCGAAGCTTGCGCCGGCCGAACTCGCGCACATCCGCAGCGACCCGCCGGAAACGACGGTGAAGCTGCCGTGGCTGCGATTGCTGCGCCACCGCCAGGCCTGGGCCTTCGTGGCGGCGAAGTTCATCACCGACCCGGTGTGGTGGCTGTTCCTGTTCTGGCTGGGCAAGTACCTGGCCTCGGAATTCGACCTGTCGCTGGCGAAGATCGGCCTGCCGATGATCGTCGTCTACCTGATGGCCGATGCCGGCAGCATCGCCGGCGGCTGGATCGCGGGGCGCTTCATCAAGCTGGGCTGGAACGTCAACCGTGCGCGCAAGGGCGCGATGCTGGTCTGCGCGCTGTGCGTGGTGCCGGTGGCGTTCGTCGCCCGGATCGACAGCCTGTGGCCGGCGGTGGCGCTGATCGGCCTGGCGATGGCCGGCCACCAGGGCTGGTCGGCGAACGTGTTCACCCTGCCGTCGGACATGTTCCCGCGCCACGCGGTGGCGTCGGTGGTCGGCATCGGCGGCTTCGCCGGCGCGGTCGGCGGCATCCTGATGTCGAACTTCGCCGGCGCGCAGCTGCAGTACACCGGCAGCTACGCGCGCATCTTCCTGATCGCCGGCTCGGCCTACCTGTTCGCGCTGCTGCTGGTGCACCTGCTGGCGCCGCGGCTGCAGCCGGCGCGACTGGAAGACCCGCCGGCTTCCGCCTGACCACCAATCGACCGTCGGAGGGGACGGTGACCATGAACAAGACAAACGCATTGCTGCTCGCCGCCGTCCTGTCCGCGCTGCCGCCCGCGCTGCTCGCGCAGGGCGCCCCGCTCGCCGCGGGACAGGGGAAATTCCTCGGCAGCGCGTACAGTCCGCCGCAGGCGAAGGACTTCGCCTCGTACTGGAACAAGGTCACGCCGGAGAACGCCGGCAAGTGGGGCGAGGTCGAGGCGGTGCGCGACGTGATGGACTGGCGCGGCGTCGATGCCGCGTACAGGTTCGCCAGGGAGCACGGTTTCCCGTTCCACTACCACGTGCTGGTCTGGGGCAACCAGCAGCCGGAATGGATCGAGAAGCTGCCGCCGGCCGAGCAGCGCGAGGAAATCGAGGAATGGTTCGCCGCGGTCGCGCAGCGCTATCCGGACGCCGATTTCGTCGAAGTGGTCAACGAGCCGCTGCACGACCCGCCAAGCAAGGACGACGAAGGCGGCGGCAACTACCTCGAGGCGCTCGGCGGCGCCGGCGCCAGCGGCTGGGACTGGATCCTCGAATCGTTCCGCATGGCGCGCCGGTATTTCCCGCACTCGAAGCTGCTGATCAACGACTACAGCATCACCAACACGCCGGCGGACGCGAAGCGCTACCGCGAAATCGTCGACCTGCTGAACCGCGAGCAGCTGCTCGACGGCATCGGCGTGCAGGCGCACTCGTTCTCCACCACCACCGAAACGCCGATGCCGGTACACAAGGCCAGCCTCGACCTGCTGGCCGCCAGCGGCCTGCCGATCTACGTGACCGAACTGGACATCGACGGCAAGCGCGATGCCGAACAGCTGGCGAGCTACCGGCGCGTATTCCCGGTGTTCTGGGAACACCCGGCGGTCGCCGGCATTACCCTGTGGGGCTTCCGCCCCGGCCTGTGGCGCGGGTCGTACGGCGCCAACCTGGTGCGCAAGGACGGCAGCGAGCGCCCTGCCCTCGCCTGGCTGCGCGGCTACGTACGCGGCGTGGACGGGCCGGCGAAGAACGATGCGTCCGCGGCGCCGGGCCGCATCGAACGCTTCGATCCCGCGCTCGACGCCATCGTCGCCGCCGACGCCAGGTTCGAGAAGCTCGCCGACGGCTTCACCTGGTCGGAAGGCCCGCTGTGGATCGCCGACGACGGCGGCTACCTGCTGTTCACCGACGTGCCGGAGAACACGCTGTACCGCTGGTCGCCCGGCGACGGCCTGTCGGTGTTCGCGCGCCCGTCGGGCTATGCGGGCAAGCCGGATCCCGCCCTGCGCGAGGCCGGCGCGAACGGGCTGGCGCGCGCCCGCGACGGCGCGTTGCTGGTCGCCGACTCGGGCAACCGCGCGGTGGTGCGGCTCGACCTCGGCAGCCGCGAGCGCAGGACGCTGGCCTCCCGCTTCGCGGGGCAGCGCCTGAACAGCCCGAACGACCTGGTCGAACGCAGCGACGGCAGCATCTACTTCACCGATCCGCCATACGGACTGGCCGGCCTCGACGACTCGCCGGTGAAGGAACAGAAGCGCAACGGCGTCTACCGCATCGATCGCGACGGCACGGTGCACCTGGTCGATGACGGCTTGGGTTTCCCCAACGGCATCGCGCTGTCGCCGGACGAGAAAACGCTGTACGTGGCGAACTCCGACCCGAAGCGGCCGATCTGGATGGCCTACGCGCTGGATGCCGCCGGCGACGTCGTCGGCAAGCGCGTGTTCGCCGACGCCTCCGACCTGCTCGCCGGGAATGCGCCGGGCCTGCCGGACGGGATGAAGGTCGCGGCCGACGGCACGATCTTCGCCACCGCGCCCGGCGGCGTGCTGGTGATGGCGCCGGACGGCCGCCGCCTCGGCCGCATCGTCACCGGCACCGAGATTTCCAACTGCACGTTCGGCGACGACGGCCGCACGCTGTACCTGACCTCGCACCGCGACCTGTGGCGCGTGCATCTGGTCGAAGGCTTCAAGGGATGGCGACAATGAAATTGTCGCTGCATGCCCCGGCACCGCAGGCGGGCGAACACGCCGCGCAGCCGTTCCTGCCCGGCAGCGACCGTACCGGAATGCGTATCGCCGTACCGGTCGTCGTGCCGTCGACCGGGAAACCGGCCGGCTTCGTCGAGGGCGACGGACCGGTCGCCCTCGAAGCGCGGCATTACCCCGCACCGTGGCCGCGCCCGGCGTCGGATGACTGGCCATGCCGAACCTTGGCCGCACGCTTTCCGGCATGACCGCGCCGACCAACATCGCTTTCCCCGCTTGCAGGGGAGGCAGGAAGGGGGGCAAACGCGGGCGCAAGCGCGCGGTCCGGCTTGCCGACCCACCCCGCGCCAACCCTCGCCCCGTGCAACGGGAGAGGGGCACAATCCGCATCAATCCGGAAGAACGGCGGCATTCATGAACGCCTCCCCCAAGCCCCTGGCCTTGCACGAAGACCGCCTGTTCCCGTCCGACCCGGCGCAGCGCGGCATCGCGCGCCGGTTGTACGCGCAGGTCGCGAAGCTGCCGATCGTCAGCCCGCACGGCCACACCGATCCGTCGTGGTGGGCGCAGAACGCACCGTTCGCCAACGCCACCGAGCTGCTGCTGGTGCCGGACCACTACCTGTTCCGCATGCTCTACAGCCAGGGCGTGCCGCTGGACGCGCTCGGCATCCCGCGCCGGGACGGTTCGCGCGCCGACGTCGATCCGCGCGAGGCGTGGCGCACGTTCGCGGGCAACTTCCACCTGTTCCGCGGCACGCCTTCGTCGCTGTGGCTGAACCACGTCTTCTTCGAGGTGTTCGGCCTGCGCCAGCGCCTCGACGCGACCACGTCCGACCGGTACTACGACACGATCACCGCCGCGCTGCAGACGCCGGAATTCCGGCCGCGCGCGCTGTTCGAGCGCTTCAACATCGAAGTCATCGCCACCACCGAAGGTCCGCTCGATACGCTCGAACACCACCGGGCGATCCGCGACAGCGGCTGGAGCGGCCGCGTGCTGACCGCGTACCGCCCGGACGTCGTGATCGATCCGGAGCACGAGGACTTCGCCGGCGCCCTGGAACGCTTCGGCGAGATCACCGGCGAGAACGTCTACACCTGGGACGGCTACCTGCGCGCGCACCGCGACCGCCGCGGCTTCTTCGCGAAGATGGGCGCCACGTCGACCGACCACGGCCACGAAACCGCGGCGACCGCCGATCTTTCCGAACGGGAAGCGCGCGCCCTGTTCGACCGGGTCGTGCGCGGCCAGTCCAGCGCGCACGAAGCCGAACTGTTCCGCGCCCAGATGCTGACCGAGATGGCGGCGATGAGCCTGGACGACGGCCTGGTCATGCAACTGCACCCGGGCTGCCATCGCAACCACAACCCGGCGTTGTTCGAACGCTACGGCCGCAACGTCGGCGCCGACCTGCCGCTGCGCACCGAGTACGTGCATGCGCTGAAGCCGCTGCTCGACCGCTTCGGCAACGAGCCGGACTTCAGATTCATCCTGTTCACGCTGGACGAAAGCGCCTATTCGCGCGAGCTCGGCCCGCTGGCCGGCCACTATCCGTGCCTGTTCCTCGGCCCGGCATGGTGGTTCCACGATTCGCCCGAGGGCATGTGGCGCCTGCGCGAGCAGACGCTGGGCACGGCGGGCTTCTACAACACGATCGGCTTCAACGACGATACCCGCGCCTTGCTGTCGATCCCCGCGCGCCACGACGTGGCCCGGCGCATCGACTGCGCGGTGCTGGCGAAGCTGGTGGCGGAACACCGGATCGACGAGGACGAAGCGGCCGAACTCGCCACCGACCTCGCCTATCGCCTGCCGAAGCAGGCGTACCGGCTGTGATGGCGGCGAACGCGCATCTGGCCGCCTTGCTGGCCGTCGTCTCGACGGTGCTTTGCGCGTGTGCGCCGCACGGCGCGGCCACGCTGAAGGACGCCTATGCCGGCGACTTCCTGGTCGGCGTCGCGGTCAACGACGACATCGTCTCGGGCCGGGACATGGCTTCGCGGGAACTGGTCCTGCGCCACTTCGACTCGGTCACGCCGGAGAACGTGATGAAGGCCGAGGTCGTGAGTCCGAAACCGGACGCCTACGACTTCTCCGCGGCCGACGCCTTCGTCGAATTCGGCGAACGCCACGGCATGTTCGTCGTCGGCCATACCCTGGTCTGGCACAACCAGACGCCGGCATGGTTCTTCTCCGACGCGAACGGCAAACCGAACGCGCCCGCGGCGCAGATCGAACGGATGCGCCGGCACATCGAGACCGTCGCCGGGCGCTACGCCGGCCGCGTCGATGCCTGGGACGTGGTCAATGAAGTGATCGGCGAAGACGGCGCGTACCGCGCGGACACCGCCTGGGTCAAGGCCGTCGGCGACGGCGACGAGCTGGTGCGCAAGGCGTTCGAATTCGCCCACCGCTACGCGCCGGATGCCGAGCTGTACTACAACGACTTCAACGCCGAGCGCCCGGCCAAGCGCGACGGCATCGTGCGCATGGCGAAGATGCTGCAGGCGCACGGCATCCGCATCGACGGCATCGGCATCCAGGCGCACTGGGGATTGAACTATCCGGGCCTGGCCGACATCGAGGCCGCGATCGATGCGTACGCGGCGCTCGGCCTCAAGGTGATGATCACCGAGCTGGACGTCGACGTGCTGCCGCTGACCCGGGAAGGCCAGGTCATCGGCACCGGCCTGCTGCACCCGCAATTCCAGCTGCCCGAGTTCGAACGCTACCTCGACCCGTACAAGGACGGCCTGCCGCCGGACGTGCAGCAGCGGCTCGCCGACCGCTACGCCGAGCTGTTCCGCCTGTTCCACCGCAAGCGCGACAAGATCGCCCGCGTCACCCTGTGGGGCGTGCACGACGGCATGTCGTGGAAGAACGACTACCCGGTCCCGAACCGCAGCAACTATCCGTTGCTGTTCGACCGCGAGCGCAAGCCCAAGCCGGCGCTGGAGGCCGTGTTGCGGGTACCGCGGGAGCATTAGCCGCGGCGGGCCGGGCCGTCCGCTTCCGGGCGAGCCGCGCCCGGGGGCGCGCTCAGCGCAGCGTCGCGCGGCCGTTGTACACGCGCACGTACGAGCCTTCGCGGATGCCGCCGATGTCGCCCTGCGTGACCGCGACCTCGCGCCCGTCGTCCATGCGCACGTAGACGTTGTAGCGCACGCCGTTCGCCCTGCGCTGGATCGCGCTGCCGGCGACCGCGCCGGCGACGGCGCCCGCCGCCGTGGCGGTGTTGCGCCGGCCCTCGCGCTTGTCGTCGGCGATTTCGCGGCCCGCCGCGGCGCCGAGGATGCCGCCGACCACCGCGCCGGCGACGCCGCGGGTGGGCTGGCCCCCCGGCCCGATGCGGGTCCCGGTGCCGCGGTCGTGGCAGCCGCCGTAATAGCCGCTGCCGCCACGGCCGGGGGAAGTTGCGCACGCGGCCAGCGCCATCGATGCCGCCGCGACGCAGATCAGAAATGGTTTGCGCAAGTTCATGCGACGCTCCTTGGTTGGGAATGCCGTGGCAGCGCGCTTTCGCATCGCGCGTGCGGGACATGCGCGCAAGCGGCGCTTCGACCACGCAGCGCCAGCGTGGGCGCGGGCGGGTGAACCGGCCATCAATCCCGGCCGTCGCGTTCAGCGCGCGGCGGGCAATGCGACGGCCGCCTGAAGCCGGATGCAAGGACCGCGGGCAGCGCCGCGCGCGGATTGCGCCGCGGCATGATCGTCCCTGCACGCATCCCGTGGTATGTGTATGGGCACGAGAGCAACCCGGCTGCCTGCGCAGCCTGGATGCACGTCTCCATCCGGGTTTGGGAGGGCCGACATGGTCAGCAAGAACACGATCTGCCTCTGGTACGACGGCACCGCGCTGGATGCCGCGAGGTTCTACGCCGAAACGTTTCCCGACAGCGCGGTGCAGGCCGTCCATCACGCGCCCGGCGACTATCCCGATGGCAAGCAGGGCGATGTCCTGACGGTCGAGTTCACGGTGATGGGCATCCCCTGCCTCGGCCTGAACGGCGGGCCTGCGTTCAAGCACAACGAGGCCTTCTCGTTCCAGGTCGCGACCGACGACCAGGCCGAAACCGACCGCCTGTGGAACGCGATCGTCGGCAACGGCGGCCAGGAAAGCGCCTGCGGCTGGTGCAAGGACAAGTGGGGCGTGTCCTGGCAGATCACGCCACGCGCGTTGACCGAGGCGTTCACCGATCCGGATCGCGCCGCGGCCAAGCGCGCCTTCGACGCGATGATGCAGATGAGGAAGATCGACATCGCCGCGATCGAGGCGGCGCGACGGGGCTGAGGCCCGCCCGCGGCCGGCAGGGACGGGCAGCCGCCCTGCCCCGCCCTCCGGTTCCGCTCACACGACCACGTCGAGCAGCAGCACGCCGACCAGGCCCATGACCGAGATCGTCGTTTCCATCACCGTCCACGACAGGAAGGTCTGCTTCATCGAGACGCCGAAGAACTCCTTGAACATCCAGAACGCCGAGTCGTTGACGTGCGAGCAGAACACGCTGCCCGCGCCCACCGACAGCACCAGCAGCTCCGGCGACACGTCCGTCGTCGCCAGCAGCGGCGACACCACGCCCGCGGCGGTGATGCCCGCCACCGTCGCCGAGCCGATCATCACCCGCAGCAGCGCCGCCACCAGCCACGCGAACAGCAGCGGCGGCATGTGCCAGGCCCGGCTGAACGAGGAGATGTAGTCGCCGGTGCCGCTGTCGGTGAGCACCTGCTTGAACACGCCGCCGGCAGTGATGATCAGCACGATGACGGCGATGCCGGAGATGGCCTGGTTGACCCAGCGCGTCTGCGTGTCCATGTCGACGCCGCGGCGCACGCCGAAGTACCACAGCGCCGCCAGAACCGACACCAGCAGGGCGATGTTGGAATCGCCGGCGAACAGCAGCGTCGTCCGCGCGAAGCCCTCGGGCAGCAGGCGGGCGGCCAGCACCGACGCCGCGATCAGCAACACCGGCAGCAATGCGAAGAAGAACGAGGGGAAGGCCGCCGGCAGCGACTTGGGTTCGGTGGCGGTGGAGAACAGCGCCGAGCCCGGTGCGGGGATCCGCTTCATGTACTTGCCGAGGAACGGCCCGGCGACGATCACCGCGGGGACCGCAATCAGCAGGCCGTACAGCAGGGTCTTGCCCATGTCCGCCTGGAACGCCTTCACCAGCACCACCGGGCCCGGGTGCGGCGGCAGGAAGCCGTGCGTGGTGCTCAGCGAGGCGGCGGTCGGGATGGCGATGTACAGCAGCGGCAACCCCGTCTTCCTGGCCAGCCCGAAGATCAGCGGGATCAGGATGATGAAGCCGGCGTTGTAGTAGAGCGGCAGGCCGACGAGGAAGCCGGTCAGCAGTACCGCCCACTGGATGTTCTTCTCGCCGAACGCGCCGACCAGGGTGCCCGCGATGCGTTCCGCGGCGCCGCTCTCCTCGAGGATCTTCCCCAGCGCCGCACCCAGGCAGATGACCAGGGCCAGGCCGCCGAGGGTGCTGCCGGCGCCGGTCTCGATGGCCTTGAGCAGTTGCTGCGGCGACATGCCCAGGCACAGCCCGGTGAGGATCGCGACGAACAGCAGCGACAGGAACGGACTGACTTTCCTCGCCGTCAGGAAGATCTGCAGGGCGATCGCGGCGAGGATGATGAGGATCGAGGTCATTCCTTGCGCTCCTTGCCGCGGCGCGCGAGCTCGGCCCGGCCCGCGCGCAGCGTTTCGATGATCGTGTCGGCGTCGTAGACGCAGCCGGCCCAGGTGCCGCCGCTGGCGGCCTGCAACGCGGCCCACAGCCGGGTGTCGGCGGGCAGTTTCGGATGCGGCGCGAGCGCCGGATGCACGTCGCGTTGCGCGAGCAGCGTCGCGCCCTGCTCCGGGGTCAGCGGATGCCCGGGGTCGGCGCCGATGAAGTCGATGCGGCCGAGCAGGCGGCCGCGGTCGATCTCGATGCGCACCCAGTCGCCGTCGCGCAGCTTGCCGAGCGGGCCGCCGGCCAGCGCCTCGGGGCCGACGTGGCCGATGCAGGCGCCGGTCGACACGCCGGAGAAGCGCGCGTCGGTGATCACCGGCACGTGCTTGCCCCACGGCAGGTGCTTGAGCGCGGAGGTGACCTGGTAGGTTTCCTCCATGCCGGTGCCGGCGGGGCCGCAGCCGGCGAGGACCAGCACTTCCCCCGGCTTCACCGCGTCGCCGCCCCTGGACTTGATCGCGCGGATCGCCGCGTGCTCGGCCGCGAACAGGCGCACGCGACCGGTGTGGCGATAGACGTCGTCGGCGTCGACCACGGACGGATCGATCGAGGTGGCCTTGATCACCGAGCCCTTGGGCGCGAGGTTGCCGACCGGGAACACCAGCGCGCTGGTCAGGCCGGCGGCGCGCGCGGCGTCCGCGCCCATGATCACGCGGTCCGGATCGACGCCATCGAGTTCGCGCAGCCGCGCCCGCGACGCGGCACGTTCGGCGCTCCGTTCCCACCAGTCGAGGTTCTCGCCGAGGGTCCGTCCGCTGACGGTCAATGCATCGAGGTGCAGCAGGCCGCGCTCGCGCAGGTGCAGCATCGCCTCGGGCACGCCGCCGGCCATGAACACCTGCACGGTCGGGTGGTGGCGCGGGCCGTTCGGCAGCGCGTCGACCAGGCGCGGCGTGGCGTGGTTGGCGCGGGTCCAGTCCGCGACCGTCGGCGGCGCGATGCCCGCGGCGTGCGCGATCGCCGGCACGTGCAGCAGCAGGTTGGTCGAACCGCCGAA
Organism: Pseudoxanthomonas sangjuensis; assembly: GCF_010211755.1. Taxonomy (GTDB): domain Bacteria; phylum Pseudomonadota; class Gammaproteobacteria; order Xanthomonadales; family Xanthomonadaceae; genus Pseudoxanthomonas_A; species Pseudoxanthomonas_A sangjuensis. Next base: position 96,293 of record NZ_PDWR01000006.1, on the reverse strand, counting down.
CGCCGCATGCACGACCAGCGCGTTCTCGAACGCCTTGCGCGTGAGGATTTCCGAGAGCGGGATGCCGCGCCGCGCCAGGTGCATCAACGCCAGCGCCGAACGCCGCGCGATGTCGATCCACGCCGGCTCGCCCGACGGCGCCAGCGCACTGTGCGGCAGCGCCACGCCGAGCGCCTCGGCGACGACCTGCGAGGTCGCCGCGGTGCCGAGGAACTGGCAGCCGCCGCCCGGCGAACCGCAAGCCTTGCAGCCCATTTCGGCGGCGTGCTCCAGCGTGACCAGGCCATGCGCATAGCGCGCGCCTAGGGTCTGCACGGTGCCGGCATCCTCGCCGCCGCGCGCCGGCAGGGTCACGCCGCCGGGCACGACCACGCACGGCAGGTCGGAACAACCGGCCAGGGCCATCATCGTCGCCGGCAGGCCCTTGTCGCAGGTCGCGATGCCGAGCACGCCGCGGCGCTGCGGCAGCGAACGGATCAGCCGCCGCATCGCGATCGCCGCGTCGTTGCGATACGGCAGGCTGTCGAACATGCCGGTGGTGCCCTGCGAGCGGCCGTCGCACGGATCGCTGCACATCACCGAGAACGGCAAGCCCCGGTTCGCGGCGAAGGTTTCGGCGGCGGTGCGCACCAGCCGGTCGATCTCCCAGTGCCCCGTGTGCAAACCGAGCGCGACGGGCCGGCCGTCCTCGGCGCGCAGGCCGCCCTGCGTGCTGACGATCAGGAATGGGTCGCGCATGACTTCGTCGACGCGCCAACCCATGCCGGCGTTGAGGCTCAACCCGAACAGGTGGCCGCTGGGCTGGTCCAGCAGCGCACGCTCGTCGATCGGCAGCCTCCCGCGCGGGCCTTCGCCCGAGGTGCGCGTGGCCGCGACGGCCGAGCCGTCGCCGAGCAGGGAATCCGGATCGAAGTCGTTGGCGGCCATTGGCTATCCGGCGTCAGGCGCGGGCAGTCGCCGGCGCGCGCATCCGGCGTCGAGCGGTGCTCGCGTGGTTTGGGGCAGTGTCCACGGGCTATCGCACCGGGTTTTCCAGCACCAGCCCGCCGATGTCGACGTGCACGACATCGCCGGGCTGCAGGCTGAAGTCTTCGCCCGGCACGATGCCGGTACCGGTGAACAGGAAGGCGCCGTGCGGGAAGCCCAGTTCGCGGAACAGGTACTCCGCCAGCTCCTCCAGCGTGCGCTTGATCTGCGATGTGCGGGTGCTTCCGGCGAACACGCTGGCGCCGGCGCGCACGATGTCCAGCGCGATCGGCAGGTCGCGCAACTGCGCCGGCCCGCACAGGCGGATGCCCGAGCCCATCGCGCAGGCGCCGTCGTAGACCTTGGCCTGCGGCAGGTACAGCGGATTCTCGCCTTCGATGCTGCGTGAAGAGACATCGTTGCCCGCCGTGTAGCCGACGATGTTGCCGGACGCATCCAGCACCAGCACCAGTTCCGGTTCGGGCACGTTCCAGGCGCTGTCGCCGCGAATGCGGATCGGCTGGCCGTGGCCCCTGGCGCGCCAGCCACAGGCCTTGAAGAACAGCTCCGGGCGCGGCGCATCGTAGACGCGCACGTACACGTCGCTGCTCTGCGATTCGGCTTCGCGCGCCAGGCGGCTGCTCAGGTAGGTCACGCCGCTGGCCCATGCTTCCTGCGCGTCCTCGATGGGCGGCAGAAGCGGCGCGCTCGCGGTTCCCTCGCAGCGCAGGCGCGACAGGGCCGCGCGCGCTTCGGACGGCGGCAGCGCCAACCAGTCGGCAAGGCGGAAATCCGGTGGCAGGTAACGGCCATCGAGCGCCCAGCGTGCGCCGTCGGCGACGGCATGGCGGGTCAGTGTGGGAAACATGCGCAACCTCGTGTTGGCGCCACCATCCGGGACGATGATGCGCGCATTGCCTGCAGGGAAGCTTGTCGCTTCGCGCCGATCCGCCGCGAGGCCGATGGCGCGTGACGCCGATGCCCGATGCCCGTCGCAGCAGCGGCCTTCACTTTTCCTCCAGCATTTCGCGCACCGCATTGGCCAGATAGAGATAACTGCCGCCCAGGTTCACCACATATTCGTTCTGGCCCCAGAAGAACGGCCAGTTGGTGCGGTTCTCGGGCAGGTCCGGCGGCAGCACCAGCACGCCCGGCACCACGCCGCCGGCGATGTAGGAGAAGTCGGCGCGGTTCATGCCGTAGGCGACCAATTGGGACTTCGCGCCGACGGCGGAAACGAAGGAATGGCTGGCGCCCGGATGCGCGCCGAACAGATAGCCCAGGCCGCGATACACATCTTCCGCGCCCAGCAGGTCGGGGAAGGTGCGGCGCAGGTAATCGTTGGCGATGGCCTGTTCCACCACCGCGCCATTGCCGGCCCAGCCGGCGCGCGTGATGACCACGCCGAAGGGGTTCTCCTGCTGGCTCTTGCGCAACCCGGCGACATAGGCCTGCGCCAGTTCGCGCAGCTTCGCCTTGTACGCGGCGTCCATCGCCGGCAGCGCGCGCACCGCGGTCGCGACGTTGTCGCCGAAGAAGCGCGCGCCCACGTCCGGCAACAGCGCGGCCACGCGCTTGGCGTATTTGTCCTGCTTCGTGGTCAACAGCAGTTCCACCGCGGCCTTGAACTCCTCGTCGGCCAAGCGCCCGCCGGTGGTGTTGCCGAAATGGTAGGGGTAAGGCGGGTGCGACTGCTCTTCGTCCCACACCTTGCGGGCCGTGCACAGCGCTTCGTCCGCCAGCGCCTCGTCGTAGCCACGCAGTGCGCGACTGGCGGCGGCGAGGGCCGCGGCCGATCCGTAATCCAGCGCCGAAGCGCGGGTGGTGAAGGCCCAGCGGTCGTCGAATTCGCCGCTGCGCTCGCCTTCGCGCCGGGTCACCAGCCGCTCCGGCGACGGCGATTGGGTGACGGGCGCAAACATCTTGCCGGGCCGGCGCTGCGCCGCATGCGGATCGAGCGACCTGTCGTAGACCAGGCCATCGGTCTTGCTCAGCGCATCGCCCAGGTGCGGGTACTGGTACAGGTGCGCTTCGACGATGCCGTGGATGGCATGGCCGACGGCACGGTACTGGCCCAGCAGGTAGAGCGTGCCGTGTTCGATCTGCTGCAGCAGGTCGGGTTTGCCGTCGGGCCGGTGCAATTCGACGTAGCGCGCGGACTGGCTGATGGTGGTGGCGTCGCGCTCCGGACGGAACCGTTCCCACACCTGCACCAGCGAGTCGACCAGGTGGTACTGGGTCTGGGTACGGATGTCGAAGTCGCCCGCGTCGAGCCAGCCGCCCTTGTTCAGGCCGGGAATATGCTCGAAGGGCGCGAATTCCGTATCCGTCTGCGCGCCCATTGCGTACAGGTCGAAGTGTCCGTAGTCCGGCGGCGCCTGCAAGGCATCGTCCAGATGCGATGCGCCATGCCAGGTGCGATAACCTTCGCGCACCCGCACGTGGTCCATCTGCACCGGCAGGTACACGTCCAGGGTCGGATGCCAGACATCGGCGTAGACATCCGCGTCGATGCGGAACACCCCGCTTTGCTGCGCGCCGTAATCGATGCGGTACAGGCCGGCTTCGCGCACCTGCGAGAAATCGAACTGCAGGTAGCGGTAACGCAACCAGCGGCCCCAGTCCCTGGCCGGGCCTTCGAACACGGCCCTTTCAGCGCCGTCGGCTTCGATCTTCACCAGTCGCGCACTGGCCTTCGGCGTGTCGTTCCGGTCGAGCTCGATCAGCGCGACCTTGTCCTGCGCCGGATGGTAGCCGACCTGCGAATGCGCGATGACCGGCGCACGCAGCCAGTCGGGCGCGGTGTCGACTTTCACCTTCCACTCGACCGCCTTGCCGGTCTTCCCCGCCGGCAACGGACTGCGCAGCACGTACCAGCCGTTCTGCGCCTTGTTGCGCCCGTCGTACAACTGCAGCGGCGTGTCGCCCCGGGACTCGACGGTGATGCGATGCATCGGATCTTCCGGCGCCAGCACGATGCGCCGGCCGCTGGCGAACGCACGCGGCTCGGTCGCGCCACTGGCGTTGGTATCCATCAGCGCCGAAGGATGGCGCGGGAACAACCCGGTTTTTCCATCGGCCAGGTAGCTCTTGCCGAAATACGCCACCGGCACGAATTCCAGGTTGAAGCCGGCGCGACCTTCCAGCGCCCTGGGCAGCGGCTTGTCCAGCAGCACGCGCAGCACCACGCCGTCGCCATCGGCCTGCACCTCGACGCGATAGTCGAAGTCGAACTGCGGGTAGCGCATCTTCGTCTCGATGCGCTGGCGCTGCGCGTCGACCTTGCGTTCGACCAGTTCGGCGATCGCATCCCACTGCTCCGGGGTGCGGTTGAGGCGCACGTCGCCGTTGGTGGCGGTGCGTTCGCCGTGATGCACCAGTTCCACGCCGCCGGTCTTGGCGTCGTTGAACAGGCCGCCGGGCTTGCCTGCGAAAACCAGCACTTCGGCGCCGCGCGCCTCGAAATATTCCTGCTCGTTGAGGCGCAGGTCCTGTGCCTGCAACGTCGCGGGGAACAGCAGGATCAGCCACGGCATCGCGTTCTTGTTGCGCATCGTCTCGTCCGGTTTCCTGTTGCGGAATCGGCGTGCCTGCCGGCACGCGCGAATCGGATGGTAGCGCTACCATTCCATTGCCCAATGATGCCTTTTCCAGGCGGAAATGCTTGCTGCATCGTGTCAATCGACCACCGCATGGAGTTTCAGATGCAATCGATCTTCCGCGCGATCCTGGTCCCGGCCTCCTGCTGCAGGCGGCATGCGCGACTTCGGCACCGCAGCCGGAATCGCCGCCATCGGCAAGCTCACCGCGCACGACGAAGCCTTCCATCGCCCGGTCAGCGCCAGGAGCGTGGGGTCTTGGTTCCCGTGGCAATGATCGAGACTGTTTCGATCATTGCCATCGCGAGCGCATGGATGGCAATGGTGGGTCATGTCCCTCCCCATGCCAGTGCCTTCATCACCGATTGCGGCGTGGCGTCGCCGAGTCGGGCATAGGCGTTGCGCAGGGCCGCGACGAAACGGGCTTCCCCGCGGATGCCGGCGAACACGGCATCGAGCTTGAGGAAGGCATCGACATCGTACCGCGCATTGCCATTGCATGACGTGGCGATCGACACCAGCACGTCACCGAGCGGGTCGACCAGGGCCACGCCGGCGTTGGCCTGCCGGCGCACGAAATGCAGCCACGCCGCGACCGGCAGGCACAGCGCGTCGATGCCGCGGCCCGCGGCCAGCGCGTCGGCGATCGTGCCGAAGATGCGCACCGGCAGCTTCTGCGAGCCGTCCCAGGCGATCTGCGTGAGCTTGTGCGCGATCGCCGGGTTGCGGAAGCGTTCGAGGATCGCATCGATGTAGGCGGTGGCGTCGAACCCCGCCGGCGCGGCGAGGCCGGGTGCGACGTGTTCGCGCATCAGCCGTTCGATGAACCCGGCCAGCCGCGGTTCGCGCATCGCTTCGGCAACGGTCTCGATCCGCAGCAGCGAACCGAGGTAGGCCAGCGCCGAGTGCGGGCCGTTGAGCAGGCGCAGCTTGGCGCGGTCGTAGCCGGCGATGTCGTCGCTGATCGTGGCGCCGGCCTTCTCGAACGCCGGGCGGCCGTTGCGGAAGTCGTCCTCGATCACCCATTGCGCGTAGGCCTCGCGCTGCACCGGCCAGGCGTCGCCGCAGCCGAGCTGCGCCGAGACGCGCCCGCGCAAGGCATCGTCGGTCGCCGGGGTGATGCTGTCGACCATCGAGCGCGGAAACGCGACCTCGCACTCGATCCAGCCGGCGAGGCCGGCGTCGAGCCGGCGCGCGTACTGCAGCACCGCGCGGCGCAGCTTGCCGCCGTTGTCGGCCAGGTTGTCGCAGCTGAGCACGGTGTACGCCGCCAGGCCGGCCCTGCGGCGCGCGGACAGCCCGGCGACGACGAAGCCGATCGCGCTGCATGGCGCGTCCGGCATCGCCAGGTCGTGGACGATTTCCGGATGGGCGAAGTCGAGATCGTCGCCGGCCAGGCAATAGCCTTTTTCGGTGATGGTCAGGGTGACGATGCGCACCGCCGGGTCGGCCAGCCGGGCCAGCACCGCGTCGCGCTCGTCGCGCGCGGCGAGGATCTCGCGGATCGATCCGATCACGCGCAGCCGCGTCGCTTCGCCGAGCAGGGCCAGCGTGTACAGCCCGTCCTGCGGGCGCAGCGCATCGCGTACCTCGGTGCTGTGCAGCGAAACCGCGCAGATCGCCCAGTCCGGCTCATCGGCGAGCAGGTCGTCGAGGTACGCCGCCTGGTGCGCGCGGTGGAACGCGCCGGGACCGAAGTGGACGATGCCGACGCGGGTGGCCGCGCGGTCGTAGCGCGGGCGCGCGACGCTCGCGGGCACGGCCGCGAGGGTGGCGTCGGAAAGCCGGCCGGCCCCCATGCGCTACTTCACCGTGAACCGTTGCGTCGCGCGGATGTCCGCGCTCGACGCGCCGACCTGCACCTCGTACTCGCCCGGGTCGACCACGTAGCGGCCGGCCGCGTCGTCGTAGACGCGCAGGTCGGTTCGCGGCACGAGCGGAAACGACAGTTCGCGCTCCTCGCCCGGCTGCAGGTGCACGCGCTGGAAGCCGCGCAGTTCCTTCGCCGCCCGCTCGCGCCGCGGCTCGATCGGGCGCAGGTACAACTGCACCACTTCGTCGCCGGCGCGGTCGCCCGCGTTGCGCACGCGGACCGAGACGGTCGCCTGCCGGTCGGCGTCGATGCGGCGGCCGTCGAGGCGCAGCTTCGCGTACTCGAAGCGCGTGTACGACAGGCCGTGGCCGAACGGATACAGCGGTTCGCCGGCGAAATAGCGGTAGGTGCGGCCGCGCATCGAATAATCGTCGAACGCCGGCAGCCGTTCGTCGGCCTTGTAGAAGGTCACCGGCAGGCGCCCGGCCGGGTTGGCATCGCCGAACAGCACGTCGGCGACCGCACTGCCGCCGCGCTGGCCGGGATACCACGCGACGAGGATCGCCGGCAGGTTCTGCTTCGCCCAGTCGATCGCCAGCGCCGAACCGGTGGTCAGCACCGCCACCACCGGCTTGCCGGTCGCGTGCAGCGCCTCGAGCAGCTTGCGCTGCGTGGCCGGCAGGCGCAGGTCGGTGCGGTCGCCGCCGGCGAAGCCCGGATAGTCGACGCGCATCTCCTCGCCCTCGACGTCGCCGGTCAGGCCGCCGACGAACACCACCGCGTCGGCGCTGCGCGCCGCTTCCAGCGCCTGCTCGAACGGCGGCTGCGCGCCGGGCCGCGCCCAGGCCAGGCGCACCGCCGAATCGCGCTCGTTCTCGTAGTACTCCAGGCGGATGTCGTAGGCGCGGCCGGCCTCCAGCGCGACGGTGACGCTGTCCGCACGCAGGCGCTCGGCATCCTCCCAGTGGTCGATGAGCCGCTTGCCGTCCAGGTACAGGCGCATGCCGTCGTTGGCCGCGGCCTCCAGCCGGTACTGGCCGCTCACCGGTGGCAGCAGCTGGCCGCTCCAGCGGATGCCGAAACCGTCGTTGGGCACGGCGTTGTCCGGACCGGCCTCGCCGCGTGCCATCAGGTTGTCGGTGGGCGAACCGCGGTCCCAGCGGAACGCGATCTGCGGGTCCACGCGCACGAGCACCGGCTTGCCCGACAGGTCCTTGTTGCGGAAGTACTCGCCGCGCAGGCCGCGCTCGCTGGAACCGGGCTCCGGTCGCAGGTACTGCGCTTCGATGAGCGGCGTGGCCGCCGGGTCGTCGCGCCCCTCGACCAGGTCGACGCCGCGCGCGTAGACCACCTCGGCATCCGGCAGCGCTTCGCGGATGCCGCGCAGGATGGTCACCGGGTCGGCCGGCGTGCCGTAGTAGTTGCCCAGCAGCGCCATCACGTCGTCGGCGGTCGGGCCGATCACCGCGACGCGCCTGAGCCGCTTGGACAGCGGCAGGATGCCGTCGTTCTTCAGCAGCACGATCGATTCCTGCGCGGCGCGGCGCGCCAGCGCGTCGTGTTCCGGTGCCTGGTTGACCGAGTACGGGATCTGCGCCCAGCGCACGTCCTCCGGCGGGTCGAACATGCCCAGCCGCATGCGCGCGGCGACCAGCCGCTGCAGCGACGCGTCGAGCTCGGCCTCGGTGATCAGGCCCTGCTTCACCGCCGCCGGCAGCGCCTTCGCGTAGCTGTTGCCGCAGTTGAGGTCGTCGCCGTTCTTCACCGCGAGCGCGACGGCTTCCTCGACGGTGGCGACGATCCTGTGGCGCTTCCAGATGTCCTCGATCGCCCAGCAGTCGGACAGCACGTAGCCCTTGTAACCCCAGTCGCGGCGCAGCACGTCCTGCAACAGGAACTTGCTGGCGCTGGCCGATTCGCCGTAGACGCGGTTGTACGCGCCCATCACCGCGGCGACCTGCCCTTCCTTGACCAGCGCCTCGAACGCCGGCAGGTAGGTTTCGTACAGGTCGCGCTTCGACGGATGCACGTCGAAGTGGTGGCGGTCGGCCTCGGGGCCGCTGTGCACGGCGAAGTGCTTCGCGGTGGCGTCGAGCTTGCGGTACTTGGGATCGTCGCCCTGCAGGCCGCGGACGAAGCTGACGCCCATGCGCGACGTGAGATACGGGTCCTCGCCGTAGGTCTCCTGGCCGCGGCCCCAGCGCGGGTCGCGGAAGATGTTGATGTTCGGCGACCAGAAGGTCAGGCCCTGGTAGCGGCCGTGCTCGCCGCGGCGCAGGGCTTCGTGGTGCTTGGCGCGCGCCTCGTCGCTGATGGTTTCCGAGACCTCGTCCATCAGCGGCACGTCGAAGGTCGCCGCCAGCCCGATCGCCTGCGGGAACGAAGTCGCCGCGCCGGCGCGGGCCACGCCGTGCAGGGCCTCGTTCCACCAGTCGTAGGCGGGGATGCCGAGCCGCGGGATCGCCGGGTTGTCGTGCTGCATCAGCGCGGCCTTTTCCTCCAGCGTCAGTCGCGCGACCAGGTCGGCGGCGCGTTCCTCGAAGCCGCGCGCGGTGTCGAGGTAGGCCGGCTTCGGATCCGCCGCTTGCGCGATGGCCGGCGCCGATGCGGCGCACGACAATGCGACGAGGATGCCGGCCGCCATGGATTTGATCACGATGCCCATCTCCGCTCCCGTGGTTACTCGGATTCCTCGCTGCGCGCGTACGGCCCCAGCGTCGCGCCGACGAAGCCGCCGGCGACGTCGGTGCTGAGGATGGTTCCGTCTTCGCCCTGCCGCAGCCATCGCCAGCCGTCGCCGTCGTCGTAGCCGAACGAATACGCGCCTTCGTTGCCGGCGATCTTCAGTTTCAGCGTCTTGCCCGCCGCGAGCGTGGCCGTCGCGATGGTCTCGGCCGGCTTGCCGGCGCTCTTTTCCAGGAACAGCTGCGCCTTGCCGCCTGCGGTGCGGCGCACGCCGAGGAAGTACCAGTGCGCCTCGTTCTGGAACGCGGCGATGCCGGCGGCGACGCCGGGCCGCGCCGGCACGTCGAGCGCGGTGCTGGCCTCGAAGACCAGGTGCTGCTGGCGACGGGCGAGGAACGAAGGGTTGCGCAGCGTGTCGAGGTTCTCGGCCAGCGGATGGATGGTCAACGCACCGGGCCTTGCGGCGAGATCGGCCCACGCGGTCTTCGGCACGCGCACCCGCAGCCAGGCGCGGTCGAGTCGTGGCTGGTCGAATTCGTCGCGCCAGGCGAAGTTGCCGCTCAGCGGCGCCTGCCGCGCCGCGCCCTGCACCCATGACGGCGCCGGCGCCACGCGCGGGATCGCGCGGCCGTGCTCGAGGATGGTGGGCCAGCCGTCCTTCCATTCGACCGGGAGCAAATACGTTTCGCGCCCGGTGTTGTAGTGCGTGCCGCCGTAGTTGCGGCTGGCCAGGAACACCGCCCACCACCGGCCGTCCCTGCCTTCGACCAGGTCGGCATGGCCGGCGTTGGTCACCGGTTCGGCGCGATCGTCGGGCAGGTCGCGCTGGGTCAGGATCGGGTTGTGCTCGTAGGGAACATACGGCCCCCACACGTTGCGGCTGCGCGCGACCACCTGCGAATGCTGCGGGCCGGTGCCGCCCTCGGCGCAGGACAGGTAGTACCAGCCGTCGCGCTTGTAGAGGTGCGGGCCTTCGATCCAGATCGGCTTCTGCGCGATGTCCATGCCGCCATTGACGACGACCTTCGCTTCGCCGGCCGGCTGCAGTTTCTCCAGGTCGAATTCGCGCAGCCAGATCGCACGATGCCCGTCGTACAGCGGCTCGCCTTCCGGCGCGTCGTTGTTGAGCAGGTAGGCCTTGCCGTCGTCGTCGAAGAACAGCGAGGTGTCGATGCCGCCGACCGTCGGCAGCCATACCGGCTCGGACCACGGCCCCGCCGGATCCTTCGCGGTGACGATGTAGTTGCCGCCGCTGTCGACCGCGGTGTTGAGCACGTAGAACGTGCCGCCGTGGAACGAGATGGTCGGCGCGAACACGCCACGCGACAGTTGCAGGCCGTCGAAGTCCAGTTGCGAAGGCCGGTCGATGACACTTCCGATCTGCCGCCAGTGCACCAGGTCGTCGCTTTCGAACACCGGGATGCCGGGGAAGTACCCGAACGTCGAGTTGACCAGGTAGTACTTGTCGCCGGCGCGGGCGATGCCCGGGTCCGGATGGAAGCCGGCGAGGATCGGGTTGCGGTAGTGGCCCGGCGGCAGCGGCTGTTCGAAGGCCGCATCCTTGCCGACATATTCGAACCAGTCGAATGCGACCGCCTGTTGCGCCCATGCGGCGGGCGCGGCAAGCAATAGCGACAGCAATGCGAATCCTGCGGTTCGCATCGGTCTCACCAATCCCACATCGAGCCGTCCTGCAGCCGCGCGATCGGCAGCTGCTTCGGCGAATACGGGTACTTCTTCGCCAGCTTCTCGTCGAGGGCAACGCCGTGGCCCGGCGTGTCGCCGACGTGCAGGCGGCCGTCGCGGAATTCGTAGTCGTGCGGGAACACCGCGTCGGTTTCCCCGGTATGGAACATGTATTCCTGGATGCCGAAGTTCGGCGCCCAGGTGTCGAAGTGCAGCGCCGCGCCCATCGTCACCGGCGACAGGTCGGTGGCGCCGTGGAAGCCGGTGCGCACCTGGTGCAGCGCGGCGAAGTCGGCGAGGCGGCGGATGTGGCTGATGCCGCCGCCGTGCACGATCGTCGTGCGGATGTAGTCGATCAGCTGGTTCTCGATCAGGTGCTTGCAGTCCCAGATCGAGTTGAACACCTCGCCGACCGCGAGCGGCGTGACCGAGTGCTGGCGGATCAGCTCGAACGAGTGCTGGTTCTCGGCGGGCGTGGCGTCCTCCAGCCAGAACAGGCGGTACGGCTCCAGGCTCTTCGCCAGCCGCGCCGCCTCGATCGGGCTGAGCCGGTGGTGCACGTCGTGCAGCAGCTCGACGTGGTTGCCGTGGTCCTTGCGCAGCCGTTCGAACAGCTTCGGCGCCACTTCGAGGTAGCGTGGCGTGTTCCACACGGTCTCCGCCGGCAGCTCGCTCTCGGCCGGCTCGTAGCCCCTGGCGCTGGAAACGCCGTAGGCCTTCTTCACCCCCGGCACGCCGCACTGCGCGCGCACCGCGAGGAAGCCCTGCTCGATGAAACGGCCGACCGCGTCGCTGGCCTCGGCGATGTCGCGGCCGTTGGCGTGGCCGTAGACCAGCGCGCCCTCGCGCGAGCGGCCGCCGAGCAGCCGGTAGATCGGCAGCCCGGCCATCTTGCCGAGGATGTCCCACAGCGCGACGTCGACCGCGGCGATCGCGCTCATCGTCACCGGGCCGCGCCGCCAGTACGCGCCGCGATAGAAGAACTGGAAGATGTCCTCGATGCGGCCGGCGTCGCGGCCGATCAGGTTCGGGACCAGGTGGTCCTGCAGGTACGAAGCGACCGCGAGCTCGCGGCCGTTGAGGGTGGCGTCGCCGAGGCCGGTGACGCCCGAGCGCGTGGTGATCTTCAGGGTGACGAAGTTGCGCCCCGGGCAGGTGACGATGACCTTCGCGTCGACGATCTCGCGGTCGCGCACGGAGCCGTGGGTGGCGGTTTCGCTGGCGGCGTTCTTGCCGGTTTGCTTGCTCATGGATGCGCTCGCGGGGAATGCGGTCAGGGAACCTCGAGTTCGAACGGCCCGGCCGGCAGGCCGTCGCCGTCGAACAGGGTGACGATGGGGCTGTCGGCCCAGGCATGGCGGACGCGCGTCGGGTTCGCGACCGGCGCGCGCAGCACGACTTCGCCGGCGCCGCGGATTTCGGCATCGGCGTAGCGGCACGAGCCCGGCCCGCTGCCGCACAGTTCGAAGCCGATCGGCTTGTCGTAACCATAGGCAACGAGCCTGCCGGCGACGTCGCCGAACGCCACCACGACCGCGTCGCCTTCCCGCTTCGCCGACAACGGCACCGGGCCGGTCTCGGCGATCTTCTCGCCGTAGACCACGCGGCGCGCGGCGCGGGCCAGGCGGCGGCCGAGTTCCTGCTTGTTCGCCGGATGGATGTCGTAGCGGTCGCCGATGTCGATCGCGACCGCGAGCCCGGTGCGCGGGTCCTCGGCGGCGACTTCGCGCTGCACCTCGCGCAGTTCGGCCCAGCCGCTTTCGGTCGGCCGGGTCGGCGCAGGGCCGAAGTTCGCCAGTTGCACGACGAACAGGGGCAGGTCCTTGCCGAAGTGCGCGCGCAGGTCGTCGCGGTAGGCGCGCAGCAGGTCGCGGTAGGCCGCGGGCTGGCCGGTGTTGGATTCGCCCTGGTACCACAGCGCGCCGCGCAGGCCGTAGCCGACCAGCGGCGCGACCATGCCGTTGAACAGCGTGGTCTTGCCCGACGCCGACATCCACGGCGCCAGGGGCGGCGTGCCGACCGTGTCCGGCACGATGCGGTATTGCCAATGGCCATCGAGCGGGATCGACGTGCCATCGGCGAAGCGCAGCACGCGCGAAGACGACGGCCCGGTGATGCCGCCGAACACGTAGGTGTCCAGCACGTTGACCACCAGCGTGTTGTCGCCTTCGTGCAGCAGCCCGCGCGGCAGCGGATACTTGCGCGGTTCGCCGATGTAGGCGCTGCCGACGCCGCGGCCGTTGACCCAGGTCATGTCGACCTCGTCGACCGTGCCCAGTTCCAGCACCGCGTCCTGCGCGGCCTGCGCCGCGCTCAGCTCCAGCGTGGTGCGGTACCAGAGCATGCCGTTGAATTCGGCCAGCTCCGGCACGCCCCAGCCTTCCCATGCGCCGAGTTCGCGCGGCGCGGCGCGCCACGCTTCATCCGGCGCGGACTTGCCGGGCGCGTAATCCGCGCGCCACGGCTCGTCGCCCGGCGCCACGCCGGGCCGCCCGCGCCACCACCTCGCCCAGACTTCGCCCCAGTTCGCGGCCGCCGCGAGCGGATCGTCCGCGTACTGCGCGAGCACATCCAGCGCATCGTCGTAGCCGCCGAGCCTGCGCAGCGACTCCGCGCCGATCCATGCCTCGATCCGCGAACCGCCCCACGACGAATTGACCAGGCCCATCGGCACGTCGACGGACTTCTGCAGCTCGCGGGCGAAGTAGTAGCAGGCCGCGGAGAATTCCGGCACGTCCGCCGGCGTGGTCTTCTGCCACCGCACCGGCAACTCGAAGTGCTCGCGCGGGGCCACGCTTTCCTTCAGCCCGACCTTGAGCAGGCGGATGCGGTCGTTGTCCGCGTCCTGGATCTCGGCGCGGGAATTCAGCGTGCGCTTGACCTGCAGTTCCATGTTCGACTGCCCGGAGCACAGCCATACGTCGCCGACCAGCACGTCGCTCGCCGTCTGCGTGGCGCCGCCGGAATGCGCGGTCAGCGTGTACGGGCCGCCCGCCCGCAACGCCGGCAGTTCCGCCCGCCAGCGGCCCTGCGCATCGGCGCGGGCCTGCACGCGCTTGCCGGCGAGCGAGACCGTCACGTCCGCATCGGGCTGCGCCCGGCCCCAGACCGGGATCGGCCGGTCGCGCTGCAATACCGCGTGGTCCTGGAACATCTCGTGCAGCAGCGGCGCATCGGCCGCGCGCGCGGCGAACGGGGCCATTGCTGCCAGCAGCAGTGCCAACGTCTTGTTCATCGTGAATGGTTTCCTGGAGCGAACGGGAACGACAGCGACTCGTAGTAGTCGAGCTTGTGCGCCGGCGGCGCGTGCCCGGCCGGCAACGGCAGGCCGTTGAGGCTCTGCCAGTAGGCGATGCTGGCGTCGCGCCACCACTGCGCCTCCTTCTGCTGGATCGCGAGGAAGGCGGCGACCTGCGCGTGGCGCTCGGCATCGACATGGCCGCCGAGGCCGCGCCACGTGGCGCGCATCGCCTTCACCTCGTCGACGCCGCGGTCGTAATGCGCGACCAGTTCGTCCCACAGCGGCCGGCCCGACTTCATCCGGTGATCCCACGGCACGTGGTGGAACCAGAGCAGGAACGGCTCCGGCGTGCTGGCGACATCGGCGAATTCGCGCGCGAGCGGCGCGGCGTACTGGGCCACCGCATTGCTGCCCCCGGGCCCGCGCTCGAAGCCGATGCCGCCCGCGTCGGCGCGGTGGTAGTAGACCGGATTCCATTCGGGACGATCGAGGTCGGCGACCCACGGCGCGGGACCGTAGTGGTGTCCGGTGCCCATCAGGTGGGCGAGGCCGAGCGGGGTCATGTAGTCGACCACCGCCTGGTGCGAACGCATCATCATCCCGACGACGGGTTCGACCAGCGCCGGGTCGTTCGAGAACGTCATCCGCACCCAGTCTTCGGCGATGTCGCGCGACGACGCCTGCGGATCCCACGCCAGCCGGCCGAACGCGTACCAGTTGGCCTGGTCGAAGATCGAGCCGCTCCAGTTGCGGTCGGTGCCGATGTTGGCGACGCCGGCCATCGCGGTCAGTTCGTGCCCGAACAGCGAGCCGTCGACCACCTTCGCCACGGTCGAGCCCTTGCCCCTGGCGTACGTGTCGGCGCGCAGCGTTTCCTCGTACATCGGCCCGAGGTAGGCCAGGTGGGTGGCGAAGCCGAGGTATTCCTTGGTGATCTGGAATTCCATCGCCAGCGGCGTCTTCGGCATCGCCCCGAACAGCGGGTGGAACGGCTCGCGCGGCTGGAAGTCGATCGGGCCGTTCTTCACCTGCACCATCGCGTTGCGATGGAATTCGCCGTCGAGCGGCACGAACTCGTCGTAGCCCTGCCTGGCGCGGTCGTCGCGGTTCTCGCTCTTGTAGACGAAGGCGCGCCAGAACACCACGCCGCCGTGCGGGGCCAGCGCGTCGGCCAGCACGTTGGCGCCGTCGGCGTGGCTGCGGCCGTAGTCCTGCGCGCCGGGCTGGCCTTCGGAATTGGCCTTGACCAGGAAGCCGCCGAAATCGGGGACGTAGCGGTAGATCTCGTCGACCTTGTCGCGCCACCATCGCCGCACCTGCGGATCGAGCGGGTCGGCGGTCTTCAGCCCGCCGATCTCGATCGGCGCGGAAAACCGCGGCACCAGGTAGACGCGGATGCCCCAGGCGCGGAACACGCCGGCGAGCGCCGCCACCTTCTCCAGGTACGGCGCGGTCAGCACGTCGGCGGTGTCGCTGCTGACGTTGTTGAGCACGGTGCCGTTGATGCCGATCGAAGCGTTGGCGCGCGCGTAGTCGGTGTAGCGCGGATCCAGGTAGTCCGGCAGCTTGTGCCAGTCCCAGATCGATTCGCCGGCGTAGCCGCGTTCGACGTGGCGGTTCAGGTTGTCCCAGTGGTTGAGCAGGCGCAGCTTCACCCTCGGCGCGTCGCGCAGGTCGAGCCCGGCCGGCGCCTGGCCGGTCTGCAGCAGGCGCAGGAAACGGAACGCGCCGTACAGCGCGCCGAGGTCGCTGTGGCCGGCCACGACCGTCGCCGCATGGCCGTCGATCTCCACGCTGCGGATCAGGTAGCCCTCGTCGCCGAGCGCGGCGGTGTCGAGCCCGAGCCGTGCGATCGCCGGCTGCGAGACGGGCGTGCCGACGACGATGGCGCCGTCGCGGGTCGCCGCCGGCGACGGTTCCGGCGCCGCTCCGAGCAGCCCGGCGAGGCCGCGCTGCAGCTCTTCGCGCGTCGCCCGCTGCGTCGGCGTGGCGTCGGCAACCACCAGTTGCGCCGCCGCGGCGCGCCAGGCTTCGGCCTGCTGCGCCGGCAGCGGCTTGTAGCGCGGCCACAGCGCGTAGCCGTCCTCGGCCTGCGCCGGAAGCGCAGGCGCTGCCGCGGCCAGCAGCAGCGCGGCGCAGGCGGCGGCACGGCGGCAGGTCCGGCGCAGGCGTTCGCCGGCCGTTGCCGTTATCGCTAACATGGGGCAAATTTCCATGGCTGCATGGGATCGTGGGGACCGGCGGACGGGCGCGATAGAAGGCCGCCCGGCGCCCGAAGGAAAGGACATTGGCGAAGAAGACCACCCGCAAATCGGTACGGCGCAAGGGCCAAGCGGTCACCATCGACGCGGTGGCGTCGTTCGCCAACGTTTCGCCGATGACCGTCTCGCGCGTGGTCAACGGCACCGGCAACGTGCGCGAATCGACCCGCGAGCGGGTCATGCGCGCGGTGCGCGAACTGGGCTACACGCCGAACCTGGCCGCCAGTTCGCTGGCCGCGGCGCAGGGCACGCGCATCGCCCTTATCTACACCAACCCCAGCGGCGCCTACCTGCGCGAGCTGCTGGTCGGCGCGCTGCGCGGCGCGACCCGCACCGCGGCGCAGCTGGTCATCGACGCCTGGGACGAATACGACGCCGAGGCCGAGCGCAACGCCGCGCGCGCGCTGGTCAAGAGCGTGGCCGGGGTGATCCTGCCGCCGCCGCTGTGCGAGTCGAAAGTGGTGGTCACGGAACTGGTCCGCGCCGGCGTGCCGGTGGTCGCGATCGCTTCCGGCCGCTTCCACGACGACATCTCCTGCGTGCGCATCGACGATTTCCGCGCCAGCAAGGAAATCACCGAGCACTTGATCGCGTTCGGCCACCGCCGCATCGGCTTCATCAAGGGCAACCCGAACCAGACCGCCAGCGCGCTGCGTTTCGACGGCTATCGCGCCGCGCTGGAACAGGCCGGCATCGAGTTCGACCGCGCGCTGGTCGCGCAGGGCTATTTCACCTACCGCTCCGGGCTGGATGCGGCGGAGAAGCTGCTGGAACGCAGGCAGGCGCCGACCGCGATCTTCGCCAGCAACGACGACATGGCCGCGGCCGTGGTTTCGGTGGCGCACCGGCGCGGCCTCGACGTGCCGCGCGACCTGTCGGTGGTCGGCTACGACGACACTTCCGCGGCGACCACGGTGTGGCCGGAACTGACCACGATCCACCAGCCGATCGCCTCGATGGCCGATTCGGCGATCGACGTCCTGCTGCGCGGCATCCGCCGCAAGGAAGGCGAGGCGCGCAAGATGATCGACCACGTGGTCGCGCACCAGCTGGTCAAGCGGGATTCGGTCGCCCCGCCGCCGGCCGCGGCGCAAGACTGACGGCGCCATCGCTCAGCCCTCCATCTGCTCCAGTTCCTTGCCGCGGGTCTCGCGCACGTAGCGCAGCACGAAGAACACCGACAGCGCCGCGGCCGCGGTGTAGATGCCGTAGGCGGCGGCCAGGCCGATGCCGGCCAGCAGCATCGGGAAGGTCCAGGTGACCAGGAAGTTGGAGCCCCACTGGAACAGGCCGGCGACGGCCAGGCCGGAACCGCGGATCTGGTTCGGGAACATCTCGCCCAGCATCACCCACATCACCGGGCCCCACGACAGGTTGAAGAAGATCACGTAGCCGTTGGCCGCGACCAGCGCCAGCACGCCCATCGCGTCGGACAGCGCCAGCCTGCCGTTCTCGAGGCTGCCGCTGGCGAAGGCGATGGCGACCAGGCCCAGCGCGACCGCCATGCCGACCGAGCCGATCCACAGCAGCGGCTTGCGCCCGATGCGGTCGATCAGCACCACGGTCAGCAGGCAGGCGCCGATGCTCAGCGCGCCGGAGATCACGTTGATCAGCAGCGCGTCGCTCTCGGAGAAGCCGACCGCCTGCCACAGCACCGCGCCGTAGTAGAACACCACGTTGATGCCGACCAGTTGCTGGAACGTGGCCAGGCCGATGCCGACCCAGATGATCGGGCGGACGCGCCCGCGCGCCTTGTCGACCAGGTCGGACAGGCGCGGGCGATGGTGGTCGCGCGCCAGCGAGGCGTCGATCTCGTCCAGCTTGCGCGCGCCTTCGTCGCTGCCGTACAGCTTCGCCAGCACCTGCCGCGCGCGCTCGCGGAACCCGCGCGCGACCAGGTAGCGCGGGCTCTCCGGGATGAACAGCAGGGCCACGCCGAACACCACGATCGGCACGATCTCCATCCAGAACATCCAACGCCACGCCTCGTAGCCGAACCACAGCTTCTCCAGCGACGACGTGGCGACCTTCGCCAGCAGGTAGTTGCTGAGGAAGGAGCAGAACAGACCGCCGATGATCGCGATCTGCTGCACCGTCGCCAGCCGCCCGCGGTAGCGCGCCGAGGCGACTTCCGAGATGTAGGCCGGCGACATCACGCTGGCCGCGCCGACCGCAAGCCCGCCGATCACGCGGTAGACCACGAACTCGGCCGACGAGGTGGCGATGCCCGAGCCCCACGCCGAGACCAGGAAGAACAGCGCGGCCCACAGCTGCATCGTGCGCCGGCCGTAGCGGTCGGCCAGGGTGCCGGCGAACCACGCGCCGGCCGCGCAGCCGAGCAGCATCGAGGCGACGTTGAAGCCGGTGACCGCCGCATCGGAGCGGAACGCCTGCTTCAGCCCGTCGACGGTGCCGTTGATCACGCCGCTGTCGAAGCCGAACAGGAAGCCGCCGATGGTGGCGACCAGGCTGATCAGGATGATGAAACGGGTGTTTTCCTGGCTGCGGGCCGCTGCCGCGTTCTCAAGCGTTGCGCTGGACATGCCGTGCTTCCCTCGTTGCATGGGAACCCTCGCATCCGCAGGGCGCGGATGCCCCTCTCCTTCCCGGAACGCCCCCCTCCCCCGCACGCGGGTGAGGGTTGGGGCGGGGGCGCGGGTCGCGCGGCGACGAGCCGTGTCGACGCGGAGACGCCCGCCCCCATCCCGGCCTTCCCCCGCGAAACGGGAGAAGGGTTCTTGCATCGCGAAATCAAACCTTCAGCAAATACTGGTTCAACAGGTTTTCGTACTTCTCCTGCTTGCCGCTGGCTTGCTTCGGCTCGCCGTTCTTCGCCGCCAGCGCGGCGAGGTCGGCCAGGCCGAGCCTGCCGTCCGCGAAGTCCTTGCCCGCGCCGCCGTCGAAACTGGCGTAGCGCTGCTTGCGCCACTGTTCCCACGGCGAATCGTTGAGCAGCGCATGGGCGACCTCGAGGCCGCGCGCGAACGCGTCCATGCCGCCGATGTGGGCGATGAACAGGTCTTCCATGTCGGTCGACTCGCGGCGCGCCTTGGCGTCGAAGTTCAGGCCGCCGACCAGGCCGCCCTGGCGCAGCACCACCATCATCGCGGCGACGGTGTCGTACAGGTCGGTCGGGAACTGGTCGGTGTCCCAGCCGTTCTGCGGGTTGCCGCGGTTGGCGTCGATGCTGCCGAGCAGGCCGTGGTCGGACGCGACCTGCAGGTCGTGCTCGAAGGTGTGGCCGGACAGCGTGGCGTGGTTGGCCTCGATGTTGAGCTTGAAGTCCTTCTCCAGCCCGTGTTCGCGCAGGAAGCCGGCGACGGTGGCGCTGTCGAAGTCGTACTGGTGCTTCATCGGCTCCATCGGCTTGGGCTCGATGAAATAGTAGCCCTTGAAGCCGATGCTGCGGCCGTAGTCGCGAGCCATGCCCAGGAAGCGCGCGAAGTGCGCGAGCTCGCGCTTCATGTCGGTGTTGACCAGCGAGGCGTAGCCCTCGCGGCCGCCCCAGAACACGTAGTGCTCGCCGCCGAGCTCGACGGTGGCCTCGAGCGCGGCCTTGACCTGCACCGCGGCGCGCGCGACCACGGCGAAGTCGGGGTTGGTCGACGCGCCGTTGGCGTAGCGCGGGTGCGAGAACAGGTTCGCCGTGCCCCACAGCAGCTTGATGCCGGTGGCCTGCTGCCGCTCCTTCGCCAGCGCGACCATGTGCTTCAGGTTCTTCTCGTATTCGCCGACGTCCTCGGCGTCCGGCGCCAGGTCGACGTCGTGGAAGCAGTAGTACGGCGCGCCGAGCTTGCTGATGAACTCGAACGCGGCGTCGACCTTGTTCTCGGCGGTCGCCATCGGCGTGGCGCCTTCCCACGGGAACCTGCGCGTGCCCGGGCCGAACGGATCGTGGCCGGCGTTGGTGAACGTATGCCAGTAGCAGACCGCGAACTTCAGGTGCTCGGCCATGGTCTTGCCGCCGACCTTCTTGCCGGCGTCGTAGACCTTGAACGCCAGCGGATTGTCGGAGCCCGGGCCTTCGTAGCCGATCGGGCCGATGCCGGGGAAGTATTCGCGTTTGCCGATGAAGGGAGTGCTCATGGTGGTGCTCGCTGCTATGGGGTGGAGATGCGTGTTCCGGATCAGGCCGCGCCGGCTCCGGGGCGGTTGGCGTAATGGCGCCTGGCCGCTTCCAGATGGTCCAGGAAGCGGCGGTAGGGTTCGCGGTAGGCCGCGACGGCGGCGGGATCGGGCCGCGCCGACAGCGACGGTTCGCAGCGCACGTGCTCGCGCGCGAGTCCGGCGATGCCGGCGTTGCCGCCGCCGGCGTGGTCGTGCGCCCACAGCGCCTGCAGCACCGCGCCGAACGCCGCGCCCTCGGTCTGCTCGGGCACGTCGACCGGCAGTTCGAACACGTCGGCGACCATCTGCCGCCACGCCGCGCTGTTGCTGCCGCCGCCGGTCAGGCGGATCGCGCCGAAGCGCATGCCCGCCGCCTGCAGCAGGCCGTAGCCGTAGCGCAGCGCGAAGGTCGCGCCTTCCATCGCCGCGCGGTAGGCGTTGCCGCGGCTGAAATTCTCCATGTCGATGCCGTGCCATTCGGCGCGCGCCTGCGGCAGGTCGGGGGTGCGTTCGCCGTTGAAGAACGGCAGCAGGGTCAGGCCGCCGGCGCCGGGCTTCGACTCCGCCATGACCTCGTCGCCTTCCCGCGCGCTGAAGCCGAACAGCTTCGCCACGGCTTCGGTGGCGACGGTGCAGTTCATCGTGCATACCAGCGGCAGCCAGCCGCCGGTGGAATCGCAGAACGCGGCCCAGCCGCCGCCGGCGTCGACCACCGGGCGGTCGGCGTAGGCGAACAGCGTGCCGGACGTGCCCAGACTCATGCTCAGCACGCCGGGTTCGACGTTGCCGGTGCCGATCGCCGCCATCATGTTGTCGCCGCCGCCGGCGCTGACGATGACGTCGCGCGGCAGGTCGAGTTCCTCGGCGGTGACCGCCGAAATCGGGAAGCTGGCGTCGGCCGCGACCAGCGGCGGCAGCAACGCGGACAGATCGCGATCCGCATCGGTCGCGGCGAGCAGTTCCTGCGACCACTGCCGCGTGCGTACGTCGAGCCAGCCGGTGCCGGAAGCGTCGCCGTGCTCCATCCAGCGCCGGCCGGTCAGCCAGGAGTTGACGTAGTCGTGCGGCAGCAGGATCGCGTCCAGCCGCGCGTAGGCTTCCGGGCGGTGCTTGCGCGTCCACGGCAGCTTCGACGCGGTGTAGCCGGCGAGGATCGGGTTGCCGGCCAGCGCGATGCTGCGCGCCGTGCCGCCGGCCGCGGCCATGATCTCGTCGCATTCGAGCTGGGTCGAGGTGTCGCACCACAGCTTGGCCGGGGCCAGCACCCTGCCCGCTGCGTCGACCGGCACGAAGCCGTGCTGCTGGCCGGACACGCCGATCGCGGCGACGCGCGCGCGCTGGCCGGGCTCGAGCCGGGCGAAGCAGGCGCGGATCGCGTCGATCCACCATTCGGCGCGCTGTTCGCGGCTGCCGTCGTCGTGGGCGATCAGTTCCAGCGCATGGCCGTGGGTGGCGGCGACCCGCCGCGCGGCCGGGTCGTAGGCGACCAGCTTGACGCTCTGGGTGCCGACGTCGAGGCCGACGAACAGCGGATCCACGCGCGCGGCGTCCGACGGCACGGCACTCACGGGCAGGCCTCCGTTAGCGAAATGTTAGCGCTAACACTTTGCCTGCAAAAAAAAGTCCCGCTGGGGAGGAAGACTTGTTCTGGCATCGCTCGCGTAGGAACCCCGGTATCCAGACGAACTTTACCAGCGAACTCCACAAAGGCTTGCTGCAGTGCAAAATCCGCACCCCGGCACGACGCCCGGCCGCCGGGTTTTCCCGCTCAGGACGCCGTCGTGGCGGCCCTCGCGGGCCGCGCCGGCAGGCCTTGGACAGCCCACGCTTCGGCCAGCGCCGCACCGACCAGGACCACCCCGGGCCGGCCGGGCCGCAGCGCGGCGGCGGCCGCGGGCAGGCGGCCGAGCGTGGTCAGCACGCGCGACTCGTCCGCGCACGACGCGGCCTGCACCACCACCGCCGGCGTGTTCGCCGGCAGGTGCCGCGACAGGCCATGCGCCAGCGATTCGAGCCGGTGCAGGCCCATGTAGATGGCCAGGGTGGCGCCGGTGGCGCACAGCGCGCGCCAGTCGGGCTCGCCGCCGTCGCGGGTATGCGCGGTGACGAAGGTGACGCCGTGGCAGTGCTCGCGATGGGTCAGCGAAACGCCGAGCGAAGCCGCCGCCGCGAACGCGGCGCTGACGCCATTGATGACCTGCACGCCGATCCCGGCTTCGCGCAGGAAGCCGATCTCCTCGCCGGCGCGCCCGAACAGCAGCGCCTCGCCGCCCTTGACCCGCACCACCCGCGCGCCCTGCAGCGCGTAGCGGCGCATCAGCCGGCAGATGAAGGCCTGCGGCGTGGAGCGGCAACCGCCGCGCTTGCCCACGCGCAGCACCCGCGCGCGCGGCGCCAGTTCGACGATGCCGGGATCGACCAGGTCGTCGAGCAGCAGCACGTCGGCGGCGGCCAGCGCCTTCACCGCCTTCAGCGTCAGCAGCTCCAGGTCGCCCGGGCCGGCCGACAGCAGCACCACCTCGTGCCGCGCGGCGCTCACGTCGCGGCCTCCCCGGCCAGCACCGCGTCGATGGCCCTTGCGCGCTTCTCCGCGGCGCGCGCCGGGCGGATCTGGCCGCGCTCGCGCACGAACGCCACGTTCTCGTCGCCACCGTCCGCATTGACGAAGGTGCGGAAGCGGCGCAGCGTCTCCGGGTCCTCGATCGCGCGCTTCCACTCGCAGGCGTAGCTGCCGACCACCTGCGACATCTCCGCCTCGAGCTCGGCGCCGAGGCCGAGCCTGTCGTGGACGACCACGTCCTTCAGGTAGTCGAGCCCGCCTTCGAGGTTGTCGCGCCAGACGCTGGTGCGCTGCAGGCGGTCGGCGGTGCGGATGTAGAACATCAGAAAGCGGTCGATGTAGCGGATCAGGGTCTCGTCGTCGAGGTCGCCCGCCAGCAGCTCGGCGTGGCGCGGCTTCATCCCGCCGTTGCCGCAGACGTACAGGTTCCAGCCGTTCTCGGTGGCGATGACGCCGAAGTCCTTGGACTGCGCCTCCGCGCACTCGCGGGTGCAACCGGACACCGCGGACTTGAGCTTGTGCGGCGCGCGCAGGCCCTTGTAGCGGTGCTCGATGGCCAGCGCCATCGACACCGAATCGAGCATGCCGTAGCGGCACCAGGTGGAGCCGACGCAGCTCTTCACCGTGCGCAGCGCCTTGCCGTAGGCGTGGCCGGATTCGAAGCCGGCGTCGACCAGTTCCTGCCAGATCAGCGGCAGCTGGTGCACCTGCGCGCCGAACAGGTCGATGCGCTGGCCGCCGGTGATCTTGGTGTACAGGCCGTACTTCCTCGCCACCTCGCCGATCGCGATCAGCTTGTCCGGGGCGATCTCGCCGCCGGCGATGCGCGGCACCACCGAATAGGTGCCGTCCTTCTGGATGTTGGCGAGGAAGTAGTCGTTGGAATCCTGCAGCCCCGCCTTGTCCTTCTCCAGCACGAAGGCGTTCCAGCACGAGGCGAGGATGCTCGCCACGGCCGGCTTGCAGACGTCGCAGCCCAGGCCCCTGCCGTGCCTGCCGATCAACTCGTCGAAGGTGCGGATTTTCCCGACGCGGACCAGGTGGTAGAGCTCCTGGCGCGAAAACGGGAAGTGCTCGCAGACGTGGTTGTTCACCGTCATGCCCAGCCGGGACATTTCCGCCTTCATCACCTGCGTGGCCAGCGGCACGCAGCCGCCGCAGCTGCTGCCGGCCCTGGTGCACTTCTTGATCGCGCCGATGCTGGCCGCGCCGTCGCGCACCGCGGCGCGGATCTGTCCCTTCGAGACGTTGTTGCACGAGCAGACCTGGGCGGCGTCCGGCAGCGCTTCCGCGCCCAGGCCGGGCCGGGCCGCGCCGTCCGCGCTGGGCAGGATCAGGAACTCCGGCGATTCCGGCAGTTCGATCCGGTTGAGCACCATCTGCAGCAGGGTGCCGTATTCCTCGGCCTCGCCGACCAGCACCGCGCCGAGCAGGCGCCTGCCGCAGGCGGACAGCACCAGCTTCTTGTACACCTGCCTGCGTTCGTCGCTGTACTGGCAGATGCGGCTGTCCGGCGTGGCGCCGTGCGCGTCGCCGATGCTGGCCACGTCCACGCCCATCAGCTTGAGCTTGGTGCTCGTGTCCGCGCCGCCGAACCGCGACTCGCCGCAACCGGCGCGGTCGAAGCCGGTCGCGGCGATGTCGTCGACGGCCACCCGCGCCATTTCGTAGCCGGGCGCGACCAGCCCGAACAGCCTGCCTTCCCACACCGCGCATTCGCCGATGGCGTAGATGTCGTGGTCGGCGGTGCGACAGCGGTCGTCGATGACGACCCCGCCGCGTTCGCCGCGCGGCAGCGCCGCGTTGCGCGCCAGCTCGTCGCGCGGGCGGATGCCGGCGGAGAACACGATCATGTCGGCCTCGAGCTGGCCGCCGTCGAGGAACTTCATCGCATGCCGGCCGCCGACGCCGAGACCGGCGCCGTCGACGATCTCCACCGTGTTCTTGCCGGTGTGCACGGCCACACCCAGCGCCTCGATCTTCGCGCGCAGCACGCGGCCGCCGCCGTCGTCGACCTGCACCGCCATCAGCCGCGGCGCGAATTCGACCACGTGGGTCTGCAGGCCCATGTCCTTCAGCGCCTTGGCCGCCTCCAGGCCGAGCAGGCCGCCGCCGACCACGACGCCGGTCTTCGATTTCGCGCCCCACGCGGCCATCGCCTCGAGGTCGTCGATGGTGCGGTAGACGAAGCAGCCTTCGCGGTCGCGGCCCGGCACCGGCGGCACGAACGGATACGAACCGGTGGCCAGCACCAGCTTGTCGTAGCCGATGGTTTCGCCGCTGGCCAGCTTCACTTTGCGGCGCTGGCGATCGACCGCCACGGCCTTGGCGCCGAGGCGCAGCTCGATGCCCTCGCGTTCGTAGAAGCCGGGTTTGACCAGCGACAGCTCCTGCGCGCTGCCGCCGGCGAAGAACGCCGACAGGTGCACGCGGTCGTAGGCCGGGCGCGACTCCTCGCCGAGCACGACGATCTCCAGTCCGGGCAGCTGTTTCGCCACGAGTTCCTCGACGAACCTGTGGCCCACCATGCCATTGCCGACGACGACGATCTTCATCTTTTTCATCCGCGGGCCCTCCGCTCCGGCGTCCCGTTCATGCCGCGACCTGCACGCGGCCGCCGGCGGCGCGCACCGGCCAGGTGCGCAGGGCCACGCCGGCGTCCTCGACGCATTCGCCGGTAGCCAGGTCGAAGTGCTGCTTGTAGATCGGCGAGGCGACCACCAGGCGTTCGCCGAGGTTGCCGAGCAGGCCGCGCGACAGCACGTTGGCGCCGGAGAAGGGGTCGTGGTTCTGCAGCGCGAACAGGCGCCCGCCGGCCCCGTCGCCGAGCCGGAACACCGCGACCTGCACGCCGCCGATGCGCGCGCAGACGCCGGTGTTGGGCCAGATCTCGTCCAGCGCGCAGATGTCGTGCCAGTGCGGTTGCATCGCTCCGTCCATCGGGGAATCTCCGTGCGACCGCGACTCAGGCCTGTCCGGGCTCGGCGGCGAAGCCGACGGACTCGGGTTCCTGCGCCGCCGGCAGGCGCCTGGGCGCGGTGCGCGCATGGGTCGCGTAGATCGCCAGGCCGACGAAGGCGAGGCCGCCGACCAGGTTGCCGAGCACGGTCGGGATCTCGTTCCAGAGGAAGTAGTCGGCGATCGAGAACCCGCCGCCCAGCATCAGGCCGACCGGGAACAGGAACATGTTGACCACCGAGTGCTCGAAGGTCATCGCGAAGAACAGCATGACCGGCATCCACATCGCGACCGCCTTGCCGGACACCGAAGTCGACACCATCGCGCAGACCACGCCGGTGGACACCATCCAGTTGCACAGCGCGCCGCGGACGAAGATGGTCAGCCAGCCGGCGGCGCCGTGCGCGGCATAGCCGAGGGTGCGCGCTTCGCCGATCTGGCCGAGCTTCTGCCCGACCGCGTCCGGTTCCGTGCTGAAGCCGTAGGTGCAGATGATGGCCATGAACAGCGCCACGGTCAGCGCGCCGGCGAAATTGCCGGCGAACACCAGGCCCCAGCAGCGCAGCACGCCGCCGGCGGTGACGCCGGGGCGCCGGTCGATCCATGCCAGCGGCGCCAGGGTGAACACGCCGGTCAGCAGGTCGAAGCCCAGCAGGTAGAGAATGATGAAGCCGACCGGGAACAGCAGCGCGCCGACCAGCGGCACGCCGGTCTGCACCGAGATCGTGACGGCGAAGGCGGCGCCCAGGGTCAGGATCGCGCCGGCCATGTAGGCGCGGATCAGGGTGTCGCGGGCGGACATGAAGATCTTCGCCTCGCCGGCGTCGATCATCTTCTTGGCAAGGTCGGAAGGGACGACGTAACCCATTTGCATTCTCCTCGTGACGATTCGATGGACGCTGGCGCGGCTCGTGGTGGGGGCGTTGCGGAGGAAGCGGGAAAACAAAAAACGGCGCCTTCCGGTTCGCACCGGAAAGACGCCGTTGTCTGCGCAGGCACGCCATCGTTGGCCACCTGCCGGGGGAGGGTTCGCCGCGCGCGCCGTTGCGCCCGGCGATTACGTCAATGCAATCGGCGTGCCAACTCCGCGGCCGTTGGCGGCCGCGGGCGCGATACCCGTCAATTCAATGACTTGGATTGGGATGCCGGGCGGCGGCCGGTGGCGACGCGATCACTCCGCTTGGCGAAGTTGCACGGCGGGCGTGCACCCTTGCACCAGGGTTGTGCGTCGCAGCAACCGTTCGGCGCGACGCGAGGGCACCTACTCCCGCTGCGGATCGTCGAGCGGCGGGCCGGATCGGCTGTTTTCCGCAGGCAACGGCACGCCGATGCGTTGCGCCGCCGCGCGGTAGGTAGCGAGGCGATGCACTTCGGCCAGCAACGCGTCGTCGTGCACCGCGTCGGCGCCGGCCAGCCAGCCCCAGCGCCGGAACTGCCGCAGGAACCAGCGCCCATCGGAAATCCACGGGAAATTGACCTGGCCGTCGGCATGGAAACGCAGGCAGGTCGAGGGAGCTTCGTCCGCCGGCGGCAGCAGGCATGCGGCCAGGTGGCCGGCGGGCAGGCCGATGATGTCGGCATGCGCCAGCCATTGCGCGGCCTGCCGGCGATGGTCCGGCGATTCGTCCAGCCAGCGGCAGGCTTCCAGTACGGCGGCGGTCAGCGCGGTTGCGGTTTCCGGCTCCAGCGCGGCGAACTGCCGGCGGCAGGCCAGCACCTTCTCCGGATGGCCCGGCCAGATCTGCCCGCTGCGGACCACGCGCTTGCCGACGCCCAGCGCCTCGGCCTGCCGGCTCCACGGCTCGCCGGCGCAATAGCCGTCGAGGTCGCCGGCGGCCATCGCGGCGGGCATCTGCGGCGGCGGCATCGACAGGCCGTGGATGTCGCGCAGCGGATCGACGCCCTGCGCGGCCAGCCAGCAGTACAGCCACATCGCATGGGTGCCGGTCGGGAAGGTCTGCGCCAGCACCGGCATGCGCGGCAGCGCGGACAGCAGTTCGCGCAACGGCCGGCCCCGCTCCAGTTCCCGCGCCAGCCCGGACGACAGCACGATCGCCTGCCCGTTCTGGTTCAGCGTCATCAGGATCGCCAGTTCGCCGCGCGGTCCGCCGATGCCGGTTTCCACGCCGTAGACCAGTCCCGCCAGCGCGTGCACCGCGTCCAGTTCGCCCGACAGCAGCTTGTCGCGGACCGCCGCCCACGACGCCTGCCGGTGCAACTGCAGCGACAGGCCGTGCTTGCCGTCCAGGCCCAGGCGCACCGCCGCGACCAGCGGCGCGCAGTCGATCAGCGGCACGAAGCCGACGTGCAGGACGCGGCGACGGCGGGGCTTGTCGAGCGTCATGCTTGCCTCATCCCAGCAGCTCGGCCATGGCGATGATCCGGCGCGCCACGTCCGCCAGTTTCAGGTTCTGTTGCATCGCCTGCCTGCGCAGGGCGGCGTAGGCTTCCGCCTCGCCCATCCCGCGCTTGTCCATCAGCAGGCCCTTGGCCTGGTCGATCAGCTTGCGGTCCTGCAGCTTCTGCTGCACTTCGTCGAGGCGGCGGCGCAGGTGCGACTGCTGTTCGAAGCGGGCCAGCGCCACCTGGATGATCGGCGCCAGCCGCGCCGGCGCCAGCCCGTCGACGATGTAGGCGGTGACGCCGGCCCCCAGCGCGGCGCGGATCAGCTGCTCGTCGGCGTCCGCGGAGAACACCACCACCGGGCGCGGCGCATGCCGGTCGATCAGCGCCAGCTGCTCGAGGGTGTCGCGCGACGGCGAATCGACGTCGACGATGACCACGTCCGGCTGCTGTTCCTCGACCGCCTTCAGCAGCGCGCGGGTCCCGGTGGCCACCAGCACTTCGTGGCCGCCGGCCTGCAGCGCGTCGCGCAGTTCGCCGAGCGGCTTTTCGGTATCGTTGAGCAGCAGGATGCGGGGCATTCCGGCGCGGAGCGATCGGTGGGGGTCCCCTCATGTTGCCATGCGGCAAAACCCGCCGCGAGCCCGTCCGCGCCACCCCGGAGGATGCATGCCACTGTTCCCGATGTTCGCCAACCTCGCCGGCCGCGACGTGCTGGTGGTCGGGGGCGGCGAGGTCGCGCTGCGCAAGGTCGAGGCGCTGCTGCATGCCGGCGCGCGGGTGCAGGTGCATGCGCGGGCGCTGCACGCGACGCTGGCGCGCTGGGTCGAAGAAGGCCGGCTGCGCCGCCGCGGGGGCGAGTTCGACCCGGCCTGGCTGGACGCGGCCTGGCTGGTGGTGGTGGCCACCGACGATGCCGGCTTCAACGCGCGCGTCGCGGCGGAGGCCGAACGCCGGCACCGCTTCGCCAACGTGGTCGACGACGCCGGCCTGTCCGGCTTCCAGGTGCCCGCGGTCGTCGACCGCGACCCGCTGCTGGTCGCGATTTCCTCCGGCGGCGCGGCGCCGATGCTGGCGCGGCGCCTGCGCGAACGGCTGGAAGCGCAGTTCGACGACGCGCTGGGCGAATTCGCCGCGCTGTTCGCGCAACACCGCGACGCGATCCGCCAGCGCCTGCCCGACCTGGCGCAGCGCCGGCGCTGGTTCGACCGGGTCATCGACGGGCCGGTGGCGACGCTGCTGCGCTCGGGCCAGCGCGACGCGGCGTTGCGTGCCTTCGACGAGGCATTGCGGCAGCCCGACGTGTCGGCAACCGGCAGCGTCAGCCTGGTCGGCACCGGCAGCGGCAAGCCGGGCGAGCTGACCCTCGACGCCCTGCGCGCGATGAACCAGGCCGACGTGGTCGTGTTCGGCGCCGCGATTCCGGCCGAGGTGCTGGCGCTGGCACGCAAGGACGCGACGCGGCTGCCCGCGCCGGAGGACCGCGAGGCCTGCGTCGCATTGGTCGCCGAACAGGCCCGTCGCGGCCAGCGCGTGGCCTGGCTGGAACCCGGCGATGCGTTCCGCACGTCGCCGGGCGGACTTGGCGCACGGTTCGCCGAACTCGGCGTGGCCTGCGAAGTCGTCGCCGGCATCGCGCCGGCCTGAACCGGACCCGCTACTTCACCGGCACGTCGAACAGCAGTTCCGCCGGCGGCTGCATCTTGAACGTGTAGTGCCACCACTCCATCGGGTAGTTGGCGAAGCCGCGCCCGGCCATCGCGTCCAGCAGCAGCTTGCGGTTGGCCTTCTGCTCCGCCGTGATCCGCGGATCGTCGGTGTTGGCGAGCGGATCGAAGAAATCGAAGTCGGTGCCCATGTCCAGCGGCGCGCACGCGACGCCGTCGCACTTCATCAGCGTCAGGTCGACCGTCGCGCCCTTGCTGTGGCCGGACACGGCCGCGATGTAGTCGCCGAGCAGCACGCGCTTGTCCAGCGCCGGGTAATGCTTCGCCTTGGTCTTCGTGTCGGCCAGGTCCTTCGACCACTCGACGAAGTGGTCCACCGCGCGCTGCGGCCGGTAGCAGTCGAACAGGCGCAGCGCGTAGCCGCGCTTGCGCAGGTCGCGCTCGACCGCGGCCAGCGCCTTCGCCGCCGGCCTCAGCAGGTAGCACTTCGGCGCCTCGTAGCCGCGCACGCGCGTGCCGACGAAGTTGTCTTCGCCGTAGTAGCGGATGTCGTGGACGATGCCCGGCGCCAGCGTGGCGATGTCGACCAGGTCGGTCTGCGCGAATTCGGTCGCCGGCGACAGCCGCGTCCTCGGGCAGTCGCGGACGCGGGCGAAGTCGAGGTCGTGCACGTCGAAGCTGAAGTCGGCGTCCGGATCGGCCAGCGACAATGCCAGCCTCGCCGGCGCGCCGCCCTGCCCCGGGGTGAAATCCGCCCAGGTTTCGTAGCTGTCGCTGTCGTCGTCCCAGGCGATCAGGTTGCGCCCGCCGACGCGGGACAGTTTGCCGACCAGCGTTGGTGATTTCTCCGACTTGAATTCGATGCGGCCGTTGGCTTCGCAGACGCTCGCTTCGCCGAACCACGGGTCGCGGTAGACCCCGAGCAGGCCGCCAAGGTCGGCCGCCGTCGCGTCGGTGCGGTTCGATGTGTCCGCGGCGCGCGAGGGCGCGGCGGGACCGCCCGATTCCTTCTCCAGCGCATCGGCGTAATGCGCGACCGTCGGCTTTTCCCGCGGCGCGGTGAAGTGCTTGGTCAGCACTTCGCCGAGCACCGTGCGCGCATCCTCGCCCAGGCCGTTGGTCATGATCATGATGCCGGCACGCTTGTCCGGCAGCAGGATCAGCGACGAATACATGCCCATCAGCGTGCCGGTGTGCGCGACCTTCCACACGCCGTCGACGTCGGACAGGCGCCAGCCGTAGCCATAGGCCGAGAAATGGCTCTTGTCCCACTCGCGCATGCGTCGCGACACCGGCATGGGCATCTGCGCGCTCCACACCGCGCGGCGCTGTTCGGCACTGAGCCAGCCGGATTCCGGATCGAGCCACATGGACATCCACTTCAGCATGTCGTTGAGGCTGCAACGGATGCCGCCGGCGGCCATCATGGTCTGGTTGGGCGCAATCTCGCCGTCCACGCGCACCGGCCGGTTGCCTTCGCGCGTGCGCGCGTGCGGCTGGGCGACGTTGCCGACCTTCGCGGTGTTCCATTCGCCGACCTGGCAGCGGTCCATGCCGAGTTTTTCGAAGATCTCCTCGCGCACCAGCCGCTCGTATGGCTTGCCGCCCGCGGCGGCGGCGACTTCGCCGGCGATCACGTACAGCGTGTTGTCGTAGGCATAGCGGCTGCGGAAGCTGTAGCGCGGCTTGAGGTATTGCAGGCCGTTGAGGATATCGGCGCGGGTGAACTTGTTCGGCTCCGGCCAGAACATCAGGTCGCCGGCGCCGGCGCCCAGCCCGCTGTTGTGGATCAGCAGATCGCGCACCTGCATGTTCCGGGTGACCCACGGGTCGTGCATGCGGAACTGCGGCAGGTACTTCGTCACCGGGTCGTCCCACTTCAGCTTGCCCTGGTCGACCAGCCGCGCGAGCACGCCCGTGGTCATCGCCTTGCTGTTCGAGGCGATCTTGAACAGGGTGTCGGCATCGACCGGCTCGCCCTTGCCGGCTTCCAGTTCGCCGAGCGTCTTCACGTAGGCGACCTTGCCGTCCTCGATCACGCCGACCGCGAGGCCGGGGAGTCCGTAGCGCTCGAAGGTCTGCTGGACGGCGTCATCGAACTCGGCCTTCGGCACGGCGGCCTGGGCGGCGGGCACGAGCAGGGCGAGAAGGAACAGCAGGCGTTTCATCGGATCGATCCACGATTCGGGCGGAACCGCTCGTGCGGTTTCCGGCAGCGGAAACGAAACGCCGCCGCCGGTTGCCCGGCGGCGGCGGGATTGCGCGTCATGTCATGCGAGTCGCCGCATCACTCGAACTTGTATTCGAGCAGCATGTTGAAGGAACGGCCGCGCGGATCGGCGACGCGCGTATCCCAAGCGCTGCCGCCACCATAATCCAGGTAACCCAAGGTGAATGGCGGGTCGGTGTTGAGCAGGTTACGGATGCCGAAAGTCGCCTTCAGGTTCTCGATGCCACTCCAGCTCACCGAGTAGTTGTACGTGGTGTAGCTGTCCACTTCCGGATCGTACGCCGGCGGCACATAGGTACCGCTGCGCAGACCCGGCGGCACGTAGTCGGTGTAACCATCGCGGTAAACCTGCGACAAGGTGTGCGACCAATCGCCCTTGTTCCAACCGAAGCTCAGGGTGTGCTTCCACCGCAACGGCAGCATTTCGTAGCTGGGGCGGTACGTGTTCATCTTGATGTCTTCGTACGGCTGGGTTTCCAGCTCCTTGGTCTTGTACGTATCCAGGTAGTTGCCATTGAGATGGATACGCCAGTTGCCGCCGTACAACTCGCCAGTGAGATTGGCGTCGACTTCGATGCCGCGGGTCAGCGTGCCGCCAGTATTGACGTAACGCTGGTCGATGTAGGCCACCGCGCCGCTCGAGTCGCGAATCCAGTTCTCCTGGAAGATCTCGTAGTCTTCCTTGAGCTGTGTCAGGTTGGTGCCGCGAATGGTGGACAGGCGTTCGATCTCCCACCAATCAATGCTGATGTTGAAATTACTGGTCGGCGCCAGCACGACACCCACGCTACGCTGCTCGGATTCTTCCGGCTTAAGGTTCGGGTTGCCGCCGGTGAGGCGTATCGGGAAGATTGCTTCGCAGCCCGGTACGTTCGGGTCCGGATTGCCGCCGGGACAGGTGGCCGGGTCGGCGATGTCGTCGCCGGAGCCGAGGGTCGGCGACTCGAGCGTGCGGCGGAACAGCTGCGCGAATGTCGGCACCTTGAAGCCGGTACTGTACGAACCGCGGAAGGCCAGCCAGTCGATCGGCTGCCACTTGAACGAATACTTCGGGTTGAACGTGCCACCGAAACCGGAGTATTCGTCGTATCGACCAGACAGAGTCAAGTTCAGCGAATCCACCACCGGCACAAGGAATTCCGCGAACGCCGCCTTCACCGTGCGTTCCTTCTTCGGCATATAGAAGGTGGCGTCGCCGGCGGCCTGGTAGATCCAGGCACTACCGCCTGGTGTGGCGCTGCTGGTCGGGTACTTGTCGGTGTCCCACCTGTCGGGACCACCAAACTCGTATTCCTCGCGGCGCCATTCCGCACCCACCGCCGCCTGCACTTCCTCGCTGGCCCACAGGTGGAAGCCGAGGCCGCCGCTGAATGTGGCATCGAAGGTGGTCGTGGATGTCTCGCCGTTGTACAACTGCGTCCCCGCGGCGGAGGCGGCGACCAGCGCCGCCTTGGCCTCGGCACTCTGCTCCTGGCCCGGTAGCAGGAACGGATTGAGCAGGCCGGAACCCAACATCGCCTTCAACTGGTCGGTGTAGTAGAAGCCATCGGTCAACACCGATTCGGCCTTGCTGGAGGAACGCGACAGCCCGGTGGTGTAATCCCACGTGCCAATGCTGCCTTCCGCTCCGAACATCAGGCGCAAGGACCTGGTGGTGGTAGTGTACTCGCGCGAGCCACAGGCGTAGCAGCGCCAGCGGTAAGCGATCGGGCTGCCATAGGCCAAGTTCGCCTGTTCGCCGAAATAATCCACGATCGCGTCGTAGACCATGTCGTAGGTATCTTGGGTAAGGGCATTGAGCGGATATGCGTCGAGCGTCGTAGCGGTGGGAGTGGCTGTCGTGGTGATTTGCAAGGCCTCGAAACGGCGCCTGGACTCCACGTCCGAACCCATTGCCTCGGCGTAGAACTGGTGGTTGTCGCCCACCTTGAAGGTGGCGCGGCCAACGAACTGCAGGCTCTTCTGCGGCTGCTGCAATACACGTGCACGGCCATAGTCCCACGAGCAGGCATAGTTGCGGCTGCTGTAATTCCAGATCTGCCCCACCATTTCCCCCATCATGTCGCCTGCGTTTTCGCAGCCGATGCCGCCGGG
This sequence comes from Pseudoxanthomonas sangjuensis, assembly GCF_010211755.1. Taxonomy (GTDB): domain Bacteria; phylum Pseudomonadota; class Gammaproteobacteria; order Xanthomonadales; family Xanthomonadaceae; genus Pseudoxanthomonas_A; species Pseudoxanthomonas_A sangjuensis. Next base: position 62,083 of record NZ_PDWR01000006.1, on the reverse strand, counting down.
CAGGTCGGCGATGTTGATGTGTTGCTGGGTCGTGCCATCGGCCGGGTCGGTCAGGCCGCCGCCAATCAGGCTACCCGTTCCGTTGACGACGTTGGCCAGCGGCGTGCCGCTGGTATCCGGAACCAGACCTCGCTCGGGCCGCAGGCTGTTAGTGAAATCACGATCCCAGCCATTGAGCAGCTCGTTCTTCTTGGCGCTCACCGCCATCCATACGTTCCAGCGGTCGGTGTCGAGGTCGCCAAAGCCGCCGAGCATGCTGGCCCGGTAGATGTTGCCGCCGCCTTCCTCGGTGACATCCGCTCCGCCGGTGAGCGTCAGACCCTGGTAGTCGGTCTTGGTGACAAAATTGATCACGCCACCGATGGCGTCGGTACCGTACATCGCCGAGGCGCCGTCGCGCAGCACCTCCACGCGTTCAATCGCGGCAAATGGAATCGAATTCAGGTCGACGACCTGGCCCGCCAGTCCATGCGCGGAAACGCGGCGGCCATTCAGCAGCACCAGCGTGGCATCGGCACCCTGCATGCGCAAGTTCGCGCCGGAGACGCCGTTGTTGCCGCGCGCCTGCGCACTGGCGATGCCGGTATTGGATGCCAGGTTGTCGCCACCGCTGGAGGAAATATTCAACTGCATCAGCAGCTGTTCGGCCGAGGTGATGCCTTGCGCCTCGATGTCGGCCTTCTGGATGATGGTCACCGGCAGCGCCGTTTCGATGTCGGTGCGCTTGATGCGCGAACCGGTCACCTGCACCGCTTCCAGCGTGCGCGCCTGCGCCGCCGTGGGACTGGTGGATTGTGCCGGCGCAGCCTGCTGGTCCAGTTCCTGCGCGGTCTGTTCCTGCGCCAGGACCGCGCCCGGAACGGCGAGGCCCAGCACGATCGCGGCGGCGAGGCGGCCGCGGCGCGGCGAATGCTGTCGAATGCTCATTTGTGGTTCTCCCCCATGCATGTGTGTGACCCCCCGGTTTCGCCAGCCATGGCGTTGTAACTATTCCACAATATTTTCCTGTTGTGGCTGCAATCCCGCCGGTTCCGCCGCCGGCGGCGCCGGTTCAGGTTGCGGCGGCCGGGTCAGCGCGTACAGGATGCGCAAATCGTGCTCGTCCAGCTCGGTGCCGTCCATGCCGCGGAAGCGGTGGTGGAACGCCCGCACCGCCGCGGCGCGGTCCTCAAGCGGATAGCCGAACGCCTGCATCGCCAGCCATGGGTCGAACCCCGGCGGCGGATCGCCGGCGCTCTCGTCCGGCCACACGCCGAAGCCCGCGTCGAACAGCCGCTTCCACGGGAACAGCGGGCCCGGGTCGATCTTGCGCGTCGGCGCCATGTCCTCGTGGCCGATGACCTGCGTCGGCGGGATCCGCAGGCGCGTGGTCAGGTCGCGCAGCAGCACGATCAGGCTATCGATCTGCACGTCGGGAAACGGATCGTGGCCGCTGTTGTCTATCTCGATGCCGATCGATGCCGAATTGACGTCGGTGATCGTGCCCCAGCGCCCGGGGCCGGCGTGCCAGGCGCGCTTGCCGTCCTTCACCAACTGGTAGATGCGCCCGTCGCGGCCCAGCAGGTAATGCACGCCGACCGGGCCCTTGCTGTTGGCGGTCTTCAGCGTGTGCAGGCTCTTCTCGGCCGACTCCTCGGTGGTGTAGTGCAGCACGATCAGCATCGGCTGGCGTTCGTTGAAATTGCGCGAACGCTCCCACTTGGCCAGCGGATTGCGGCCGGTGGCGCAGGACGACAGCAACGCCACCAGCGCCGCGGCCAGCGCCAGCCGCATTGCCTTGCGGACCGATCCGGCTTCCACTCCCGCGATCCTCACGCCGGCGGAGAATGCGGACAGCATAACGAAACCGCCGCCGGAGGTCCGGCGGCGGGCGTTTTCGCACAGCAAACCGCATTGCCGCATCAGAAGTTCCAGGTCACGATCAGGTTCATGTAGCGCGGCGATTGCCACACCGTGCCCTGGCCGAAGTACGGCATCTCTTCGCCGGGCGTCCTTTCGTAGCGGGAGTGCACGTTGACGACCGTCTGCCGGTTGAGCAGGTTGTAGACGGACAAGCGCGCCTTCAGGTCGATGCCTTCCACCGGCAGCGTCCAGGTTACGTTGGCGCCGAGGTTGACCACCCACGGCATGCGGCCGAACGCGCCGCGCCCGGTGTATTCCAGCTGCGCGGTGGTGTAGCTGTAAGGCGCGCAGTTCGCCACGCAGATCCAGCCGGATCCGCCGCCGCTGAACTCGCCGGGACCGCCGGCACTGCGGTTGTCGCCGGGCCAACGCACGCCGAACGCGGTGATGGGGCCGCCGGAAATCGCCGAGGCCGTGGCACCGAAGGCCCACATGTCGTCCAGCTTGTAGCTGCCGCGCAGCTTGATCTGGTGGCGGTGGTCGTTGAACAGCACGCCATAGCGTTCGTTCACGGCCGGGTGGTCGTAGTACTGCACCAGGTTGGTGTCGGCGTAGCCGGTGTCCGAGTTCACCGGGCCTTCGACGTTGCCTTCGCTCTTCGACCAGATGTAGCTGGCGTTGAAGGCCCACTTGTCGTCCCACGCGCGGTCGAGCTGGAATTCCACCGCCTTGTAGGTGCGCTTGGGCTTCTTGTAACCGATGATGTCGCCGTTGCTCTTGACGTAGCCGTCCTTCGAGGAATCGAACGTCACCCAGTCGTTCGTGTCCGGGCACCACAAGGTATTGGTCTCGCCCGGGTTGATGATCGGCCAGTCGCCCGAATACCACGGGCAACCCTCGACGTGGGTGATGCGCACGTCTTCCACGGCGCGGCTCACTTCGCGATAGGTGGCGTTGACGCCCCACGACCACGTCTTGCTGAGCGCCTGCTGGAAACCGAGGATGTATTCGTCCTGGAACACCTGCTTCAGGTCGCGGGCAACGGCGGTGCGCATGTCGGTGGGCGCGGGCACGTTGCCGGTGGTGTTGGTATCGCCGAGCTTCGCGCCGAGGATCGGAAGCAGGTAGGGTTCGCCGGTGGTCGGGTGGCTCATCTGCTGCCAGCCCTCGAGCACGTAGTAGTCGTGCTCGTCGGTGGTGCCGCCGCCGAAGTAGTCGGTCAGCTTGTTGGTGATCGGCAGGTAGTAGCGGCCGGCGTTGCCGAACAGCTTGGTGGTGCCGTCTCCCTTCATGTCGAAGCTGAAGCCGACGCGCGGGGAGATCATGTCGCTGAAATCGGTCTTGGCGAAGGTCGCCCCCGAGGCCAGCGTGTTGGTGAACTTGTCGAAGCGCAGGCCCAGGTTCAGCAGCAGCTTGGACGTCACGCTCCAGTTGTCTTCCACGTACAGCGCCTGCGCCTTGGTCGTGACCGGGGCGCCGGTGATGTAGTGGCGGGCGTCGACGATCGCGGTGACGCCGTCCGGGATGACGGCGTCGTTCGGCAACGAATTGCCGGGCGTGGCGGGCAGCGGTGTGTAGCCCCAACCATCGCCCGGATACACGACCGAGCTGTTGGAGTCCATGTCTTCCTGGTCGGCGCCGAAGCGGATCAGGTGATCGCCGAGCGTCCATTCGAAGTCCAGGCGGGACACGCGGCGCTCGTCGAAGCGGCTGCTGATGCTGCTGTTGCTCGGATGGCAACCGACCCTCATCGGCAATTCGCCGAATGCGTTTTCGTAAGTGGCGGTATCGAACCTGCTGCACTCGCCATCCAGCGGCGTGCCGCTGGTGGCGCTGCGCTTGTTCACGCCGTACATCGCCTTGGCGACGAAGTTGTCGCCGAAGTGGCCGGTGTAAGTCGCCGACCAGTTGTCGCCGCCGGAGCCCGCCGAGCTTTCGCCGTACAGGTTGCCCAGCTGGGCACTGTCCCAGTCATAGGCATAGTCGCCGGTGACCGAGTCGGCCTTGTCGGAGAAGGCCAGCAGCTCCAGCTTGTGGTCGTCGGTGATGTTCCAGTCGAGCTTCGCGCCCCAGAAATCGTTGTCGCTCTTGGTGATCCAGGCCTCGTCGGTATCGATGTCCTTCGAGTCCGCGTCGCGCTTTTCGTACATGGCGAAGAAGAACAGCCTGTCCTTCACGATCGGACCCGACGCCCATACGTTGGTCTTGAAGAACGGGCTGGCATCGCGGCTGGTACGGTCGCGCTCGTCGATGGTGCCGTCGGAGTGGAAGTGGTCCTCCCTGTGCGCCCTCCAGTCCGCCGGTTCCAGCGTCACTTCGACGCCGCCGTGGAATTCGTTGCCGCCCGAGCGCACCACGCCGCTGATGACGCCGCCGGTGCTGCGACCGAACTCCGCGCTGTAGCCGCCGGTCCTGATCTGGAAGTCCTGGAAGAACGCGAACGGCACCGAGGAGAAGCCCTGGCGACGGTACGGATCGGTGACGTCGAGGCCGTTGATGTAGACGACGTTTTCGGCCACCGACGAACCGCCGAAGGTCAGGCCGCCGAAGGTGGCGCCGGAAGCGACCACGCCGGGCGCGAGCAACGCGACCGAGGACAGGCTTTGGTCGACCGGCAGGCGCGCCCACTCCTCGCGGGAGATATTGGTCGAGGTTTCGGTGCTGTACACGTCGACGCGGTTGACCACGCGCGAACCGACGACGGAAACCGTGTCCAGGTTGACCGCGCCGCTGCTGTCGAGGTTGACCGAGGTGGTGCCGCCCAGCGAGACGCTCACCGCGATCGGTTCGCCGCTGCCCGCTTTCAGCATGTAGTTGCCCGGCGGCAGTTGCGCCACGCGGTAGGTGCCGTCGCGGCCGACCGTGACCGTGCGGCTTGCGCCGGTGGCGGTGTTGGTGACGGTGATCGTCTCGCCGGCGGTCGCGCGGCCCGCGACCGCGCCGGTCACCGCCTGCGCCATCGCCATCTGCGTCATCGAACCCAGGCACACGCCCAGCGCGATGGATAGCGTCGCCCTACGTATCGTCTTGCCTTTCATCCCCGTTCTCTCCTGCGCAAGTGATGTGGTTGTTTCGCCGTTTTCCGTGCATCAGCCGCTGCCGGCCGGCAGCATTCGTCGTTCGAAGCCGTGGTCCCGCTGGTCGTGGTACTGGCCGCGGCGCGAATCCGCGCGCGCGGTCGTCGCGGCGGGCGACGCATCGAGCGTCGGACCCGCAAAACAGGAAAGGAAAGGGCGTCTACGGGGGCCATCGCCGGCCCGATGGGCAGGCAGCCGCCGGACGCGGACGCGACCGCCGGTCGGCGGTCGCGGGGGAAACGAGCTGGCTGGCGGACCGCTGCCGGCGTTCACGCGGAGGTGCTCATTCGGGGATAACGCCTGTGTAACATGGGCTGAACCGGGGGTCAATAATTTATTCCAATATTTCGTGGTATAAGAAATTAATATTCTTAAACCGCCCGGCCGCCCCATTGCCGCGCCTTCCCGTTTGCTGACAGGCTGACGCCATGCGAACCGTCCTCTTCCTGACCCTGATCCTGCTGGTCGCGTCGCCGGCGGCGGCGCGCGAGGCGGCGCCGGCCCGCGACACCGGCGTACTCGGCATCCGCAGCGACCAGCTGGAGCCCGGCTACTGGATCGGGCGCCTGGCGCACCCGGACCGCATCGTCCTCGATCGCAAGGCCATCGCCGCGCAGAACGCCAGGCTGTATTCGGTCGACCAGTCGATGCACGACCTGTCGCGGCCGCCGGCGGCGCTGCCGCGCGAACAGGTGCGCGGCTGGATCGAAAAACTGGCGCCGTCGTTCGACCGTCCGCTGTTCGACGAGCGCGGCCAGCCGCTCGACCTGGCCCGCCTGGCCGAATCCACCCGGGCGAACCTGCGCCTCGACGCGGTCGCCGAAAGCGTCGCGCCGCGCTTCGGCCTGGTCGTGCGCCGCGCCGACCTGCGCGCGGTGCCGGACCGGCTGCGCGTGTTCCGCAGCGCCGACGACCACGACATCGACCGCTGGCAGGAATCGGCGCTGTTCCCCGGCACGCCGGTCGCGATCGTCCACGAGAGCGGCGACGGGAACTGGTGGTTCGTCGTTTCGCCGAACTACGCGGCATGGGTCGAGAAGCAGTACGTCGCCGAAGGCGCGCGCGAGGCGGTGCTCGGTTACGGCCGCGACCGGCCATACCTGGTCGTCACCGGCGCCAACGTGCGCACGAACCACACGCCGGAGGAGCCGCGCGTGTCGTCGCTGCAACTGGACATGGGCCTGAGGCTGCCGCTGCTGGACTGGCCGCCGCGCGAAGCGGTCAACGGCCAGGACCCGTACGCCGCGTACGTGGTCGAACTGCCGGTGCGCGACGACGACGGCAAGCTGCGGTTCTCGCCGGCGCTGGTGCCGCGCGGCGCCGATGTCGCCACCGGCTACCTGCCGCTGACCCAGGCCAACCTGTTGCGCCAGGGCTTCAAGTTCCTCGGCGAACGCTACGGCTGGGGCAACGGCTACGGCACCCGCGACTGCAGCAGCTTCGTTTCCGAGGTCTACCGCAGCGTCGGCGTCGAGCTGCCGCGCAACACCAGCGACCAGGCGGTGAGCCCGGCGCTGAACCGCATCGCGCTGGGCGAGGACGACGACCGCGCGAAGCGCCTCGCCCTGGTCAAGGCCACCCAGCCCGGCGACCTGATCTACATCCCCGGCCACGTGATGATGGTGATCGGCCACGAAGGCGACCGCACCTGGGTCATCCACGACACCTCCGGCGCGTCGTGGCTGGGCGCCAACGGCGAACGCCTGCGCGCGAAGTTGAATGGCGTCTCGGTCACCCCGCTGGAGCCGATGCTGGCCGGCGGGACCGACACCTACGTCGACCGCATCACCAACATCCAACGCATCCGCCCATAACGACCGCCCCGATGAAGATCACCGACATCCGCCTGGGCATGCTGCGCATGCCGCTGAAGACCCCGTTCAAGACCGCGTTGCGCAGCGTCGACGCGGTCGAGGACATCGTGGTGGTGATGCGGACCGACGACGGCCGGGTCGGCTACGGCGAAGCGCCGGCGACCGCGGTGATCACCGGCGACACCCACGGTTCGATCATCGAGGCGATCGACAAGATCATCCGCCCGCGCCTGATCGGCCAGGACATCGCCGACCTCAACCAGATCACCCGCACCATCCAGACCTCGCTGGAGCGCAACTACAGCGCCAAGGCCGCGGTCGAGATCGCGGTCTACGACCTGTGGGCGCAGCTCTACGACGCGCCGCTGTACAAGCTGCTCGGCGGCGGCGACCCGGTCATCACCACCGACATCACCATCAGCGTCGACTACATCGACAAGATGGTCGCCGACTCGATTTCCGCGGTGGAGCGCGGCTTCGAGTCGCTGAAGATCAAGGTCGGCAAGGACATCGGCCTGGACGTGGAGCGGGTCAAGGCGATCCACGCCGCGGTCGAGGGCCGCGCGCTGCTGCGCATCGACGCCAACCAGGGCTGGACCGCGAAGCAGGCGGTGTTCGCGATGCACCAGCTGGAGGACGCCGGCGTGGAGATGGAACTGCTGGAACAGCCGGTCAAGGCGCGCGACATCGACGGGCTGAAGTACGTCACCGACCGCGTGCACACGCCGGTGATGGCCGACGAGAGCGTGTTCGGCCCGGTCGAGGTGATCGACCTGATCAAGATGCGCGCCGCCGACATCATCAACATCAAACTGATGAAGACCGGCGGCCTGTCCAACGCGATCCGCATCGCCGACATCGCCTCGCTGTACGGCGTGGAATGCATGATCGGCTGCATGCTGGAGAGCAGCATCAGCGTCGCCGCGGCGGCGCACCTGGGCGTGGCCAAGGCCGACGTGATCACCAAGGCCGACCTGGACGGCCCGTCGCTGGGCCAGTACAACCCGGTCGAGGGCGGCGTGATCTTCGACGAGTCGGAGATCTCGATCACCGATGCGCCGGGACTGGGCATCCGCGAGATCCGCGGGCTGGAAATGCTCTAATGGACCCATCGTTCCGGACCCGGTGAGGGACCCGCTTTCCCGGAAAGCGGAAGCGACGGCAGCCCCCCGCCGCGGCAGGAACGGCAACCCGGAGTACCCCTCGTAGCAATGGCGCGCGGAGACCAAGACCGAACCATGCCTCCCCTGGTACGCATCCGCTCCGAACGCGACCAGATGTCGGCGATCGAACGCCGCATCGCCGACTTCATCCTCGAGAACGCGGTGCTGCTGCGCGACTACTCGTCGCAGCAGCTGGCCAACGCGCTGGGCATCAGCCAGTCCAGCGTGGTCAAGTTCAGCCAGAAATTCGGCTTCAAGGGCTACCCCGACCTGAAGTACTCGATCGGCGAAGCGGTCGCGCGCGGCGGCAACGGCCATCCGGCGATCGCGCCCGAGGCCACCGCGCCCGCCGACGACTACACGCGGCTGCAGGAGGACCTGCGCCGCAGCAAGGCCGCGGCCGAGGAGGAAACCCGGCTGCTGAACCCGCGCGAGCGCATCGAGCCGATCGTGCAGCTGCTCGACGCGGCCGGCAAGGTCTTCGTCTGCGGCCTCGGCGACGACGGCCTGTTCGCGCGCGAATTCGCGATGCGCCTGTCGCTGCTCGGCATCCTCACCGTGCACCACGCCGACGCGATCCTGATGATGGCCAACCTGTCGGCGGCGCGCTCCGGCGACGTGCTGATCGTGTTTTCCGAATTCGGCCAGCTGCCGGAGCTGTCGCAGCTCAGCCGCCAGTTCCAGGCCGGCGGCGGCAAGGTGGTGTCGATCACCCGCCATACCGCCAATCCGCTGCGCGCGCACGCCGACGCCGCGCTGGCGATCTCCGCGCACGACCCCGCGCCGTACGTGGCGCAGTTGCTGTACCGTTCGTCGCTGCAGTACCTGCTCGACTTCCTGTTCGTGCTGCTTTGCCGCGCCAACCCGGAGCGGCAAAGCCGGCTGAGCATCAACCTGGAGCGCATCCAGCACCTGCTGGAGTCGTGATCGCCGCATGAAGCCACGCGCCGTCGTTTCCCTGTTCCTCGCCGCCCTGCTCTCGTCCTGCGCGGCGCGCGGCACGCCGGCGACGGCCGCGCCGCTGCCGTGGGACGACGCGCAACAGCTGGTGCTGGTGCTGGTGCCGGACTGGGACTCGAACACCGGCACGCTGCAACGCTACGGGCGCGAAGGCGACGGCTGGAAGGCCATCGGCGCCGCGGCCGAGATCACCGTCGGGCGCGCCGGCGTGGCCTGGGGCATCGGCTTGCACCCGCGGCAGGCGGACGGCCCGCAGGGCGCACCGGTCAAACGGGAAGGCGATGGCCGTGCGCCGGCCGGCGTGTTCGCGCTGGGCGACGCCTTCGGCTACGCGGCGGACGCGGACACCCGGCTGCCCTACCTCGCGCTGGGCGAATCGCAGTACTGCATCGACGTCGACGGCTCGCCGCTGTACAACCGCATCGTCGACGCGAAGGACGTCGGCGCCGGCGCGGTGAAGGACTCGACCGAACCGATGCGCCGCGACCTGCACGCCAACGGCGACCAGCGCTACCGCGAAGGCTTCGTGATCCGCCACAACCCGCGGAACGTTTCCGGCATGGGCAGTTGCATCTTCGCCCACCTGTGGAAGGCGCCGGGCGAACCGACCGCCGGCTGCACCGCGATGGCGCCGGCGACGATGGAGGCGTTGCTGGCCTGGCTGGACCCGGCGCGGAAGCCGGTGTTCGTGCTGCTGCCGCAAGCCGAACACGAACGGCTGAAAGCGGCATGGCGGCTGCCGTGAACCGCGCCCGCGGCCGCAGGGGCGGAACCCGATGACCGCGCCTTCCGGCGGCTACGTCCGCGCGGTCGGCCGCTGGCAACTGGTCGGCCTGTCGATCAACGACGTGATCGGCAGCGGCATCTACCTGCTGCCGGCGGCGACGGTGGCGCTGATGGGCGCGTACAGCGCGTGGGCGGTGCTGCTGGCCGGGGCGGTGGTGACCCTGCTGGTGCTGTGCTACGCGCAGGCCGCGGCCTACTTCGACCAGGCCGGCGGCAGCTACCTGTACGCGCGCGAAGCCTTCGGCCCGTTCGCCGGCTTCCAGATCGGCTGGATGCTGTGGCTGACCCGGATCGCGTCGGCAGCCGCACTGAGCAACGGCCTGGCCGCCGCGCTGGCGCACTTCCACCCGGCCGCCGGCGAAGGCGCGTGGCGGGTGCTGATCGTGGTCGCTTCGCTCGGCCTGCTGACCGCGATCAACCTGATCGGCGTGCGCTCGGCCGCACGCACCGGCGTGGCGCTGGCGATCGCCAAGCTGGTGCCGCTGCTGGTGTTCGTCGCGGTCGGCCTGGCCCACGTGGACTGGCATCTCGCGCTGCCGCCGCTGGACGTGCCGCCGCTGCACAACCTCGGCGAAGCGGCGCTGCTGCTGCTGTTCGCCTACGCCGGCTTCGAGAACGCTCCCGCCGCCGCCGCCGAATACCGCAACCCGCGCCGCGAGCTGCCGTTCGCGCTGATGGTGATGGTCGCCACCGTCACCGCGGTCTACGTCAGCGTGCAACTGGTCGCGCAGGGCACGCTGCCGGGACTGGCCGCGTCGAAGACGCCGCTGGCCGATGCCGCCGCCGGTTTCGCCGGGCACTGGGCGGCACTGCTGCTGACCTTCGGCGCGGTGGTGTCGATCCTGGGCACCAACAGCAACACGATGATGTTCGGTCCGCGCTACCTGCAGGCACTGGCCGCCGACGGCTACGGCCCGCGCCGGCTGGCGGCGCTGCACCCGCGCTTCCACACCCCGGCCGCGGCGATCGGGCTGCAGTTCGCGGTCGCGCTGGTGCTGGCGCTGTCCGGTTCGTTCGTCGGACTGGCGGTGCTGTCGACCATCACCCGCCTGCTCGCCTACATCGGCACCGCGGGCGCGGTGATCCGGCTGCAGCGGCGCCATGCAGGCCGCAGCGACGCCTGGCGCCTGCGCGGCGGCGCGCTGGTTCCGGCCGCGGCGCTGCTGCTGTCGCTGGCGCTGCTGGCCAGCGCCAGCTGGCAAAGCCTGCTCGCCGTCGCCGTGGCGTTCGCGGTCGGCGCGCTGATCTACCGCTTCCGCCGCACGCCAAGCTGACGTTCCCGCTGTAGGAGCGGCGGTTTTCAACAGACGAATGTCTGGTCAAGCCGCGAACGCTTTGCCTGCGGACGAAAAGCGTTCGCGGCTTACGCCGCTCCTACAATGATTCCGTTTCGCTTTATAGACGGCTTCCGGAAGCAAACCCGGATACGGCACACTCCCCGCACGACCGAAACGAGAGACCGCACCGCATGTCGACCACCGCCCGCGTACTGCTTGCCCTGCTGCTTGGCGCCGCCACCGGCCTGGGGCTGTACTTCTGGGACCAGAACACCGCGGGCACGGTCGCCGGCATCGTCCAGCCGATCGGCAAACTGTGGATCAACGCGCTGCAGATGACCGTGGTGCCGCTGGTCACCGCGCTGGTGGTGCTGGGCGTCAATTCGGCCACCGACGCCGCCGCGTCCGGGCGCATCGCGCGCAACGCACTGGTCGTGTTCCTGGTGTTGCTGACGCTGGCCGCGACCTTCGCCGCGTTCTTCGCCCCGGCCTTCCTCTCGCTGCTGCCGCGCGACGAAGCCGACATCGCCAACATCAAGCTCGCGCTGGACCCGGTGGCCGCGTCATCGACCACCGCCGCCGGATTGGGCGAGGCGCTCGCGTCGATCATCCCGTCGAACGCGATCGCCGCCGCCGCCAACAGCGCGATGCTGCCGCTGGTCGCGTTCGCGCTGTTCTTCGGCTTCGCCCTGAACCGGATCGACGCCGAGCGCCGCGCGCGCATGCTCGACCTCGTCCAGACCATCGCCGACACCATGATCGTGATCGTGCGCTGGGTGCTGTGGGCGGCGCCGGTGGGCGTGTTCGCGCTGGCGCTGGTGGTGTGCGCGCGGGTCGGCGCGGGCGTGCTCGGCGCGCTGGCCGGCTACATCGCCATGCTGTGCGCGATGTACGTCGCGGTGACGCTGCTGCTGTACGTCGTCGCCCGCGTGTTCGGCGGCGAACCGTTCCGCCGCTTCGCCGGCGCGATCCTGCCGGCGCAGGCGGTGGCGGTCAGCACCCAGTCGTCGCTGGCCTCGCTGCCGGCGATGATCGACAGCGCGCGCGTGCGCCTGGGCTATCCGCTGCAGGTGACCTCGCTGGTGCTGCCGATGGCGGTGTCGCTGTTCCGCATCACCAGTCCGGTGCAGTACATCGGCGTGGCCTTCTTCGTCGCCTGGCTGTACGGCATCGACATCCCGCCGGCGCACGTGGTCGCCGGCATCGCGATGGCGGTGGTGATCAGCATGGGCTCGGTCGGCCTGCCCGGCCAGGCCATCTTCATGACCACCAACCTGCCGGTGGCGCAATCGATGGGCCTGCCGCTGGAACCGCTGGGCATGCTGATGGTGGTGGATACCCTGCCCGACGTGTTCGCCACGCTCGGCAACGTCAGCGCCGACCTGACCGCGGCCACCGTGGTGGCGAAGCGCAACGCCGGCGACGACGCCCCGGCCTGACGCGCTCGCCGCACCCGGCGTGCGCGCCGGGGCGGGGCGATCGAAGGCAACGGAACGGACCTCGCCCCGCGAGGGCGCTCAGCCGCGCCGGCACGCGGCGAACAGGTCGCGCGACGCGTCGTAGGCCTTCGTCCGCACGTCCAGCAGGGCCAGCACCGACGGGAACAGGTGGTCGTGGTCGACCGGCCTGGCGGCCTCGTCGCGCAGGCAGGCCAGGTCGAGCCGCGCGTCGGCGGCGAACTGCGGCGAGAACCACATCAGCATCGGTACGTGCAGTTGCTGCTCCGGCGCGATCGCGTACGGCACGCCGTGCAGGTACAGGCCCTTCTCGCCCAGCGATTCGCCGTGGTCGGACACGTAGAGCAGCGCCGTGTCGTAGGCATCGGACTGCGCCCGCAGGAAACCGATGCTCCGGGCGAGGAAATGGTCGGTGTACAGCAGCGCGTTGTCGTAGCTGTTGACGATCTGCTCGCGCGTGCAGTCGCTCAGTTCGTCGGTGTCGCAGGTCGGGGTGAAGCGGCGGTACTGCGGCGGGTAGCGGTCGTAATAGCTCGGCCCGTGGTTGCCCAGCTGGTGCAGCACCACCACGCGGTCGCCGGCGGCCGGGTCGAGCTTCTCCGCCAGCCCCTTCAGCATGATCTCGTCCAGACAACGGTCGCCGCTGCAGAACTCGGGGTCGGTGGCGGCGTTGAGCCGGTCGATCGGCAAGCCGTCGCAGACGCCCTTGCAGCCGGTCTGGTTGTCGCGCCACAGCGTGCCGACGCCGGCGCGGTCGAGCACGTGCAGCAGCGACTGGTGCGTGCGGATGCGGTCCTCGTCGTAATCGTGGCGGCCGAACGGCGAGAACATGCACGGCACCGAAACCTCGGTGCTGCTGCCGCAAGCGTGCGCCTGCGGGAAGTTGATCAGGTCGGTCATCGCCGCCAGTTCCGGCGTGGTCTGGCGTTCGTAGCCGTCCAGGCCCCAGTTCTGCGCGCGCGCGGTTTCGCCGACCACCAGCAGCAGCAGGCGCGGCTTCGCGCCGGGCGCGCGCGGCACCTGTTTCGCGTCCTCGCCGACCGGCAGCAGCGGCGCCTTCTTCCCCGGCGGCTGCGCGAACAGCACCCGGCCCAGCGCGTAGACATAGTTGCCGGGCGTCACCAGGTAGCGGTCCTCGGTGTGGTTGCGCATCAGCGCCGCCACGTCCTTGCCGGCGAGCAGCACGCCGGCCGCGGCCAGCGCCAGCATGCCGGCGAGGAAGGCCAGGCGCAGGCCCAGCGCGCCGCGCCAGCCGCGGCGCACGATCTCCACGCGCCACAGCAGCGCGACCGGAACCACCGCCAGCAGCAGCAACGGCAGCACCAATCCCGGCGTCAGCAACTCGCGCGACTCCTGCCACTCGGTGTGCAGCACGTTGCGGATCATGTCCGGGTCCAGGTAGACCCGGTACGCGGCCATGTAGTGCGCGGCGAACGCGGTGACAACGAACAGTGCGACCAGCAACGGTTTCGCCGTCCACCGGTTCAGCACCAGGCCGAGCAGCAGGCCGTGCAGCGCCACCAGCAGCAGGAACAACGCGAGCCACAACCGCCACTGCCCCGGCGCGTGCGCGGCAACGGCCTGCCAGAACGGGACGTTGCAGGCCAGCGCAAAGAACAGGCTCGCCAGCACGGCCAGCGTTTCGGTGCCGAGGCGCGGACGCCACGCCGACCACGCCGCCAGCGCCCGCCGCAGCCGCGGGAACTCGCCCAGACCCAGCGGCCAGGCGCTCATGCCGCGGCCTCCGCGCGCGCCGGCAGCAGGCGGTACGCCAGCACCGCGACGCCCCAGCACAGGATCAGCGCGGTCAGGTCGTGCGACAGGAAATGCGCGCCGCGCAGCTGCTGGGCAATGCCGAAGACCGCGCCGGCGCCGAGCCCGATCGCCAGACCCAACCAGCGCCGGCGCGGGCACAGGTCGGCGAAGCAGAAATACAGCGCCACCCACGCATAGCCGGCACTGGCGTGGCCGGCGGGGAAACATCCGCCGTGCCCCGCGTTCGCCGCGATGGTGTGGAACAGGTCGTGCCAAGCCTGGGTCCCGCCGTAGCGCGACAGGTCCCACGGGCAATGCACGCCGGTCCACGACTTCATCCACGACACCAGCGCGGTACCGAGCAGCACCGACAGCGCCAGGCGGCCCAGCGGCCGCCGCCATGCCGCGAACCCGGGACGGACCCAGGCGAACGACCACGCCAGCACCGCGAACAGCCAGGCCGCGGTACTGGCGCGTCGCGCGGCGAGGTGCAGCCACTGCTCGGTGATCGCGTTGCGTTGCAGCGCCCAGGCATGGCCTTCCATCGCGTACACGTGGTCGGCCAGCCACAGGTCGCCGTGCAGCCCGGCCAGCCACAGCATCAGCAGCAGGTACGCGACGAACGGAAGCCCCAGGTGCCGCAGCCAGAAGCCGGGGCGGAAACGGCCGATGCCATCGAGGGCGCGTGCGCCAGGAAGCGCGAGAGAACCGGAGATGGCAGGCTGCATGCAGGCGGCGGGAGCGTGGGATGCCGCGCATACTCGGCGCGCACCCGTCGGCGTCCGGTCGGAACGCCGTCGGAGCCGCGTTAAGGCCGCTGCCGTGCTTCAGCCGCCGTTGCGGCAGAATGGCGACGGCTTCGACAGATTTACGACACCCGCGATGACACGCTCCCCCGCCCCCAACGGCGCCATGAAGGAACCGGCGATGCGCCTGCTCGTCATCGAGGACCACCGCAACCTCGTCGCCAACCTGTTCGACTATTTCGAGGCGCGCGGCCACATCGTCGACGCCGCGCCCGACGGCGTCACCGGCCTGCACCTGGCCACCACCCAGCGCTACGACGCGATCGTCCTCGACTGGATGCTGCCGCGCATGGACGGCCCCGAGGTGCTGCGCAGGCTGCGCGAGGGCCAGGCTATCCAGGGGCCGGGCTCGCAGGTGCCGGTGATCATGCTGACCGCGCGCGACGAGCTGCCGGACAAGATCGCCGGCTTCCGCGCCGGCGCCGACGACTACCTGACCAAGCCCTTCGAGCTGCCGGAACTGGAAGTGCGCCTGTCCGCATTGCAGGCGCGCATCCGCGGCCACCGCCGCAACCCGGTGCTGGAAGTGGAGGACCTGCGCATGGACCTGGCCACGCTGGAGGTCACCCGCGCCGGCCAGCCGCTGCACCTGTACCCGGCCTGCCGCAAGCTGCTGGAAGTGCTGATGCAGGCCAGCCCCGCGGCGGTCACGCGCGAGCGCCTGGAATACGCGCTGTGGGGCGACGAGCCGCCCGACGGCGACATGCTGCGTTCGCATATCTACGAACTGCGCCGCAGCGTCGACGGCCCGTTCCCGGTGAAGCTGATCCAGACCCTGCCTCGCATCGGCTACCGGCTGGTCGCGCCCGGCCCGGCACCGGCGGCCCATGGCTAGGACAAGCAGCCTGCGCCAGCGCATCGTCCGCTGGCTGATCGCGTTCGCCGCGGCGATGACGGTGGGCATCATCGCGCAGGGACTGGTGATCAACGAATACGTCGAGCGCATCGTCTGGAAGTCGCTGCTGACGGTCGAACTGGACCACTTCATCCAGCGCAGCCGGGCCGAACCCGGCTACCGTTGGGACGACACCGCCGGCTTCGTGGTCTTCGACGGCGCCCGCGACGTGCTGCCGCAGCCGATGCGCGGCCTCGGCCCCGGCCTGCACGACGATCTCGAGTTCGGCGGCAAGGAATACGTCGTCCTGATCCGCGACGCCGACGGCCGCCGCTATGCGATGGCCATGGACATCCGGCAGTTCGAACGCGACGAGATCGAGTACAACCTGATGATCATCGTCCCGGCGACGCTGCTGCTGCTGGTCCTGGGCGCGGCGATGGCCTTCGGCATGCGCCGGCTGCTGCAGCCGCTGAGCCAGCTGGCGCAGCGCATCGGCGCACTGCGGCCGGAGCGGTCGGGGCAGCGCATCGACATCGGCGGCAACGCCGGCTCCGAGCTGCAGGTCATCGCCGACGCCTTCAACGACTACCTGCGGCGCAACGAGCAATTCGTCGAACGCGAGCGCACCTTCATCGACAGCGCCAGCCACGAACTGCGCACCCCGCTCTCGGTGATCGCCGGCGCCAGCGAGCTGGCGCTGGAGCAGGACGGCATGCCGCCGGCGGCGCGCAAGCAGCTGCAGCGCGTGCGCCGCGCCGCGCGCGACGTCGAGCAGCTGGTGTCGCTGCTACTGGTGCTGGCCAAGGACCCGTCGCGGCTGGCCGCGGCCAGCGACCGCTTCGCGCTGGACGAGCTGCTGCCGGAAATCGTCGACGACCACCGCGCCCTGACCGGCGGCAAGGACCTGGCGCTGGCGCTGGAACCGCCGCCGCACTGCGAGGTCGTCGCGCCGCTGCCGATCGTGCAGGCGGCGATCGGCAACCTGCTGCGCAATGCGATCGAGAACAGCGACCGCGGCGAGATCCGCATCCGCCTGCACGCCGACGCCACGGTGACCATCGACGATCCCGGCCACGGCATGTCGCCGGAGGAAATCAGCCGGCTCTACGCCCAAGTCGCGCGCGGCGGCCGCGACGGCGGCGGGATTGGTCTTGCGCTGATCTCGCGGCTGTGCGAACACCTCGGCTGGCAACTGGAATTCTCGCCGTCGCCGGCCGGCGGCACGCGCACGACGCTGCGGCTGCATGCCGGAACGGAGAAAGCCTAGGACGCGACGACCCGGGTGCGTCCGGCACTACTTCCCGTCGCGCAGGGCGCGGTCCGACTCGCGCATCTCGTACCACATGCCGCTGAGGATGGCGAAGCTGGTGGCCAGGCCCACGCCGAGTATCCACGCGAAGGGCCGTAGGCTGGGATGAAGCGAAGCGTAATCCCAGCGCCTCCACACAACAAGGCGACATCACTCCCAGTTCATATCACGCACGTCGTTGCCCACACCCCAATCTTCGGTGTAGACGCCCCGTTCCACCCAGCGAGGAAACGTCGAATAAGGCCAATCCCTCGCCTGCGCCACGTAGCCGTGCTTGACCGGGTTGTAATGAATGTAATCCACGTGCCGCGCGTAATCGGCGTCGTCGCGGATGAGGTGTTCCCAATACCGACGTTGCCAGATGCCGCGTTCGCCCTTGCGCAACCGGCTGGCCGATTGCCGCTCGCCCTTGGCCATGGCCCGCGAGAATCCCGCCTTGATCAATCGCCAGCGACTGGCGTAATTGTCGTCTCCTTCCGGCATGCGCCACAGGCAGTGCAGGTGGTCGGGCAGGACGACGATGGCGTCCATGGCAACCGGATGCTCCGCCAGCGTTCTCCGGAAGGCTTCCCGCAGAAGATCGATATTGTCCGTCAGGAGGGTGTTGCCCTGGCGCTCGGCCAGGTTGACCGTGAAGAAATATGTCCCGCCTAGCGTTCGGTTGCGGAGATAGGTCCGCACCACGGCGAGAATAGCTGGGATGACCAGCCTCCGGCTGTTGAAAAGCGCTTGCGCTTCGCTTCATCCCAGCCTACGGCCCTGTAACTCAGGTCCAGCGCCCCGGCGTCGGTGCTGCGGCCGGGCAACTGCCGCGCGTTCTGCGTCATCGTGTGCACGATGCCGTTGCCGCGAATTGATTGAAGAAAGAGCTTCCGCCGGCCTCAGCACCGGCGATATGGAAGTTTAATTCCCGTCCCCTTTAAGTCGCCCTTTAAGTCGTCCCCTTTAAGTCAAACGACATGGACTATCGCCGTGGTTCTATTTCCTTCAATCAGCTCGAACTGAACGCCCGATCGAAACCGCTCCTCAGGCGCATTAGGCGAGAGAAATCGAGCTTCTGCCTTGCATGGCTGACTGCGTGCGTTCCCCTGAATTTGAAGAACAACACTCCATGCCTCAGATGGCCACAAAGCTTCGTCCTCTCGAAAGCGCGCGACAGTAATGTACTGCCCTGAAATCGGCAGCCGATTCAGCTTTTCTTCGGACCAATAAACCAGCACTTGGTGTGTTTTATTCACGGCAACTCCCGAATTGCAGCTTGCTCAAGCTGGCTAAGTTCGGCATATCGAGCAGGCCCAACGCCGTCCAACTTTTCGACACGAAAAAGTTTGTCTGCAATAGACTTAGGAAGCTTAATTTCCAACAGCTTGCTTATTCCCTTTCCATTCAACTTATCGCCCCACTCTTTTGCGTGCTTTAACGATTCCGCCAACCACTTGCCTTCGAGAGAGTTTGGTCCAATTGAAAATCTACCAGTGGCACGAATCGATGCCGCTTCCGCTTCACTTACCGCCCGATAGAGAGTTGTCGTCCCTCCTCTTCCTGCGCCAGCAATACCTCCGCCAGCGACGATTGTTATCAGCGTGGTGACGAAATTCTCGTGCGACTCCTGTGCCATCTCCAATAGTTCGGTGTCGCCTCCCACACTCTCGATAAGCTTCCTCTGACTCTTTGGCGTCTTGTACCGCCGAAACAAACCCGAGGTGGCGCTCCGATAGGACGTGCCCTCATTGCACCCACCCACGCCGCAGAAGTTCTTTCTTTGGCGCTCCTCATATTCATCTTGACGTTGTGATTGCCTCCCATCTGGATCGATAAAAGCGTACGGATTGTTCGATGCGTACAAGTACCGATTGAACGCGCCGACTGGGTTGCTGTACGCCGTCACCGGATCAACACTCAGGAACACACCCAGCACCGGATCCATGTAGCGCTGTTGCATGTAAGTCATCCCGGTCGCCGCATCCTGCACATGCCCGGTGTAGCCCGGCCCGTCCTTCGCCGTGCCGTTGATCTGCTGTCCGTACGGCTCGTACTCGTACTTGTTCATGAACGCCTTGTTCGCGTCCGTCTCTGCGATCGGCGTGCCCAGCGCGTCGGTGTGTTGGTAGCGGGTCGTGTACACGTTCGTCGTCGTGTTCCGCTCCCGCCACGCCACCAGGCTGCCGGCCAGGTAGAAGTATTCGGTCACCTTGCCGGCGCGGTTGTCGCCCACCATCACCAGTTGCCCGCCCTGGGTGTACTGGCTGCGCTTGGCCACCCCGTTGACCGCATCCGACACCCGACGCCCCAGCCCGTCGTAGACGTAGGCATTGGCCGTCCCACCCACGCTGCGCAGCCGGTTGCCGTAGTCGAAGCTGTACAGGGTGCCATTCTTGTTGGCCAGGTTGCCCTGCACGTCGTAGCCCAGCCCGATCACCGTGGCCCCGGCGCAACTGCCGGTCTTGACGTTGCCCAGCCGCCAGTTCGTGTCGTAGCAGTAGTAGTGGTTGCGCGCCTTGCTGCCGCCACCGACATTCACCTGGGTCAGGTTGTCCAGCACGTCGTAGCTGTAGCCGGCCGTGCCGAACATGTTGCTGGTGGTCTGGGTCAGCCGGTCCAGCCCGTCGTAGCTCATGCCCCGGGTCTGCCGGCCGTCGATGCCGTCGACGATCTGGCTGACGTTGGCGTTCTTGTCGAAGCTGTAGCTCAGGTCCAGCCGCTTGTCCGCCGCGGCCGTGCAGCCGGCCACGATGCAGTCGAGGCTGCGCGCCGGCAGCTGCCGCGCGTTCTGGGTCATCGTGTGCACGATGCCGTTGCCGTAGGTGAACTGCTTCACCGCCCCGTTCGGGTAGTAGCTGACCCCGCTGGCGTAGCTGCCGACCTTGGTCGGCTGGCCCAGCGCGTTCGGGGCATAGTCGATGGTCAGCCCGTGCCAGTTGTTGTTGGCCAGGTGGCCGTTGGCGTTGTAGGCGTAGTTGTACGGCCAGTTGACCCCGCCGTCGCTGTAGACCAGCGTCTCCCGGGTCAGCAGGCGGCGCTTGTTGTAGCTGTAGTTGGTGACCACCGGCACGGTGTTGCCGGCCGCGTTGTAGGCGGTGACGCTGGCCGGCAAGCCGTCCGGGGTATAGGTCCAGCTCTGGTTGCCCAGCCCATCCGGGAACACCAGCGTCTTGAGCCGGTTGCGGGCATCGTAGGTGCGGTCCACGCGGCGGGGGGCGACGTTGGCCGAGGTGCCGGCGGTCTCGCAGGCCTGTGTGCTGCCCAGCCCCGCCGCGCTCCACTTCAGGTTGCCCGCCCCGTCGTAGCCCATCAGCGTGGCGCCGGTCTCCGGTTCCACCGCGCGACACAGCTCCTGGTTGGCGTTGTAGGCGTAGTCCCGGTTCAGCGCCACCGTGCCGCCGGTCGGGCTGCTGCTGTTGCTGCGCCGGATCCGGGTCGGCTTGCCGAACGGGTCGCGGGTGATGTGGGTATAGGCACCCTGCGGGTGCGCGATCGCTACTGGCCAATCCGCGCCCGGCTGGTCGTAGGCCTGATAAGCGGTAACGGTCTGCGCGCCACGCGGATTGATGACCAGGGTCTGGAAACCGCTCAGATACGCCGTGGTCGCGGTCAGCAGGCCCTGCTCGCTGTCCTGCGATACCGACGTGACCCGGCCCAGCGCGTCGTACTCGGTCCAGGTGCCGGTGCTCAGCGCATCGGTCGTGCCCGGGTACGCGGCGAAGGTGGTGCGTCCCTCATGGTCGTAGGTGAAGCGCTGGAAGCGCTGGGTGCCGGCCACGTTGCCCGCGTCGTACTCGCGCACCACCTGCGGCCGCCACAGCGCGTCGAAGTAGCTGATCTTCTTGCCGTTGCCGGTGCTGACGGTCTGCCGCCAGTGCCCGGCGGCAATGCCGTACTCGGTGCTGGCCACCGGCTCGAACACCTGGGTGGTTGCCGCCCAGGTGCTGGTATCGCAGGCGCCAGCCGTGGCCTCGGACGGATAGGTGACCTGGCTGATCCGGCCCATCACATCGTAGCCGTAGCAGGTCTTGTAGCCGTTCTCGTCGGTGACCGAGGTGATCCAGCCGTTGTCGTTGACCACCGCCGACTCGGTCGCGCCGGTCGGCGACTCGGGGGTGATGGGATACTTGATCGTCTGCGGAATGCCGCGCTTCCAGTTGGTCAGCGTGGTGACGTTGTTGTTGCCGTCCTTGACCGTCTTCAGCGTGCCGCGCTGGCCGGTGCTTACCGCGGAGGCAGTGTCGTAGGTCAGAGTCTGCTGCAGCTTGCCGAACGCCGACTGGGTCAGCGGCAGCGCGTAAGTCGTGTCGTAGGTCGCCGACGAGACGACATCGCCATTGCAGGCGGTGCTGGTAGGCACCGCCGCCGTGCAGGTCACGCTGGCAGTCTGGCCCAGCACCCACTTGGCAGTGTTGTCGTGGTAGGTAATTGTCTCGGTGCGGCTGTAGTTCGGCGATGGCGGCAGTTCCGGTGGCGGACTGACTGGCGCGGTCACCAGGATGGCGACATTGACAGTAGGCACGCCAAACCACGAACCGCTATGCGACATCTGCCACTGGAAGTTGTAGGTTCCTGCCGTCGCCGGCGCGGTGATAGAGAAACTGAACGTCGCTGTCTGGTTGGCATAAATCGTGCCGGACGCGATCTGGCTCACACCCCATGTCGTGCCGATCTGTGGGCTGACAGGAACCAGGTTGTATCCGGAACTCGACCTCCACGTCGTGTTGCCGGTGTTCTGCATCCGAATCGTTACGGTCGCCGTCTGCCCAGTCTGCAGACTGGCCGGCACCGATTGGTCCACGAAGGCGGCATCGTCTTCATCGGGATCGCCGCAATCGATGCAGGCCATCGGCTGCGCGACCGCGTCCGTCTCCGGTGCAGTTTGCGCCTGCACCCACGCCGGCTGCAGCAATATGCCCAGCACCAGCGCCAAGAACCATTTGTTGCCCCGAAAACGCATACGCACTCCCCGTGTCCTTATCCCCGACGACTAACGCTCGACCCGCCTTACGCCATCACTCCTGCTGACCGCCTCATGGCGCTGCCGCACTACTCTTCACCACCTTCGTCGGCCGGGCGAACTGATCGAAGCACAGCGTCGTCCCGTTGCTGCCGCAGGTGGCGGCGACCTGCCAGGTGAAGGTTCGGCCTTGCTGGGTGACGATCGTCTGCCTGACCGGCGCATGCCGCTGCCCCGTGCCGTCCCCACGCAGGTTCGGGCTTTCCCCGATCAGTGCCGGGTACAACTGGCCCGATGCGTTGAGCTGATAAGTCCTGTTCTCCACCCGGAGGATGGAAGTGGCGTTGGCACCCCGTTCCACCTTCAGCAGCTTGCCTTCGTCGTCGGCCCACTTGTTGCCGAAGGTGTGGCGGACCCAGTCCTCCGGACCGGTCACGGTGACGGTCCGGGTCCGCGGACAGCTTGTCGGCGTGGGGCAGTCTTCGTCCCAACTGGCGTTGGCCGGACCATAGCTGTAATTCCATGTCGCCGTTGTCAGACCGGGGCCGCTGATCTGCTTGCTGGCCAAGGCCACCACATCGAACGTCTGCGGATATTGCGCATACGGGCCGCTGTAACCTGACCCGGCATACAGGCAGAACTTGTCGACATAGGAGCGGCCATGGCGTTTGATCGCGAACGCGAAGGTGCCCACTGCGCCGGAAGGATGCGTCATTGTCGCGGTGCCGGCATGCCCCATCAATGTCCCTGGACTCTCGCAGGTTGCGTATTCCGAGTTGTACTGGATGCTGGCACTGCGCACGTCGGCCATGTTTAGGCTCCAGGCACTGCCATCCGGCAAGGCGACGGAACTCAGCCCGATGTTCGTACCGCTGCCGGAATAGGCGTAAGTCCAGGTGCGCGTACCGGCAGTTACCGTGGCGATGTAGCCGGATGCGTTGTAGGTCAGGTCGAGCTGGCGACCGTCGCTGGCCTGGATCTTCGTCAACCGCCCCGGGTTGTTCGCATCGTAGGTATAGGTAACCCAGTTGCCGAAGCGGTCTTCGACGCGGGTCGGCAGAATCTGGATTTCCTCGCGCTGAAGATTGGCCTCGTTCGAGGCCATGGGCTGTATATCGGGCCCGCCGGCCGTGGCGGATTGCAGCGACAGCGTCCCCAACCCGGCCAATGGCTTCTTCAGGGTGGATGTGCGTCGACGCGAGACGTGGTCGAATCGATAAATCCATCCTTCCGGACTGCGTGCCAGAAAGGCTTCGCCGACAATGCCGTTGGCCGTGGCCGACAGGCAGGAAAAGAACCATTGCCCCGACGTGACCCAGCGATAGGTGGCGCCATCGGTGGGCCGGTGTGGATTCGCCGAAGTCAACACCAGCATTTCCTGATCACCGCCGCCGGGCAGGTGCAGGCTGTTGCCGGACCAGTATTCTTCGGCCCAGAAGTAATTTCCCGCAGCCGCGCCATCTGCCGGCACCTCCGGCGGCGCTGCCACATACTTATCCGTTACCGAACAGCGCGCATCGGGCGTCGAAGTGGAAACCTGCCAACCGACGGAACTCAAAGTTTTCCGGGCGAAGATGCCGTACAAGTACGGCAGGTCCAGTTCCCAGTCGGCGAATCGGCCTTGGGAATAAAGTCCATCGCGTGGCTGTACCTGGAATCGGCGGCTGACCGCAACCGGCAGGGCCGAGTTGCCGGGGAGACTGACGTCGGTGACCGCGAATTCCGTGCTGCCGGTGTACAGGTTCGTCAGATCGCCGAACAGGTCATTGCCCAATGCACCTATCGCCTCGGCGGACTTGATATGGCGGGCGTACTCCTGATTGATCGCCTTGATGTCCTGGGCTTCGGCCGCCCCCAGAACGCCCAACAAGATTACCGGCGCAATCCACCGAACCATGTACTTGCTCCCCATAAGTTCCCCTTGCAAACCGACAATTAAGGCACCGACAAGATAATGGAGGGACGGAAATTAATTCGGGATTTCCTCGTTTGATCTCCTTCCGCCCCTCTTGTCCCTCTTATATCGCCCCTTTCAACCTCGAATTGCGTAAACGTCGATACACATACGACTCCTCTTCCCCCGGCTCCCATCCCTGCCGCTCTTGCACCGCGACATATAACCCGGCCAGCAAGCGCGCGGCAACGCCAATATTGGTCGCCGGCGCATTCAGTGATCGCCGTCGGATAATGAATCGCAGGTCGTACCGCGTATCGAACACGAGGCAGGCTTTACAGAAGCCAAGCGGAGGCTACGCGGCGGCGTAACCGTCCGGATTCATCGATTGCCAGCGCCATGCGTCGCGGCACATCGCATCGACGTCGAACTTCGCCTTCCAGCCGAGCTGTCTTTGCGCCAGCGACGAGCCGACGTAGACCTCGTCCACATCGCCGGTGCAGCGTTTGATGATCCGATACAGGAATCCGGGACCGGAAGCCTTCGCGAAGGCACGCGCCAATTCCAGCACGCGCAGGTGGGGGTGCGTTTGCGAACCCCCGACATTGCCATGCGTCGGAAGGTTCGCACTATCCGGGCTATCCGCTACGACTTCCCACCGTCGCGCAGGGCGCGATCCGACTCGCGCATCTCGTACCACATGCCGTTGAGGATGGCGAAGCTGGCGGCGAGGCCCACGCCGAGTATCCACGCGAAATACCACATGACGGCTCCTCCTCAGTAGGCGTTGGGGTTCTGCTTCAGGCCGGCGTCGCCGACCTTGCCGCGCAGCACGCGGAACACCCACGCGGTGTAGGCCAGCACGATCGGCAGGAACACCAGCACCGCCAGCAGCATGATGAACAGCGTCATGTGGCTGGACGAAGCGTCCCACAATGTGAGGCTGGACTGCGGATCGATCGACGACGGCAGCAGGAACGGAAACACCGTCAGGCCTTCGGTCAGGATGATCCCGGCGATCGACAATGCCGAGGCGATGAAGGCCCAGCCGGCGCGGCCGCCGTACAGCAGCGCCGACGCCAGCAGCGCGCCGCCGATGCCGAGCAGCGGGAACAGCGCGGTCCACGGCATCGCCTTGTAGTTGGCCAGCCACGCGCCGGCCTCGATGGCCACCTGCTTGTTCAGCGGATTCGACGGCCCGGCCGGATCCAGCGCGCCGACCACGGCATAACCGGGCAGGCCCAGCACCACCCACGCGCCCGCCAGCGCGAACAGCAGCGCGGCGACGACCGCGGCGACGCTGCCGTAGCGGCGCGCGCGGCCGGCGATGGCGCCCTCGGTCTTCAGCGCCAGCATGCCAGCGCCGTGGGTGACCAGCATCGCCACGCTGACCAGCCCGCACAGCACCGCGAACGGGGTCAGCAGGCCGAAGAAGCCGCCGCTGTAGACCGGGCGCAGGTCCGCGTCGAAGTGGAACGGCACGCCGAGCAGCACGTTGCCCATCGCCACGCCGAACACCAGCGCCGGCACCGCGCCGCCGACGAACAGCGCCCAGTCCCACAGCGCGCGCCAGCGCGGGTCGGCGACCTTGCTGCGGAACTTGAAGCCGACCGGGCGCAGGATCAGCGCCAGCAGGATCAGGCACATCGCCAGGTAGAAGCCGGAGAAGCTGACCGCGTACAGCGCCGGGAACGCGGCGAAGATCGCGCCGCCGCCGAGGATCAGCCAGACCTGGTTGCCTTCCCACACCGGGCCGATCACGTTCAGCACCACGCGGCGCTCGGAATCGCTGCGCGCCACCCACGGCAGCAGCGCGGCGACGCCGAGGTCGAAGCCGTCCATCACCGCGAAGCCGATCAGCAGGATGCCGAGCAGCAGCCACCAGACCAGGCGCAGCGTGGCGTAGTCGAGGGGAATCATGCTTGCGTCCATCGTCTCGTCCTCCGCTCAGGCGCCGGCCCGCGCCAGCGGCGCGCCGCCGCCGTCGACAGGCGTGTCGTTGGGGTGGACCGCGCCGGCGACTTCGTCCGGCCCCTTCAGCACCAGCCTGCGCAGCAGCCAGACCTCGACCACCGCCAGCACCGTGTACACCACCACGAAGCCGACCAGGCTGATCACCACCTGCGACAGGCTCAGCCCGGACGCGGCGAGGAAGGTCGGCAGCACGCCGTCGATGATCCATGGCTGGCGCCCGTACTCGGCGATCAGCCAGCCGGCCTCGATCGACACCCACGGCAGCAGCAGGCTCCAGAACGCCAGCTTCAGGAACCAGCGGTGCCTGTCCAGCCGCTGCCTGGTCGCCAGCCAGAACGCGACCGCGAAGAAGGCGATGAAGTAGAAGCCCAGCAGCACCATCAGCCGGAACAGCCAGAACAGCGGCGCGACCTGCGGCACCGTGTCCCACGCGGCCTTCGCGATCTCCTCGTCGGTCGCGTTGCCGATGTCGTCGCGGTACTTCTTCAGCAGCAGCGCGTGGCCCATGTCGCGCCAGTTTTCGCTGAAGGCGATCCTCGCCGATTCGTTGAACTCGCCGCTTTTTTCCGCACGCATCACCTGCAGCGCCGCGTAGGCCTGCTGGCCGTTGCGGATGCGCTGCTCGGCGCGCTGCACCAGCTTGTCGATGCCCGGCATCTCGGTGTTCAGCGAACGCGTGCCGATCAGGCCCATGACCCACGGCACGTGCACCTGCGCGCGGTTGCTGCGGGTCTCCTGGTCGGGCAGCGCGAACAGGTTGAAGCCTGCCGGCGCCGGCTCGGTTTCCCACATCGCCTCGATCGCCGCCAGCTTCATCTTCTGGTTCTCGCCGGTGACGTAGCCGCTCTCGTCGCCCAGCACCACCACGCTCAGCGACGCGGCCAGGCCGAAGCTGGCGGCCACCGCCATCGAGCGCTTGGCGAGGTCGGCATGGCGCCCGCGCAGCAGGTAGAAGGCGCTGATCGCCATCACGAACACCGCGCCGCACACGTAGCCGGCGCTGACCGTGTGCACGAACTTGCTCTGCGCCACCGGGTTGAACAGCACCGCCATGAAGTCGCCGACCTCCATGCGCATGGTGTCCGGGTTGAACACCGCGCCGACCGGGTTCTGCATCCAGCCGTTGGCGATCAGGATCCACAGCGCCGAGAAGTTCGCGCCCAGCGCGGTCAGCCAGGTCACCGCCAGGTGCTGCACCTTCGACAGCCGGCTCCAGCCGAAGAAGAACAGGCCGATGAAGGTGGCCTCGAGGAAGAACGCCATCAGCCCCTCGATCGCCAGCGGCGCGCCGAAGATGTCGCCGACATAGTGGCTGTAGTACGACCAGTTGGTGCCGAACTGGAACTCCATGACGATGCCGGTGGCCACGCCCATGGCGAAGTTGACCCCGAACAGCGCGCCCCAGAACAGGGTCATCCGCCGCCACACGTCGCGCCCGGTCATCACGTAGACGCTCTCCATGATCGCGATCATGAAGGACAGGCCCAGGGTCAGCGGCACGAACAGGAAGTGGTACAGCGCGGTCAGCGCGAACTGCAGGCGCGACAGCTCGACGACGGTCATGTCCGGCATGGCGGGACTCCTTCGGCTCGGCGCCGGGCGATTCTGTTCCCGCAACCGCCCCGCGGCAACCGGCCACGGGCGGCCGGCCCGCGCGAATGATCCCCCAAGGGGGGGCGCGGGTCCTTGATCTGAATCAATGGCAAACGGGCGGCTCCGGCCCTATGCTTCGCGCCATCTCAGCCGCGGGAGAAGCGCGCATGCAAGGCGCCGGAGAGACCTACAACGACAAGGTGGTGCGCCAGTTCGCCGTGATGACCGTGGTCTGGGGCATCGTCGGCATGCTGGTCGGGGTGCTGATCGCCGCCCAGCTGTACTGGCCGGCCCTGAACTTCGACCTGCCGTGGCTGAGCTACGGCCGGCTGCGCCCGCTGCACACCAACGCGGTGATCTTCGCCTTCGGCGGCAGCGCGCTGTTCGCCACCAGCCTGCACGTCGTGCAGCGCACCAGCCACGTGCGGCTGATCTCGGACAAGCTGGCGGCGTTCGTGTTCTGGGGCTGGCAGGCGGTCATCGTCGCCGCCGCGGTGACCCTGCCGCTGGGCTACACCCAGGGCAAGGAATACGCCGAGCTGGAGTGGCCGATCGACATCCTGATCGCGGTGGTCTGGGTCGCCTACGCGGTGCTGTTCTTCGGCACCATCGCCATCCGCAAGGTCAAGCACATCTACGTGGCCAACTGGTTCTACGGCGCCTACATCATCGCCGTGGCCCTGCTGCACATCGTCAACAACATCTCGATCCCGGTCGGGGCGTTCAAGTCCTACCCGGTGTACAGCGGCGCCGTCGACGCGATGGTGCAGTGGTGGTACGGGCACAACGCGGTCGGCTTCTTCCTGACCGCCGGCTTCCTCGGGATGATGTACTACTTCGTGCCCAAGCAGGCGCAGCGGCCGATCTACTCGTACCGCCTGTCGATCGTGCACTTCTGGGCGCTGATCGCCGTGTACATGTGGGCCGGCCCGCACCACCTGCACTACACCGCGCTGCCGGACTGGGCGCAGTCGCTGGGCATGGTGTTCTCGCTGATCCTGCTGGCGCCGTCCTGGGGCGGCGCGATCAACGGCATCCTGACCCTGTCGGGGGTGTGGCACAAGCTGCGCACCGACCCGATCCTGAAGTTCCTGATCGTGTCGCTGTCGTTCTACATGATGAGCACGTTCGAGGGGCCGATGATGTCGATCAAGACGGTCAACTCGCTCAGCCACTACACCGACTGGACCGTGGGCCACGTGCACGCCGGCGCGCTGGGCTGGGTGGCGATGATCTCGATCGGCGCGATCTACGCGCTGCTGCCGCGCCTGCTGGGCCGCGAGCGCATGTACTCGGTCAAGGCCATCGACACGCACTTCTGGCTGCACACCGTCGGCGTGGTGTTCTACATCGCCTCGATGTGGATTGCCGGGGTGATGCAGGGCCTGATGTGGCGCGCGACCAACGCCGACGGCACGCTGACCTACAGCTTCGTCGAGGCGCTCAACGCGACCTACCCGTACTACCTGATCCGCCTCGGCGGCGGCCTGCTGGTGCTGAGCGGCATGTGCCTGATGGCGTGGAACGTGTGGCGCACCTACGCCGCCGGCAGCGCGGCGACGCAGCCGGTGCTGGTTCCCGATGCTTCCGAAGCCCGCGCCTGAGAACGTGCCTGTCGAGAGAAGGACATGAGCGAATCCAACAACTCCCACGAGAAGATCGAGCGCAACGTCGGGCTGATGGCGGTGCTGATCGCCGCCGCGGTCTCGTTCGGCGGCCTGGCCGAGATCGTGCCGCTGATGTTCCAGGCCGAGGCGATCGAGCCGCTGCCCGGGGTCGAACCGTACCCGGCACTGCAGCTGGCCGGGCGCGACGTGTACGTGCGCGAGGGCTGCTACAACTGCCATTCGCAGATGGTGCGCACGCTGCGCTTCGAGAGCGAGCGCTACGGCCACTACTCGCTGGCCGGCGAATCGGTGTACGACCGCCCGTTCCAGTGGGGCAGCAAGCGCACCGGGCCGGACCTGGCGCGGGTCGGCGGGCGCTATTCCGACGACTGGCACCGCGTGCACCTGATCAACCCGCGCGACGTGGTGCCCGAATCGAACATGCCCGGCTTCCCGTGGCTGGCCGACAACCCGGTCGACGGCGCCACGGTGGCGAAGCGGATGCGCGGGCTGCAGGCGCTGGGCGACCCGTACAGCGACGCGCAGATCGAGCAGGCGCAGGCCGACGTGCAGGGCAAGACCGAACTGGACGCGGTGGTGGCCTACCTGCAGGGCCTGGGCAAGCACGCGCCGAAGGGGGGCTGAGCATGGTTTCCGGCATCGTCACCGCGATCCTGCTGGCGCTGTTCGTCGGCGGCTGGGTCTGGGCGTGGAATCCGCGCCACAAGGCCGACTTCGACGCGACCGCGCGCCTGCCGCTGGATGATGAAAACGACAATGGGGGGAATCGGCCATGAGTACCGGCTGGACATGGTTCGTCATCGTGCTGGTCGTGATCAACCTGGCCGGTTGCGGCGCCCTGCTGTGGTGGACGTCGCGGCGGCACCCGGGCGACCCGGCACCGGAAGACACCAGCCACGTCTGGGACGGCGACCTGACCGAATACAACAAGCCGCTGCCGCGCTGGTGGATCAACCTGTTCTACCTGACCCTCGCCTTCGCCGTCGGCTACATCTTCTGGTTCGGCGGCCTCGGCGGCATCGCCGGCTACGGCAAGTGGTCGTCGAAGGCCGAGCACGCGGCGGACAAGGCGCTGGCCACGCAGAAACTCGAGGCGACCTTCCGCCCCTACGCCGGCCAGCCGATCGACAGGCTGGCGCAGAACCCGAAGGCGCTGGCGCTGGGCCGGCAGATCTTCGCCAACACCTGCGCCACCTGCCACGGCTCGACCGCGCAGGGCGCGATCGGCTACCCGAACCTGACCGACGACATCTGGCACTGGGGCGGCGATCCGGACGCGATCCTGACCACCGTGCTCGACGGCCGCCAGGGCGTGATGCCCGAGTGGGGCACGGCGCTGGCCGGCATGGGCGGTCCGGACGCGGTCGACTACGTCGTCGCCTACGTGCGCACCCTGCGCGACCCGTCGCTGCTGTATAACGACTATCTGGCCGCACGCGGCAAGAAGCTGTACGACGGCATCTGCGTGGCCTGCCACGGCGTCGACGGCAAGGGCAACCAGGCGCTCGGCGCGCCCGACCTGACCGACGACTACTGGCTGTACGGCAACAGCAAGGAAAGCCTGGTGCAGACCGTCAGCAAGGGCCGCCAGGGCACGATGCCGGCGCACCGCGAACTGCTCGGCGAAACCCGCTCGCGGCTGGCCGCCGCCTACGTGTGGTCGCTGTCGCACCCCCCCGCCCCAGAGACCGCGCAAGGCCCATGAACGTTCCGCGCCAACCTCCCCTCGACGACGCCGGTCCGCGCGTACGCCGGATCGGCGCGATCCTGTGGCCGAGCTTCTTCAGCGCCGGCGTCTGCACCATGGTCTTCTTCGCCTTCATCGATCCGCTGGAACTGCGCGACATCACCTTCCCGCAGCTGCAGATCACCCGCGAACTCGGCTACACGCTGGGTTTCTTCGTTTTCTGGCTGGCGACCGCGGCGTCCAGCCTGTTCACATGGATCCTGCTGCGCGCGGTCGGCCGCGACCAGCGCCTGCCCCCGCAATGAATACACGCACCCAAGACGACGCCGGCGCCGGCGGTTCGTTCTACGTCAGCGAACGCAAGGTCTACCCGCGCGAGGTTTCCGGCCCGCTGGCGCGGCTGCGCACCGCGGCGGTGTTCTGGCTGCTGGGCATGTTCTACCTGTTCCCGTGGCTGCGCTGGGACGGGCACCAGGCGGTGCTGTTCGACCTGCCGGCGCGCAAGTTCCACGTGTTCGGCCTGACCTTCTGGCCGCAGGACTTCCTGTTCCTGGCGCTGCTGCTGATCATCGCCGCGCTGGCGCTGTTCTTCTTCACCGCGCTGGCCGGGCGCCTGTGGTGCGGCTACGCCTGCCCGCAGACGGTGTGGACCGAAGTGTTCCTGTGGATGGAGCGCTGGACCGAGGGCGACCGCAACAAGCGGATGAAGCTCGACGCCGGCCCGTGGACCCGCGAGAAGCTGCTGCGCAAGGGCGCCAAGCACGCGCTGTGGGCGCTGTTCGCGCTGTGGACCGGCTTCACCTTCGTCGGCTTCTTCACCCCGATCACCGACCTGGCCTCGCGCCTGGCGCCGTTCGGGTGGGGCGGCTGGGAAACCTTCTGGGTGTTCTTCTACGCCCTCGCCACCTGGGGCAACGCCGGCTTCCTGCGCGAGCAGGTGTGCAAGTACATGTGCCCGTACGCGCGCTTCCAGAGCGCGATGTTCGACCGCAACACGCTGCTGATCGCCTACGACCCGATGCGCGGCGAACCGCGCGGGCCGCGCAAGCGCATCCCCAGCGTGCTGCAGCGCGAACGCGGCCTGCTCGACCTGGAAACCGCCAACGACTACGCGGTGCGCGCGCACTTCAACCCCAGCGCCGCCGACGAGCGCCTGCAGGCGCACGGCACCATCACCTTCGGCGGCGCCGGCGCCGCCGCCGCGTTCGCGCCGCTGCCGAAGTTCGCCCCGGAGCAACTGGGCGACTGCATCGACTGCACGATCTGCGTGCAGGTCTGCCCGACCGGCATCGACATCCGCAACGGCCTGCAGTACGAGTGCATCGCCTGCGGCGCCTGCATCGACGCCTGCAACGGCGTGATGCAGAAGCTGGGCTACCCGGACGGCCTGATCCGCTACTCGACGCAGAACGCGATCGAGGGCAAGCGCTCCCGCATCCTGCGCCCGCGCGTGCTGGTCTACGGCGCCCTGCTGGCCGCGCTGCTGGCCGGCTGGGGCTGGGGCGTGACCCACCGCAGCGCGCTGATCGTCGAAGCGCTGCGCGACCGCAACGCGCTGTACCGCGAGGCCGCCGACGGCACGGTCGAGAACGGCTACATGCTGAAGCTGGCCAACAAGGACACCGCCGCGCACCGCTACCGCGTGCGCGTGGAAACCAACGCCGCGGGCATCGCCGTGCAGGGCGGCGACGCGCTGGTCGAGGCCGGCGCGGAGCAGGTGGTTTCGCTGCCGGTGGTCGCGGTCGCGCCGGCCGGCACTCGTGGCCGCCACGAGATCCGCTTCGTCGTCGAGCAGGCCGACGGCGACGCGCGCAAGACCATCGACAGCAGCTTCTTCGGACCGACCCGATGAGCCGCCCCGATTCGAAGAAAGACGCCAGGCCCTTCTGGCGCGAACCGATGGTGTGGCTGGTGCTGGGCATCCCGCTGGCCTCGATCGTGGTCGGCGTCGGCCTGGTGGTGGTCGCCGCGCGCAGCGGCGGCGACGACGCGGTCGGCGACGAGGTCCGCCGCGTCTCGCAGATCCAGACCACCGACCTCGGCCCCGACCAGGCCGCGCGCCAGCGCGGACTGCTCGCGGTGCTCCGGGTCGCGGACGGCGTGGTCGAAGTGCTGCCGGCCAGCGCCGGCTTCGACCGCGCCGCGCCGCTGCGCGCGACCTTCGAACACCCGCTGCACGCCGAAGCCGACCTGCAGTTGCAGCTGCAGCCCGGCACGCTCGGCTGGCGCGCCGACGCGCGGATCGACAACGGCCACGCCTGGCGCGTGCAGCTGGCGCCGGCCGATGGCAGCTGGCGCTTGCGCGGCCGCCTCGAGCGCGGGCAGCAGGCCGCGCGCCTGGCGCCGGCGCTGGACAGCGACGACTAGGCGACGCCATGGGCAGGCTGGAACAGCCCGGCGCCGCGATCGCCTGCCACCACTGCGGGGAACCGGTACCGGATCCGCCGGTGTGGCTGCAGGCCGACGGCGAAGCGCAACCGTTCTGCTGCCACGGCTGCGCCGCCGCCGCCGACTGGATCCGCGACAACGACCTGGGTGGCTACTACCGCCTGCGCAGCGCGGCCGCCGGTCGCGTCGGCGACGACGTCCCCGATCTCGGCGACTGGGACCGCGCGGAACTGCTCGACCAGCACAGCCGCGCGGTCGACGGCGGCCGCGAGATCGTGGTGCTCACCGACGCGATGCGCTGCGCCGCCTGCGCCTGGCTGATCGACCGCGCGCTGAGCCGCGAACCGGGCGTGATCGACTGCACCGCCAACGCGGTGACCGGGCGCATCCGCATCGCGTGGGACCCGCTGCGCACCGCGTTGTCGCCGCTGCTGCGGCGGCTGGCGCTGCTCGGCTACCGGCCCTACCTCGCCGCCGGCGAGGAAATCGAACGCGCGCGCCGCGCCGAACGCCGGCGCTGGCTGCTGCGCCTCGGCGTGGCCGGGCTCGGCGCGCTGCAGGCGATGATGTTCGCCGAGGCGCTGTACCTGGACACCGCCAACGCGATGCCGGCGCCGACCCGCGACTTCTTCCGCTGGCTGACCTTCCTGGTGGCGACGCCGGTGGTGTTCTACTCGGGCTGGCCGTTCCTGGCCGGCGCATGGAACGAACTGCGCCGGCGCCGCGTCGGCATGGACCTGCTGATCGCCGGCTCGACCCTGCTGGCCTATTTCGCCAGCCTGGTGGAGACCTTCCGCGGCGGCGCGCACGTCTGGTACGACGCCGCGGTGATGTTCGTGTTCCTGCTGCTGGCCGCGCGCATGCTCGAGCAGCGCGCGCGCAACACCGCCAATGCGCAGGTCGATGCGCTGGCGCGGGCACGGCCGGTGTTCGCGGTCCGCGAGCGCGACGACGGCGGCCGCGAATCGGTGCCGGCGTCGGCGCTGCGCGAAGGCGACGTCGTGCGCGTCGCCGCCGGCGACAACGCGCCGGCCGACGGTACGCTGCTCGATGGCGAAGCGAGCTTCGAGGAAGCGCTGCTCACCGGCGAAGCGCAACCGGTGGCGAAGGCGCCCGGCGACCCGGTCTACGCCGGCACGCAGTGCCGCGAGCGCCCGGCGCGGTTGCGCGTCACCGGGGTCGGCCAGGCCACCCGGCTGTCGCAACTGGTCGCGCTGGTCGAGCGCGCGCAGGCACACCGCCCGCCGGTCGCGCGCCTGGCCGACCGCGTCGGCGCGCACTTCGTCGCCGGCCTGCTGCTGGTGGCGTTCGCGACCTGGCTGTTCTGGCACCAGTACATGCCCGGGCGCGCGTTCGAGGTGACCCTCGCCGTGCTGGTGATCAGCTGCCCGTGCGCGCTGTCGCTGTCGGTGCCGGCGGCGCTGGCCTGCGTGCATGGCGCGCTGGCGAAGATCGGCGTGCTGGCCACCCGGCCCGAAGCGCTGGACGCGCTGGCCCGCGCCAGCGACGTGGTTTTCGACAAGACCGGCACGCTCAGCGACGGCAAGCCGACGCTGGACGGCATCGAAACCTTCGGCGACTTCGATCCGTTCCGCGCGCTGTCGATCGCCGCCGCGCTGGAGCGCGACAGCGGCCACCCGCTGCGCATCGCGTTCGCGCCGTTCGACAAGGGCCTGCCCGCCAGCGCCGTCGCCGCGCACGCCGGGCGCGGCGTGCAGGGATCGGTCGAAGGACGCAGCTGGCGGCTGGGGCGCGCCGACTTCGCCGCGGGCGGCGCGGAAGACGACGACCGGCTGTGGCTTGGCGACGGCCAGCACGGCGTGGCCTGCTTCCAGTTGCGCGAGAACCCGCGCGCCGACGCCGCGCTGGCGCTGGCCGCGTTGCGCCAGCAGGGCCTGCGCCTGCACCTGTCGAGCGGCGACGCCGAGGGCCCGGTGCGCCGCTTCGCCGCGGCGCTGGCGATTCCCGCGCCGCACGCGCGGCAGACGCCGGAGGACAAGCTGGCGATGGTGCGCAAGCTGCAGGACGAAGGCCGGACGGTGGCGATGGTCGGCGACGGCCTCAACGACGCGCCGGTGCTGGCCGGCGCCGACGTGTCGATCGCGATGGGCGAAGGCGCGCCGCTGGCGCAGAGCGCCGCCGACCTGGTGACGACCGGCGCCGGCCTGTGGCGGATTCCCGAAGCGATCGAACTGGCGCGGCGCACGCGCCGGGTGATCCGCCAGAACCTGGCGTGGGCGCTGGCCTACAATCTGCTGGCATTGCCGCTGGCGATCAGCGGGCACGCCACGCCGTGGGTGGCCGCGCTGGGCATGGCGGCATCGTCGCTGCTGGTCACCGCGAACGCGCTGCGGCTGACCCGCGTCCGCCCCGGGAGGATCGCGCCATGAGCGCAGCGCCATGAACATCCTGTTGATGCTGGTGCCGATCAGCCTGGTGCTGCTGGGTGTGGCCATCGCCGCGTTCGTGTGGGCGGTCAGGCGCGGCCAGTTCGACGACCTCGACACGCCGGCGCTGGACATCCTCGAGGACGACGACAGGCCTTCCGGCCGGCCCCGCGAACGGAACGCGCGCGATGCCGGTTGACGGGCTGGTGCTGCTCGCGGCGCTGGCCGCCGGCACGCTGGGCAGCGCGCATTGCGCGGCGATGTGCGGCGGCATCGCCACCGGTTTCTCCGCGGCCTCGGCCTCGCGCGGCTGGCTGCCGGCGCTGCAGGTGAACCTGGGCCGCGTCGCCGGCTACGTCGCCGCCGGCGCGCTGGCCGGCGGCATCGGCGGCGGGCTGCTGAAGGTGCTTCGCATCGAATGGCTGGCGCTGGGCCTGCGCATGGCCACGGGCGGGGTGCTGGTGCTGGTCGCGCTGCGTCTGTTCGACCGCGGCGGGCGCTTCGATTTCCTCGCCAGGCCCGGCGCGAAGCTGTGGTCGAAGCTGCAGCCGCTGCAGCGCGCGCTGCTGCCGGCCGACCAGGGCTGGCGGCGCTTCGCGCTGGGCATGCTGTGGGGCTGGCTGCCGTGCGGGCTGAGCCTGAGCCTGCTGACCGCCGCATGGCTGCAGGGCAACGCGCGCGACGCGGCGCTGACCATGGCCGCGTTCGGCCTCGGCACGCTGCCGGTGATGCTGCCGCTGACCTGGTCCGGCGCACGCCTGTCCGGCTGGCTGCACCGCCCCGGCTGGCGGCGCGCCGCCGCCGGCGTGGTGCTGCTCGCCGGCCTGCTGACCCTGTCGGCGCCGTGGCTGATGCGCGTGCCGGCGCTGCACGGCGCGCTGTCGGCGCTGGGTTGTGGCAGCCTGCCGGCATGACCGCGGGCGTAGCGACGCAGCACGGCAGCGAAAACGCACGACCGACGCCTTCGCGACGCCTGGCCGCCCTCGGCGCGCCCGGGAACGCGTCGTTGCGCGCCGCCTCCGCCGCGCAGGTGCTGGCCGGCTGGCTGCTGGTCGCGCAGGCGGCGGCGATCGCGATCGCGGTGCAGCGCGTGTTCGTCGAACGCGCCCCGCCCGGGCAGTCCCTGCCGGCGTTCGCGTGGCTGGCGGCCATCGCGCTGTTGCGCGCCGCGCTGGCGTGGCTGGCGTGCGACCGCGCCGATGCGGCGGTCGCGCGGATCCGCCAGCGCTTGCGCACGGAGCTGTTCCGCCGGCTGCTCGGGCACGGCCCGCGCTGGCTGCGCCGGCAACGCAGCGGCGGGCTGGCGGAACTGGCCGGCGCGCACGTCGACGCGATCGGACGCCACTTCGGCAATTACGTGCCCGCGCGCGCCGAAGTCGCCGCGGTGCCGCCGCTACTGCTGGTCGCGGCATTCTTCGTCGACCGCGTCGTCGGCACGATCCTGCTGCTGACCCTGCCGCTGATCCCGGTGTTCATGATGCTGGCCGGCTGGGGCGCGGAAGCGGCGAGCCGCCGCCAGCTGCAGGCGCTGGCGCGGATGGGCGGCCACTTCGCCGACCGCCTGCGCGGGCTCGGCCTGATCCGCCTGTACGGCCGCGGCGCGGCCGAACTGGACGGCGTGCGCGAAGCCGCCGAAGACCTGCGCGTGCGCACGATGAAGGTGTTGCGCATCGCCCTGCTGTCGTCGGCGGTGCTGGAATTCTTCGCCTCGATCAGCGTGGCGATGGTCGCGGTCTACCTGGGCCTGACCCACCTCGGCATGCTGCATTTGCGCGCCGCGCCGCCGAGCCTGGCCGCCGGCGTGTTCTGCCTGCTGCTCGCGCCGGAGTTCTACGCGCCGCTGCGCCGGCTCGCCGCGCACTACCACGACCGTGCAGCCGCCCTCGCCGCCCTCGACGAAATCGAACGCATTGCGCCGGAAATCCCGCCCGCGGGGGCGATGCCGGTCGCGAACGGAGTCCCGGCGACAGGTCTCGAAACCAGCGCCGATCCGGCGGAAGCGAATGCCGGCCTCGCGTCCGCGACCGGCGTCGCTGCCGCGGGATGCGTTGTCGTTGCCGACCTGGCGCTGCGACCCGAGGACGCGGCGCAGCCGGTATTCGAACGCCTTTGCTTCCAACTCGCCCGCGACGACCGCCTCGCCGTCGTTGGCCGCAGCGGCTGCGGCAAGAGCACGCTGCTGGAAGCGCTGGCCGGCTGGCTGCCGCCGGCGGCCGGCGGGATCCGCCGCGATCCATCGCTGCGCATCGGCTACGCGCCGCAACGCCCGCACCTGTTCCACGGCAGCATCGCCGACAACCTGCGCATCGCCGCGCCGCACGCCGGCGACGCGCAACTGCACGCCGCCGCCGAAGCCGCGCAGGTGCTGCGCTTCGCCGCGAAGCTGCCGCAGGGGCTGGACACGCGCATCGGCGAGCGCGGCTTCGGCCTGTCCGGCGGCGAGGCGCGGCGCATCGCGCTGGCGCGCGCGCTGCTGCGCGAGCCGGACCTGCTGCTGCTCGACGAGCCGACCGCGTTCCTCGACCCGGACACCGAGGCCGCGCTGCTCGCGGCGCTCGACGCATTCGCGCGCGGACGCATCCTGGTGCTCGCCACGCACAGCGCCGCGGCGATGCGCATGGCGGGACGCGTGCTGCGCCTGCCGGAAGGCCGCATCGAGGCGGCGCGATGAACGCGATCCTCCGCCGGCACTGGCGCGGCGTCGCGCTGACCGTCGCGCTGCTGCTGTCGACCCTGCTCGCCGGCGCGGGCCTGCTCGGCCTGGCCGGGCACTTCCTCACCGCCGCGGCGCTGGCCGGCTACGCGACCGGCTTCAACTTCTTCGGCCCGTCGGCCGGCATCCGCGCGCTGACCTTCGCGCGGATACTCTCGCGCTATTTCGAAAAACTGAGCGGGCACGAAACGACGCTGCGCATCGCCCGCGACCTGCGCACGTGGCTGTTCGCGAAGCTGCTGCCGCTGGCGCCGCTGGGCCTGGGCCGGCATCGCGGCGGCGACCTGGTGGCGCGGCTGGTCGCCGACGTCGACAACCTCGATGGCCTGCTGGTGCGCGCGCGGGGGCCGCTGCTGGCGCTGGCAACGCTGGCGGCCGTCGCCGTGGCGGTGGCACTGGCCGCGCTGCCGGACGCCGGCGTGCTGCTCGCCTGCGTGCTGCTGGCCCTCGGCTTCGGCGTTCCGCTGCTGGTCGATGCCGGCAACCACGACCTCGAGCCGCGGGCCGCGCGCGCCCGCGCGGCGATGCGCAGCGCGGTGCTGGAAGGCCTGGAAGGCGCGACCGACCTCGCCGCGATGGAGGCCGGCGCAAGCTGGATCGCGCAGGTCGAAGCGCGCAGCCGCGAACTCGAGGCGCTGGAACGCTCCCGCGCGCGTCGCGTGGCGCTGGGCACGGCGCTGCATGCCGCGCTGGTCGCACTGGCGCTGCCGGCGCTGCTGTGGCTGCTGCTCGATTCGGCGCATGCCGGCCGCCTGTCCGCGCCCGCCGCCGGCGGCCTGTTCTTCATGGCGCTGGCGGCGTTCGAGGCCGCCGCCGGCGTCGGCCCGGCCTGGCAGTCGCTGCGCGCGGCGCAGGCTTCGCGGCACCGGCTGCAAGCGCTCGCAATGCAGGCGCCGCCGGTCGCCGATCCGGCGGTGGCGCCGCAAACGCCGTTGCCGCAGGCGGAACTGGAATTCCGCGAGGTTCATTTCCGCTGGCACGACGGCGAGCGCGAAGTGCTGGCCGGCGCGAACCTGCGCATCGCCCCCGGCCAGCGCATCGCCATCCACGGCGACAGCGGCGAAGGCAAGAGTTCGCTGCTGGCGCTGGCGTTGCGCCTGCGCGACCCGCAGTCGGGCTCGGTGCGCCATGGCGGCATCGACCTGCGCGGATTCGACCCGGCCGACTGGCACGCGCGCAGCGCCTGGCTGCCGCAGGACGCGCCGGTGTTCGCCGGCAGCGTGCGCGACAACCTGCGCCTCGGCGATCCGCACGCCGACGACGCGCGATTGTGGCGCGCGCTGCAGCAGGCGAAGCTGGATGCCGCGATCCGCGCGTTGCCGGACGGACTGGACGCGTGGATCGGCGAACGCGGCGCGACGCTCTCCGCCGGCCAGGCGCGGCGCCTGGCGTTGGCGCGCGCGCTGCTGCGCGAGGCGCCGCTGCTGCTGCTCGACGAGCCGACCGAAGGCCTCGACGTCGACACCGCGAACGAACTGCTGCGCGACATCGCCGCCGCCAGCGGGACGCGCAGCGTGCTGCTGGTCTGCCACGACGAACTGCCCGATGGCGTCGTGCACGCGAGCTATCGCCTCATCGACGGCAAGCTGGTCCCGGCGTAGGCGCGCCCCACGGGCGCGTGGTCCTTCGCGGGAGCGCCACCCGCGGCGCATGCGCGGGGCGGATCAGCCGCGCGCTTCGGCCAGCGCCTCCAGCGCTTCCGGCTGCAGCAGCCGCACGTGCTGCGGATCGTCGGTGGCGATGGCCCCCTGGCTGCGCAGCTTGGTGAAGCAGCGGCTGACGGTTTCCACGGTCAGGCCGAGGTAGTCGGCGATGTCGGCGCGGGTCATCGGCAGGGCCACGCTCGCTTCGTCGAGGCCCTGGCGCTTGCGCCGCGCGGCCATGTCGAGCAGGAACCCGGCGAGGCGCTCGACCGGCGTCATCCGCGCCAGCGACATCAGGTTGTTGCGGGTG
The DNA here is from genome assembly GCF_010211755.1 of Pseudoxanthomonas sangjuensis. Taxonomy (GTDB): domain Bacteria; phylum Pseudomonadota; class Gammaproteobacteria; order Xanthomonadales; family Xanthomonadaceae; genus Pseudoxanthomonas_A; species Pseudoxanthomonas_A sangjuensis. Next base: position 21,840 of record NZ_PDWR01000006.1, on the reverse strand, counting down.
TTGTCCAGTTCCACGCAGGCGCGCTCCAGCAGTTCGCGCTCCAGCTCCGGGTAGCGGTCGCACAGCTCGCGCATGTCCTGCGACGAGAACGCGCACAGCACGCTGTCCTCGATCGCCTCGATCGAATGGCGGTAGCGGGTGGCGCCGCTGAAGCCGATGAAGTCGCCCGGCATCAGGAACCCGGCCACCAGCCGGCGGCCGTCGGGCAGGAAACGGATCCGCCGCAGCGAGCCGGAGGTCACCGTGAATACGTAGCGGCGGGTGTCGCCTTCGCGCGCCAGCACCTGCCCGGCGGGCACCACCACGTCGCCGGCGTGCTGCTCCAGGGCGGCGGCTTCTTCCGCCGGCAGCGCGCTGCAGATCGCCAGGTGCCGCACCAGGCAGCCGGTGCAGCCATGCGCGTCGCAATGGTTCTGCACAACGCGCAATCGCGACGCTTGGCCGATCGGCCGGTTGAGGACGCGGATGTTCATGGACGGGCTTCGACGATCTGCCTTCTGCACATGCACATCATACGCAGCTTGCCGGCGGAAACCGGTCAATACGCCCAAAGTCGGGTACAATGCGCGCCGCTTGCAGGCGGCCGTCGTTTCCCATCGGCATGCCCCCCACGGGCCGAACGGCAGGGCTGAACGCCCCGCCAGCCCTCCCGACGCCTTTCGCCCTGCAAGCGCGGCCCGCCGTCCGGCTCCGCCGTCCATCCCCTCTCGCAGCGCGGTTCATCGGGAACGCTTCGGGTAGCCATCGCATCGCCTCGATCGCGACATCCGCCTTGCCGGCGGGCGCGGCGGGCGCGTGCGACCCACTGGAGCTCCACCCCATGTCGTTCGAAAACCTCGGGCTTGCGCCCACCCTGCTGCGCGCCCTGTCCGAACAGGGCTACGCCACCCCGACCCCGATCCAGCAGCAGGCCATCCCGCTGGCCCTCGCCGGCCACGACCTGCTGGCCGGCGCCCAGACCGGCACCGGCAAGACTGCCGCGTTCGGCCTGCCGCTGCTGCAGAAGCTGGCGGCCGAACCCAACCGCACGCGCAAGCCGCGCGCGCTGGTGCTAACCCCGACCCGCGAACTGGCGGTACAGGTGCACGACAGCATCCGCGGCTACGGCAAGTACCTGCGCGTGCCCAGCACGACCATCTACGGCGGCGTCGGCATGGGCAACCAGCTCGACGCGCTGCGCCGCGGCGTCGACCTGGTGATCGCCTGCCCGGGCCGGCTGATCGACCACATCGAACGCCGCAGCGTCGACCTGTCCGGCATCGAGGTGCTGGTGCTGGACGAGGCCGACCGCATGCTCGACATGGGCTTCCTGCCGTCGATCAAGCGCATCCTCGCCAAGCTGCCGCGGCAGAACCGCCAGACCCTGCTGTTCTCGGCGACCTTCGCCGAGCCGATCAAGCAGCTGGCGAAGGAATTCATGCGCGATCCGCGCGAAGTGATGGTGACCCCGCAGAACACCGTCGCCGAGACCATCGCCCACCGCGTGCATCCGGTCGATACCGGGCGCAAGCGCGACCTGTTGCTGCACCTGCTGGCGCAGGACGCGCGCGTGCAGACCCTGGTGTTCGCCCGCACCAAGCACGGCAGCGACAAGCTGGCGCTGTTCCTGGGGAAGTCCGGCATCCGCGCCGCGGCGATCCACGGCAACAAGAGCCAGAACCAGCGCCAGCGCGCGCTCAACGAATTCAAGGCCGGCAAGGTGCCGGTGCTGGTCGCCACCGACATCGCCGCGCGCGGCATCGACATCAGCGAATTGCCGAAGGTCATCAACTTCGACCTGCCGATGGTCGCCGAGGACTACGTGCACCGGATCGGCCGCACCGGCCGCAACGGCTCGCAGGGCGAAGCGGTGTCGCTGGTCGGGCAGGACGACGCCAAGTACCTGCGCGCGATCGTGCGCCTGCTGAAGCAGGACATGGAGATCCGCGACGTGCCCGGCTTCGAGCCGCAGGTGCCGATCCGCTGGGGCAACAGCGCCCCGGGCAAGGCCGAGCAGCCGGGCGGGCAGCGCCCGCCGCGCAAGCCGCAGGGCAACAAGCCCGTGCACGCACGCCGTCCGCACGGCGACGCGCCGCGGCATGCGCACGCCGGCCCGAAAAAACACGGTAGCGGCGAACGTCGCGGCCAGCAGGGACAGCGTGGCCAGCGCCACGGCGCCAGCCGCAACGGCTGACGTTGCGACGGATCGCACCGGGGTCGAGAATCGCGCGATGGACATCTTCAAGGTCTTCCACATCGAGGCCGCGCACCGCCTGCCGAACGTGCCGGAGGGGCACAAGTGCGCGCGCCTGCACGGGCATTCGTTCAAGATCGAGTTGCATGTCTCCGGCGAGATCGACCCGCACACCGGCTGGGTGATGGACTTCGCCGACATCAAGGCGGCGTTCGCACCGGTCTTCGCGCGGCTGGACCACCACTACCTCAACGACATCGAAGGCCTGGAGAACCCGACCAGCGAACGCATCGCCGCGTGGATCTGGGCGCAACTGAAGCCGGCGTTGCCGGGCCTGAGCGAGGTCGTGGTCCACGAAACCTGCACCGCCGGCAGCCGCTACCGCGGGCCGTAGGCCGCTTCTGCCGGGCGGACCCTGTCCGGACCGCCCGGCCAGCCCGCCCACGGCTGGACTGAACAGGCAAAAAAACGGTTGCAACCCCCTGATTCTTAACGAGCACCTACCGTTCGTCGGATAACCATACGCAGCTTATTGCGTTGCAACAAAACCGGGTCTATGCTGCGACGCAACATGGAGGCACGCCTCTTCACCCCGGAGCACAGAATCATGTCCGCCCAGTTCACCAACCAGTTCAGCACCTTCACCCACCAGTTCGCGGCCGCCGCTTCGCGCGCCAACCGCCTGGCCCTGGAAAGCGCCGAGACCGTGTTCGGCGTGCAGCTCAAGGCTTTCGAAAAGAACGTCGACGCGACCACCGCGTACATCGACGAGCTGGCCGAAGTCCGCGACCTCGAGGCCTACAAGACCCTGTGGCCGAAGGGCCTGCAGGTCGCCAAGGACAACGCCGAGCGCCTGATTGCCGCCGGCCAGGAAGTCTTCGGCGTCACGCTGAAGACCGGCGAAGCCTTCGGCCAGCTGGCCAAGAGCCAGTTCGAGAGCGCCAGCGAGACGGTCCAGGCCAGCGTGGCCAAGGCCACCAAGGCCGCGAAGGCCAAGTAAGCGCCCGACAGGGCACGCTTCACCAGGATTTGCGCGGCTCCCCTCCCTCCGCGCAACGGGCCCGGCAGCCCCACGCTGCCGGGCTTTTTTATGCCTGCGATTCCCGTGTGGCCCTGCACGCGCTTGGCCGGGGTCTCCGCAGGGCCGGAGGTTCCGTGCCCGCGGCCCGCGCGCTCCTACCAACGCAGGTGCCGCGCGAGCTCTCCGGCGCCCGCCCGCGGCGAATGCGGCAATCGCCCCCAGCACGGCACCTCCTCCAGCCGCGCCGACAGGATTTCGACGTTCTCGTCGATCCGGTCCATCGCGGGATCGACTTCGTTGGCGATCCAGCCGACCAGTTCGTGGCCGTCGGCGACGATCGCGCGCGCGCTCAACCGCGCGTGATTGATGCAGCCCAGCCGCAAGCCCACGACCAGCAGCACCGGCAGGCGCAGCGCGCGGACCAGGCCGGCCTGGTCGAGTTGCGCCGACAGCGGCGCGGCCCAGCCGCCGACGCCTTCGACGACCACCGTGTCCGCGTGCATCGCGAGCCGCGCATGCGCCGCCTGGATCACGGCGAGTTCGATCTCGACGCCCATTTTGCGCGCGGCGATTTCCGGTGCCACCGGCAGCGGCAGCGCGTAGGGATTGAGGTCGCCGTAGGCCGGTACCGGATCGCTGGCCGCCTGCAGCGCCAATGCGTCGTCGTTGCGCCAGCCGTCCGCCGTCGCGACGCAGCCGCTGGCGACCGGCTTCATCCCCACCGCGCGCCGGCCGCGCGCGCGCAACGCGTGCAGCAGGGCCGCGCTGGCGACGGTCTTGCCGGCGCCGGTATCGGTGCCGGTCACGTAGATGCCGGGGAGCTCCATCGGGCTTACACTGTCGGGATGTTCACCTCGCAGAGTCTAAGCGGCAGCAAGCCGGAGCAGTACGCGCAGCTGGCCGGACAGGTGCGCGCGCTGCTGCACGGCGAAAGCGACCGCGTCGCCAACGCGGCCAACCTGTCGTCGCTGGTCTACCACGCCCTGCCCGAACTGAACTGGGTCGGCTTCTACTTCCACGACGGCAACGAACTGGTGGTCGGCCCGTTCCAAGGCCAGCCGGCCTGCGTGCGCATCGCGCTCGACAAGGGCGTGTGCGGCGCCGCGGCGCGCACGCGCCGGACCCAGCGCGTGGCCGACGTCGACGCCTTCCCCGGCCACATCGCCTGCGATTCGGCCTCGCGTTCGGAACTGGTGGTGCCGCTGCAGAAGGACGGCGAACTGATCGGCGTATTCGACCTCGACAGCCCGGTGCCGGGCCGCTTCGACGAGGACGACCAGCGCGGGCTGGAAGCGATCGCCGGCATCTTCGTGGAGTCGCTGCGTTGAAGCTGCTCAACATCGGCCCGAAATCGGCCGCGTGGCTGCGCCAGGTCGGGCTGCGCACGCCGGAGGACCTGGCCGCGGCCGGCCCGGTCGGCGCCTTCGTCAAGATCAGGCGCGCCGGCTTCCGCCCCAGCCTGAACCTGCTGTACTCGCTGGAAGGCGCGCTGACCGGCTGCCACTGGCAGCAGATCCCCGAAGCGCGGCGCGAGCAACTGCTGGCCGAACTGGAAATCGCCACCGCGCAGCTGCCGCCGCCGCGCGGGCGCCCGGCCGCCGCGCCGGTGACCACCACGCACGTCGGCGATGCCGACGATGCGCCTTCGCCGGGCTTCTTCGACGACGTCGACGACGGCGCCGGCCACGACGAGCACGAATAGCCGCCTGTTCCCGCAATCGGCTACACTTGCCGCGCTTCAAGGTGATCCGCGGCGAACCCTTCGCCGCGGATTGAAACGGGAAGCCGGTGGGTCCGCATGCTCGGCGAGCATCGCGACGATTCCGGCGCTGCCCCCGCAACGGTAAGCGAGTCCAGCCTTCGCAACCCGCCACTGTGCAACCGCATGGGAAGGCGCGAAGGCCGAAGCGATCGCGCTTCAACCCGCAAGCCCGGAGACCGGCCTGGAAGCCTGTGGTTGCGATGCGGCGGGCATTGCGGCGGCGATCCGCGCCTGCGGCTCTCCTTCGCGCCATCCGGTGTTTCCTCCGTTCGCGACTTCCTTCCATCGCTTTGCGTACGGGTCGTGCGCAACGGAGAGAACATCGCCATGCACTACCGGGTTTCCCCCTTCAGTTCCCGCACGCCGGCGCAGGCGCTGGCCTTCGCGATCGCGCTTGCGCCCAGCATCGCCGCCGCGCAGAGCGGCGGCGACGCCACCGAGCTGGACGAAGTCGTCGTCACCGGCACCCGCACCGCCGTCGCGGTCGAGGACAGCCTGGTCCCGGCGCAGGTGATCGGCCGCGAGGAGATCGAACGCAGCCAGGCGCAGTCGCTGGCGCAACTGCTCAACGGCCGCGCCGGCATCTCGCTGTCCAACCAGGGCGGGCTGGGCAAGATCAGCCTGCTCAACCTGCGCGGCGCCGAGGCCGACCACGTGCTGGTGCTGATCGACGGCGTCCGCGTCGGCTCGGCCACCGCCGGCCTGCCCGCGCTGCAGGACCTGCCGCTGGAACAGATCGAGCGCATCGAGATCGTGCGCGGCCCGCGTTCGAGCCTGTACGGCTCGGAAGCGATCGGCGGCGTGATCCAGCTCTTCACCCGCCACGGCGGCAAGGGATTGAGCCGCCACCTCAAGCTCGGCGGCGGCAGCAACGGCCTGCGGGAAGCCGGCGGCGGCTTCAGCTATCGCGGCGAACGCGGCTGGATCGGCGCCGACGGCGCCTATCAGCGCACCGACGGCATCGATGCCTGCCGCGGCACCGCCGGCGATGCCGCCAATCCCTTCGGCGCGGGCTGCTTCGCCGACGAGCCCGACCGCGACGGCTACCGCAACGCATCGCTCAGCGTGCGCGGCGGCTACCAGCTCACCGGTGCGCTGGCCGCGGAAGCCAGTTTCCTCGAAGCGCAGGGCGACAACGAATTCGACGGCAGCTGGACCAACCGCTCGAAGGTGCGCCAGCAGGTGATCGGCGGCAAGCTGGATTTCGCGCCGTCGGACCACTTCAGGCTGGCGCTGACCGTGGGCCGCAACCGCGACGTTTCGGACGATTACCACGACGACGATTACGTGGGTTTCTTCGGCACCCTGCGCAACCAGGCCGCGCTGCAGGGCGACTACGCCTTCGCCGACGGCCAGCTGCTCAGCGTCGGCGCCGACTGGCAGCGCGACGAGATCGACAGCGACACGCCGTTCGACGGCACCGAACGCGACAACGCCGCCGGCTTCGTCGAATACCAGGGCCAGTTCGGCGCGCACCGCGTGCAGGCCAGCGTGCGCCGCGACGACAACGACCAGTTCGGCGCGCACACCACCGGCAGCGCCGGCTACGGCTACGCGTTCGGCAACGGGCTGACGCTGAGCGCCAACTACGCCACCGGCTTCAAGGCGCCGAGCTTCAACGACCTGTACTACCCGTTCTTCGGCAATCCGGACCTGGAGCCGGAGGCCTCGAAGAGCCTCAACCTGGGCGTTTCGCAGTACCTGGACGGCTGGAGCTGGACCTTCAACGCCTACGAGACCCGCGTCGACGACCTGGTCGCCTACGACATGGCGATCTTCCTGCCGAACAACATCGACAAGGCGCGCATCCGCGGCGCGGAACTCACCGTCGACGCGACGCTGTGGGGCTGGGACGTTTCCACCCAGCTGAGCCACACCGACCCGCGCAACGACAGCGGCGGCGCCTACGACGGCAACCTGTTGCCGCGCCGCCCGCGGGATACCGCGCGCATCGACATCGACCGCGGCTTCGGCGCGCTGCGCATCGGCGCGACCGCGTTCGGCGCCGGCCACCGCTACGACGAAGTCGCCAACACCACGCGGCTGCCCGGCTACGGCACGCTGGACCTGCGCGCATCGTGGGCGATCAACGACGAATGGACGCTGCAGGCGCAGGCGCGCAACGTGTTCGACCGCGAATACGAAACCATCGCCTGGTACAACCAGCCGGGCCACGAGTACGGCGTGACCTTGCGTTACAGCGCGAAATGATGTGCTCAGCCCCTCTTCCGCTTGCGGGAGAGGGAAAGGCGCGTAGCGCCGAGGGTGAGGGGTCGGCTTTGGCTCTCGATACACTCGGCGAGAGCAAAAGCGTGCTCGCTGCGCTCGCGCCCCCATCCGCCCTCCGGGCACCTTCCCCCGCATGCGGGGGAAGGGTTATTCGCCGAACACCCCCGCCTGCTCCACCACTTCGTCGCGCTCGCGGAAGTTGCCGAGGCCCACGCCGACCAGCCGGTAACGCGTCGACGGCGGCAGGTCGACGCGCTCGCGCAACGCCAGCGCGATCTCGGTGAATTCCTGCAGCGATGCCGGCGGCGTTTCTGGCGTATGGCTGCGGGTGAGGATGCGGAACTGCGCGGTCTTCAGCTTCAGCACCACAGTGCGGCCGACGCGCTCGGTCTTCCTGGTCGAAAGCCAGGTCTTCTCGGCGAGGCGGCGGATCGCATCGTCGAATTCGCCGAGCGGCAAATCGCGCTCGAAGGTGTCCTCGGCGGAAATCTGCTGCACCGGCTGGTCGGGCTGCACCGGCCGCTCGTCGATGCCGCGCGCGCGCCGATACAGCGCGGCACCGAAGCTGCCGAAGCGCGCCTGCAGTTCCTCCAGCGGATGCGCGCGCAAGTCGCCGACGGTGGCGATGCCCAGTGCCTGCAGCTTGCCCTGCATCACCTTGCCGACGCCGGGGATCTTGCCGACCGGCAATGGCGTGAGGAAGGCCTCGACCTGCGCCGGCTTGACCACGAACAGGCCGTCGGGCTTGTTCCAGTCCGAGGCGATCTTGGCGATGAACTTGTTCGGCGCGACGCCGGCCGACGCGGTCAGCCGGGTCTCTTCGCGGATCTGCGCGCGGATCGCCTGCGCGGTGGCGGTGGCGCTGGGCGATTCGATCTTCGGCGCGGTGGCGTCGAGGTAGGCCTCGTCCAGCGACAGCGGTTCGACCAGGTCGGTGTGGCGCAGGAAGATCTCGCGCACCTGCCGCGACACGGCCTTGTAACGGACGAAGTCCGGCGGCACGAACACCGCGTCGGGACACAGCCGCTCGGCGCGCACCGCCGGCATCGCCGAGCGGACGCCGAACTTGCGCGCCTCGTACGACGCCGCGCACACCACCGAACGCGCGCCGCGCCACGCGACCACCACCGGCCTGCCGCGCAGCGAGGGATCGTCGCGCTGCTCGACCGACGCGTAGAACGCGTCCATGTCGATGTGGATGATTTTGCGGACGGCGTCGGACACCTGCGCATGGTCCGCGCGGGCGGAATGGCGGGTCAAGCCCCGCCCTGCGCTTCGGCGGTAGGGCGGGTTTTAACCCGCCTTACGGGTCATGCAGCTTCCGGGACGGCAGGAGAGAGCCGGTACTTGCACCCTCGTTCCAGCTTGAGGGCGACCGTGTAAGGCTTGAAGATGCCATGAGACGACACGAGGGAAAGCTCCAGTTCCGATACGGAGTCGCTTGGCCTGCGCGCTGACTGAACAACGACGTCCGAACTGCCGTTGAACTCCGTGATCGGAACGGAGCAAACGACATCAGGGGCCTCGTCCATGCCGAGCTCCTGCAAGAAGAAGTCGTTCCAGCAGTGTTCCGGAGAGCACACCTGGAAGGCGAGCAGGCGATATGGCCCCGCCATTTCCACGAGAGCCAAGTCTGCGGGAATCTGGGCTACGCGTTCGTCCACAGACGCGGAAGCGCGTGGTGTAGTCGCCAGAAGGAACAGTGCAAAGGCAATTGCCGATCCTTTCATGGCGACCATCGATCCTCAGGCCGACGTACTGCCGTTCGCCGCCTTCTCCCTCGCCTTTTTCTCTCGCAGATACCGGTTCACGCCCAGCGCCGCCAGCGTGCCGATCGCACCCGACAGCAGGTACGCGCCCAGGTACGGCAGGCCGAACTTCGCCACCAGGGTCAACGCCACCAGCGGGGCGAAGGCCGCGCCGATCAGCCAGCCGAAGTCGGTGGTCAGCGCCGCGCCGGTGTAGCGGTACTTGTTGCCGAAGTTCGCGGTCACCGCGCCGGCCGCCTGCCCGTACGACAGGCCCAGCAGGATGAAGCCGAGCAGGATGAACACGTCCTGCCCGCGCTGGCCCGCGCCGAGCAGCTGCGGCGCGAAGCCGCTGTACATCGCGATGGCCACCGCCAGTCCGCCCAGCGTCTTGGTGCGGCCCAGCTTGTCGGCGACCAGGCCCGAGAACACGATGCCGGCCGCGGCCAGGAACGCGCCGAACACCTGGATCATCAGGAACTCGCCGATCGGCTGGTCGGTGTAGACCGTGATCCACGACAGCGGGAAGATCGTGACGATGTGGAACAGCGCAAAGCTGGCCAGCGCGGTGAACGCGCCGATCACCACGTAGCGGCCCTTGGCGCGGAACAGCTCCAGCACCGGCGTCGGCTCCAGGTCGGCGCGGTCCAGTTCCTGCTCGTATTCGCGGGTGACCACCAGCCGCAACCGCGCGAACAGCGCCACCACGTTGATCGCGAACGCGGCGAAGAACGGATAGCGCCAGCCCCAGCCGAAGAAGTCGGCCTGCGACAGGCTGCCGACCAGCAGCGCGAACAGCGATGCGGCGATGATGAAGCCGACCGGCGCGCCCAGCTGGCCCAGCATCGCGTACCAGCCGCGCTTCTTCTTCGGCGCGTTCAGCGCCAGCAGCGACGGCAGGCCGTCCCACGAACCGCCCAGCGCGATGCCCTGGCCGAAGCGGAAGAACGCCAGCAGCCAGATCGCGGCGGCGCCGATCGACGCGTAGCCGGGCAGGAAGGCGATGCCGGCGGTGCAGGTGCCGAGCAGGAACAGCGACGCGGTCAGCTTGGTGCCGCGGCCCCAGCGGCGCTGGATGGCCATGAACAGCACGGTGCCGATGGGGCGGGCGACGAACGCCAGCGCGAACACCGCGAACGAGTACAGGGTGCCGGTCAGCTTGTCGACGAACGGGAAGAACAGCTGCGGGAACACCAGCACCGAGGCGATGCCGTAGACGAAGAAGTCGAAGTATTCGGACGCGCGCCCGATCACCACGCCGACGGCGATTTCGCCCGGCGCGACTTCGTGGCCGGAGGTGCCGCCGTGGACGGAAGTGAGGGGGCCGTGGTTCGGGTGGAGCGTGGTCTGCATCGGGATTTCCGCGTCGGGTGGACGGTCGGGACGCCGCAACGACGCTGCGAATCCGGTCCCGGACCGGTTGATGGAACGCTATACCAGAGCCCGCGCATCCCGCAAATTCGACCATCGCGACGCGGCCGGGCCGTGGATTGGCGCCGGAATTCTACCGCAGCGCAGCAAAAAGCGGGTCCCGAGCGCTATAATTCCGTGGCCCGACGCCGCCACCGGCGGCACGTCCCCTGCTTCCATCGTCCCATCCATGAACACCGTACAGACCTTGTGCCGCCGTCTGCTGCTGGCCAGCGCGCTACTGCCGCTGACCGGGTGCAACACGATCCTGCTGAACGCCCCCGGCGACATCGCCAGGCAGCAGGGCGACCTGATCGTCGTTTCCACCCTGCTGATGCTGCTGATCATCGTGCCGGTGATCGCGCTGACCCTGTTCTTCGCCTGGCGCTACCGCGCCTCGAACGCCAAGGCCACCTACAAGCCGGACTGGGACCATTCCACCCAGCTGGAACTGGTGATCTGGGCGGCGCCGCTGGTGATCATCATCGCCCTGGGCGCGATCACCTGGATCACCACCCATACCCTGGACCCGTACCGCCCGCTCGACCGGATCGCCGAAGACAAGCCGATCCCGGCCGGCACCCAGCCGCTGGTGGTCGAAGTGGCCGCACTGAACAAGCAGTGGCTGTTCCTGTACCCGGAACAGGGCATCGCCGCGGTCAACGAGCTGGCCGCGCCGGTCGACCGGCCGATCGAGTTCCGCATCACCTCGACCACCGTGATGCACTCGTTCTACATCCCGGCGCTGGCCGGCATGATCTACGCCATGCCCGGCATGCAGACCAAGCTGCATGCGGTGATGAACGCGCCGGGCGAATACGAGGGCTTCAGCGCCAACTATAGCGGCGCCAACTTCTCCGGCATGCGCTTCAAGTTCCACGGCGTCGACGAGGCCGGCTTCGAGCAGTGGGTCGCCAAGGTCAAGGCCGGCGGCCCGGCGCTGGACCGCGCCACGTTCGCCGGACTGGACGCGGCGCCGAAGAACCCGGCGCACCCGTACGAGGAACAGTCGGTGCGGCCGCAGCCGGTGCAGTATTTCGGCAGCATCGACGGCGACCTGTTCCACGCCATCCTCAACCGCTGCGTCGACCCGGCGCAGCCGTGCATGGACGCGGTGATGGCGAAGGACCACATGGCCGGCCGCGAGGACGGCCACGGCGGGATGGCGCATGCCGGCATGCCGATGCAGGGCATGGACATGCAAGGCCACGACGGGCACGCCGGGGCGGAGCGCGCCGCGGCGGAAGAACGCGCGCACTGAGCGCGGATGCCGAACCCATCGCCGCGCCCGCGCGGACAGATTTCCAGAAAGATTTTGGTGTCGTGATGCAACCTACCGAAACCCTCCACCCGATCCTCGGCAAGCTCGGACTCGATTCGCTGCCGCTGCACGAGCCGATCCTGCTTGCCACCTTCGCCGGCACCGCGGTCGCCGGCCTCGCCCTGCTCGCGCTGATCACCAAGTACAGGCTGTGGGGCACGCTGTGGCGCGACTGGTTCACCAGCATCGACCACAAGAAGATCGGCATCATGTACATCGTGCTGGGCCTGGTGATGCTGCTGCGCGGCTTCGCCGACGCGCTGATGATGCGCCTGCAGCAGGCCATCAGCTTCGGCGACAACATGGGCTACCTGCCGCCGCACCACTACGACCAGGTGTTCACCGCGCACGGCGTGATCATGATCTTCTTCGTGGCGATGCCGCTGATCACCGGCTTCATGAACTACGTGGTGCCGCTGCAGATCGGCGCGCGCGACGTCGCGTTCCCGTTCCTCAACAACTTCAGCTTCTGGATGACGGTCGGCGGCGCGGTGCTGACCATGATCTCGCTGTTCGTCGGCGAATACGCCAAGACCGGCTGGCTGGCCTACCCGCCGCTGTCTGGCCTGGCCTACAGCCCCGACGTCGGCGTCGACTACTACATCTGGTCGCTGCAGGTGGCCGGCGTCGGCACCACGCTGTCTGGCATCAACCTGATCGCGACGATCGTGAAGATGCGCGCGCCGGGCATGAGCCTGATGCGCATGCCGGTGTTCACCTGGACCTCGCTGTGCAGCAACGTGCTGATCGTGGCCTCGTTCCCGGTGCTGACCGCGGCGCTGGCGCTGCTGACCCTGGACCGCTACGCCGGCACCCACTTCTTCACCAACGAGCTTGGCGGCAACGCCATGATGTACGTGAACCTGATCTGGATCTGGGGCCATCCGGAGGTGTACATCCTGGTGCTGCCGGCGTTCGGCATCTTCTCCGAGGTCGTCGCCACCTTCAGCGGCAAGCGCCTGTTCGGCTACGCCTCGATGGTCTACGCGACCGTGGTGATCACCATCCTGTCGTACCTGGTGTGGCTGCACCACTTCTTCACCATGGGCTCGGGCGCCAGCGTCAACTCGTTCTTCGGCATCGCGACGATGATCATCTCGATCCCGACCGGCGCGAAGGTATTCAACTGGCTGTTCACGATGTACCGCGGCCGCATCCGCTACGAGCCGCCGATGCTGTGGGCGGTCGGCTTCATGGTCACCTTCGTCCTCGGCGGCATGACCGGCGTGATGCTGGCGGTACCGGCGGCCGACTTCGTGCTGCACAACAGCCTGTTCCTGATCGCGCACTTCCACAACGTGATCATCGGCGGCGTGCTGTTCGGCCTGCTCGCCGGCGTCAACTTCTGGTTCCCGAAGGCGTTCGGCTACAAGCTGGACCCGTTCTGGGGCAAGTGCTCGTTCTGGTTCTGGCAGATCGGCTTCTTCTTCGCCTTCATGCCGCTGTACGTGCTCGGCCTGATGGGCGTGACCCGGCGCATGAGCCACTTCGACGACGCCACGCTGCAGCCCTACTTCGTCGTGGCCGCGTTCGGCGCGGTGCTGATCGCGCTGGGCATCGCCAGCTTCCTGGTGCAGCTGGTGGTCAGCTTCCGCAACCGCGAACGGCTGCGCGACGTGTCCGGCGACCCGTGGAACGGCCGCACCCTGGAGTGGTCGACCTCGTCGCCGCCGCCCGGCTACAACTTCGCCTTCACCCCGGTCGCGCACGACAACGACGCGTGGTGGGACATGAAGCAGCGCGGCCACGTGCGTCCGACCGGCGGCTTCCTGCCGATCCACATGCCGAAGAACACCGCTGCCGGCGTCGTCCTGGCCGGCCTGGCCACCGTGTTCGGCTTCGCGATGATCTGGCACATGTGGATCGTCGCCGTCGCCTCGTTCGCCGCGCTGCTGGTGTCGGCGATCGCGCACACCTTCAACTACAACCGTGACTACCACATCCCGGCGGACGAAGTGACCCGCACCGAGGATGCCCGCACCCAGGCGTTGTCCACCCATGTCTGACATTTCGACCCCCACCCTGGCCGGCGGCGCGCCGGCGGCCCCGGACCCGCATTTCTACGACGCCCGCGGCGAGCACCACCCGGAAAACGGCACCCTGCTCGGCTTCTGGCTGTACCTGATGAGCGACTGCCTGATCTTCGCCTGCCTGTTCGCGACCTACGGCGTGCTCGGCCGCAGCTACGCCGGCGGCCCGACCGGCATGGAGCTGTTCGACCTGCCGCTGGTCGCGGTCAACACCACGGCGCTGCTGCTGTCGTCGATCACCTACGGCTTCGCGATGATCGCGATGCAGTCGGGCAAGAAGGGCGCGGTACTGGCGTGGCTGGCGGTGACCGGCCTGTTCGGCGCGACCTTCATCGGCATCGAGCTGTACGAATTCGCCCACCTGATCCACGAAGGCGCCGGCCCGCAGCGCAGCGGCTTCCTGTCGTCGTTCTTCGCCCTGGTCGGCACCCACGGCCTGCACGTGACCTTCGGCCTGGTCTGGCTGGTCACGCTGATGCTGCAGGTCGGCAAGCTCGGCCTGACCGCCGCCAACCAGCGCCGCCTGTTCTGCCTGTCGATGTTCTGGCACTTCCTCGACGTGGTCTGGATCGGCGTCTTCACCTTCGTCTACCTGATGGGAGTCCTGCCGTGAGCGAGCACCACGACACGCATATCGACGGCGGCCACGACCACGCCGGCCACGGCCATGGCGAAGGCCATGCCCCGGTCACGCTGAAGGGCTACGTCACCGGCTTCCTGCTGTCGGTGGTGCTGACCGCGATCCCCTTCTGGCTGGTGATGGGCAAGGTCATCCCCGGCTCCACCGCCACCGCGATCGCGATCCTCGCCTTCGCCGCGGTGCAGATCGTCGTGCACATGGTCTATTTCCTGCACCTCAACGCGAAGTCGGAAGGCGGCTGGAACATGCTGGCACTGATCTTCACCCTGGTGCTGGTGGTCATCACCCTGAGCGGTTCGCTGTGGGTCATGCACCACCTCAACGTCAACATGATGCCGACGATGTCGCCGCAGGACGCGCACAACCTGCCATGAGCCGCGGGCCCGCGATACGCGAGTAGCATGGGACGAGCGGGGAAACCCGCTCGTTCCGTTTCCGGGATGCGAAAACGCATGGTCGAAGAACCCGCCAATCCGCCACGCAGCCGCCTCGCGCGGGCCGTCGTCCTCGCCGCGCTGGCGCTGGCCTTCGCCGGCTTCTGCGCGCTGGGCGCGTGGCAGGTGAAGCGGCTGGCGTGGAAGCTGGACCTGATCGAGCGCGTCGAGAGCCGCGTCCACGCCGTGCCAACGGAGGCCCCGGGCCCGGAGACATGGGCTGCGTTCGACGCCAAGGGCAACGAATATCGCCATGTCTACTTGTATGGCGAAATTTATGCGTGGATGCCCGCTTACACACAGGCCGTGACCGAGCAGGGCCCCGGTTACTGGATGCTCCTGCCATACAAAACCGAGCAGGGCTGGATTGTCTGGGTCAACAAGGGATTCGTGCCCCCGGATTACAAGCGGGAATTCGAGCAGAAGATGGTCGATCCGGCCCCTGGATACAGACGAATCACCGGCCTTCTGAGAGTCACCGAACCCGGCGGCGGCTTCCTGCGCAAGAACGACCCGGCTAACGGCCGCTGGTTCTCGCGCGACGTTGAGGCCATCTCGGCCGCAAATCATCTGGGAAACATCGCGCCCTACTTCGTCGACGCCGACTACGACGCCAGCGCCCCGCAATGGCCGCGCGGCGGCATGACCGTGGTGAAGTTCCGCAACAGCCACCTGTCGTACGCACTGACCTGGTTCGCGCTGGCGCTGCTGGCCGCGTTCGCGTTCTGGCGTTTCGCCCGCGAGGGGCGCCCGTCGCCACGCTGATCCGGCGACGGTGCGAGAATCGCCGCATGCCGATCCCGCTTTCCACCGACGAAGCCGCCGACCGCCTGCGCGAAGGCGCGGTCGTCGCCTATCCGACCGAGGGCGTCTGGGGTTTGGGTTGCGATCCGCGCGACGAGGCCGCGGTGCTGCGCCTGCTGGCGATCAAGCGGCGCCCGGCCGACAAGGGACTGATCCTGATCGCCGCCGATTTCGGGCAACTTCGGCCCTTCGTCGACATCGACGCCCTGCCGGCCGACCGCCTCGACGCAGTGCGCGCCGACTGGCCCGGCCCGCACACCTGGGTGATGCCGGCCAGCGCCGCCGCGCCGCGCTGGATCACCGGCGCCCACGCCGGCATCGCCGTGCGGGTCAGTGCGCACCCGCCGGTGGTGGCGTTGTGCCAGGCCTTCGGCGGCGCGCTGGTCTCGACCAGCGCCAACCTCGCCGGCCAGCCGGCGCCGCAGCGGCGCGACGGGCTCGACCCCACGCTGCTGTCACGCATCGACGGCGTGCTCGCCGGCGAAACCGGCGGCCTGCAGCGCGCCACGCCGATCCGCGACGCGCTGACCGGCGAAGCCCTGCGGGCCTGACGCGGCTGCCGCGATGCCGCATGCGCGGCACCGGTCGCGGGTCTAGCATCGCGCTCCCGGCGATCCCGATCGCCTTCCCGTGGAGCAATGCCATGAACAAGCCCGGCCTCACGGCGCTGCTGTGCGCCTGCTTCTTCGTTCCCTCACTCCATGCCCAGGAAGCCGCGTCCGCCCCCGACGCCGCGATGCAGGCGATGATGGAGGCGTGGCAGAAAGCCGCCGCCGTCGGCCCGCAGCACGAACAGCTGGCCGAACACTTCGCCGGCACCTGGGATTCGAAGCAGACCGTGTGGATGGACCCGTCCGCGCCGCCGGCCGAATCCACCGGCAAGGACGTCAGCGAAGCCATCTTCGGCGGTCGCCAGATCCGCACCACCTTCAACGGATCGTGGGCGGGCCAGGCGTTCGAGGGCTTCGGCCTGACCGGCTACGACAACGTCAGGGGCAAGTACACCACGCTGTGGACCGACAGCATGTCCACCGGCATGTTCACCGCCGACGGCGAATACGACCCGGCGACGAAGACCTACACCTTCAGCGGCCAGATGGCCGACCCGATGAAGCCCGATGCGACGACCACGGTGCGCAACGTGATCCGCATCGTCGACGCCGACCACCACGTCATGGAGATGTACGAAACCCGCGACGGCAAGGAAGCCAAGACGATGATGATCGAGTACACCCGCGCCAAGTGCCGCAGGCGCCGGATAGCTGAACGGCCGGCGGCGGGTCGCTTCCCTGCCGCCCCGGTCGCGCGCAAGATGCGCACATGCCGAAGTCGTTCCGCCCCGCGCTCCTGCTCGCGCTGCTCGCGCCCGCCGCGTGGGCGCCCGGCGCCGCGCACGCGGGCGACGTGACCGTCTACCGCTGCGTCGGCAAGGACGGCAGCCTGGCCCTGCGCGACACGCCGTGCGCACCCGGCGAAACCCAGCAGGTACGCAACCTGACCCGGCCACGGGATCCGCCGCCGCAGCCGGCGCCGGCCGAGCCGCCCGTCGCCGCGCCGCCGGCGCCGGCGCCCGTGCGCGAGGTGGTGATCGTGCGCGCACCGGCGCAGCCGATGTACGAATGCACCAACGCCGAGACCGGCGCGCGCTACACCAGCGACGACGGCACCGGCAATCCGCGCTGGGTGCCGCTGTGGACGCTGGGCTACCCGACGCTGGCACGGGTGCCGGTGACCGAACCGGGCCGCGGCCACATCCGCATCGCGAACGGCCATGTCAGCGGCGGTTACCACAGCGGCGGCAGCGGCCACGCCGTGGTGCCGACGCCCGCGGGATACGGCGCCGGCACCTGGGTGCGCGACACCTGCCACATGCTGCCGCCAGAGGAAGTCTGCGCGCGACTCTCCGACCGCAAATACGAGATACTGCGCCGCTACAACAGCGCGCTGCAGAGCGAACGACGCGAACTGGACCTGGAGCAGCGCGGCATCGAGGCGCGCATGGCCAACGATTGCGGGACGTATTGATGAAGCAAGCGATCCACCTTGCGGCCGCCCTGTTGCTGGCGACCGCGACCGCCTCCGCCGACGAAGTCGCGATCTACCGCTGCACCGACGCCCACGGCGCGCTGACCGTGCAGAACATGCCCTGCCCGAAGGGCATGAAGCAGGAAAAGAAGATCATGCAGGGCCTGCCGGCGGCGCCGGCCGCCGCACCGCCGCCGGCAATGCCGATGCCCGCCCCGGCGGCGCCCGGTTCGTTCGCCTCCACGCCAGACCCGTACGCGGCCAACCCGGACGAATACCGCATCCTCGATTCGGCCGACCTGCCGGCGCAAGCCGCCGCGCCGCCGCCGGCCGACGCGGGCGATCGCCTGCCGCCGCCGGTACTGTTCGAATGCCACACCTACGACAACGGCCGCTACATCAGCGAGGACGCCGAACCCGCGCCGCGCTGCGTGCCGTTGCGCACCGTCGGCCTCGACGGCAACCCGAACCGCGGCGCCGGCGAAGCCTGCGAAATGAAGCGCGACCAGTGCGCGCGCGTGCCCGATGGCGCGCTGTGCGGCGCGTGGAAGCAGCGCCTGGGCGAAACCGAGGTCGCGTGGCGCTTCGGCCGGGCGGAGAACGCGGAGAAGAACAAGGCCGAGTTCGAGCGCGTGCAGCGCATCGTCAACGAGAGCACCTGCGCCTTGCAGTAGCGGGCAGGACCCGCTGCCGCCAACCCAGTCAGAATCCGTAGCGCAGGAAACCGCCATCCACCGCGATGCATTCACCGGTGACGTAGCTGGCCGCCGGCAGGCACAGGAAGGCGACCGCGGCGGCGACTTCCTCCGGTTCGCCGATGCGCCGCATCGGCGTGCGGTCGATCACTTCCTCGTAGTAGTCGGGGTCGGACAGCGGCCCCGAGGTGCGCCGCGTGCGGATGTACCACGGCGCGACCGAGTTCACGCGGATGCCGTCCTCGGCCCACTCCGCGGCGAGGTTGCGGGTCAGCTGGTGCAGCGCGGCCTTGCTCATGCCGTACGGCGCGCCGCTGCGCACCGCGGCGATGCCGGACACGCTGCCGACGTTGACGATCGCCGAACTGGCATGGCGCGACAGCAGCGGGTGCGCGTAGCGCGACAGTTCGAACGCCGAGAACAGGTTGGTTTCAAAGATGCCGCGCCACTCGTCCTCGGTGTAGTCGACGGTGGCGCGGGTGACGTTGCCGCCGGCGTTGTTGACCAGCAGGTTGAGGCCGCCGTCGGCGTGGTCCTCGACCCAGTCGAGGATCGCGCGGCGGTCCTCGTCGTCGGACACGTCGGCGGCCAGGCCGGCGACCAGGCGGTCGGGGAATTCGTCGGACAGGTCGTCGCGCACCTCGGCCAGCAGGTCGGCGTCGCGCGCCACCAGCAGCGCGTCGGCGCCGAGGCCGAGCAGTTCGCGCGCGATCGCCAGGCCGATGCCGGCGCTGGCGCCGGTGACCAGCGCGATCTGTCCGTCCAGCCGCCAGCGATTCATGGCCATGCTACGCCTCCTCCGTTCGGCGTAGCATAGCGCCAAGCCATCGTCAGGCCATCGCGAGGTCGCCCATGAACCCGCCGCTCCGCTTCGCGCTTCCCGTCGTCGCATTCGCCATCCCGCTCGCCGTGGCCGCGTGCCGCCCGGCACCGCCACCGACCGACCAGCCGCCGGTGCCGAAGGCCGAACAGCACACCGAAATGCGCGACGCGATCCGCGAACCGATCGACAAGGCGAAGGCGGTCGAGGACACGGTGAAGCAAGCCGCGGAAGCGCAGCGCAAGCAGATCGACGCGGCGACGGAATAGCTACCGCGCCGCGTTCATCCGGTCACTTCGCCGGCTGTTCCTGCATGCTGGCGACGAGATCCCGCTGCAGGGCCTGCAGCTTGGGCAGGACGACGGCCAGCCGCTCCTGCACCATCTGCATGCTGCCTTGCATGACCAGCGGCAGCTTCCGGATCACGGCTTGCCCAGCTTCGCTGCGGTAGAACGCCAGCATCCCGTCGATTTCCTCCTGGGTGAAGGATTTCCGGTAGATATCCAGCACCGACGGCTCGAACGTTTCCCAGCTCATGTCCTGCTGGATCAGGGCAACGGCTTTGCTGCGGAACTCGTCGACGGCACGCTGCCTGGCGGCATCGAGCTGCCGTCCCGCGAGTTCCTTCTGTATCGCGGATTCCATCATCGCGTCGATTTGCTGCATGTTCGAATCGAACAGCTTGCGCGACTCGGTGACTTCCAGCAGCTGCCGCAACGAAGCATCGCTGGGCGCATCGTCCGCGGCGAACGCGGGCACGGAAAGGCCGAAGGCCAGCAGCAATGCAAAAACCGGTTTGAGCATGGCGGGTTCCCTTCCCTGGTTCGTCGCGACGATCCTACAGCCCGCAGAAGCAATACGCCAATGCCTTCACCGGCGTGCCGTCGCGGTCCTGCAGCGCGTTCTCGACGAAGCGCAGCTGCGCCTCGGTTTCCGGCATCGCCTTCGCCAGCAGCGCGCGCGCGAAGTCCGAATCCTTCAGCCACGCCGCGCCGACGCGGCTACCGGCGAAGCCGCCGACGAACTGCTCCAGCGGCGTGACCCGGTGCTCGATGTAGCGCACCCGGTAGTCGTCCGGCGTGCCGAGCTTGGCGCGCGCGGCGGCGTCGGCGATCGCCGCGTCGAGGCCGCCGAGCTCGTCGACCAGGCCGCGCTCCTTCGCCTGCGCGCCGCTCCACACGCGGCCGCGGCCGACCGCGTCGATTTCCTCGACGCTCTTCCCGCGCGCGCTCGCCACCTTGCCGGTAAAGTCGGCGTAGCCCTTGTCGATCACCGACTGGATCACCCGGCCCACGTCCGGGTCCAGCGGCCTGCTGACGTCGAACGCGCCGGCGAAGCGCGTTGTGCCGACGCCGTCGGTGTGCACGCCGATCTTGTCCAGGCCGCGGGTGATGTTCGGCACCAGGCCGAAGATGCCGATCGAGCCGCTGATCGTCGACGCATCGGCGTAGATGCGGTCGGCGTTCATGCTGATCCAGTAGCCGCCGGACGCGGCCAGGTCGCCCATCGACACCACCACCGGCTTGCCGGCCTGCTTCAGCGCCACCACTTCGCGGCGGATCTGCTCGGAGGCGAACACTTCGCCGCCGGGCGAATCCACGCGCAGCACCACCGCCTTCACGTTGTCGTCGTCGCGCGCCTCGCGCAGCAGTTCCGACGTCGATTCGCCGCCGACCTTGCCGGCCGGCTGCTCGCCGCCGCTGATCTCGCCGGCGGCGACCACGACCGCCACCTGCTTGCGCTTGCCCAGCTGCGGGTGCGCGTCCAGCTGCAGCAGGTAGCCGGCCAGGTCGACGCTGCGGAAGCCGTATTCGGAATCCTCGTCGGCGACGCCGCGTTCGGCCAGCAACGCCTCGACTTCCTCGCGCGTCTTCAGCCCGTCGACCAGCTTCTGCTGCAGCGCGAACTTGGCGAGGTCGCCGCCCGCGGCGGCCACGCCGTCGGGCAGCGTGTCGATGCCGGCGGCGATCTGTCCGGGCTCGAGCTTGCGCGCCTTGGCGATGTCGTCGAGGTAGCGCTGCCAGATGTCGCCCATCCAGTACAGGTCGGCTTCCTTGGCTTCCTTCGATGCGGCATCGAGGATGTACGGCTCGGCCGCGGACTTGTATTCGCCGACGCGGAACAGGTGCACGTCGACGCCGAGCTTTTCCTGCAGGCCCTGGCGGTAGTACTGGCGGTAGCGGCCGAGGCCTTCCAGCAGCAGCCCGCCCATCGGGTCGAGGTAGACCTCGTCGGCCTGCGCGGCCAGCAGGTACTGCGCCTGGCCCGCGCCCTGGCTGAAGGCGACGATCTGCTTGCCGGCGGCGCGCAGCTCGGCCAGCGCCCGGGCAAGCTCGCGCAGCGAGGCGAAGCCGGAGGGCTGCAGGTCGTCGACGTCGAGCAGCACGCGCTCGATGCGCCTGTCGTCCTTCGCCGCCTTCAGCGCGCGCAGCAGGTCGCGCAGCTGCACTTCCTCGGCGCGCTTGTCGCCCAGCGCGCGGGCCAGCGCGCGCGTGGCCGGGTCGGTGCTGTACTGCTCGACCAGGCTGCCTTCCGGCGCCAGCACCAGCGTGGTGCGTTCCTGCAGCGGCTTGACCCCGCCGCTGCCGACCGCGAACAGGAAGACCACCACGAACAGGAACAGCAGCCCGAAGAACAGCAGGTTGAGGATCAGCCGGCGGGTGAAGTTCATCACGTCCCACAGGCCGACGAAGAACGCGGCCACGGGATTGCGGCGGGGGGACGGGAC
>NZ_PDWR01000069.1 GCF_010211755.1 Pseudoxanthomonas sangjuensis | reverse complement strand
GCCACGGCCCGGCCCCCATCGCGCGGGCCGCCTCAATAACCCCAGGATCGACGGTGACAAGATTCTGCTCAACAATCCGGGAGATGGCGAAGGTCGCTGCGATGCACAGAGGGAAGGTGGCCGCCCGCACCCCGATGGTGGTGCCGATGACCTTGAGGGTGAGGGGAGCGATCGCCGTCATAAAGATAATGAACGGGATCGGCCTGATGATGTTGACGATGACGTTGAGGATGGTGTGAACGATCTTGTTGGCCAGCAGGCCACCACGCCGGGTGGCATACAGCAAGATTCCCAGTACCAGGCCGCAGATTCCCCCAATGACGAGGGTGATAAGGGCCATGAAGAGGGTTGCCCAAATCGACTGAAGATAGATGGGGCGCAAATAGTCGTTCATCAGTGGGCCTCCGCAGTGGGCGTCGGGACGGTTGCGGATGCGGTTGGTGCCGCCGAATTGGATACCTCGTCGAGGATCCGAGCCGCCTGCTCGACGGCCTGAGCTGGACCAGACAAGGCCACCGTGTAATTGCCCAGCGAGCCGTCGTGT
>NZ_PDWR01000068.1 GCF_010211755.1 Pseudoxanthomonas sangjuensis | reverse complement strand
GCGCAGCCTGCGCGAAGGCATGACCCTGGAGACGGTGCTGGCCGAATTCAGTGAGTCGCGCTACAGCCGCTACCCCTGGTTCGATGCCGATGGCGAACAGGTACTCGGCATCCTGCACACCAAGGATTTGCTGGTGGCGATGGCACGCGGCCAGAACCTGGACGATCTGCGCCCGCTGCTGCGCCCTCCCACCGTGCTGACCCTGGAAACGCCGATTCCCAACGCGCTGGAGCAATTCCGCACCGGCACCACCCATCTGGCGCTGTGCGTGGAAGAAGAAGGCCGCATCCTGGGCTTTTTCACCCTGGAAGACCTGCTGGAAGTGGTGGTTGGCGACATCGAGGACGAGCACCGACACGTGGTGCGCGATGCCCCGATCCGTGGCCAGGACGGCTCGCTGCTGGTCGCCGGCAGCACCTCGATCTTCCGCCTGGAACGCCTGCTCGGTCAGGACCTGAGCGCGCCGGACCACGTCAATTCGGTCGGCGGGCTGATCCTGTATCAGCTGCAGCGCCTGCCCGAGGAAGGCGAAACGCTGGAGCTGGATGGTCACCTGCTGAC
>NZ_PDWR01000067.1 GCF_010211755.1 Pseudoxanthomonas sangjuensis | reverse complement strand
TGTGTAGAAACGACAGCAAGCCCGCGGCCGCGCACCAGTCCCCGGGCGAGGGCTGAACCGTACCGCTTCGCGATGGCCCTGCTCAGCGGCAACGGCAACAAGATCGCCGGGCTGCGCAATTCGCGCGGCGGCGACGAGCCGAGCGTGCTGCGCGCGGCGACGGCCTGCCTCGACGCCGGTGCGCCCGGCATCACCGTGCACCCGCGCCCGGACCAGCGCCACGTCCGCGCCAGCGACGTCGACGCGTTGGCCGAGCTGACCGCGCGGCGCGGGGTCGAATTCAACATCGCGGGCAACCCGTTCCCGCGGCCGCGCGAAGGCTATCCGGGAGCCACCGAACTGTGCCGGCGCGGGCGCCCGGCGCAGGCGACGCGGGTGCCGGGCGGCGACGGGCAGCTCACTGCCGACCACGGCTTCGCCTTCGTCCGCGACGGCGAACGGCTGCGCCCGCTGGTAGCGGAACTGAAGTCGCTTGGCTGCCGGGTCAGCCTGTTCGCCGACGCCGGTTGCGCGGGGCTGGAACAGGCCGCCGCCTGCGGCGCCGACCGCATCGAAATCTACAC
>NZ_PDWR01000066.1 GCF_010211755.1 Pseudoxanthomonas sangjuensis | reverse complement strand
CTCTGAGCCCACCGTGTTCACCACCACCGTGGTGCTGTTACGTCTGGCTTTCAGCTGAATGGTGCAGTTCTGTACCGGTTTTCCTGTGCCGTCTTTCAGGACTCCTGAAATCTTTACTGCCATATTCACCCCCCAAAAAAGCCCACCTGTTCCGGCGGGCTGTCATAACACTGTGTTACCTGGCTAATCAGAATTTATAACCGACCCCAACGATGAATCCGTCAGTACGCCAGTCGCCACTGCCGGAGCCTTCATAAGCAATATCAACAACGACGGACGCTGCCGGATTAATCTGTATACCTGCACTCCACGCCACTGAGGTATGCCGCATTGCACTTTCGTCCCTGGCAGTGGTCGTCTCTTTCATATACCCGGGAGTGATTTCCGTCTTACGGTAATCCATTGTACTGCCGGACCACCGACTGTGAGCCACTCCGGCCATGGCGTACGCACTGACCTGCTTACTGATTTGTAAAACCGGTACGGCCATCACGCTCACATAACGTCCACGCAGGCTCTCATAGTGAAACGTATCCTCCCCGGTCATCACTGTGCTGCTCTTTTT
>NZ_PDWR01000065.1 GCF_010211755.1 Pseudoxanthomonas sangjuensis | reverse complement strand
ATTCGGGCCCCGGCCTGAGCGAAGAAGACGCCGCCAAACTGTTCCAACGCGGCTGCCGCGGCACCCATGCCGGCCACTCGCAAGGCGGCGGCATCGGCCGGTCGATCGTCAGCCGGCTGTGCGATCTATACGGCTGGCGCGTCAGCGTGCGCCCAGGCCAGCAGCGCGGCGTCATCGCAACCCTAGCCTTCCATCGCTAACCACCACCCGCACTCCCGTAGGAGCGCACCCGGGCGCGACCGCGCTTTATCGGTGGAACCTCGTCGCGCCCAGGTGCGCTCCTGCGGGATCCAGGGTGCTACCGGATCCGCGGCGCAGGCGCCTGCTGGCTGCCCGGCACCGGCACGATGCCGCTGGCCGATGATGGGTCGACCACGGTCATGGTTTCGGTGGAGCCGTCCGGCCACACCTCCTGGACAGTGGAGCCAGCCGGCAAGGTGGAAAACGGCATGGCACTGCTGGCGCGGTAGACCGCAGCGACCTGGCTTGCGCCATGCCGTCGCTGCTGTTCGTCGGCGGTGACGCTGGTGGACTTGACCGACAGCGGCTGGTACCGGTGATCGGCGGTGTCGAT
>NZ_PDWR01000064.1 GCF_010211755.1 Pseudoxanthomonas sangjuensis | reverse complement strand
CGCGCATTCCTGCGTTAACCTGTTCCATCGTGGTGATCCCGTTTTCCCGAAAAGCCAGAACCCACTGGCGACGGATTTCGTTCACTTCGTTCTGGTCACGGTTAGCCAGGCTCGCCGGGAAAGTTGCCAGTAACTGGCTGAACACACCGTTGATGATCTGCGCTACCTGCTGTACCTGCGGCTTTTCGTCGTACTGTTCCGGCATGTTGTTGGCGATCCGACGCATCTGCTCACGGTCAAAGTTAACCATCTGTGCGGCGATGTTTTTCATAGATCCACCCCGTAAATCCAGTCTGTGTTTGTCAGGTCGAGTTTTGGTTTGCTGGCTGTCACGCCTGCCTGTTGCTTGTTACGGTTGATTTCGAGTTGGGTCCACTTATCGCGGAGTTTGGCCGGGCTCAGCACGTTACCGGACCAGAAGTTGTCCTGGCATGCCCAGCGGAACAGCACACACATGTCGCGGTGGTTACGTCCGTCACGTTCACGCATCAGGCGGATATCGTTAGCCCACCCAGCAAAATTCGGTTTTCTGGCTGATGGTGCGATAGTCTTCACCATGTCAAACATCCACTCTGCGGCGGTCAGGTCT
>NZ_PDWR01000063.1 GCF_010211755.1 Pseudoxanthomonas sangjuensis | reverse complement strand
CAGCTGCTGGATGGCGCACAGGTGCGCGAAGGCGACGTGCTGATCGGCATCGCCTCCTCCGGCCCGCATTCCAACGGCTATTCGTTGATCCGCAAGCTCTACGAGCGCGCCGGCGCGCCGGCCGAACAGGTACTGGACGATGGCACCAAGCGGATCGATGCGCTGATGGCGCCAACCGCGCTGTACGTCAAGCCGGTGCTGGCGCTGCTGAAGTCGCACGGTGAAGCGATCCACGCGATGGCGCACATCACCGGTGGCGGCCTCACCGAAAACATCATCCGCGTGATACCCGAAGGCCTGGGTCTGGACATCGACGCCACTGCCTGGACCCTGCCGCCGGTATTCGCCTGGCTGCAGCGCGAAGGTGCGGTGGCCGATGCCGAAATGTGGCGCACCTTCAACTGCGGAATCGGCTTCGTGCTGGTTGCCGCGCCCGCGCAGGCGGCCGCGCTGGAACAGGCGTTGGATGCGCAGTCGCTGGCGCATTGGCGCATCGGCCAGGTGGTGACGGCGCATGGCGACGAGCGCGTGCGCATCGGCTGATCGATCAGGACACCCGCATGGACGCTTTTCCAGTCGCCACGACCGCATCGGCCAGCACCGACGATCTGCAGCATCTCAAGCTGCTGTCGAT
>NZ_PDWR01000062.1 GCF_010211755.1 Pseudoxanthomonas sangjuensis | reverse complement strand
GACGCTATCGGCGGTGCGATGGGAGCCGGCGATGCGGGCGCACTACCAACAATTGCGGGCACGTGGAAAGGTGGCCAAGGTCGCGCTGGTGGCGTGCATGCGCAAGCTGCTGACGATCGTCAATGCGAGGCGGCGGGACGAGTTGAAGGCCTTGGCGGCTGTCGCCTAAAGGCACCTTCTCAAGACAGTTGCTGAGTTAAGCCGCGCCGCGAAGCGGCGTCGGCTTGAATGAATTGTTAGGTGTGCCATCAGGGCACACGGATTTTACGGGCAGTCCATCCTTGAGGTTGAAATACTCAATGCAACCATTCCTGGGTCTCTTGCCGATGTCGGAAGCAGCAAAGATCTCGCCGGGCGTAGTGGTTCCGTCACTGTTCCAGTCCATTTCTGCCCAGGAATAGTCTTGGTTGCAGGCGACAATGGCGATTGTGCCGGCGGCAAAAAGAACGAGCGCAATAAGGCCGCCAACAAAGATGCCGAGGTAGTGCGCTGCTTTGCTCATGCGGTGTATCCGTGAGTCTCCATGCACACCTAACGCCTTATGTCTTGGCTTTCCCCTACTGTAAACGCCGAGAGCCCGGTGTGCGCGCCCGATAACGCCTCGGTGTAGCGGCACCGTAATTCAGCAGGGGCCGCACACCGGATCTCACGTCCCGAC
>NZ_PDWR01000061.1 GCF_010211755.1 Pseudoxanthomonas sangjuensis | reverse complement strand
TTAAATAACCAGGAGGGTCACCAGGGCAGCGGGGTACCTCCTGCGCCGTGAGGGCGTACTCGAGTCTCGGGGCAAGGCGCATTGGCACGACGGGATGGGGTCGAAATAGCATGGCCGCCATGACGCTACAGGGCTTGGTCGGGGCGGCAGACGGCGTTACGCAGTCGTTCCTGGCGCAGACGTACCCGGCTATCGCGGGGGCAATCTCGACTCCGATCACCTACGCGGCCGTGCTCTATTGGGCGCTGTATGGCTACAAGGTCTATGCCGGTCATGCTCCTATCTGCTTGAGGTTGTGCGTGTTCTTGGCGAGCGCACGCTCCATAAACACCGGCACCCACTGTTCGGGATCGTCGGTTTCCAGCTCACGAATGATTTCCTCCATGAGCGCCACGCCCTTGTCGTTCGAGGACAGCACAGGGATGAACTCGGGCATATCGGAGAGATCGAACTTCGCCTTGATCGGCTCGTTACCGCGTCGAATCAGGAAAGTCCGGTCCTCGGGAGGGGTGTCGCGCACAAACTCGTACTCGGCCGGTGTCAGACCGAGCACGTCAACAAGGTCAGTGCGCTTGGCTTCGCCGTTCGGCAAATAGATCTTCGTTGCCGTCTGCTTCTGGATTGAATCGGTTTCGCAGTAGAGGTACTTGGCATCAGGCGTGACAAAGACCAGCAGGC
>NZ_PDWR01000060.1 GCF_010211755.1 Pseudoxanthomonas sangjuensis | reverse complement strand
ATGGTGGCGGGGGCATTTGACTGCGCTGACATCATCGCCCGTGTGCGTGACATAAAACCGGTATGGGCGCTTGCCAACGACATGAACTGCAGTGCAGGTCAGTTGCTTGCCAGTGCCGCCTCCCGGCGTCTGGTCACGCAGACCGCCCGGACAGGCTCCATCGGCGTCATGATGGCTCACAGTAATTACGGTGCTGCGCTGGAGAAACAGGGTGTGGAAATCACGCTGATTTACAGCGGCAGCCATAAGGTGGATGGCAACCCCTACAGCCATCTTCCGGATGACGTCCGGGAGACACTGCAGTCCCGGATGGACGCAACCCGCCAGATGTTTGCGCAGAAGGTGTCGGCATATACCGGCCTGTCCGTGCAGGTTGTGCTGGATACCGAGGCTGCAGTGTACAGCGGTCAGGAGGCCATTGATGCCGGACTGGCTGATGAACTTGTTAACAGCACCGATGCGATCACCGTCATGCGTGATGCACTGGATGCACGTAAATCCCGTCTCTCAGGAGGGCGAATGACCAAAGAGACTCAATCAACAACTGTTTCAGCCACTGCTTCGCAGGCTGACGTTACTGACGTGGTGCCAGCGACGGAGGGCGAGAACGCCAGCGCGGCGCAGCCGGACGTGAACGCGCAGATCACCGCAGCGGTTGCGGCAGAAAACAGCCGCATTATGGGGATCCTCAACTGTGAGGAGGCTCACGGACGCGAAGAACAGGCA
>NZ_PDWR01000005.1 GCF_010211755.1 Pseudoxanthomonas sangjuensis | reverse complement strand
TGTTTACAAGGCGAGAGCGGCATATGCGATGTCGCTCTTGTCCGCGGGGCCGGGGAGGTGTGAAAAGGGTCCAGGTTCCGGCCCCCGGGGCCGGCCCCCGCCGGCCCCGGTGGCCGACATCGGCGCCAGCGTCGACATCTCCTCGAAGAACATGAATCCGCCGCGCTACCCGCCGGCCGCGCAGCGCGCCGGCATCGAGGGCACGGTGATCCTGATCATCGACGTCGACGCCAACGGCAACGTCACCAAGGTTTCGGTCGAGAAGTCCAGCCGCAACCGCGACCTCGACCGCGCCGCGATGGAAGCCGCACGCAAGTGGCGCTTCAATCCGTCGATCGTCAACGGCCAGAAGGCGGCGGGACGCGTGCGCGTGCCGGTCGACTTCAAGCTGGGCGGCTGACCGAGCCGAACCGATTTACCAAAGCCTCCACGTTTCAAAAGAACCGGTTAACCAACCGAACGCTAGTCTCCGCAACATCTCAATCATCAAACAAAGGTACGCGTCATGCTGCAAGAAATCCTCATCGCCGCCGCAGCCGGGGGCAACAATGCCGCGAATGCCCTCACGCAGATGGGCTTCGAGCACCTGATCGGCGAAATGACCAGCAAGCCGGGCGAGTTCGCGGTCTCCTGGGCCGTGCTGCTGACCCTGGTCGTCATGTCCGCGCTGTCCTGGTACTGGACCGTCATCAACGCGCTGCGCAACGTCCGCCTGAAGGGCCAGGCCGACCGCGTGGTCAACGCGTTCTGGGACACGCCGAACGCGCAGGACGCGATCCGCCTGATGGAAGAACAGCCGAAGAACGAACCGTTCTCGAAGATCGCCCTCGACGCCGCCCAGGCCGCCGCGCACCACCAGCGCGCCGGCACCGCGGGCACCGGCCTCGGCGAATCGCTGAGCCGTTCCGAATTCGTCGACCGCGCGCTGCGCCAGGCGGTGACCCGCGAAAGCGGCAACCTGCAGAGCGGCATGACCCTGCTCGGCACCGTCGGCGCGACCGCGCCGTTCGTCGGCCTGCTCGGCACCGTGTGGGGCATCTACGGCGCGCTGATCCGCATCGGCGCCACCGGCCAGGCCTCGATCGACGCGGTCGCCGGCCCGGTGGGCGAGGCGCTGATCATGACCGCGATCGGCCTGTTCGTCGCGATCCCGGCGGTGTTCGCCTACAACTTCTTCAGCAAGAACAACGCCGCGACCATCGCCAAGTTCGACACCTTCGCGCACGACCTGCACGACTTCTTCGCCACCGGCTCGCGCGTCAAGTAAGACGCGCGTCGCCGAGCGAGAACCCGCAAGTCAGATTTGACGGAGCCCGGAAATGGCCTTCAGTAGTGGTAACAGCAGTGGTCCGATGACCGACATCAACGTCACGCCCCTGGTGGACGTGATGCTGGTGCTGCTGATCATCTTCATCATCACCGCGCCGTTGATGTCGCACAAGGTGAAGGTCGAGCTGCCGGAAACGAACTTCGTGCCGGACAAGGAAGAGCTCGATAAGCGCGTCGGCCCGATCACCGTCGCGGTGAAGGAAGACGGCTCGCTGTTCTGGAACGACGAGCCGATCACCAAGGAAATCCTGGAGTCGCGCCTGTCCAGCGCCGCGCAGCTGACCCCGCAGCCGCCGCTGAACCTGCGTGGCGACAAGACCACCAAGATGGGCACGATCAACGAGATCACCAAGATCGCGACCAGCCAGGGCATGCTCGACATCGGCTTCGTCTCGATCAAGGAAAAGGGGCGCTGAGCCATGGCATTTTCTACCGGCAGCAACAAGGGCCCGATGTCGGAGATCAACGTCACGCCGCTGATCGACGTGATGCTGGTCCTGCTGATCATCTTCATCGTGACCGCGCCGATCACCACCTACCCGATCGACGTGGACCTGCCGCAGCGCGTGATCAACCCGCCGCCGCAGACGCAGGAGCCGCCACCACCGATCGACCTGCGCATCGACGCGTCGAACACGGTGTACTGGAACAACAGCCCGGTCGCGGTGTCGGCGCTGCAGAGCATGATGGAGAACGAGGTGCAGCGCGATCCGACCAACCAGCCGGACCTGCTGATCAACGCCAGCGCGGATTCGCACTACGACGTCATGGCGAAGGTCCTGGCCGCGGCCAAGAACGCCAAGATGCTGAAGATCAAGTTCGTCGAGTAATCCCGCAGCACCGCACATGACGCCTTCGAAACGCCGCCTCCGGGCGGCGTTTTTTTTGTTGCCGGCATCCATGGCGGCGACCCTCCGGGCCGTCGCCGGCGCGATGCCATCGGCTGCTCCCGGCGATTTCGCGTGCTCCGCTCCGGCACAGGAGGGGGTTTGCTCGGCCTCGCGGACCGGCGTAGTGTCGGCAGCGACCCACAGCGAAGGAGAGTGCGCCATGGCTTTCTCCCGCAGCATCCCCGGCAGTCCGGTCGCGCAGATCAACATCACGCCGCTGATCGACGTGATGCTGGTCCTGCTGATCATCTTCATCGTCGCCGCGCCGATGGTCGCGCGGCCGCTCGCGGCCAGCCTGCCGCAGCCCGTCGATACCAGGGAAGACAGGAAACCGACGACGCTCGAGGTCGGCATCACCGGCGAGGGCAGCTACCGGCTCGGGGAACGCGCGCTGGACGACGCGGCGCTATGGCTGCGGATCGAAGCCGCGGTGGCGTCGGACCCGCGCAGCCTGCTGGTGGTGCGCGCGCAGCCGGATGCCGATTACCAGCGGCTGGCGACGCTGTTGTCCGAGGCGCAACGGCGCGGCATCGACAACATCAGCGTGGCCCAGCCGTAGCCCGCATCGCTCAGCGCGCTGCGAGGATCGCCAGGTAGGCGCGCACCGTCGCGTCCAGCCCGGCGTACAACGCCTCGCCGATCAATGCGTGGCCGATCGACACTTCGAGCACGTCCGGCACCGCGCGCAAAAAGTCGCCGAGGTTATGCTGGCTCAGGTCGTGGCCGGCGTTGACGCCGAGCCCCAATGCCTGCGCCCGCCGCGCCGTATCCGCGCACAGCGCCAGTGCGTCGCGCGCGTCGCCGCGCGCGTGGGCGTCGGCGAACGGCCCGGTGTAGATTTCGATGCGGTCGGCGCCGCAGGCGGCGGCCTGTTCCAGCCCCGCGCAACCGGCGTCGGCGAACAGGCTGACCCGGCAGCCAAGCGACTTCAGTTCCGCGACCAGCGGGCGCAGCCGTTCGCCGTCGCGGACGAAGTCGAAGCCGTGGTCGGAAGTGATCTGCCCGTCGCCGTCCGGCACCAGCGTCGCCTGCGCCGGGCGCGCGCGCCGGCACAGTTCGATGAAGCCCGGATAGCCTTCGCGCGGCGGCGCGAACGGGTTGCCCTCGATGTTGAATTCGACCCCGCGCCGCGCGGTCAGCTCGGCCAACGCGTCGACGTCGCTGGCGCGGACGTGGCGCTGGTCCGGGCGCGGGTGCACGGTGATGCCGTGCGCACCGGCGTCGAGGCAGGCCGTCGCCGCGCGCAGCACGCTCGGCTCGTCGCCGCCGCGCGAATTGCGCAGCACGGCGATCTTGTTGACGTTGACGCTGAGCAGGGCCATCGCGAAGCGGTACGGTTCAGCCCTCGCCCGGCGACTGGTGCTCGGCCGCGGCCTTGCGCGCCTCGGCCTGTTCGCGCAGGCGGCGCAGTTCCACCGGGTCGATCATCGGCGCCGCGTTGTCGCGCACGCTGCCGACCCGCGCCGAATAGAAGCCCATCGCCCAGGCTACGAAGCAGGCCAGCGAGACCAGCAGGCACAGCAGCAGCACCACGGTCGACGTGGTGGTGAAGGCCACGGCCAGGGCGCCGATGGCGAACAGCAGGAACAGCCAGTACATGCTCGCAACCCCATGCGGACGGTGGCCGGCAGTTTACCGCTTCGGCGCCGTTGCGAAGCGGCAACGGTCGCAACTCGCGATCACAACAGCGGCGAGGCCAGCCGGGCCAGCGCCTCCGGCAGGCGGTCGCGCCACGGCGGTCGCGGGCGGCGCGGGTCGACCCGCTGCGCGCGGGCCAGTTCCCGCTCGAGGAACTGCGCCAGCGTCGCGCAGAACGACGGGTCGCGGAACAGCATCGACAGCTCGAAGTTCAGGCGGAAGCTGCGGTTGTCGAAGTTCGCGCTGCCGACGATGGCCAGGTTGTCGTCGCAGAGCAGCACCTTGCTGTGCAGCATGCGCGGGCCGTACTCGCGCACTTCGACGCCGGCCGCCAGCAACTCGTCGTAATACGAGCGCGCCGCCCACGTCACCAGCCGCGAGTCGCTGATCCGCGGCACCAGCACGCGCACGTCGAGCCCACCCAGCGCGGCCGAGGTCAGCGCCATGCGCGCGGCCTCGCCGGGCACGAAGTACGGCGTGACCAGCCACACCCGGCGCTTCGCTTCGTGGATCGCGCCGACGTGCAGGCGGTGGATCGCCTCCCACGACGAATCCGGCCCCGACACCAGGGTCTGCACGGAGATGCCGCCGCCGTCCTGCACGCGGTCGTGCGGCCACAGGTGGGTGCCGACGAAGTGCCGGCGCCCGTGGCCGCTGGCGTAGGCCCAGTCCTCGACGAAGACCTGCTGCACGCTGCGCACGATCTCGCCTTCCAGGCGCAGGTGCAGGTCGCGGTAGGCGTCGTCGCGCAAACGCTCGTCTTCCTCGTCGGTGATGTTGATGCCGCCGGTGAAGGCGATGCGGCCGTCGACGACGACGATCTTGCGGTGGCTGCGCAGGTTCAGCCACGGCCGCGCGAACAGGTGCAGCCGCGAGGGGTGGAACCAGGCGAACTCGCCGCCGGCGTCGAGCAGCGGCTGCAGGAAGCGGCGCCCGACCCGCGAGGAGCCCACCGCGTCGAGCAGCAGGCGCACCTTGGCGCCCGCCTTCGCCCGTTCGACCAGCGCGTCGCGCAGCCGCGTGCCGGTGCGGTCGGGCTCGAAGATGTAGTACTCCAGGTGCACGTGGTTGCGCGCGGTGGCGACCGCGTCGAGGATCGCCTCGTAGGTCGCGCCGCCGTCGATCAGCAGCTGCGCGGCGGTGGCGGTCGAAGGCGGCAGCCCGGTCGTCGCCTGCGCCAGCAGGGCCAGCTCGGCGCAGTCGGCATCGGCCGGGCACAACGCGGCATGTTCGCCCATGCCGCGCCGCGCGAGGTGGCGGCGCAGGTTCTGGCGCACGATCTTCTGCGGGCCGAACAGGAAGTAGATCGCGAAGCCCAGGTAAGGCAGCAGCGACAGCGACAGCAGCCAGCTCAGCGTCGCCACCGGCTCGCGCTTCTGCAGCACGATCCAGGCGCACAGCGGCACGAGGTACAGCAGCCACGCGAGGGTGATCCAGCTGCGGATATGCGGGATCGCCCAGAAGGTGGTCCAGAGGTCGTGAAGGGTTCCCGGCATGTCCGCATTCTATTGTCGCGGGCTGCACCTTGTGGCGGCCCGCAGGGGCGCGGCCGCGAAGGCCGTCGCCCCGTGAAACCCTCCGCGGCGCGTCTGGGCGCGGCGGTCGCGCCCAGACGCCCCGGCAAAGCAACCGTCGTGTCGCCGCGACTGAGACGGCGCGGGAGTAGGGTGGCCGCATGCACGAAGGCGAAGGCACGCACCGGGGACAGGCGATCAAGGGCCGCGGCTCGACCGGCTGGCTGCCGGGGCGCTATGCCAAGACCATCGCCGAAAAGGCCGACGACGGCTGGCACGAGCGCGACCGCGAAGGCGAGATCGAATCCGCGCCGCAGACCGAAGTCCGCGAGGAACGCGCGCGCAGCGTGATCAGCCGCAACCAGTCGCCGGACATCCCGTTCTCGCAATCGCTGAACCCGTACCGCGGTTGCGAGCATGGCTGTTCGTACTGCTTCGCGCGGCCGTCGCACGCCTACCTCGACCTGTCGCCGGGCCTGGACTTCGAGACCAAGATCTTCGCCAAGACCAACGCGCCGGACGTGCTGCGCGGGGAGCTGGCCAAACCCGGCTACAAGGTCAGCCCGATCGCGCTGGGCATCAACACCGACGCCTACCAGCCGACCGAGCGCAAGTTGAAACTGACCCGGCGCATCATCGAAGTGCTGGCGGAGACGAAGCATCCGTTCTCGCTGATCACCAAGAACGCGCTGGTCGAGCGCGACCTCGACCTGCTCGCGCCGATGGCGCGCGAGAACCTGGTGCGGGTGTTCCTGTCGATCACCACCCTCGACAACCAGCTCTCGTCGAAACTGGAACCGCGCGCGTCGGCGCCGCATTCGCGGCTGCGCGCGGTGCGCGCGCTGGCCGATGCCGGCGTGCCGGTCGGGGTGATGTTCGCACCGGCGATCCCGTGGGTGAACGACCGCGAACTCGAAGCGGTGCTGGAAGCCGCGCGCGGCGCCGGCGCGACCGCGGCCGGCTATGTGCTGCTGCGCCTGCCGCACGAGGTCGCGCCGCTGTTCCGCGACTGGCTGCAGGCGCACGTGCCGGACCGCGCCGCGCACGTGATGAGCGCGATCCGCCAGCAACGCGGCGGCAAGGACTACGATGCGACCTTCGGCAAGCGTTTCCGCGGCGAGGGCGTGTTCGCGGACCTGCTGGCGCGGCGCTTCGAACTGGCGAAGAAGCGCTTCGGCTACGACCGGCACTGGTACGGCGCGATGGATTGCGCGAAGTTCGTTCCGCCGCGGAAGCCGTCGCCGCAGGGCGAACTGTTCTGAGCTTCCTCTCCCCGGCGCGGAAGGGAGGAAAGGCGCGAAGCGCCGGGCGGGTTCAGCCCGCCGCGAACAGGTGCTGCGCCGACTGGAACAGGATCCAGCTGGTCGCGATGAACTTGTCGCCGTTGCGCGGGCGGTTGCCGCGATGGGTGTGGGTGAACGCGGTCGGCGCGAACAGCAGGCTGCCGGCGCGCGGCGCGACCTTGCGCTGCTGGAACAGGAATTCGGTTTCGCCTTCGTCGAAGCCGTCGTTGAGGTACAGCGTCCACAGCAGGTGGCGGTGCAGCGTCTCCGCGTTGGCGTCGCGCGGGTACAGCTCGCAATGCCAGTACGGATAGCCGCCTTCGCCGGCCGCGTACCACTGCAGGTTGATCGCGGCGGGACGCAGGCAGGTGCGGGCCAGGTCGGCGATGGCGGCATCGGGCATCCGCTCGAAGTCCTCGGCCTGCAGCCGGCGCGGCTGCCCGTCGGCGCCGGGCTGTTGCAGCATCAGCGGCGAGATCAGCGCCTGCGGGAACTTGCGCAGGTAGCGCAGCAGGCCGGCGAACACCGCCTGCTGTAGCCGCGCGTCGACGTCCTGCCATTCCGGATTGCCGCTGATGCGCAGGTCGCGGCTGTGCTTGAGCTCGGGGAACACGCCGCCGCCGATGCGGCCGGGCTGCAGCTGCGGGCTCTGGCGCAGGCGCGCGACGATGGCCGCGCAGTCGTCGTGGCCGACCGCGTCGGGATAGACTTCGATGAAATCGGCGGGGGCGTCCATTGAGGGGATTCTAGCGGGCGGCCGATCGGTGCGTCGCGGCGGGCTGGGCGGTAAAACCCGACACCCCCGATGCCGGGTTTGCGCTACGCTCCAATCCAGCCTCCGGTCCCGGGGATGGCCCATGAAAGACGACCAGCTGGATGCAGCGCTCCAGGCCGAGTACTTCTACGTGCAGAAGGTCATCGAGGACTTCGATTCGCGCGCACTCACCATCAAGGCCTGGAGCGTCACCTTCAGTCTCGCCGCGATCGCCAGCGCGCTGGCGAGCCATGCGCACGTGGTGTTCCTGGTGGCCTTCATCAGCGCCCTGCTGTTCTGGCTGCTGGAAGCGATCTGGAAGTCGTTCCAGGCCGGGTACTACAAGCGCGCGGAAGCCATCGAGCGCCACTTCGCCGGTACGCAAGCGCTTTCCGCGCCGTTTCAGATAGGAACCACCTGGTTCCGCCACTGGGGTGCCGGCGGCCACCAGGGCTGGACCCGGTTCCTGCTCTGGCCGCACGTGGCGCTGCCCCATGCCGTCGTCGCGTTCATCGGCGGCCTGCTTTTCCTGCTGTCGCTCGCCGGCGTGGTCCGGCCGTAGCGGCCAGCGCTGCTTCGCGGGCGGGCTTCGCCATGCCGAAACCGATACCGGATACGTGGGAACACGCAAGGCGGGTTAAAACCCGCCCTATGAATTTCGGGGTGGCGCAGGGCGGGTTTTAACCCGCCTTGCGTTTGAGGTGAGAGACGATCAGACGTCGCCGTCCTTGGCCCAACCCTCGCCCGTCCCGCGCGTGATCACGCGGTCGCTGTCCAGCACGTCGCCCGCGGCGATCGCCTCCTGCCCCGCCAGCCGCGCGTAGATCGGGGTGAAGTCCGGGCGCGTGGCGTCGATCAGCTGCTCGAAGCTGTCGATGACGAAATAGGTCTTCTGGAAGGTGTCGATGCGGTAGCGGGTGCGCATGATCCGCTCCAGGTCGAAGCCGATCCGGTTCGGTGCCGGTGATTCCAGCGAATACAGCGACTCGCCCTTCGACGACACGATGCCCGCGCCGTAGATGCGCAGCCCGTCCTGCGTGTCGATCAGGCCGAATTCCACGGTGTACCAGTACAGGCGGGTCAGGAACTGCAGCGCATCCGGATCGATCCCGTGCGCCTTCACCCCGCCCTTGCCGTAGGCCTGCATGTAGTCGGCGAACAGCGGGTTCATCAGCAGCGGCACGTGGCCGAACAGGTCGTGGAACAGGTCCGGCTCGGCGATGTAGTCGATCTGCTCCGGGCGGCGGATCCACCACGTCACCGGGAAGCGGCGGTTGGCCAGGTGCTCGAAGAAATCCAGTTCCGGCAGCAGGCCCTCGACGCCGATCAGCTTCCAGCCGGTCGTCGCGCCCAGCACTTCGTTCAACTGGTCGAAGCGCGGGATCCGTGCCGCGTCCATGCCCATCGCGTCCTGCGCCTGCAGGAATTCGTCGCAGGCGCGGCCGACCAGCAGCTCGCGCTGGCGCCGGTACAGCGTGCCCCAGGTGCGGTGGTCGGCGGCGCTGTAGTCGGCCCACGGCTGATCGACCACGGCGGTGGTGTACACCGGCACGTAGCCCTTGTCGGTGAGCTGGTTCTCGACGCGGCGCGGCTGGTTCATGGCGGGAATCCGGGAATGGTTTCGAATCCGATGCTAGCGCCGAAACCGCGCAACGGGCTTGCAAAGTTGCGTAATATGCCGCTTTCGGCGCAATCTTGTTGCGTCATATAATGCTGCGAAGCAACAATGAACGAAACCGTCACCCTCGACCGCACCGACCTGCGCCTGCTCGGCCTGCTGCAGCGGCAGGGTCGCGCCACCAACGCCGAGATCGCCGCGCAGGTGAACCTGTCGCCGTCGGCGTGCCTGCGCCGCATCCAGCGGCTCGAGGCCGGCGGCGTCATCGCCGGCTACGCGGCGCGGATCGACCCGCGCGCGGTCGGGCTGGGCCTGCAGGCCTTCGTCCGCGTGCAGCTGGAGAAACACGAACAGCCGGCGATCGAGCGCTTCGTCGCCGCGGTCAACGACTGGGACGAGGTCGTCGCCTGCCATGCGCTGACCGGCGACATGGACTACCTGCTGCACGTCGTCGTGCAGGACCTGGAGCACTTCTCGCGCTTCCTGCTCGACAAGCTGCTCAACGACGCCGGCGTCGCCGACGCCAATTCGAGCTTCGTGCTGCGCACGGTGAAGCAGGCGGGCGCGTTGCCGTTCGGCCACCTGCAGCCGTAGGCCGCGCGCCGCGTCTTTCACCTGCGCGAAACGCAACGCGCACATCGCTGAACCCTGCGAGTTTCGTCGCGGTTAACCCTGAAGCGGCGAATGGTGCCAAGCTGCAGGCGCCGAAACTTCACGGGAGAAGCGCCATGGCTGCCTCGTTGAATGAAGTACGGCGCGTGCATGCCGGCGCATGCAACGGACTGCTGGCGCGGCGCAACGTCGTCGCAGTGGGCGTCGGTTACAAGCGCACGGGCGGCCGTGCGACTGGCGGCCTGGCGATCGTATGTTCGGTGCGCGCGAAGCGTCCGCTCGAGTCGCTGGCGTTGCGCGATCGCATCCCGGCGACGGTGCAGGGCGTGCCGACCGACGTGGTGCAGAGTGGGCCGATCTTCGCGCAACAGTCGCGCACCGGCCGCGTGCGTCCGGCGCCGGGCGGGGTCAGCATCGGCCACATCGGCATCACCGCCGGCACGCTCGGCTGCCTGGTGCTGAAGAGCGGCAACCCGCACATCCTGTCCAACAACCACGTGCTGGCCAACAGCAACGACGCCAGTGTCGGCGACGCGATCCTGCAGCCCGGTCCGGCCGACGGCGGCCGCGATCCGGCCGACCAGATCGCGCGGCTGGTGGAGTGGGCGCCGATCGTCTTCGACGGCGCGGATGGCGACGGAAATGGCGGTGGCGATGGCGGCGAAAGCCCGTGCCCGATCGGCGGCATCGCGGCCGGGATGCTGAATGCCGCCGCCGCCGCGGTCGGCAGCCGCACGCGGCTGCGTGCGGTGCGCGAGGCGGCGCCCGCCGCGACCAATCTGGTCGATTGCGCGATTGCCGCGCCGCTGGATCCATCCAGTGTCAGCGCCGACATCCTCGAAATCGGCCGCATCGCCGGCGTCGCCGACGGCGGGCTGGGCATGCCGATCCGCAAGAGCGGGCGCACCACCGGGCTGACCACGGGCGAGATCGAGCAGGTCGACGTGACCGCGCAGGTCGACTACGGCTCCGGCCGTACCGCGCCCTTCACCGACCAGCTGATGGCCGGCGCGATGAGCCAGGGCGGCGACAGCGGTTCGGCGATCTTCGACATGGACAACCGCCTGGTTGGCCTGTTGTTCGCCGGCAGCACCAACACCACGGTAATCAACCGCATCCAGAACGTGTTCGCGGCGCTGCAGGTGGACCTGCCATGATCGATGCCGAGCCGCCGCCCGAAGCCGCCATCGCCGAGATCCGCGCGGTCAAGCAGGCGCACGAGGCGCGCTGGCTGGCGCTGCCGGACGTGGTCGCGGTCGGCATCGGCCGCACCGCCAGCGGTGGCAACGGCATCATCGTCTCGGTGCAGCAGGCGAGCGGGCGCCTGCGCATGGAAATCCCGGACGAGATCGACGGCGTGGCCGTCGAGATCCGCGAGACCGGCGCGTTGCGCGCGGACTGACGCGGGGCGTCCGGGCGATCAGCCCGCGTCCGCGTCGTCGCCGTGGCTGCGCACGTGCCCCGGGCCGACGCCCTCGAGGCGCTTGAAGAAGCGGCGGAACGCGGCCTCGCTGCGGTAGCCGAGCATCTCGGCGACGGCGGCGACCGAGAAGCGCCGGTTCTTCAGCAGGCGCCGCGCTTCGGTCGCGCGCCAGTGCGCCAGGTACTGGATCGGCGGCATGCCGACGGTGTGCGCGAACAGTTCGGCGAACGAGGTGCGCGACATGCCCGCGGCGTGCGCCATCGACTGGATCGTCCAGTCCTCGCCGGGGCGCTCGTGCACCGCCGCCAGCGCCTTCGACAGGCGCGCATCGCACAGCGCGGCGAGCAGGCCGCGCGGTTCGTCGGCGCAGCGCACGTATTCGCACACCGCCATCGTGAACAGCGAATCGGCCAGCTTGTTCTGCACCACCTGGCGGCCCCAGCGGCGGTCGCGGCTGCCGGCGGCGAGCAGCGCGGCGAGCTGGCGGAATTCCTCGCCGCTTTCGCGCGAACGCACGACGAAGTACGCGGGCAGGGCGCTGATGATCGGGTTGCCGCTGCCGCCGAGGAACTCCAGCTCGCCGCACAGCATGCAGGTGTCGGTCGGGTCGCAGGCGGCTTCCGGCAGGTGCGCGTCCGCGCTCGACGACAGCAGGTGACGCACGCCGGACGGAAACACGATCATGTCGCCGGCGCCGAGGTGCAGCGGCACGGCGAACGCCTCGCCGCCGACCCAGCATTCGCCTTCGGTGACCAGGTGGAACTGGCCGTAATCGGTGGCCGGTTCGCGGTCGAACCAGGTGCCGCAATAGCGCACGTCGGCGGTGATCTCCACGCGCATCCGGTACGCGCCGAGCACCGTTTCGAGCACGCGGTCGATCTGCTCCGGTACCTCGGCGGGGGCGCTGTCGGCTTCCATGCGCCGCATCGTAGGCCAAGCGCGGGGGTGCGGCCATGACCGGGTTTGCGCCGGTTCATGCCCGATCGTCCGGCGAGGCTTAACCGGCGATGACGTCCGGACGCACGGGCATAACCGCGGAACGCACGGGAATAGGCGGCGGTCGGGCCCGGGGGTGGAATGTCTCCGCACCGCCCGCAGCCGCGGCGGCGCAGTTCCCCATCAATCCGATTCCCGTCGATCCGACCATCGAGGTATTTCCCGTGAACAAGCAGATCAGAACCCTCTCCGGACTGTCCGTGGCGATGGCCGCCGCGGCCCTGTTCATGTCCGCGCCGGTAGCCGCGCAGACCGCCGCGAAGGCGGACACCGGCCATTGCATGGGCGCCAACGCCTGCAAGGGCCAGGGCGCGTGCAAGACCGCGAGCAACGCCTGCAAGGGCCAGAACGCGTGCAAGGGCCAGGGTTTCACCGAAACCACCGAGCAGCAGTGCCAAACCGCCGGCGGCCGCTTCGAGAAGCCGCAGGCCAAGGCCGGCGAGGCGAAGCAGCAGGAAGAGAAGAAGTACTGAACCACGCGCTTCCCGTCGCGCGATCGCGCGGCGGGAAGCGAGCCACCCCGTCCGGACGCGATGCCATGAACAACCGACTGCACGGATTCGGCCTGGGCCTGCGCGCGCAGCACTACGCGGCCGCGCTGTCCATGGACTGCACGGCCGACTGGTTCGAGATCATCAGCGAGAACTACATGGTCGACGGCGGCCGCGCGCTGCACTGGCTGGACCGCATCGGCGAACGCTATCCGCTGGCGATGCACGGCGTGTCGCTGGACATCGGCGGCCGCGACCCGCTCGACCGCGACTACCTGCGCCGGCTCGCCGCGCTGGCGAAGCGGGTGAAGCCGCGACTGGTCTCCGACCACCTGTGCTGGACCGGCGGCGACGGCGTCAACCTGCACGACCTGCTGCCGCTGCCGCAGACCGAGGAAGCGGTGCGCCACGTCGCCGCACGCCTGCGCCAGGTGCAGGACGCGCTCGGCACGCAGTTCCTGGTCGAGAACGTCTCCAGCTACCTGCGCTTCGCCGGCGACACGCTCGACGAGGCGCAATTCCTTTCCGCGGTAGTGGCCGAATCCGGCTGCGCGCTGCTGCTCGACGTCAACAACGTCTACGTCAACAGCCGCAACCACGGCTACGACCCGGTCGCGCTGCTCGACGCGCTGCCCGCGGGCAGCGTGAAGCAGATCCACCTCGCGGGGCACAGCATCGACGCGCTCGGCAGCGGCCTGCTGGTCGACACCCACGACGCGCCGGTCTGCGACGAGGTCTGGGCGCTGTACGCGCACGCGGTGCGCCGCTTCGGCGAGGTGCCGGCGATGATCGAGCGCGACGACAACATCCCGCCGCTGGCCGAACTGCTCGATGAACTCGCGCACGCGCGCGACATCGCCGCTGCGGCGCTGCGGCGGAGCGAGGCGGCATGAACGCGCCGGCCTCCGCGCTATTCGAACGCCAGGCCGCGCTGCAGCGCTGGCTGATGCACGGCGAAGCCGGCGTCGCCGCGCAACTGCCCGCCGAGCGCCGCGACGCGCGCCTGCGCATCTATGCCGACGCCTACCGGCTGCGGCTGGCCGACGTGCTCGCCCACGATTTCCCGGTGCTGCACGCATGGATCGGCGAGGACGCGTTCGGCGAACTCGCGGAAAGCTACCTGCGCGCGCATCCGTCGCGGCATCCGTCGGTGCGCCACTTCGGCCGCCACTTCGCCGCCTGGTTGCGCGAGCGCGAAGGCACGGCGCCCGGCTGGGCGGAGCTGGCCGAATTCGAATGGCTGCAGGGCGAGGTTTTCGATGCGGTCGACGCGCCAGTCGCATCGATCGAAGACGCCGCCCGGTTGCCGCCGGCGGCGTGGCCGTCGCTGCGCCTGCAGTTGCAGCCGGCGATGCGGCTGCGCGCGCTGCCGGCCGCGATTCCCGCGCTGGTCGAAGCGCACAACGCGGGCCGTCCGCTGCCGCCATTCGCCGCCGGCGAGATCGCCGACTGGCTGCTGTGGCGGCGCGGCTTCGAAGTGTTCTGGCGAAGGCCCGAGCCCGGCGAAGCCGGACTGCTGGCGCTGGCGCGCGACGGCGCCGGTTTCGCCGAACTGTGCGAACGGCTCGGCGACGACCTCCCCGAAACCGACGCGGCCCTGCGCGCCGCCGGCCTGCTCAAGCGCTGGCTGGCCGACGGACTGGTCGCCGCGCTGCAAACCGATCCACCTGCCTGAGGAAACCACGATGCAACGCTGCGCCACCTATGCGAGAAAAAGCGGAAACGCGATCGCTGCCGATGCCGGAATGGCGACGCCGGCCCTGCCGCTGCGCCTCCACGATGCCTTGCTGCGCTTCACCGCGCGTTGCGACTGGCTGGCGCCGCTGCTGCTGCGGCTGGCGTTCGGCTATTTCTGGTTCGAGACCGGCTGGGCCAAGCTGCAGAACCACGCAGGCTTCGCCGCGCGCTTCGCCGACTGGGGCATCCCGTGGCCGTCGCTCAGCGCCTATCTCAGCGGCGCCACCGATTTGATCGGCTGCGCGCTGCTGATCCTCGGCTTGGGCACGCGCCTGGCCACGCTGCCGATGATCTTCAACATGCTGGTCGCGCTGGCCGTGGTGGTGCTGCCGGGCGCCTCGCAGCTCGACCCGGCGTATTCGAAGCTCGACTGGTTCGTCGAACTCGACGAAGTGCTGTACGTACTGGTGCTGTTCTGGCTGCTGGTGGCCGGGCCCGGCAAGGCGAGCCTCGACCACCTGATCGCGCGGCGCTTCGGCCGCGGCTAGAAGCCGTTGTCGCCGTCGAGGATGCGGCCCAGCCCGCCGAGCACCGAGCCTTCGCCGCGGTTGGCGCCGCCCATCTGCGGTGCGGCCTGCAGCATGCGCCCGGCCAGGCGCGAGAACGGCAGCGACTGCAGCCAGACCTTGCCCGGGCCGGTCAGCGTGGCCAGGAACATGCCTTCGCCGCCGAAGAACAGGCTCTTGATGCCGCTGACCGGCTTCACGTCCATGCTCACCTGGCCCTGGAACGCGACCACGCAGCCGGTGTCGACGTCGATGCGTTCGCCCGCGGCGAGTTCGCGCTCGACCACGGTGCCGCCGGCGTGCACGAACACCCAGCCGTCGCCTTCCAGCTTCTGCATGATGAAGCCCTCGCCGCCGAACAGGCCGGTCAGGATCTTGCGCTGGAAGAAGATGCCCAGGCTGACGCCGCGTGCGCCGGCGAGGAAGCTGTCCTTCTGGCAGATCAGGCGGCCGCCGTGCTCGTCCAGCTTCAGCGCCAGCACCGTGCCCGGGTAAGGCGCGGCGAACGCGACCCTGGCCTTGCCGCTGCCGCCGTGGGTGAACACCGTGGTGAACAGGCTTTCGCCGGTGATCACGCGCTTGCCGGCGCTGAACAGCTTGTCCATGATCCCGCCGCCCGAGCTCGCCGAGCCGTCGCCGAACACGGTGTCCATGCGCACCGCGGCGTCCTTGAACATCAACGCGCCGGCCTCGGCGATCGCGCTCTCGCCCGGGTCCAGTTCCACTTCGACGAACTGCATGTCGCCGCCGACGATGCGGAAGTCGATCTCGTCGGCGCGCTGGCGGCCGCCGCTGCCCGGCGGCGGCGGCGGGGCGGGGCTGGCGCCGGCGGCCGCGAACTCGGGCACGTCGCGCACCGGCTTCCATTCGCGCATGCCTTCGCGCCAGCACAGCAGGCCCGGGTTGGCCTGCGCCTGCGCGCGCGCGGCGGCTTCGTCGAACGGTCCGGTGCGCTGGTTGCTGCGGGTATCGAAGAGAAACCACTGGCTCACGGTCGGGCTCCTGCGGGGGATGGTGGATGCGCGGCATTGCAGCGGCTCGCGGCCGTGTCCGCAAGCGCCTGAAGTCACATTGGCCGCAGGTCGGGATGCGTTAAAAAAGGGTTGCTGCGGGGTATGCCGTTTTGCAACATAGCCGTGCCAGCGCCGCCGTTC
This sequence comes from Pseudoxanthomonas sangjuensis, assembly GCF_010211755.1. Lineage (GTDB taxonomy): Bacteria > Pseudomonadota > Gammaproteobacteria > Xanthomonadales > Xanthomonadaceae > Pseudoxanthomonas_A > Pseudoxanthomonas_A sangjuensis. The sequence goes on along the minus strand of NZ_PDWR01000005.1, from coordinate 138,080 downwards.
CCACCACCCAGCCCGGAACCTCGCCATGTCCCCGAACCCGCTGCACCCGCGTCCGCACCGCCTCGCCCTCGCCATCGTCGGCCTGCTGCCGCTGGCGCCGGCCTTTGCCCAGGAAGCGGCGCAGACTCCGGCGGAGAAGGAAGCCGCCACGCTCGACACCGTCGAGGTCACCGCGCAGCGCAAGGTCGAGAACATCCAGGACGTGCCGGTGTCGATCAGCGCGCTCGACGCCGAAAAGCTCGCGGTGTTCGGCTCCGGCGGCAACGACGTGCGCTTCCTGTCCGCGCGCGTGCCCAGCCTGAACATCGAATCGTCGTTCGGCCGCGCCTTCCCGCGCTTCTACATCCGCGGTTACGGCAACACCGACTTCCGCCTCAACACCTCGCAGCCGGTGTCGCTGGTCTACGACGACGTGGTGCAGGAAAACCCGATCCTGAAGGGCTTCCCGGTATTCGACCTGGACCGCATCGAAGTGCTGCGCGGCCCGCAGGGTTCGCTGTTCGGCCGCAACAGCCCGGCCGGCGTGGTCAAGTTCGAATCGGTGCGGCCCAGCCAGGAGTTCGACGGCTACGCCAAGGTCGGCTACGGCAGCGACGACATGTGGAACCTCGAGGGCGCGGTCGGCGGCGGCCTGACCGATGCCTGGTCGGCGCGCGCCTCGGTGCTGTTCCAGCGCCGCGACGACTGGGTCGAGAACACCGGTCCGGGCGAGAACGACGGCTACGAGGGTTACGACGAATCGGCCGGCCGCGTGCAGTTCCTGTACGAGGGCGACGGCTTCGAGGCGCTGTTCGGCGCGCACGCGCGCCACCTCAACGGCACCGCGCGGCTGTTCCGCGCCAACATCATCGAGCCGGGCACGAACGACCTGGTCGACGGCTTCGACGAAACCAGGGTCGCGCTGGACGGCCTCAACCATTCCGAGCTCGACAGCAAGGGCGCCAACGCGCGGCTGCGCTGGGATTTCGGCGGCTACAAGCTGCACTCGATCACCGGCTACGAGAGCGTCGAAACCTACAGCCGGGGCGACATCGACGGCAGCGCGGGGCCGTACTTCACCCCCGAGATCCCGTTCGCCTCGGAAACCGCCGACGGCATCCCCGAACACTCGCAGTGGACCCAGGAATTCCGCCTGGAATCGGACACCGGCACCGCCTTCGACTGGCAGGCCGGCCTGTTCTACTTCAAGGAGGACTACAAGGTCGAAAGCTTCAGCTACGACTCGCTGGCCGGCGGCGCGCAGGACGGCTACGAGCGTATCCGCCAGACCAACGACTCGTGGGCGGTGTTCGCCGCCGGCACCTGGCAGCTCAGCGACGCCGTCGAACTGCGTGGCGGCCTGCGCTACACCGTCGACGAGAAGGAGCTGGCCGTCGAGGATTACTGGAACAGCGGGTTCGCCGCCTGCGTCGGCCCGACCCTGGGCATCCTGCCGCCGCCGGTCCTGTGCTCGCGCGCGGACCTGCTGGCCGCCGAAGGCGCCGGCGGCAGCCTGTCGCGCGCGCCGGAAGACAAGAAGCTGAGCTGGGACCTGTCGGCGGTCTACAAGTTGAACGAGGACGCCAACCTGTACGCGCGCGTGGCCACCGGCTACCGCGGCAGCAGCATCCAGGCCGCCGGCGCGTTCAACCGCACCTCGGTGGCCGGGCCGGAAACCTCGACCATGTTCGAGGCCGGGGTGAAGGCCGACCTGTGGGACAAGCGCGGCCGCATCGCCTTCGGCGTGTTCCGCTACGAGGTCGAGGACCAGCAGCTGACCGCGGTCGGCGGCGCGGCCAACGCCAACATCCTGCTCAACGCCGACAAGACCATCGGCCAGGGCTTCGAGCTCGACTTCCAGGCCTACGTGCTCGACAACCTGCTGCTCACCTTCGGCAGCAGCTACAACGACACCGAGATCGACGACGCCGACCTGCGCGTGGCCGGCTGCGCCGCGTGCACCGTGACCAACCGGCCCGAGCTCGACCCGGAAACCAACCAGCCCACCGGGCGCTACTACATCGACGGCAACCCGCTGCCGCAGGCGCCGAAGTGGACCCACAACCTGACCGCGCGCTGGGGCATCCCGGCCGGCGACGGCGCCGAGTTCTTCGTGTTCACCGACTGGGCCTACCGCAGCGAAGTGAACTTCTTCCTGTACGACTCGACCGAGTTCACCGGCAAGTCGCTGCTCGAGGGCGGCCTGCGCGTCGGCTACACCTGGAATTACGGCGACTACGAGCTGGCGCTGTTCGGTCGCAACATCACCAACGAAGTGCAGGTGGTCGGCGGCATCGACTTCAACAACCTGACCGGCTTCATCAACGAGCCGCGCACGCTCGGCGCCGAATTCCTCTGGAAGTTCTGACGCGCCGCGCGCCGCCGTGACGATCGCTGCACCGGCCATCCGGCGCCCACCCGCCCGCGGCGAGCGCTGGCTGCTCGCCGGCGGGGTGGCGCTCGCGCTCGCCGTTTCGTTCTGGATCGCGCGCGACCGCCTGACCTGGCTGCTCGAGACGGTGTGGGTGATCGCGGCGTTGTTGTTGCTCGCCTGGCGCTGGCGGCGGTTCCCGTTGACGCGCCTGTTGTGCTGGCTGCTGGCGCTGCACGCGCTGGTGCTGATCCACGGCGGCGCCTACACCTATGCGCAGACGCCGGGCGGGTTCTGGCTGCAGGAACTGCTGGGCACCGCGCGCAATCCGTGGGACCGGCTCGGGCACTGGATGCAGGGCTTCGTGCCGGCGATCCTCGCCCGCGAGTTGCTGCTGCGGCTGACGCCGCTGCGCCGCGGCGGTTGGCTGGCCTACCTGGTGCTGGCGGCCTGCCTGAGCTTCAGCGCGTTCTTCGAGCTGATCGAATGGTGGTCGGCACTGGCCTTCGGTGCCGATGCCGATGCGTTCCTCGCCACCCAGGGCGACGTCTGGGACACCCAGTGGGACATGTTCCTGTGCCTGTGCGGCGCGGCGGCCTCGCTGCTGCTGTTCTCGCGGCTGCACGACCGCCAGCTGGGCGCGGACGTGCTCGCCGGCAAGTGACGCCTTCAGGGCTTCGCCGCTTCGCGCAAGCCCGCGTCGACCGCGTCGAGCAACTGTTCGTCGGCGTCGGTGGCGTGCTCCCAGTACATGATCCCGCCGAGCCCCTGCTCGCGCACGAACGCGGCCTTGGCGCGCAGCGATTGCGGGTCGTCGTAGCTGATGAAGTGGCGGCGCTGCGCGTTCCACAGCCACGGCGCCTGCGCCCGTTCGTCCCAATGGCGCACGTAGCCCTCGCGGTGCAGGTAATCGGTCGAGATCTGTCGCCACGACAGGTAGCCGCCGCCGCGGTGGTAGGGCCGGTTGAGCCCGTCGTTGCCGGGCTCGACCTCGTCGAAATGGCGGCCGTAGAAGGCGACGCCGAGGTTGAGCTTGCGCGGCGGCACGCCGGCGCGCAGGAATTCCTCGACGCCCTGCTGCGCGGTGCGGCTGCCCGGCCTGGCCGACGCGCTGCGGAACAGCGAGGCGTGGTGGCCGGTGGTCTTGGACAGGCTGCCGTAGAAGTCGTAGCTCATCAGGTTGATCCAGTCGAGCGTGCGCGCGATGCGGGCGATTTCCAGTCCGCTGGCGGCCTCGCCGTCGGCGGCGGCGATGGTCAGCAGGTACTCCCGGCCGCGCTCGCGGCCGAGCGCATCGAAGCGCGCGCGCAGCGCCTCCAGCAACAGGCTGAAGTTCCCGCGGTCGGCCGGCGAATGGCTGATGCCGGGACCGGGCCGGGTCGGGTATTCCCAGTCGACGTCGAGGCCGTCGAGGTCGTGGGCGAGGACCAGTTCGACCGAACTGTCGACGAAGGCCTTGCGCGCGGCCGCGTCCGCCGCCGCTTCGGAGAAATTGCCCGCGCCCCAGCCGCCGACCGAGAGCACGATCTTCAGCCGCGGATTGTCGCGGCGCAATTCGCCCAGTTCCCGCAGGCGTTGCGGCGCGGTTGGCGTCGGCAGGAACACGCGATGGTCTTCGCCGACCCTGGCGAAGGCGAAGTTGACGACGTCCAGCTTGCTTGCGCTGATCTTCGGCAGGGCCGCGCCATCGGAGACGTAGCCGACGATGCGGTACGGCGCGCGTTCGGCGGATGCCGCCACGTCGACCGTCGAAACAAGGATTAGAAACAGCAACGCGAGCGTGCGAAACATGGCCGGCTCCGGAAAACGGAGTCGAACTATAGAACGAAGCCCTGCTACTCGCGCGGTTGCGACGGAAAACGCAGCACCACGCGGCGCGTCTCGCCGTCGGGGCGCTGCCACCGCACCGGCACGTCGCGCGGCGGCGGCGGCTCCAGTTCGTCGTCGATGCGTTCGAGGTTCTCTTCCTCGATTTCCCAGCTGTACTTCTTACGCGGCGGTTCGGGATCCTTGCGCCGGAACAGCAACGCCGCGACCACGCCGGCCAGCGCGCCGCCCAGGTGCGCCTGCCACGACACGCCGGGCTCGCGCGGCAGCACGGTCAGCAGCATGCCGCCGTAGAACAGGAAGGCGATCATGCCGGCGGCGACCGCGGCGCGGTCGCGGCGCAGCACGCCGAGCATGAAGAGCAGGAACATCAGGCCGTGGGTCAGCCCGCTGGCGCCGAGGTGGTAGGTGCCCGGCGCGCCGAGCAGCCAGGCGCCGAGGCCGGAACCGAGCCACAGCAGCGGCAGCGCGCGCGGCGTCGCCTTCGGGTAGGCGCTGCCGGCCAGCGTGCCGAGGATCAGCAGCGAGACCGAATTCGCCGCGATGTGCTCGATCGAGCCGTGCAGCAGCGGCGCGGTCAGCACGCCGAGCAGGCCCGGCGCGCTCCACGGGGCCACCGCCAGCGGCCGCCAGTCGAAGCCGGATTGCGCCGAATACGCCAGCACCAGCGCCAGCACGAAGGCCAGGCTCAGGTTGAACGCGCGCAGGATGCGGCGGCGGTCGAAGCGGCTTTGCGCCTCGGCGTCGAAGCGCGGGTCGTCGGGATCGTGTTGTCGAAAGGCGCGCGGGTCCATGTTCCAGCAATGGCGGCGCCCGGGGCGATTGCAAGGGCCGGAGGGGAGGCGAAAGCGTGCGAAAATGCGCACATGAACGAAACACTGCCGACCGTCCGCCTGAAGAATGCCTGGCGATCCAGCCACCCGTGGATCTTCCAGAAGCTGGTCGACAAGCCGCCGACCAAGCCCAGGCCGGGCAGCATCGTCGACGTGTTCGGCGTCGACGGCGCGTGGATCGGCCGCGGCTTCTACAACGGCCACTCGCGCATCGCCGTGCGCATCCTCGAAACCGATCCGGAGGTCGCGGTCGATCGCGACTGGTTCGTGCGCAAGATCGGCGAGGCGGTGAAGCTGCGCCGCGAGATCCTCCGGCTCGACGCGGTCAGCGACGCCTGGCGCGTCGTGCACAGCGAGGGCGACGGCCTGTCCGGCCTGGTCGTAGACCGCTACGGCGACCTGCTGGTGGTCGAGTTCTTCAGCGCCGGCATGTTCCGCCACCGCGAGTGGATCTACGACGCGCTGCGCACCCACTTCCCCGGCTGCCGCTTCCACAGCTTCGCCGACGAGCACGTGCAGAAGCAGGAATCGTTCGATTTCCGCGGCAGCGAGCCGGCGGCGCCGGCGGTCATCACCGAATACGGCGTGAAGTTCCGCGCCGACCCGGCCGGCGCGCACAAGACCGGCTTCTTCGCCGACCAGCGCGAGAACCGCGAATGGCTGTCGCACCAGGTCGCCGGCAAGAGCGTGCTCGACCTGTGCTGCAACACCGGCGGCTTCGCGGTGTACGCGGCGGTGCGCGGCGCGCGCGAAGTGCTGGGCATTGACATCGACGAGGCGGTGATCGACATCGCCAAGGGCAACGCGAAGCTCAACGGGGTGAAGCCGCGCTTCGTGCAGGCCGACATCTTCCCGTGGCTGCGCGACGCCGCCGCGCGCGGCGAGCGGTACGACGTGGTGATCCTCGACCCGGCGAAGATGACCCGCGACCGCGACCAGGTCATCAACGCGCTGAAGAAGTACCTGGACATGAACAAGCTGGCGCTGGGCGTGTGCAAGCCGGGCGCCCTGTTCGCGACGTTCTCGTGCACCGGCCTGGTCGGCGAGGAACAGTTCCTCGACATGCTGCGCCGCGCCGCGTTCTACGCCGGGCGTACCGTGCAGGTGGTCAAGGTCGCCGGCGCCGGCGCCGACCATCCGTTCCTGGTCAACGTGCCGGAATCGCGTTACCTGAAGGCGGTGTTCTGCCGCGTGCTGGACTGAATCCCCGTCCCCCTGCACGCGGGAGACGGGGCCGTTCCCGGCTGATCCAGATCAAAGCGCCGCCATCCGGGGCGCCGCATACTCGGCGCACTTCCACGGCCCGGAGGGCGTCGCCATGGCTCAGGAATTCAGCGGCAAGGTCGCCATCGTCACCGGCGGTGCGTCCGGCATCGGCGAAGCGATCGCGCGGCGGCTGTCGGCGGGCGGCGCGAAGGTGGTCGTGGCCGACTTCAACGGCGACGGCGCCAGCAAGGTCGCCGGCAGCCTGAAGGACGCGCTGGCCTTCGAGCTCGACGTCGCCAACGCGCAGGCGGTGCAGCGGCTGGTGGCGCGCGCGGCCGACGCCTTCGGCGGCCTGCACCTGGCGGTCAACAACGCCGGCATCGGCGGACCCGGCCATGCGACCGCCGACTATCCCATCGAGGACTGGCGCCACGTCATCGACGTCAACCTGCACGGCGTGTTCTACGGGATGAAATACGCGATCCCGGCGATCCTCGCCTCCGGCGGCGGCGCCATCGTCAACATGTCGTCGATCCTCGGCAGCGTCGGCTGGCCCGGCTCGATCGCCTACGTCGCCGCCAAGCACGCGCTGGTCGGCATGACCAGGACCGCGGCGCTGGAATACGCGGACAAGGGCCTGCGCATCAATGCGGTCGGCCCCGCGTTCATCGACACGCCGCTGCTGTCGGGCCTGGACCGCGCGACCTACGACGGACTGAAGGCGCTGCACCCGGCCGGCCGGCTCGGCACCGCGGAGGAGGTCGCGGCGCTGGCCTGTTTCCTGCTGTCGGACGAGGCCTCGTTCATCACCGGCAGCTACCACCTGGTCGATGGCGGCTACACCGCGCGCTGATCGCGGTCCCTTAGGTTGGTGAACCAATAGCACACACGCGGCCGGCGCCGCGGCGGGTAACCTGCGCGGCAGGCTATCCGGAGGAACAGGCATGCGCCCGCGACTGGCAACCCCTGCAACCCTGCTCGCGCTGGCGATGGCGGGCACCGCGTCGGCGCAGTCCGTCGACCTGTCGGTGCTGGACGCGGAACTGGCCGGCGCGCCCGCGCAGGTGCTGGTGCTCGGCACCGTGCACCTGTCGCAGGACCTGCCGAAGGACTTCGATCCGGACCCGGCGCTGCGGCCCGTGCTCGACCGGCTGGCCGCGTTCAAGCCGGACATCGTCACCATCGAGTCGATCCCGGGCGAACAGTGCGAGTTGATGGCGCGGCATCCCGCCGTCTACGGGCCGATCGCCGACAATCCCTACTGCCACGACAACGCCGCGGCGCATGCCGCGACCGGGCTGGACGTGCCGGCGGCGATCGCCGCGGCGCACCAGACGCTGAAGGACTGGCCGCAGCGGCCGACCGCGGCGCAGCGCCGCCGCCTCGCCGCGCTGTTCCTCGCCGCGAACGAGGCGGCATCGGCGCTGGTGCAGTGGCTGCAGTTGCCGGAAGCCGAGCGCCGCGCCGGCGACGGGCTCGACGATGCGCTGGTGGCGCAGCTGCGCAAGTACGAGGCGTCGAACAACGAGGATTACCGGATCGCCGCGCGCCTGGCCGCGCGGCTGGGCCTGCAGCGCGTGCATCCGATCGACGACCACACCGGCGACAGCTACGACATCGACGACGAGCCCGCCTTCGAGAAGGCGATCCGCGGCGCGTGGGACTCGGCCAGGCCGCGCACCGGGCCGCTGCGCGAACGCATGCGGGCGCTGGTGGAGGAGGGCGACCTGCTCGCCCTGTACCGTTTCGTCAACGATCCGGAAACCCTGCGCGTGCAGATCGGCGGCGACATGGGCGCGGCCGTGCAGGAACCCAGCCCGCGGCACTACGGCCGCTGGTACGTGGCCGGCTGGGAAACCCGCAACCTGCGCATGGTCGCCAACATCCGCGCCACGTTCCGCACCCATCCCGGCGCGCGCGTGCTGTCGGTCGTCGGCTCCACGCACAAGCCCTGGTTCGATTCCCTGCTCGGGCAGATGCAGGGCGTCGAGATCGTCGATGCGGAGCGGGTACTGGAGTGAGGCGGACCGGCCGGGCGCCCTAGCCCTTCGCGTGCGTGCGCAGCCAGTCGCGCAGCACCACCGCCTGGTTGATCTGCGGGTCGCGCGCCGCGTACACCAGGGTGACGCGGCCGTGCGCCAGCTGGTCGCGCAGGACCGCCGTCGCCGTCGGGTTCGCGGCGAGCTCGGCGCGATAGCGCGCGGCGAATTCGTCGAACCGGTCCGCGCGGTGGTCGAACCACTGGCGCAGCGCCGGGCTCGGCGCGATGTCCTTGCACCACAGCGTCAGTTTCAGCGCTTCCTTCCTGACCCCGCGCGGCCACAGCCGGTCGACGAGGATGCGCGCGCCGTCGCTGGCCGACGGCGGTTCGTAGGCGCGCTTGAGCCGGATGTCCATGCGGACATCCTACACCTTCATGCGTCCACGCCCTTCGCCAGCAGGCTGCGGCGGCGGCTGTAGGCCAGGTAGACGACCAGCCCGAACGCGTTCCACAGCAGGCACCACAGCTGGGTCTTCGTCGGCAGGCTCCAGAACAGGTAGGCGCAGCCGAGGATCGCGACCGGCCCGACCAGCCACGCCAGCGGCGTGCGGAACACGCGCGGGCGCTGCGGCTCGCGCTTGCGCAGCACCAGCAGGCAGGCGGCGACGGCGACGAACGCGATCAGCGTGCCGGCGTTGGCCAGCGCGGCGATTTCGTCGAGGCGCGCGACCCCGGCCAGCGCGCCGGTCAGCACGGCGGTGAACACGGTGATCGCCACCGGCGTGCCGCGCCTGCCCACCTTCGACAGCGAGCGCGGCAGCAGGCCGTCGCGCGACATCACGAAGAAGATGCGGCTCTGCCCGTAGAAGAACGCCAGCAGCACGGTCGGCAGCGCGACCACCGCCGCGCCGGACACGATCCCCGCCGCCGTGCCCTGGCCCAGCTCGCGCATGATCAGCGCCAGCGGCGCCGCGCTCTGGGTGAACACGGCATAGCTCAGCGCGCCGACCGCGGCCAGCGCGACCAGCACGTAGATCAGCGTGCAGGCCAGCATCGAGCCGACGATGCCGATCGACAGGTCGCGGGCGGGGTTCCTGGTTTCCTCGGCCGCGGTCGAGATCGCGTCGAAGCCGTAGAAGGCGAAGAAGATGATCGCCGCCGCCGCCATCACCCCGTATTTCCTGCCGTCCGCGCCGATGCTCTCGAAGAAGCCGTGCGGCATGAACGGATGCAGGTTGCCGGCGTCGAAGTGCGGCAGGGCGATGGCGACGAACACCGTCAGCGCGACCACCTTCACCGCCACCAGGACCGCGTTGAGCGTGGCGCTCTCTTTCGTGCCGACGATCAGCAGGCCGGCCACGACGAAGGTGATGAGCACCGCCGGCAGGTTGACGATGCCGCCGGCGTGCGGCCCGGCGGCGAGCGCCGCGGGCAGCGGCAGGCCGATGCCGGCGAGGAATTCCTGCGCCGACCCCGACCAGCCCACCGCGACCGCGCTGACCACCAGCGTGTATTCGAGGATCAGGCTCCAGCCGACGATCCACGCCAGCGTCTCGCCGAGCACCGCGTAGCTGTAGGTGTAGGCGCTGCCGGCGGCCGGCATCATCGTGGCCATCTCGGCGTAGGCCAGCGCGGCGCAGGCGCAGACCACGCCGGCGACGACGAACGACACCAGCACCGCCGGTCCGGCGAGGCCGGCGCCGACGCCGATCAGCGTGTAGATGCCGGTGCCGACGATCGCGCCGATGCCCAGCGCGACCAGGTGCGGCCAGCTCAGCGTCGGCAGCAGCCGGCGCCCTTCCTCGTGCGCGGTGACCAGGTCGATGGATTTGCGGCGCAGCCAGCTCATGCGGTCCCTTCCCCTCGATGTCGATGCCGGGATTCTCGCATGGCGGCGGAGGCGGCCGGGAAGCCGGGCAGGCCCGCGCCGCTGCCTTCGTTTCCCGCCGGTACGACGCGACCGCCCCGGCGAAGCGGGCGCGGTAGCAGCCGTTGAGACCGCCCCGGCTACACTGTGCGCATGGATTCCCCAACCCTGCTCGTCGTACTCGTCGTCCTGGTGGCGGTCGTCATCGTGCTGCTGGTCGCGCTGCTGCTGCGCCGCCCGGAAACCCGGCTCGAAAAGGCATTGCGCGAGGAACAGCGCGAAGGCCGCGGCGAGTTGCGCGAGCAGCTCGACGGCCTGTCGCGCCAGCAGGAAACCCGCATCGACGGCTTCGGCCGCAGCCTCACCGACCTGACCCTGCGCACCGACCAGCGGCTGGACGAACTGCGCGCCGCATTGACCGACGACGCGCACAAGTCGCGCACCGAGCTGGCCGTGCGCCAGCAGCAGTTCGCCGACACCCTGGCCGCGCAGCTGCGCGAACTGACCCAGCGCAACGAGCAGCGCATCGGCGAGATGCGCGCCACCCTGGAGTCGCGGCTGCGCGAACTGCAGAGCGACAACGCGGCGAAGCTGGAACAGATGCGCGCCACCGTCGACGAAAAATTGCAGAGCACGCTGGAGGCGCGGCTCGGGCAGAGCTTCAAGCTGGTGTCGGAGCGCCTGGAAGCGGTGCAGCGCGGCCTCGGCGAGATGCAGCAGCTGGCGACCGGCGTCGGCGACCTGAAGCGCGTGCTGACCAACGTCAAGGATCGCGGCGGCTGGGGCGAGGTGCAGCTGGAAAGCCTGCTCGAACAGATCCTCGCGCCCGAGCAGTTCGCGCGCGGCGTGAAGGTGCGGCCCGATGGCGGCGAGATGGTCGATTTCGCGATCCGCCTGCCCGGGCGCGACGACGGCGATGTGCCGGTGTGGCTGCCGATCGACGCGAAATTCCCCCGCGAGGATTTCGAGCGGCTGCTCGACGCGCAGGAGCGCGGCGACGTCGAGGCGATGCGTGCGGCCGGCACGCAACTGGAGCGCGCCATCCGCGTCCAGGCCAAGTCGATCAACGAGAAATACGTGGCGCCGCCGTACACCACCGACTTCGCGGTGCTGTTCCTCGCCACCGAGGGCCTGTACGCCGAATCGATCCGCCGGCCGGGCCTGGTCGACGTGCTGCAGCGCGAGCACCGCATCGTGGTCGCCGGCCCGACCACGCTGGCCGCGCTGCTCAACAGCCTGCAGATGGGCTTCCGCACGCTGGCCATCGAGAAGCGTTCCAGCGAAGTGCGGCAGCTGCTCGGCGCGGTGAAGACCGAGTTCGGCAAGTTCGCCACCGTGCTGGAGAAGGCGCACGGCCAGCTCGATACCGTGCAGAACAGCATCAAGCAGGCCGGCGTGCGCACGCGCGCGATCGAGCGGCAGCTGCGCGGCATCGAGGCCCTGCCGGGCGAGGATGCGCAGCGCCTGCTCGGCGATGCGGGAGACGACGGCGCATAATGGCCGTTTCTCCCCCGCCACGGACGACCGCCATGACGACTCCCCTGCAAGCCATCCCGCTGACGACCATCGACGGAAACCCGGCCACGCTCGGCGACTACGCCGGCAAGGTGCTGCTGGTGGTCAACGTCGCGTCGAAGTGCGGGCTCACCCCGCAATACGAGGGGCTGGAGAAGCTGTACCGCGAAAAACGCGCCGCCGGCCTCGAGGTCCTCGGCTTCCCGGCCAACGACTTCAAGCAGCAGGAGCCGGGCAGCGGCGCCGAGATCGCGCAGTTCTGCAGTACCAACTACGACGTGACCTTCCCGCTGTTCTCGAAGATCGCGGTCACCGGCGACGCGACCCATCCGCTGTACCGCGCGCTGACCGAAGCGCAGCCGGAACGCATCGGCGAAGGCCCGCACCGCGCGCGGCTGGAAGGCTTCGGCATTCCGGTCAATCCGCCGCCGGGCGTGCTGTGGAACTTCGAGAAGTTCCTGGTCGGCAAGGACGGCCGGGTCGCCGCCCGCTTCGCGCCGGACATCGGCGCCGACGATCCGCGCCTGCGCGAAGCCATCGACGCGGCGCTGGCCGCCTGACGCCCGCGACGGGTTCCCCGCAACGGAAAAGACCGCCATCCGGCGGTCTTTTTTGTTGCCGCCATCCATGGCGGCAACCCTTCGGGCCATCGCCGACGCGATGCCGAAATTTGCTCCCGGCAATTTTTCGCGATGCCGCGGGAAGGGCGGCTCAGCCGCCGCCGTCGATGCTCGGCACCGGCAGCGTCACCGGGATCGGCATCGCGTTGGCCGGCACGTCGGGCATGCTGTCGGGTTCGCGCAGGTAGTCGGGCAGCGACTCGTCCTGGTCCTTCTTCTCGCCGACGCGCTGCTGGATCTGGTAGTTGCGCCGCTGCAGCCAGGAGTCGCGGACCAGCGCGTATTCGTCGAGCGCGCCGTCGCGCATGCCGTCCAGCGGCAGCAGTTGCGCGCGGGTGTCGACCAGTTGCACGCCCTGCAGGCCGACGCGCACGGCGTCCCGTTCGATGAAGTGCGTCGGCGACAGCGGGATGTCGCCGACCACGCCGAAGGCGTCGCGCACGGTGCGCGGGCCGAACAGCGGCAGTTCGAAATAGCGCGAGCGCCGCCAGCCCCACACGGCCATCGTCTGGCCGAAGTCGGCATTGTGGCGCGCGACGCCGGCCTTGCTCGCCGGGTCGAACAGGCCGCCGATGCCGAACGTGGTGTTCATCAGGAAGCGGCCCAGCGTGTCCCACGCGTCCTTCGGCCGCCCCTGCAGGAACAGGTTGAACATCGACAGCGGCGAGCGCAGGTTGTCGAAGAAATTGCTGACGCCGGTGCGCACCGGCTTCGGCACCACCTTGACGTAGCCGCGCGCCAGCGGCCGCGCGATGCCGCGGTCGACCGCGTTGTTGAACGCGTGCATCTTGCGGTTGTACTTCTCCCACGGGTCGTAGCTGACCGGCAGCTGCGCTTCCGGCGGCAGGGTGGGGTCGGCGACCGGGTCGTAGTCCTGGCCGTAGATCGCGGCGAAGTCCTGCTCGGCCGCGCTGGCGGCCGCGGGTTCGTCCGCGGCGGCTTCGGCGGGCGGCGCTTCCGCCGCGGGCCCCGCGTCGTCGGCGGTGGCGTCGGCCGGCGCGTCGGCGGCGACGATCTGCGGCACGGGATCGGCCGATGCGGCCGACGGCGGCGCGCTGGCGCAGGCCGAGGCGAGCGCGGCGAAAACGGCGGCGATGGCGAGGCGGTACGGCTTCATTGGGGTGGGGGTCCTTGGTGAAGCGCGGAACGGACGTCTGGAGATGCCGGAGCGGGGCGTCGCGCCGGTGCGGATCAGGCCAGGCCGGAGGTCAGCCGGTAGGCCGCGCGCAGGTCGGACAGCCCCGGCGGTTCGCCCTCGATGGCCGGTGCCGCGCCCGCCGCGCGCGCGCGCGCGGCGAGTTCGGCCAACAATGCCAGCCCGGCGCTGTCGACGGTAGTGACCGAAGTCAGGACGAAGCGTTGCACGCCCTCCAGCGCGGCGCTGGCCTGCGTCCACAACGCGCCCGCGGCGGTGCGGTCGAGCGCGCCGGCGAACACCAGCGCGTCGCCGTCGCGGCGGCAGCCGGCCTCAGTTATTGCCACCGGCCTGCAGCCTGCCCGCGCGCAGGTCGGCGGCGACCTGGGCGATGCTCTTGGTGCGCAACGGCGCGTCGAACTGGTTCTTGAAAGTCTGCACGTAGCTGATGCCTTCGATCATCACGTCGAACAGCTTCCACTGGCCGCCGGTGTTGCGCATCAGGTAGTCGACCGGCACCGGCTCGCCGCTGGCGCGCAGGAACTCGCTGGACACCTTGACGCCGCGGCCGCCGGGCAGCGCGGCCTCGGACTTGATCCGCACCTTCAGCTGGCCGTCGAAATCGAGCAGCGCGGTGCCGTAGCGCGCCAGCAGGTTGTCGGCCAGCGCGTCGGCGAACAGCTTGACGTCGGCGTCGCTGGCGCCGCGGCCGTGCAGGCCCAGCACCAGGCGCGCGGCGTACTCGCGGTCGAACAGGCGGTTGAACTCGCTGTCGACGTAGGCGTTCAGCGCGGCCGGGCTGGCGCGGAATTCGGCGCGGCGCTTCTCCAGCGTGGTCAGGATGCGCGTGCTGCTGTCCAGCACCAGCTTGCTGGCGCTGCTCTGCGGCGCGGGCGCGACGCGCGCGGTGGCCTGCGCCTGCTGCGCGCTGGCGGCGAACGGGGCCGAAACCAGCAGCGCGGCGGCGACGGCGGCGGTGAGCAGATTCGACTTCATTGTGCGTTTCCTTCCTCCGGCGGAGGTGGTGGGGGCGGATTGTTGCCGGCCGCATTATTCCCAGCGCCGCTGAACATGTACTTTCCGACCAGCTGGATCAGGTCCACGGCCGGCTGGGTAAAGGCGATCTCGTCGCCGGGCTTGAGCACCTCGGGGTCGCCGCCCGGCGACAGGTTCACGTAGTTCTCGCCGAGCAGGCCGCTGGTGAGGATGCCGGCGGCGGTGTCGGCGGGCAGGTCCTTGAACCTGTCGTCGATGGTCAGGGTCAGCACCGAATCGAACTTGACCGGGTCGAGCTGGATGTCGCTGACCTGGCCGACCACCACGCCGCCGATCTTCACCGGCGCCTGCTTGCGCAGCTGGCCGAGGTTGCTGAAGCGCGCCTTCAGTTCGTAGTCGTGCTTGCCGAAGCCGAAGTTGCGGTTGGTCGAGGCGATCGCCAGCACCAGCAACGAGGCCAGTGCCAGCAGCAGGAAGGCGCCGACGGCGAATTCGAGGCGGGGTCCGCGGATGGACATGGGATCAACTCCTGAAAAGCAGGGCGGACAGGACGAAATTGAACATCAGCACCAGCAGCGAGGCGTTGACCACCGCGCGGGTGGTCGCCACCGAGGTGCCTTCGATGGTCGGTTCGGCGTGGTAGCCGACGTGGGCGGCGACCAGCGCGGAGGTGCCGCCGAAGATCGCCGACTTCAGCAGGGCCACGCCGAAGTCGTCCCAGAAGTCGACGCTGTTCTGCAGCGCCGACCAGAACGTGCCGTTGTCGAGGCCGAGCACGCGCACCGCCTCGAACCAGCTGGCGGAAATCGCCAGCGAGCAGAAGAAGCCGGTCAGCAGCGGCACGGTCAGCACCGCGGCCCAGAAGCGCGGCGCCACCGCCTTCGCCACCGGGTCGATGGCCATCAGCTCCAGCGCCTTGATCTGGTCGGTGGCGCGCATCAGGCCCAGTTCGGCGGCGATCGACGAGCCGGCGCGGCCGATGAACAGCAGCGCGGTCAGCACCGGGCCCAGCTCGCGGTACAGCGACAGGCCCAGCAGCGTCGACAGCGCGTCCGACGCGCCGAACGTGGTCAGCGTGCGGTAGCCCTGCAGGGTCAGCACCAGGCCGACGAAGGCGCCGCCGACCACGATGATCGGCAGCGAGCGCCCGCCGATCTTGTAGATCTCGCGGGTCAGTTCGGCGAAGAAGTCGCGGGTCGGCTTCGACGCGCGCAGCACCGACAGCGAGAACAGCCCGGCCGAGCCGAGCGCGCGGACCGATTCGGCGAACGCCATTACGCAGCCTCCGCGCGCTTGCCCGCGTCGAACGCGATGGGGCCGTCCGGTTCGCCGTGCAGGAACTGGCGCACGAACGGGTCGGGCGAGGCTTGCAGTTCCGCCGGCGTGCCGGAGAACACCAGCCCGCCGTTGGCGATCACCACCGCCTGGTCGGCGATCGGCAGGGTCTCGTGCACGTGGTGGCTGACGATGACGCTGGTCAGGCCCAGCGTGTCGTTGAGGCGCTGGATCAGGCTCATGATCACCCCGCTGGCGATCGGGTCGAGGCCGGTCAGCGGCTCGTCGTAGATGACGATCGGCGGGTCCAGCGCCAGCGCCCGCGCCAGCGCCACGCGGCGGGCCATGCCGCCGGACAGCTCGCGCGGGTACAGTTCGGCGGCGTTGCGCAGGCCGACCGCGTTCAACTTGAAGTCGACGATGCGGCGGACCAGCGGCTCGGGCAACTTGGTGTGCGTGCGCAGCGGCAACGCCACGTTCTCGGCCACGGTCAGGTCGGTCAGCAGGCCGTTGCCCTGCAACAGCACGCCCAGGCCCTTGCGCAGCTCCAGCAGCTCGCGGCTGCGCCGCGGCACCGCCCGGCCGAACAGCTCGACCGTGCCCGCCGCCGGCACCAGCTCGCCGGTGATCGCCGACAGCAGCGTCGACTTGCCGCAGCCCGACGGCCCCAGCACCGCGGTGATGCTGCCCTTCGGCACGACCAGGTCGATGCCGCGCAGGATCGTGCGCGCGCCGCGGTCCAGCTGCAGGCCGGCAAGGCGGATGGCGGGGACGTCGGTGGGTGTCATCGATGGGGAGGCGGGCAACGGGTTAACGGAAAAACAACGCTCAAGCTTCGCCGGTACGGGCTGAACCGAACCTGCACCCGTCGGTATGGTATTCGACGTGCGTCGTCGCCCGCCCGCATGCGCCGGAACGCAAGGTCTCGGCAATTGCGATGGCCATTGGGCATCATGGCCTGATGCAGGGGACCGCCGCCGACTTCCGCCTTTACCACTCCAACTCGCTGCAGGTGCTGGCGGGTCTGCTGGCCGGGGAGCTCAAGCGGCCCGCGCCGGGGCAGGACCTGCTGGCCCCCGACGTGATCCTCGTTCCCCAGGCCGCGATGAAGCGCTGGCTGCAGGCGGAACTGGCCCAGGCCCACGGCATCGCCGCCAACCTCGAATTCCTCGCCCCCGGCGAATTCGTCGCCCGCGCATTGAAGGAAAACCTCCGCGACCGCGGCGACGCCTTCGACGCGCCGGCCCTGCACTGGCGCCTCTACGCCGCCCTGCGCGACCCCGCCCTGATGCGCAAGCCGGCGATGCGGCCCCTGCGCGACTACCTGGCCGACGCCGACCCGCTCAAGCCCTGGACACTGGCCGCCGAGCTCGCCGACATCTTCGAGAAATACCAGGCCTGGCGCCGCGACTGGCTGCTCGATTGGGAGCAGGGCGCCGAACCCGACGACCCGCAGGCGACGCTGTGGCGTCACCTCGCCAGGGGCGAAGCGCACCGCGCCCGCCGGATCGGCGACTACCTCGCCCGCTTCGGCGAAACCGGGGCGGTGCCGCAAGGCCTGCCCCCGCGCCTGTTCGTCTTCGCCACCCTCAACGTCTCCCCCGACGTGCTGCGCGTCATCGCCACCCAGGCCCGCGCCGGCACCCTGCACTTCTACCTGCCCTCGCCGACCCGGGAATTCTGGGGCGACCTGCAGACGCTGAAGGAAAAGCTCCGCGCCGGCCTCGATCCCTTCGGCGAAGGCGACGACGACAACCCGCTGCTGCGCGACTGGGGCGCCGTCGGCCGCGACTTCATGGCCGTGCTCGGCGGCTACGAAGTCGTGCACCCGACCATCGACCTCGGCACCTATCCCGAACCGTTCGGCGACAGCCTGCTGCACCGGCTGCAAACCGACCTGCTCAACCGGGAACCGAAGCCCGCCGCGCAGCGCGTCGCCATCGAACGGGACGACCCCAGCTTGCAGGTCCACGCCTGCCACACCCGCCTGCGCGAAGTGCAGGTGCTGCACGACCAGTTGCGTGCGCTGCTCGACGACGAACGCTTCGATCCGCCGCTGCAGCCGCGCGAAATCGCCGTGCTCGCGCCGGACATCGACCCGTACCTGCCCTACGTCGAAGCCGTGTTCGGCGGCCGCCGCGGCCACGCCGACTTCATTCCCTACACCGTCGCCGACGCCAGCCCGCTGGCCAGCGAACCGGTCGCCGACCTGTTCCTGCGCCTGCTGCAACTGCCGGCCTCGCGCTTCGGCCTGCACGAGATCCTCGACCTGCTGGCCAGCCCCGCGCTGGCCGGCAACGGCGGACTGGCCGCGGCCGAGCTCGACCAGCTGCAGGCGTGGCTGCGCGAGGCCGGCGCGCGCTGGGGCATCAACGCCGAACACCGCGAACGCGCCGGCGCCCCGCGCGACGATGCCGGCACCTGGGCGTTCGCCATCGACCGCCTGCTGCTGGGCCACGCCAGCGGCGACGAAGCCGACATCGGCGGCGTCGCGCCGTGGCCGCGGCTGGAAGGCAGCGCGCTGGATGCGCTCGACCGTTTGCTGCGGCTGCTGCGCCTGCTCGCGCGGCAGCAGAAGCTGCTGGGCGAAGCGGCGGCGCCGGCGCAATGGCGCCGGCGCCTGCTCGACCTGCTCGACGCGCTGTTCCCGCGCCAGCCGCGCGAAGACGACGCGCAGCGCGCGCTGGAGCGCCTGCGCAGGCACGTCGACGAATTCGCGAAGGGTGCGGCGAACGCCGGCTTCGACGGCGAGGTGCCGGCCGAGGCGGTGCGCGCGCATTTCGCCAGTGTTCTCGGCGAAGCCGACACCCGCGCACCGCTGATGAGCGGCGGCGTCGGCTTCGGCCGCATGGTGCCGCTGCGCCTGCTGCCGTTCCGCGCCCTCTGCGTGCTCGGCATGAACGACGGCGAATACCCGCGCCGCGATCCGTCCGCCGGGCTCAACCGGTTGGCGACCGCGCTGGGCACGCCGGCGCGCCGCGCCGGCGACCGCTCGCTGCGCGACGACGACCGCTACCTGTTCCTGCAGCTGTTCGCCGCCGCGCAGGACGTGTTCTACCTCAGCTACCTCGGCGCCGACCCGCGCGACGGCAGCACGCGCGAGCCTTCGCCGCTGGTGGCGGAGTTGCTGGCCGTGGCGCAACGGCCCCATGCCGACGACGAAGCGTTCGGCAGGAAATTCGTGGTGCGCCACCCGCTGCAGCCGTTCTCGCCGCAGGCGTTCGGCGAAGCGAAGCGGCAGCGGCGCGGCGACGAGGAGCCCGAGACGCGGCGCTTCAGCTATCGCGGCGAATGGCGGCCGGCGGCGGCGGGCGCTTCCGGTACGCGGGAAGCGTTGCCGCGATGGTTCGATGCGACGCTGCCGCCGCCGAAGGACATGGAGCGGGAACTGTCGCTGGACGAACTGAAGCGCTTCCTGCTCGACCCGGCCGGGCGCTTCCTGTCGCAGCGCCTCGGCCTGCGCCTGCCCGAGGAAGCCAACACGGTCGAGGACGTCGAGCCGCTGCAGGTGGCCGCGCGCGGGCTGGAAGGCTGGGCGCTGAAGCAGCAGGTGTTCGACGCGTTGCTCGCCGGCGTGGACCCCGACGCGCTGTACGCACGGCTGCGCGCGCGGGCGCTGGTGCCGTCGGGCGAGGTCGGCCGGCGCGGGCTGCGCAAGCTGGTCGACGAGGTGGCGCCGTACGCCGCGAAGTTCGCCGACTGGCGTGGCGAGGATCGCCCGCAATCGTTGCCGGTCGAGGTCGGCATCGACGGCTGGAAGCTGCACGGCAACCTCGTCGACGCCTATCCCGGGGGCATCGCCCGCGTGCGCATCGGCCAGCGCAACGGCACCTCGTGGGTGCGGCACGGCATCGACCGCCTGGCCGCGGCGGCGCAGGGCATCCGGTTGCCGCTGGTCGAGTTCGTCGACGATGGCGAAGGCGACATCGGCCCGCACGTGCTCGAACCTTTCGACAAGGAACAGGCACAACGCGTGCTCGCCGCGCTGCTCGACCTGCGCCAGCGCGGCCTGCGCGCGCCGCTGCAGTACGGCCCGCGCAGCGGCTGGGCCTGGTACAAGGAAGACCGGCCGGATCGCGCGCGGCAGAAGGCCGAGGACCAGTGGTACGGCGGCGAGTACATCGACGCCGAAAGCGCATCGCCGTCGATCCGGCTGGCCCTGCGCGGCGCCGACCCGTTCGCGGGCGAGGACGTGTCGCGCGAATTCGCGGAAACCGCGCATCGGGTGTTCAAGGCGGTTTGCGCTGGCGAGGTATTCACGGGCTTCGCCGATGCAGGGGAGGGCGCATGACCGCGCGCGGCGACGACTCCGGGCTGGAGCTGGAACTGCACGGCATCCGCCTCATCGAGGCCAGCGCCGGTACCGGCAAGACCTTCGCGCTGGCCACGCTGTTCGTGCGCCTCGTCGTCGAGAAGCAGTTGCGCATCGGCCAGGTGCTGGCGGTGACCTTCACCGAGGCGGCCACGCAGGAACTGCGCCGGCGCATCCGCGAGCGGCTGGCACTCGCGGCCGGCCTGGTCGGCACCGGGGCGACCGCCGACGAAAACCCGGAAAAGCGGCTGACCCGCCGGATCGTCGAGCGCCATCTCGAACGCAGCGAGGAAACCCCGGCCGCCCTGCAGCGCCGCCTGCGCACCGCCGCGCTGGAGATCGACCTCGCCTCGATCTTCACCATCCACGGTTTCTGCGCCCGCGTGCTGCGCGAACACGCATTGGAGACCGGCATCGCCTTCGCCGCGCCCGAGTTGCTGGGCAGCGAGCACGAGTTGTTCGAGGCACTGGCCGCGGACCTGTGGCGCGTGCATGCGGCCGATGCGGTCGAGGCCGAGGATTTGTCGGCGTTGTGGTCGAAGCCCGAAGACCTGGCGAAGGATTTGCCGGCCTTGGTGAAGCAGAAGGTATTGCTGCCGGAGCCACAAGAGCTTGGCGAGGACCCGTTTCCGCGGCTGAAGGCGGCAGCGGAAGGGCTCGTTGCCGCGTACGTGAAGCACGGCGCGGCATTCTTCGACGCATTGCTGTCGGCCATCGATGGCGACGTCATGAACCGCAACAGCTACAGGCGCGACTGGGTCGAACCGCTGCGCCGCGAGCTCGACCGCTGTTGCGCCGGGGCCGGCATCGGCGCCGTGCCGCAGACGAGGCTCGCCAAGCTGACCGCTGCGGAGCTGGAAAAGGGCACAAAGAAGGCACATGCCGGCAAGACCCCAAGGTCGCCGCTCTCGCCGGCCGTCGAGGCGTATCTGTCGATGCGCGAGGCTTGCGACGCATACGCCGAGCGCCGCCGCATCCAGCTTCTCCACCGCATCCGCGCCGAAGCGCGCACCCGTCTCGCCGCGACCAAGCGCGAGCGCCGCGTGCAAAGCTTCGACGACCAGATCGGCGGCGTCGCCGACGCGCTGCAGGGCGCGCACGCCGGACAACTGCGCCGCAACCTGCGCAGACAGTACGCCATTGCCCTGGTCGACGAATTCCAGGACACCGACGAGCGCCAATGGGAAATCTTCCGCAACGTGTTCGGCGAGGCGGGCGACGGGACGGAGCCGGCGCTGTTCCTGATCGGCGACCCCAAGCAGGCCATCTACGGCTTCCGCGGCGGCGACGTGCACACCTACCTCGCGGCGAAGCGGGAAGCGACGCCTGCGCCGCCGCTGTCGCACAACTTCCGCTCGCGCCCCGGCGTGCTGCGCGCGATCGACAGGTTGTACGAGATCGCCGGCAAGGAAACCGCGTTCGACATCGAAGGCATCGCCTTCGAGACCGTCCGCCCCGGCGGCAAGCGCCAGGACGAAAACTTCGTCCGCAACGGCAAGCCCGCGCCGGCGCTGACCGTGCGCATGATCGAGCCCGACGCTGGGAAGCTCAACAAGCAAGGCGAGCTCAATGCCGGCAACTCGCGCGATGCCGCCACCCGCGCCTGCGTCGCCGCGATTCACTCGGTGCTGTCCGACGCGCGCGCCGGCAAGGCCAGTATCGACGGCGAACCGGTGCGCCCCGGCGACATCGCCGTGCTGGTGCGCAGCCATTACGAAGCCACCCGCATCCGCGACGCGCTGGGGCAGGTCGGCATTCCCGCCGTCGCCGCCGGCAAGCACAGCCTGTTCGACACCGACGAGGCGCGCGACCTGTCCGCGCTGCTGCAGGCGCTGCTGCAACCCGGCGACCCCGGTCGGCTGCGCGCGCTGCTGTCGACCGTGCTGCTGGGCGAAAGCGCCGCGATGGTGGCCGCGCTGGAAACCGACGAAAACGCGATGGGCTCGCGCCTGCACGCGCTGATGCAATGGCGCGAGCGCTACCTGCGCAACGGTCCGTTCGCGCTGGTGTCCGACCTGTGCGCGGCCAACGCGCAGCGGCTGATGGGCCTGCTCGACGGCGAGCGCCGCCTGAGCAACTACCTGCAGCTCGGCGAACAGCTGCAGGAAGCGCACGCGCGCACGCTCGGCCTGCGCGACCTGTCGGACTGGCTGCAGCGGCGCATCGCCGAGGCCGACGAAAACGACGAGGCGCAGCAACTGCGCCTGGAATCCGACGCCCGGCGCGTGCAGATCGTCACCCTGCACAAGAGCAAGGGCCTGGAATACCCGCTGGTGTTCCTGCCGTACGCCGGCATCGGCCGCGACCACAAGGCGCCGAACCGCAACTGCGTGGCCTACGACAGGGACAAGGGCCGCGAGCTGCACTGGAAGGCCGGCGACGGTTCGCGCTGGAAGGATGCGGTGGAACGCTGGAAGCGGGAACAGTGCGCCGAGGACGCGCGCCTGCTCTACGTCGGCCTGACCCGCGCCGAGCACGCGCTGTGGATCGCGGCGGGGCCGTTCTACAACGCGCATGCCACGCCGCTGTGGAAGATGCTCGCGGATAGAGGGGCACTGGAGGCCTGCGCCGACATCTTCCTCGACGACGGCAAGGTCGGCCCCGCGCCGAAGCGCCTGCCGCCGGAAGCCGACGCCGAGGTCGCCGCCGCGCGCGAACCGCGCGTCGAACTGTCGCGCGACTGGTGGGTATACAGCTTCAGCCAGCTGTCGAAAGCCGATGCCGGCGAAGGCGCGACCACGACCGCGCTCGACGAGAGCCCGGCCGCCGACGAACCGGAGGACGATACCGCCGCCGCGGGGGAATCCGGCGACGCCCAGCGCGACCCGCGCTTCGCCGGCACCGGTTACGGCAGCGCGCTGCACGATGCGCTGGAGCATTGCGACTTCGCCGCGTGGCGCGGCTGGCGGGTCGGCCCGGCTGCGCCGGCCGGGCAGGACGAAGTGCTGCGGGAGGCCTTGATCGGCCGCGGCTTCGCCGACGACGCGCTCGACGACGGCGTCGCCGCGCTGACGCCGCTGATCGGCAACGCGCTCACCGCGACGATGCCCGAAGGCGTGCGCCTGTGCGACGTGCCGGGCGACCGCCGTCGCGCCGAGATCGAGTTCCACTTCTCGCTGCAGCCGACCGCGGTACGGGAGCTGCTGAAGCTGCTGCACGAGCACGGCGTCTCGCGCGACCGCAACGGCTTCGGCGCGCGCCGGCAGCTGGAAGGCCTGATGACCGGCAAGATCGACCTGACCTATTTCCATGGCGGACGCTGCTACGTGCTCGACTGGAAGTCCAACGACCTCGCTGGCGACTACGCCGCGGCCGGCCTGGAACGCGCGATGCGGCACAGCGAGTACGACCTGCAGGCGCTGGTCTACACCGTGGCGCTGCACCGCTGGCTGCGCTTCCGCCGCGGCGCGGAGTACGACTACGAACGCGACTTCGGCGGCATCCGCTACCTGTTCTGCCGCGGCATCGACGCGGCGCGCGGCGATGGGCGCGGCATCCACGAGCGCAAGTTCGATGCCGCACTGGTCGATGGACTCGACGGATTGTTCGGTCGCGATGGCGAACGGAGCGCCGCATGAGCCTGTTCGACGACCTGGCCCGCGCCGGCGCGCTGCGCACCCTCGACCACGCCTTCGCGCAGAGCCTGCGCCGGCTCGACGGCGCCACGCCGGACGAAGTGCTGGCCGCCGCCGCACTCGCGTCGCTGGCGGTGTCGCAGGGACATGCGGCGTTCGATCCGTCGCGGCCGCAGCTGCACGTCGAAGGCGCGTTCGCGTGGCCGGCGACGGCGGATTGGCTGCGGGCGCTGGCGGGTTCGCGCTGGGTGGCGCAGCCGGCGGCGCCGGCCGGAGTTTCCCCCGCAGATGCGCCGCTGGTGCTCGAGAACGGACTGCTGTACCTGCGCCGTTATCGCGAATACGAGCGGCGCCTGGCTTCCGGCCTGCAGCGCATCGCCGCGTCGCCGGAATCGAACGCCGGCGTCGAACCGCTCGGCGACCTGTTCGCCGTGTTGTTCCCCGAGGCGAAAGCCGGCGAGGACCTGCAGGCGCGCGCCGCGGCGATGGCGTTGCGGCACAAGCTGCTGCTGGTCACCGGCGGCCCCGGCACCGGCAAGACCACGCCCATCGCGCGCCTGCTGGTGCTGCTGGCCGCGCGCGCCGTGCAGCAGCAACAGCCGCTGCCGGACATCGCGCTCGCCGCGCCGACCGGCCGCGCCGCCGAGCGCATGGCCGAGAGCCTGCGTTCGGCATTGCGGAAGCTGCAGGGCAAGGTCGACGCGACCCTGCTGGATGCCTTGCCGACCGGGGCGCGCACGCTGCACCGCCTGCTCGGCACGATTCCGGAATCGGTCGACTTCCGCCACGGCGCGGACAATCCGCTGCGGCACGACGTGGTGGTGGTCGACGAAGCCTCGATGGTCGACTTGCCGCTGATGGCGAAACTGGTGGAAGCGGTCGCCGACGGCGCGCGGCTGATCCTGCTAGGCGACCCCGACCAGCTACCGTCGGTGGAGGCCGGCGACGTGCTTGCGGCGATCCTGCACGCGGCCGGCGACGGCGCTTCCCTCGATGCCGAGGATGCGAGGCTGTTGCAACCGCTGCTCTCTGCGTCGCCCGCCGCGGACGACGCCCCCCGCGCCTTCGCCGCGCGCCGCGTGCACCTGCGCCGCGGCTACCGCCAGCAGGAATCGCTGCGACTGGCGCCGCTGGCCGAGGCGGTGCGCGACGGCGATGCCGACGCGGCCCTGCAATTGCTGCGCGGCGGTTTGGGCGGGGTGCATTTCCACGAGAACCTGGCCGATCCGCTCGAAGCGCATCGCGACATCCTGCTCGCGCGCTGGCGCGAACTCGCGGCGACCGACGATCCGGTCGCTGCGCTCGCCCTGTCCGCGCGCCTGCGCCTGCTTGCCGCCGTGCGCGAAGGCGCACAGGGCGTGCACGCGCTCAACGTGCGCATCGGCGAGCTGTTGTCGGGCGTCCGCCGCCGCGCCGCGACGGAGCATTTCCACGGCCAGTTGCTGCTGGTCACCGAGAACGATTACCGCAACCGCCTGTTCAACGGCGACGTCGGCGTCTGCCTGCGCGGCGCGGACGGCGCGTTGCTGGCCTGGTTTCCCGGCGAAACCGAAGGCAATCCGCGCGCCTTCCACCCGGCGGCGCTCCCCGCCCACGACAGCGCCTTCGCCACCACCGTGCACAAGGCCCAGGGCTCCGAGTTCGACAGCGTCTGGCTGCAACTCCCGCGCAACGACAACCGCGTGCTCTCGCGCGAACTGGTCTACACCGCGATCACCCGCGCCCGCGGCGAGCTTCACATCGCCGCTTCCGAAGCCGTGTTGCGCGCCGCGCTCGGCCGCCACGTGGTGCGCGTATCGGGCCTGTCTCCCCGACTTTCCGAGATCGCGTCCCGGTAGGGGCGGCGCGCGCCGCTCCCGCGCGGGGAAACCGCCGCGGCGAGGGCGCCGTCACGGCAAACCGGGTACCATGCGCGTCCCGAGTCGAGGAGCCTTCGCGCCATGAGCGACGCCTACGCGAACAGACCCAGCCAGCAACAGGCCGAGGACGCCGTGCGCACGCTGCTGCGCTGGGCCGGCGAGGATCCGTCGCGCGAGGGCCTGCTCGACACGCCGCGGCGCGTGGTCGAGGCCTACGGCGACTGGTTCAGCGGCTACACGGACGATCCGCGCGCCTACCTGGAGCGCACCTTCGAGGAAGTCGCCGGCTACGACGAGATGATCGTGTTGCGCGACATCGAATACGAAAGCCATTGCGAGCACCACATGGCGCCGATCATCGGCCGCGCCCACGTCGGCTACCTGCCGGACGGCAAGGTCGTCGGCATCAGCAAGCTGGCGCGCGTGGTCGAGACCTACGCGCGCCGCTTCCAGGTGCAGGAGAAGATGACCGCGGAGATCGCCACCTGCATCCAGGACGTGCTGCAGCCGCGCGGCGTCGCGGTGGTGGTCGAGGGCGCGCACGAGTGCATGACCACGCGCGGCATCCACAAGCGCGGGGTCAGCATGGTCACCTCGAAGATGCTCGGCATCTTCCGCGAGGACGCGCGCACCCGCACCGAGTTCCTGCGCTTCATCGAGACCGGCAACGGCAAGCGCTGAGCCGATGAAGGCGCCGCCGGCCTGTCCCTGCGGCAGCGGCAGGCCGTACGCCGGCTGCTGCGGCCGCTTCCACGCCGGCGAGGCAGCGCCCGACGCAGAGGCGCTGATGCGTTCGCGCTACAGCGCCTACGTCCTCGAACTGGACGACTACCTGCTCGCGACCTGGGCGCCGGAGACGCGGCCGGCATCGCTCGAATCCGGCGAAGCGGGTCACCGGCGGCCGACCTGGCTCGGCCTGACCGTGCATGCGCACCGGCCGGCCGGCGACGATGCCGCCGAGGTCGAGTTCACCGCGCGTTTCCGCGTCGGCGGCGGTTCGGCGCAGCGGATGCGCGAGACGAGCCGGTTCCGCCGCGAAGGCGGCCGCTGGTATTACGTCGACGGCGACGTCGGCTGAGCCGTGAAGGCCCTCTCCCATTGGGAGAGGGGTTGGGGTGAGGGTTCGGTGGAGCGGAAATGCATGCACTCGCGATGTCGCGACAAGAAGTGTGCAGGCCGCTGGTTGGATCTTTGGCTAACCCTGGCGCAGTCAGCTTCGCCGAACCCTCATCCGGCGCTTCGCGCCACCTTCTCCCGGAGGGAGAAGGGAACGCATAATGCGCGCTTCCGCCCGGCAGGAAGGCCTGGATGAATTCCCCCGCTCCCGAATCCGCAGCAAACCCAGCCCGTCAGGCCGCGCTGGCCTTCATCTTCGTCACCGTGCTGATCGACATCCTGTCGTTCGGCGTGATCATCCCGGTGCTGCCGGGGCTGGTGCGCGAATTCACCGGCGGCGACTTCGCCAAGGCCAGCTGGTGGGTCGGCGTGTTCGGCACGCTGTTCGCGGGGATCCAGTTCTTCTGCACGCCGATCCAGGGCGCGCTGTCGGACCGCCATGGCCGGCGCCCGGTGATCCTGCTGTCGTGCTTCGGCCTGGGCATGGACTTCATCCTGATGGCGCTGGCGCAGTCGCTGCCGTGGCTGCTGATCGCACGAGTGTTCTCCGGCATGTTCTCGGCCAGCTTCACCACCGCGAACGCCTACATCGCCGACGTCACCGCCCCGGAGAAGCGCGCCGCGGCCTTCGGCAAGATCGGCGCCGCGTTCGGCCTCGGCTTCATCATCGGCCCGGTGATCGGCGGGCAGTTGTCCGAAATCAGCCTGCGCGCGCCGTTCTGGTTCTCGGCCTGCCTGGCGCTGGCGAACTTCCTGTACGGCTGGTTCGTGCTGCCGGAATCGCTGCCGAAGGAAAAGCGCACGCCACGCTTCGACTGGTCGCACGCCAATCCGGTCGGCTCGCTCGGCATGTTGCGCCGGTTCCCGCAGGTGTTCGGCCTGGCCGCGGTGGTGCTGGTCTCCAACCTGGCGCACTACGTGTATCCCAGCGTGTTCGTGTTGTTCGCCGAATACCTGTACCAGTGGGACGCGCGGCAGGTGAGCTGGGTGCTGGGCATCGTCGGCGTGTGCAGCGTGATCGTGCAGGCCGGGCTGGTCGGGCGCATCGTGCCCGCGCTGGGCGAACGGCGCACGCTGCTGTTCGGGCTGGCGTGCGGCGTGGTCGGCTTCGTGGTCTACGGTTTCGCTGGCACCGGTTGGATGTTCCTGGTCGGCCTGCCGATCAGCGCGCTGTGGGGCCTCGCCGGTCCGGCGACGCAGGCGTTGATCACCCGGCAGGTCAGCGCCGACGCGCAGGGCCGCGTGCAGGGCGCGTTGATGTCGCTGGTCTCGCTGGCCGGCATCTTCGCGCCGTTGATGTTCGCCGGCACCTTCGGCCTGTTCATCAGCGACCATGCGCCGCTGCACCTGCCCGGCGCGCCGTGGCTGCTGGCGGCGGCGTTCCTGTTCGCCGGCTTGCTGATCGGCTGGCGGTTTGCAAAAGCAGCATCCGTGCACGCTTGAGGCATGAGGTTCCGCTCTATGTCGAACAGAGACGTACGAATCGATTCCTATTTTTCCCTTCCAACGGATTTGGCTGAGGAATTGGGTTCTTGGCCGGAATTCGTGTCAGGAAATGAATACGACGTCGAAATGCGATCTGAGGAAGAAGAGGTATCGGTTCGGCTTGAACACGATGAAGGTGTGCCTTTCGTCCGTATTCGCGGCTCTGGATCCGGACCACTGTTCCATCGCGTCCTTGGGACCGTGATTCATTCGCTTTCGGCACATAGCGATAGTGTCTGGCTTACACGCTGCATGGATTGAAAACAGCAACCACGACTGGGACACGGACACGAAACAGGCAACGGCACCGCTTCTACGGCGGCGCCGTTGCCCGCAGGGTCAGTCGTTCTCGACGGCGAGGACCTCGCCGCTGTTCGGATCGACGCGGAGGATGACGTCGTTGCCGTCCTCGCGTTCGGCCTGGGCCTCCCAGACGCCGTCGTCGAATTCGACGTCGTGCACCTTGGAGTAGCCGGCGGCGGTGAGCTTGGCCTTGACGTCGGCCTTGCTCAGCGTCGACACCAGGGCTTCGGCGCGGATGCCCGAGCCGTTGGCCGGAACCCGCAGGTAGACGCGGTTGCCGTCGGCGCTGGTGGCCTCGGTCTCCCACATGCCGTCCTCGAAATCGAGGTCGTCGATGCGCCTGTAGCCGTTGTCGGTGAGCAGGGCGCGCACCTGCGGTTCGGTCAGCGCGTCCCGCGCCGCGTCCTGCGCGCGGACGGCGAACGCGACGACGGCCAGTGCGGTCATTGCAAACAACGCATGGTGCTTCTGCATGGAATTTCTCCTGCAGTGGAAGGGTGTGGCGATGTTGCCAAGCGCTTCCGGACTCGACGATGAACTAACGCGCCTTGCACGTTGCTGACCCGGATTTCATGGTGTTGAACGCCGCGTGATGCGGCGTCATCGCGCGGCGCGCAACCTCGCTGTTTCGATCCAGCGCTTCGCCACCGCCGGCGACGTGATGCACACCGCTTCGTCGGTGACCGTGGTCACCGCGCGCTCCAGCAGCTGGATGTCGGCCTCGTGCTGGCGTGCGACGTGCGGGTCCTCGAAGAACACCACGCGCTGGCAGCGCCGCTCCAGCACGCGGTCGGCGATCTGCGCGTCGCCGCCGAGCGGGCCGCTGTTGTAGCGCACCACCCACGGCGTGTCCCGCGGCCAGCCGCGGCTCCACGCCAGTTCGTTGAGCTGCTGGCCGGTGGTGCCGGTGGCGACGCGCTGCGCGTAGCGCGACAGCACGTCGAAGCTGTCGGCGGCGAACGCCAGCATCGTCGCCTTCATCGCGTCGTGCGCGATCAGCGCCAGCGTCTGCGATTCCAGCGCGTGGAAAACGTCGGCGTTGCGGTCGGGCGCGAGGCCGGCGTGGATGCGTTCCATCTCGATCCAGTCGCGCGCCGAGGCCACGGTGGAGACGAACGGCTTGCCGTGGATCACGCACTGCCGCTTCAGCGCCACCGCCTCGGGGAAGATCGACGAGGGATCGACCGGGTCGATCAGGTAGATCGCGCCGTCCAGCGTGCGCTCGGCGCCTTCGATGCCGACGACCTCGGCGACCAGCTTCATCAGCCCGCCGTCGCGGCCATAGGGATAGCGCTTCAGGCCGTCGTGGCCGCGCAGCATGCCGGCGGCGGCGATCGCGTCGTAGGTGCGGCCGACCGCGTGCAGGCCCAGGCCGAGTTCGCGGATGCCCGGTTCGCAGGCGCGCAGCCAGCGGAACAGCGCGGCGTTGTCGTTGGCGTGGTGAAGCTTGTTGGCGGCGAGGCCCAGGCGCATGGGGTGTCGGCATCGGTCGGGATGCCGACAGTGTACGTCGCCCGGGCGACGATCAATTCGCCGCCTTCACCGCCACCCGCCAGTCTTCGCCCGGCTTGTCCGGCACGAATACCAATACGTTGCCATTGATGCAGTAGCGCTTGCCGGTCGGCGGCGGGCCGTCGTCGAACACGTGGCCGAGGTGGATGCCGGAACTGGCGCTGCGCACCTCGGTGCGGACCATGCCGTGCGAACGGTCCTTGTGCAGCGTGATCGAGCCGGGGATCGGGCTGAAGAAGCTCGGCCAGCCGGTGCCGCTGTGGAACTTGCTGTCGGAACGGAACAGCGGCGCGCCGGTGATCGGATCGACGAAGGTGCCGGGACGCTCCTCGTCGAGGTACGAGCCGGTGTACGCGGTCTCGGTGCCCTGCTCGAAGGCGATGCGGCGCTGCTCCGGGGTCAGCAGGCGCTGGCCGAGCCAGCCCCAGAAGCGCGCCTTGTCGCCGTTGTAGCCGGTGTAGCGCGAGACTTCCTTGCCGTTCTCGAACAGCACGATCGTCGGCGTGGCGAACAGCGCCTTGGCCAGCGTCCAGCCCTGCGGCGGCCGCGGGCTCAGCGTCGCGACGATCGGCACCGGGCTGCTCCAGTGGTCCATCACCTCGGCGTGGAATTTCGCGCAGTACGGGCAGTCTTCGGCCTCGAACGAAACCAGCTGCCGCTGCAGCGACAGTTTCGCCGGATCGAGCGGCGCGGCAGCTTTCGCGACAGCGGGGCCAGCGCCCGCGTCGGCGGCGGCTTGCGTCGGCGCGTAGGCCACGCCGGTGCCGCCGAGGCCGCAGTAGCCGTCGGGATGCTTGACCAGGTAGTCCTGGTGGTAGTCCTCGGCGCGGTTGTAGTTGCGCAGCGGCGCGATCTCGGTGGTGATGGCGCCGTAACCGGCCTTGCGCAGCGCCTGCTGGTAGGCGTCGCGCGTGGCCAGCGCCAGCTGGTGCTGGGTTTCGTCGGCGTAGTAGATCGCGCTGCGGTAGTTGCTGCCGACGTCGTTGCCCTGGCGGTCGCCCTGGGTGGGGTCGTGGTTCTGCCAGAAGCCGATCAGCACGTTCTCCAGCGTGGTCTTCGCCGGATCGAAGCGGACCTTGACCACTTCGGCGTGGTTGCGCGCATCGCTCCTGCCGGCGCGCAGGCGCAGTTCCTGCTTGTGCAGGTCGTCGTAGCGCACCTTCGGGTCGTCGCCGCCGGCGTAGCCGGCTTCGACGTCGACCACGCCGGGCAGGGCCGACATGCGCTTCTCCGCGCCCCAGAAGCAGCCCATGCCGAGCACGATGCTTTCGGTTTTCGCGTCGGGATCGCCGGCCTTTGCCGCCGCGGCCGGCGGCGAGGCATCGCTCGCGGCGCAGGCGGCGAGCGCGGCCAGCGCGGCCGGCAACAGGAATCGTGGTGTCTTGAACATCGAAGCGCCCTCCGGATTGCAGCGCGTGTTTCGCCCGTAGGCGCATCGTCCGCCTTTCGCGCGGCGATTGCAGCAGCCGTGCGCGGCGTTTTCAGCGCAAAGTCAGGCAAAAAGCCGGTTTCGAACCGATGGGCATTTCTTGCGGACGGACGGGCATGCCGGGCGCGGCGGATGGCGCCTCAGGCAAGCAGCATCCGCGCGATGCTCTGCGCCGCGTCGCGGCCTTCGGCGACGGCGGTGACGACCAGGTCGGCGCCGCGCACGCAATCGCCGCCGGCGAACAGCTTCGGGTGGGTCGTCTGGTAGGGCAGGCGGCCGTCGCCGTCTTCCGCGGTGGCGACGATGCGGCCGTTCGGCGTGCCTTCGACGCCGGCCGCGGCCAGCCAGTCCGGCACGCCGGGCGAGAAGCCGAAGGCGATGATCACCACGTCGGCGTCCAGCAGCGATTCGCTGCCGGCGATCGGCACCGCGCTGCGGCGGCCGCGCGCGTCGGGCTCGCCCAGCCGGGTCTCGACGACTTCGACGCCGATGACGTTGCCGGCCTCGTCGCTCTGGATCGCCAGCGGCTGGCGGTTGAACAGGAAGCGCACGCCTTCCTCGCGCGCGTTGGCGACCTCGCGCGCGCTGCCGGGCATGTTGGCTTCGTCGCGGCGGTAGGCGCAGGTGACCTTCGCCGCGCCGAGGCGGATCGCGCTGCGCACGCAGTCCATGCCGGTGTCGCCGCCGCCGAGCACGACCACGCGCTTGCCGTGCAGGTCGGGCAGGACCAGCTTGTCTTCCCAGCCGGCGATCGGCCGGCCCCACGGGTCGTTGCCGCCGACGATGCGGCCGTTCTGCACCAGGAAAGGCAGCGCCGGCAGCACGTTCGGCGAATCCTGCCCGGGCAGGCCGCCATCGGTGTAGCGATAGGCGCCGGTGCCGAGGAACACCGCGTCGTATTCGGCGAGCAGTTCGTCGAGCGGAACGTCCCTGCCGACCTCGACGCCGAGGCGGAACTCGATGCCCATGCCCTCGAGCACCTCGCGGCGGCGCGCGATCACCGACTTGTCGAGCTTGAAGCTGGGGATGCCGAACTGCAGCAGGCCGCCGATCTGTTCGTAGCGGTCGTAGACCACCGCGTCGATGCCGGCGTAGGCGAGGCGGTCGGCGCAGGCCAGCCCGGCCGGGCCGGCGCCGATCACCGCGACGCGCTTGCCGGTCTTCCCGACGCTGCGCAGGTCGGGGCGCCAGCCGCTGTCGAGCGCGGTGTCGACGATGTACTTCTCGACCGCGCCGATCGTCACCGCGCCGAACTCCTCCAGCGTGCACGCGCCCTCGCACAGGCGGTCCTGCGGGCACACGCGGCCGCAGACTTCCGGCAGCGGATTGGTCGAATGGCACAGCACCGCGGCTTCGTCGATGCGGTTCTCCTGCACCAGTTGCAGCCATTGCGGGATCGCGTTGTGCACCGGGCACTTCCAGCTGCAGTACGGGTTGCCGCAGTCGAGGCAGCGCCCGGCCTGGTACTGCGCGTCGGCCAGGCCGAACTTGCCGTACAGCTCGCCCCAGTCGCCGGCAGTGCGCAGCTCCAGCGGGATGCGCTGCGGCATCTTGCGCGGCAGGTCGAGGAACTGGAAGGCTTGCTTGCGGCTCATGCTTTCAATCTCATCAATACGGTTGTCTGTAGGAGCGGCGTAAGCCGCGACCGGGCTTCCCCATGAAAGCCTCATCGCGGCTTACGCCGCTCCTACGGGGGCCATCACGCGGCGCGCCTCAAGGCATCGGCCAGCGACTCGATGCTCGCCGCCTTCGGCTTCACCAGCCAGAACTTGCCGATGTAGTCGCGGAACTCGTCGAGGACCTGCTGCGCCCAGATGCTGCCGGTCAGCTCGCGGTGGCGCTGGATCAGCTTGTGGATGTGCTGGCGGTAGTTCTCGAAGCCTTCCGGCGAGATGCGGTGGATGTCGATCAGCTCGTGGTTGTAGCGGTCGACGAAGTCGCGGTCGAGGTCGAGCACGTAGGCCAGGCCGCCGGTGAAGCCGGCGCCGAAGTTCAGGCCGACCTTGCCCAGCACCAGCACCACGCCGTCGGTCATGTACTCGCAGCAGTGGTCGCCGGCGCCCTCGACCACGGCCAGCGCGCCGGAATTGCGCACCGCGAAGCGCTCGCCGGCGCGGCCCGCGGCGAACAGCTCGCCGCCGGTGGCGCCGTACAGGCAGGTGTTGCCGAGGATCGGGGTGTTGCGCGCCTCGAAGCGCGCGCCGCGCGGCGGGCGGAGCACGAGGCGGCCGCCGGCCATGCCCTTGCCGACGTAGTCGTTGGCCTCGCCTTCCAGTTCCAGGTGCAGGCCGCCGGCATTGAACGCGCCGAAGCTCTGCCCGGCGGTGCCGCGGAAGTGCAGGTTCAGCGGCGCGTCGTCCATGCCGTGGTTGCCGTGGCGGCGCGCGATCTCGCCGGACAGGCGCGCGCCGATGCTGCGGTCGGTGTTGTGGATCAGGAAGCGGTGGTCGCCGCCGCTCTTCTTCCGGATCGGTTCGGCGAGCAGCCCGTCCATCTGCGTGGCCAGCGAATCCGGCGATTCGTACAGGCGCTGCGCGGCGCACGACAGTCCGTCGAAATGCGCGCCGGCGAGCAGCCGCGACAGGTCAAGGCGCACGCCCGCGCGCGGCGACGCGTCGATCTGTTCGAGCAGGTCGGTGCGGCCGACGATCTCGTCGAGCGAACGCGCGCCCAGGTACGACAGCCACTGCCGCACTTCCTCCGCCAGCAGGCGGAAGAAGTTCTCGACGCGCTCGGGCAGGCCGGTGAAGTACTGCGAACGCAGGCGCTCGTCCTGCGTCGCCACGCCGGTCGCGCAGTTGTTGAGGTGGCAGATGCGCAAGTACTTGCAGCCGAGCACGATCATCGGCGCGGTGCCGAAGCCGAAGCTGTCGGCGCCCAGCAGCGCGGCCTTGACCACGTCGAGGCCGGTCTTCAGGCCGCCGTCGGTCTGCAGGATGGTGCGCTCGCGCAGCTGGTTGACGACCAGCGCGTGGTGCGCCTCGGCGACGCCGAGTTCCCACGGCACGCCGGCGTAGCGGATCGAGCTGATCGGCGAAGCGCCGGTACCGCCGTCGTGGCCGGAGATCGTGATCAGGTCGGCGCCGGCCTTGACCACGCCGGCGGCGATCGTGCCGACGCCGGCGTGCGAGACCAGCTTCACCGAGACCAGCGCCTGCGGGTTGACCTGCTTGAGGTCGAAGATCAGCTGCGCCAGGTCCTCGATCGAATAGATGTCGTGGTGCGGCGGCGGCGAGATCAGGCCGATGCCGGGCCGCGCGTAGCGCAGCCGCGCGATCAGGTCGTTGACCTTGTGCCCCGGCAGCTGGCCGCCCTCGCCGGGCTTGGCGCCCTGCGCGACCTTGATCTGCAGCACTTCGGCGTTGACCAGGTATTCGGGGGTGACGCCGAAGCGGCCCGAGGCGACCTGCTTGATCTTGCTGCGCTTCTCGGTGCCGTAGCGCGCCGGGTCCTCGCCGCCTTCGCCGGAGTTGCTGCGGCCGCCGAGGCGGTTCATCGCGATGGCCAGCGCCTCGTGCGCTTCCGGCGACAGCGCGCCGAGCGAGATCGCCGCGGTGTCGAAGCGGCGCAGCAGGTCGGACGCGTCGGCGACCCGGTCCAGCGGCGTCGGCACGGCGGCCGGCTTCAGCCCGAGGAAATCGCGCAGCGCCGACGGCGGGCGGTTGTTCACCGTGTCCGCGTAGGCCTGCCAGTCGCGCATCTCGCCGCTGCGGCTGGCGCGCTGCAGCGCCATCACCACGTCCGGGTTGTACATGTGGTACTCGCCGCCGTGCACGTACTTGATCAGGCCGCCGACGTCGGGCTGGTGCCGGTCGTTCCAGGCCTGCCGGTCGAGTTCGCGCTGCTTGGCGTCGAGCAGGTCGAAGCCCGCGCCGCCGATCCGCGAGGGCGTGCCGGGGAAGCACAGCTCCACCACTTCGGGATCGAGGCCGACGATTTCGAACAGCTGCGCGCCGCGGTAGGAAGCGATCGTGGCGATGCCCATCTTCGAGATGATCTTGCTCAGGCCCTTGTAGATGCCCTTGCGGTAGCTGCGGCCGATCTGGCGCTGTTCGCCGGCCTTCTTCAGGCTGAGGATGCCGCGCCGGCCCATGTCGAACAGGGTCTGGTACGACAGGTACGGATACACCGCGGTGGCGCCGAAGCCGAGCAGGCAGGCGAGGTGGTGCGGGTCGCGCGCGGTACCGGTTTCCAGGATCAGGTTGACGTCGCAACGCAGGCCGACCCTGCACAGGTGGTGGTGCACCGCGCCGGTGGCGAGCAGCGCGTGCGCCATCGGCCGGCCCGGCACCGGGTAGCGGTCGGACAGCAGCAGCATCACGATGCCGTCGCGCGCGGCCTGCTCGGCTTCGCGGCAGATGCGCTCGATGCCCGCCTTCAGCCCCTCCTCCGGCGCGTACGAGAGGTCGACCAGCCGGTTCTTGTCCGCGTACTGCGGCATCTTCAGCAGCTGGCGCAGCTTGCGCTGGCTCAGCACCGGCGAATTGAGGATGACGTGGTTCACCGTCTCCGGGCCGGCGTGGAAGATGTTGGTTTCCCTGCCCAGCTGCGTGGTCAGCGACATCACGCAGTCTTCGCGCAGCGGGTCGATCGGCGGGTTGGTGACCTGGGCGAACGCCTGGCGGAAGTAGTCGTACAACGGACGGCTCTTGCGGCTGAGCACCGCCATCGGCGTGTCGTCGCCCATCGAGCCGGTCGCTTCCTGCTCGGCCTCGGCCAGCGGGCGCAGCACATGCTCGATTTCCTCGTCGGTGAGCTGGAACAGCTTGTGGTAGCTGCGCAGGGTCTTCTCGTCGAACGGCTCCTCGGCCAGCGATGGGTCGATCAGCTCGGTCTGCAGGTAGGTCACGCCCTTCTGCAGCCACTGCTTGTACGGCGCGCGGCCGCGGTTGATGCGGTCGACGGCCTCGGTGTCGAGCAGGTCGCCGCGCTTCAGGTCGATCGCCATCATCTCGCCGGGGCCGAGCTTGCCCTTGCGCACGATGCGTTCGGCCGGCAGTTCCCAGACGCCGGCTTCGCTGGCGACGAGGAAGTGGCGGTCGGAGGTCAGCAGCCAGCGCGACGGGCGCAGGCCGTTGCGGTCGAGCATGCACGCGGTGTAGCGCGCGTCCATCGAGACGATGCCGGCCGGGCCGTCCCACGGTTCGGTGTTGAGGCCGTAGAACTCGTAGAATGCGGCCAGGTCGGCGTCCTTGAATTCCAGCGACTGCGTCGCCGGCGGAACGAGGATGCGCAGCGCCTGGATCAGCTCCATGCCGCCGGCGACCAGCAGTTCCAGCATCGCGTCGAGGCTCTGCGAGTCCGAGCCCTTCATCGGGATGATCGGGTCGAACTCGGTCATGTCGAAGCGCGGCGTCTTCCACACCTTGCTGCGCGCCTGCGCCCAGCGGCGGTTGCCTTCGATGGTGTTGATCTCGCCGTTGTGCGCGAGCAGGCGGAACGGGTGCGCCAGCGGCCAGCGCGGCAGGGTGTTGGTCGAGAAGCGCTGGTGGAACACGATCACGCTGCTGGCCAGTTCGCTGCGCTGCAGGTCCGGGTAGAACAGCGCCAGCTTGTCCGGCAGCACCATGCCCTTGTAGCCGATCGCGTGCGGCGACAGCGTGACCACGTAGAAGTCGGCGAACCCGCGCAACCGCTGTTCGGCGCGGCGGCGGGCCAGGAACAGCGCCAGCGCGAACGCGTCGTCGTCCTGCCCGCTGCCGGCGTCGACGAACGCCTGCTCGATCCGCGGCAGGGTTTCCCGCGCCAGCTGCCCGCACACCGAATCGTCGGTCGGCGGCACGCGCCAGCCGCGGAACGCCGCGCCGGCCTTGCGCAGTTCATCCTCGAGCGTCGCGCGGCACTGCGCGGCCTGCGCCTCGTCGCGCGGCAGGAACACCAGGCCGGCGGCGTAGCGGTCGCCGACGGCGATGCCGGCCTCGCGCGCCAGCGCGCGCAGCAAGGCATCGGGCTTGCGGATCAGCAGGCCGCAGCCGTCGCCGGTCAGGCCGTCGGCGGCGACGCCGCCGCGATGGGTCATGCGCGACAGCGCGGCGATGGCGGTGTCGACGAGCGCGCGCGACGGCTGGTCGTCGAGCTGCGCGATCATGCCGAAGCCGCAGGCATCGCGTTCGTCGTTCGGGTCGTAGAGCCCCGGCTGGCGTGCAAGCGGGCGGTGAGGGCTGGGAACCATGGTGCGTGCAACCTCGAGCGGCAGGGACGACAACGCCGCGCGCACCGGGAGGGATCGCGCGGAAACGTCGGGAAAACCGCACTAAAACACAGTTGGTGCGGTGCCGCAATTGTTGCAGGAGTAACCGCATTTCCCCCGCCGCAAGCGGGGAGAAGGTGGTTTCACATTGGAATTCCGGGGCGCCGGAAAATCAGCCGCAGCGCACCGAAACGCCGATGCCCTTGTCGTCGACTTCGATGTTCAGCCGCGCCGCGTTGAACTCCATCGTCACCGGCTGGCCGGGCTTGAGCACGCGCGCGCTGGCCGCACCGGCGTCCTTGCGCGCCTGTTCGAGTTCGGTTTCGCCGACCGCCTTGCCGACCGTCCACTGCGCCTGCAGCGCATCGCAACTGCCCGCGTCGGCGGGAGCGGGCTCGCTCGCCGCCGGCTGCGCGGCCTCGGCGGCGCGCTGTTCGGATTGCGCCAACGCCTGTTCCTGTTCGTCCGGTTCCGGCGAAGTGCAGGCGGCAAGGCTGAATGCGAGAAGGGCAACGGCAGGCGACAGCAGTCGGATCATCGGGACGCTCCGGGATGATGGATGAAGGTTGGCCGAACATCCCTGCACGCGCCGTTGCCGCAGAGTAAACCACAAGCGCCCCGCATGCTGCATGATGCGGCGCACGGACGTAGGAAGGTCTGGGCGATGGATGTCGCCCCGGGTTTTCCGCATGGAGATGGAGACGCGATGGAACGGACGGATACGACAGGGGCCGGCATGCCGGCGCGGTTGGCGGGCGCCGCCTTGTGGCTTTCTTCCGCCGCGGCATGGGCCGGCGACGCGGCTTTCGCCGACTGCCTGTCCGGTCTGCGCGGGCAGGCGGCGGCCAGCGGTGTGTCCGCGGCGGCCTTCGACCGCTTCACCGCCGGCTTGCAGCCGCAAATGGAAGTGCTGCAACTGCTCGACGCGCAACCCGAGTTCCGCACGCCGATCTGGGACTACCTGGCGGTGCTGGTCGATGCGCAACGCATCGCCGACGGCCAGGCGAAGTTGCGGGAACACGCCGACACGCTGGCGCGGGTCGCGGCGCAATACGGCGTCGACGCCGAAACCGTGGTCGCGGTGTGGGGCGTGGAAAGCGACTACGGCACGACCTTCGGCAAGCGCCCGCTGCTGCAGTCGCTGGCGACGCTGTCGTGCCGTGGCCGGCGCCAGGCGTACTTCCGCGGCGAACTGTTCGCGACGCTGGCGCTGCTGCAGTCCGGCGACCTGCAGGCGGACGGGTTGCTCGGCTCGTGGGCCGGCGCGTTCGGCCACACCCAGTTCATGCCCAGTACCTACCGGGACATCGCGGTCGATTTCGACGGCGACGGCCGCCGCGACCTGGTCGGCAGCGTGCCCGATGCGCTGGCTTCGACCGCGAACTACCTGGCCCGCAACGGCTGGCGCCCCAGCGAAGGCTGGGGCTACGAAGTGAAGCTGCCGGCGGGATTCGACGCCGCGGACGCGGGCCGGAAGAACAAGCGCCCGGTCGCCGACTGGAGCAGCCGCGGCGTGACGCGCGCGGACGGAACGCCGTTGCCGGCGAGCGACGCAGCCGCCGGGCTGCTGCTGCCGGCGGGCGTCGCCGGCCCGGCCTTCCTGGTGTTCCGCAACTTCGATGCGATCTATTCGTACAACGCCGCCGAGAGCTACGCGCTGGCGATCGCGCTGCTGTCCGACCGCCTGCGTGGCG
This sequence comes from Pseudoxanthomonas sangjuensis, assembly GCF_010211755.1. GTDB lineage: Bacteria > Pseudomonadota > Gammaproteobacteria > Xanthomonadales > Xanthomonadaceae > Pseudoxanthomonas_A > Pseudoxanthomonas_A sangjuensis. Next base: position 99,000 of record NZ_PDWR01000005.1, on the reverse strand, counting down.
CTGGCCCGCTGCTGGGTGCGTGGCCGACCGACGATCCCGGCCTCGACCGCGCCGCACGCAAGCACCTGCAGATCCTGCTGCTCGCCCGCGGCCACGACATCGGCGAAGTCGACGGCGCGATCGGACCCTTGAGCCGCCGCGCCATCGTCGTCGAGCAGCAACGCCTCGGCCTGCAACCGGCCGATGGCCGCGCCGGGCACAGGATCCTCGACGCACTGGTCCGCGAAGGTCCGCCGGTGGCGCTGCCGCGCTGAATCGTCGGCAGCCAGCCCGACTTGCGAAATCTCAGGGCACAAAAATCCGCGCCACGAACGCATGCCAGCCTGCCGTGTCCCACAACAGCTGCACGGCGACGGCGAAGGGCAGGAACAGGCCCAGCCAGACCAAGTAAGCCCGATGTACCGTCCGCTGCCGGATCACGTCCCACAGCAACATCGGCGACACGGCCAGCAGCATGTAGAGGTCGGAGGCCAACGGGCTGGCCGGAAGCGTGGACGGCAACCAGGTCATCCGGTCGATCGCCGCCGGCAACGGGATGGCCGTGGCCAGGAACATCATCCGCTTGTGGAAGCCGGGGTCGGTCCGCCGCGCGCGCAAGGCCAGCCATATGCAGACGGGAAACAGGATGCCGGCGCGGATCTGGAACAGCTTGATGTTGTCGAGGAAAAGCAACAGTTCCCGGAGCCGCTCGCGTACCGGCGGTGGTGCGGTTTGCATCCCGTGCCAGACCTGCTGATACATGGTCGGAACCAGGATGAAGCCGACGACCACGATGGCCGGCACGAGCACGAAGGCCGTGCGCCCCAGCAGCATGTGCCGGTCGCGCCGGCCGGTCGCCATCAACGTGGCTTGGGCGAGCAGCAACAGCAGGAAGGCGCCCATGAGGATGGCGTGCAGGTGCAGCACCAGCGGGAACGGCGGGCGCATGCCGGCCCGCACCATTTCGATCTTCACGATCGAATCCGGGATGAATCCGGTCAGCGTGATGGCGATGAAGAAGGCCGCCATGAAGACCCAGATCCAGCGGTCGACCGCCAACGCGAGCGGATTGGCGGACAGATGAAGCGCTTGTGCGTGGTTCGTGGACATGGCGATCGGCCTCCCGGTCGTCCGATGGGCCCGCGCCCGATCACGGCCGGGCGCGCAGCGATTGCGACAGAAGCAGCGCCCATCTTTCGCGGGCTTGCCGGGCGCTCGTTACTTTCCTAACGACCTGGGCAATCGGGGCCGGCCATGGTTTCCAGCGTTGATTCGGTGCGGGTCGCGGTTGCCCGGCATCGGTGCCACAGCAAGCCGATGGCCGGCCGCGTCTCCTGCAGGGCCGGCTTAAGCTGCGGCTCGCCTGGCAACGGGCGTCGCGGGAGAAGGTCCTGAAGGCGCTCCGCAGTAAAGCAACGCCGCCGGTTCCGCGGGCCGGCTCAGCCCAGCGCGGTATCCAGCAGCATCATCAGCACGAAGCCGACCAGCAATCCCGCGGTGGCGAACTTCTCGTGGCCCTTGCGGTGCGATTCGGGGATGATCTCGTGGCTGATCACGAACAGCATCGCGCCGGCGGCGAAGCCCAGGCCCCAGGGCAGCAGCAACGCCGAATGGCTGACGATGCCGGCGCCGAGCACCGCGCCGAGCGGTTCGACCAGCCCCGAGGCCATGCCGATGCCGACCGCGAGCCAGCGGCTGTAGTTGGCGGCCAGCAGCGCGACCGCGATGACCAGTCCCTCGGGGATGTCCTGGATCGAGATGCCGGTGGCCAGCGCGTAGGCGCGCAGCGGATCGTTGCCGGCGTAGCCGACGCCGATCGCCAGGCCTTCGGGCAGGTTGTGCAGGATGATCGCGAACACGAACAGCCAGGTGCGGCGCAGCTTGCCCGGGCTCTGGCCTTCGCGGCCCTTGATGAAGTGCTCGTGCGGCAGCAGCTGGTCGATCAGCATCAGCGTGCCGGCGCCGAGCAGCAACGCCGTGCCGATCACCGCGCCGGCGGCCCAGCCGCCGCCGCCGAACAGCCCTGCGTTCCGCGTCGCGTTGAGGCCGGGGATGATCAGCGAGAACGCCGACGCGGCCAGCATCACCCCGGCGCCGAAGCCGAGCAGGGTGTCCTGCATGCGTTCGGACAGGCGCTGCGAGAACAGCACCGGCAACGTGCCCAACGCGGTGGCCAGCGCGGCGACGCAGCCGCCGACCAGCGCGTTCCAGGTGACGTCGCTGCTGCGGGCGAAGGCGAGGAACTGCGCGGCCATCACCGCCGCGCCGCCGAGCACGATCGCGGTGCCGAACCAGCGCCGCAGCGAATGCGCCGGGTTGGGCGAGTTGGCGGGTTGCTCGTTCATCGTCGGGAAGCGAGGGGTGCCGACCGCCAGTCTACCCTTCCCGCGTGCGTCGGCCCGGCCAGGTGCCGGCTAGGGTTCCAGGGCCAGGGCGGCCGGCCCGTGCCCCGGTTCCGCGGACTGTCGATGGCGAACCGCGGCCGCCACGCCGCTGCCGTCGATTTCCAGCGACTGGTCGGCCATCGTCGCCAGTCCGGTCCGGTGCGACACGACGACCAGGGCGGTTCGCGGCAGGCGGATCCGCAGCGTGGACAGGACCTCGCGTTCCGAGGCGGTATCGAGCGCTCCCGTCGCTTCGTCCAGGATGGCGAGCGTCGGCTTCCGCAACAGCACCTGGGCCAGCAGCAACCTCTGCAGCTCGCCGCCGGAGAACCGGCTGGTGGAATCCTGCAGGGCGGTGTCGAGCCCGTACCCGCTCCTGTGCAGTCGCTTGTCGAGGCCGACATCGGCCAGCGCGCTCCACATCAGCGCCTCGCTCGCTTCGGGCGCGGCCCAGAGCAGGCTTTCGCGCACGCTCGCGTGCCAGGGACGGACCTGCTGGCTGACGTAGGCGCTCCGGCCGACGAGCGCCCGGTACCGGTCGAAGCCGATTTCCTGCCCGGCGATGTCCGCCTCGAATTCCGCCGGCGCCATCATGCCCGAGAGGATGTCGACCAGGCAGCTCTTGCCGATGCCGGAGCCGCCGCAGACCAGCGTCAGTTCGCCGGGCGCCAGGGACAGGTCGCGAACCTCGAGGGAGACGAGCGATCGCGGCAGGCGCATCCGCCTGATGCGCAGGGCGGGCAGATCGCCGTCCGCGTCATGCGCGCGTGGCGTCCGGTCCGCCTCCAGCGACACATAGCGCTGCCACAGCTCGAATGCCGGCATGGCCGAACGCAGTTGCTGCACGCCTTGCCGGGTCAATGCCAGGTAAGGCAACAGGCGCCCCAGCAACAGGCTCACCGCGACCAGCGCGGCCTGGTCGATGCCATGCCAGCGATGGGCCAGCACGAAGGCCGCGGCGATCATGGCCGTTGCCAGCAACTCGAGCAGCAGGCGTCCATGGGCGGCGAGTTCCAACCGGCGCCTGTAGCCGCGCCCGAGCTGCGCCGCCATGTCCGCATAGGCGGCGTGATCGGCCTGCTGCCGCCCGAACGAACGGACATGGCGCAAGCGCCGCGGGAAGTCCTCGCCGCGCCAGAACAGGCGGGTCATGTCGGCGACGTACCGGCGGCCGATGCGCGACTGTTCGCGGCCGAACAGGCTGGTCGCCATCCACGCCAGGGCCGCGAACGCGGGCAACGCCAGCACCAGGGGCGGCGACACCCAGAACGCGAATGCGAGCGTCACGACGGTGGTGAGGACCGCAACCAGCAGCTGGAGCAGCGCATTGAAGCCATTGACGATGATTTCGACGTTATAGGTGAGGACGTTGGCGATCTCGGCGGAGGTCGAATCCGCCAGCGCAGCGAGCTTCGCGCGGACCAGCCGCGCGTGGACCCTCCGGCGCAGGAACATGCCGTAGCGCGCCGCCAGCCGCGCGCCCAGGCAGGCCGCGGACCATCGCGACAGCGCGAACAGGCCGGCGGCGGCCGCGAACAGCGCCGCATCGGCCTCGAGGCTCCCGGGCGAACCGAGGATGCCGCCGCCGAACGGCAGCACCGGCCCAGGCTGGATCAGCGGCACGAGGAACAGGGCCGCCAGGCTTCCGGCGAACGCCGCCAGCAGCGATGCCAGGACGTACGCCGCCACCTGGAGCCAGTCGCGGCCGGTCAGCGTGCCCGCGAAGGCGCGCAACACGATGCGGCCTTCGTCAGCCGAGGAGTCGCTGCAGGGCATCGACCGAGCTCCCCGGGTGCGGACCGCGTTGCAGGCGATGGGCCGGCGATCCCAGGGCCCATTGTTCGAAGCGATGCCATCCCGGCTGGGCCATGGCGTAGGCCTGGTCGGCCACGAGGCAGGCAGCGACATCCTCGCGGGCCACGGGCGCCAGTTCCGCCCGGGAACCGCCGGCTGTGTGCCGCGAAAGGATCACCGTGCCGACCAGTTGCAGGGGCGTCGCCGCGAGGCGGGTGCCCGCGGGCGCCCGTTGCAGGTCGGCCTCGAACTTCTCCACGCCGCTGCGGCGCCGGATCACCGGCGAACCGGCGATCCAGCGCCGCGCGTCGTCGCCGATGCCGTGCAGGACATCGGCGTGCACGTGCAGGAAATTGGCGACGCCGGTCGCCAGCATGCCGTCCGGCCGGACGAACACCGCGTCCTCGGAAAGGAAATCCAGGCCCCGCAGCAGACTGTGCAGGGCGAGGGTCGACTTGCCGGCGCCGCTTTCGCCGAGCAGGAGCAGGCCGCGCCCGTCGCGGCCGACGCAGGCGGCATGCACGGGCACCAGGCCCTGGCAGCGCGCGGCCAGGAGAAAGACCGCGAATTCGACCAGCTCGTAGCGCAGGTGGTAGGGATGGTCGAGCATGTCCGCCGATGCGACGACCTGCGCACGGCGCTGTTGCGGCGAAACCAGCACGTAATTGTGCTCGTCCATGATCCCGCAGAGGATGCCGCCGTCCAGTCGCGTGCGGACGGCCGGCGGTTCGCCGGCCGCCGGCATCCGTCGCGGCAGCAGGCGCAACTCGACATCGAGCTCCGGGCCTGCCTGCGGGAAGCGGTGCGGGGCGTGCCCGGCGTAGGCCGCTTCGACCACGTCCAGCAGCGCCTCGCTTTCGCTGCGGAAGCGGAACCGTCCACCCATGAGCTGCTTGTGCCTGGCAAGGCACGGCCGTCTGGCGGTCATCATGCTGTGCATCGCTCGGGGATTCGGTCCTTGCACCGGTGGGTGCGGCTTCGGCGCGGAAAAGTTGCCGTGCCCCCGCAGGCAACCATTGGCCGGCCGCCGGGAACCTACCCCGGACATGCTCAGGATCCAGCTCGCCCACTCCTATTTCCTCCGCTTCGACCAGAAGCAGTGGGACCGCGGCAAGCCGTACCCGCCGCTCGCCACCCTGCAGGTCGCGGCCATGCTGCGCCAGATGGGGCACGAGGTGACGCTGTTCGATGCGATGCTGGCCGATGGCGTCGAAGCGTACGCGGAGGCGCTGCGCGGCGCGGATCCGGACCTGGTCGTCCTGTACGAGGACAATTTCAACTTCCTGACCAAGATGTGCCTCGATCGCATGCACGAGGCCGCCTGCCGGATGGTGTCCATGGCAAGCGCGGCCGGGACCCGGGTCGTGGTCGCCGGTTCGGATGCCTCGGACCGGCCCGGGCGGTTGCTCGAGGCCGGGGCCGATGCCGTACTGGTCGGCGAGGGCATCGCCGCCCTGCGCGAGCTGGTCGGGCGCCTCGAACGCGACCCGGACGTCGCTGCGGCGGATTGGGTTTCCGGCGTTTCCGGCGTGGCGTCCCTGGTGGATGGGCGCACGGAAGTGGCGCGGGTGGGCGCGCTGCCGCCGGATCGCCAGCTCTCCGGCGACGCCGCATGGGACCTGGTCGACATCGAGCGCTATCGCCGCCTGTGGCGGGAGCGGCACGGCTATTTCAGCCTGAACATGGTGGCGTCGCGGGGCTGCCCGTTCCGCTGCAACTGGTGTTCCAAGCCGATCTGGGGCAACCACTACGCGCAACGCAGCGCGCGCGACGTCGCCGCAGAGATGAGCTTCCTGAAGCGCGCCTACGCGCCCGACCACATCTGGATGGCGGACGACATCTTCGGCTTCCGCGTCGACTGGCTCAGGGAGTTCTCGGAGCGCCTCGCGGAACTGGATGGCGCGGTGCCTTTCACCATCCAGATCCGCGCCAACATGATCAGCGAACGGATGGCCGCCGCGCTCCGGGAAGCGGGGTGCGTCGAGGCGTGGATCGGGGCGGAGAGCGGGAGCCAGCGGATCCTGGACGCGATGTCCAAGGACACGTCCATCGAGGAACTGGTCGCCGCGCGGGAGCGGCTCGGCGCGCACGGCATCCGCGTGGGTTTCTTCATCCAGCTGGGATACCTCGGCGAGCAGCTGGAGGACCTGCTGGCGACCCGCGCGCTGGTGGCGCGCACGGCGCCGGACGAAATCGGGGTCAGCGTTTCCTATCCGCTCCCGGGCACCCGCTTCTACGAGCAAGTCAGGGCCCAGCTGGGCAGGAAAACGCACTGGAAGGACAGCGGCGACCTGGCCATGATGTTCCGCGGCGCCTACGACTCGGAGTTCTACCGCCGCTTTCGCGACCTGTTGCACCGACAGGTCGAACTGCTGCAGTCGCGGCAGCGCCTTGCGACCCGGGAATACCACGAGGCCCGCATCGGCCTCGATGCGTGCTGGGACGCATTGATCGCCAGCGAGCGCGATCACCGCAATCCCGGCGCCACCGCCGCCCCGACGAAGCACCCTGCACGGGAAGGGATCTATGTTGCCGCCACTCAAGACGGTTAAGGCCGGCCTGTCGCGGGCCACGGAGGCGCTGGCGCTGGAGTTGGCGCGGCCGGGGACGGAGACGCCGGCATGGGACGGCATCCAGTGGCGACTGGCGTCGGCCGTGGCCGCGGCGCACGGCGTTTCCCCCGTGCTGAGCGGGCGCTGCCGCTGGCAGCACACCCCATGGCAGCGCTTCCTGCGCGACCAGCACGCGCATGTCGAATGCCGCCAGCGGCACATCAAGGCGATGCTGAAGCGCATCGATGCGGACGCGCGCGCGGCCGGCCTGGCGGTGGTGGCCCTGAAGGGATCGGCGCTGCAGGCCATGGGGCTGTATGCGCAGGGCGAACGCCCGATGGCCGACATCGACCTGCTGGTTTGCGAAAGCGATGCCGGGGCGGCGGGCGCGATGCTGCGGGCGATCGGCTACGAGGAGGCGTACGCGCAATGGAAGCACCGCGTGTTCAAGCCGGCCGACAGCCAGCCCGTGCCCGGCCTCGGCGAGCATTGGGACATGCCGGTCAACATCGAGCTGCACGTCCGCATCCAGGAGCGGCTGCCGGTCTCGGTCGCCGACGTCACCGGGCGCGTCTACCCGGCGGACGCACGGCCCGGCCTGAACGGCTACGCATCCACCGGCGGCCTGATGAGCCACCTGCTGCTGCATGCGGCCGGCAGCATCTGCAACCGCAACCTGCGCCTGATGCACCTGCACGACATCGCCCTGCTGTGCGCCGCGATGACCGCGGACGACTGGCGCGAGGTCGATGGCGGCCGCGACGACGGTTCGTTCTGGTGGGCGCTGCCGCCGTTGCGCATGGTCGACCGCTATTACCCGGGCGCGGTTCCCGGCGACGTGCTGGCGCGGTTCTCGCGGCAGTGCCCGCTCCTGCTGCGGACGCTCTCGCGCCGCCAGACGATGACCCGGGTCTCCTGTTCCGAACTGTGGCTGCATCCGTTGGCCGGCATGGAATGGTCCCGCTCCGCCGGCGACGCGGGCCGCTACCTGAAGAACCGCATCAGGCCGTCGCAGGAAACCATCCAGGAACGCGACGACATGGTGCGCACGCAGTTGTGGCTGCAGGGCCAGCGCTGGCCCACGATGAGCCTGGGCCGGCGCGCGCTGCGCTGGTTGACGCGGCCGGTGCCGCGCATGGACATGCTGTATGCGGTGCGCGCGGCCATGGAATCCCCGGTCCTGGCGCCTTGAGCATGCACGCAATGGAGGAGGAGCGATTGCCGGCGGGGATCCGCTTGCGCTGCCCCCGTTGCGGCGCCGGCATCCCCGCTTCGGACTGCGCGGCGTGCGGGTTTTCCATCACGGTCCGCCGCGGCATCGCGCGGGCGCTGCCGCCGGAAACGCAGCTCCGCCTTGCCGGCTTCATCCGGGATTACGAACGGGTCAGGAAGGCGGAAGGTCGTGGCAGCGACTGCGGGGATTACTACCTGGAGCTTCCGTATCGCGATGTCTCCGGCAAGGACCCCGCGCAATGGCGCATCAGGGCGCGCAGCCACGACTACGTCGTGCGGCGCCTGTTGCCCGACCGGCCGAAGGGCAGGGTCCTCGACCTGGGCGCGGGCAACGGCTGGATGAGTTATCGCCTGTCGCTCGCGGGCCATCGTCCCTGCGCCGTCGACCTGCTCACCAACGACAGCGACGGGTTGGGCGCCGCGCGCCATTACCGGGCGCGGTTGCCGGCGTTGTTCCCGCGTTTCCAGGCCAGCTTCGACCGGCTCCCGTTCGCCGACGACCAGTTCGACGCCGCCGTGTTCAATGCTTCCTTCCATTACAGCGAGGACGCCGAGGCCAGCCTGCGCGAGGCGCTGCGCTGCGTGAGGCCGGGCGGCCTGGTGGTCATCGGCGATACGCCCTGGTACCCGCGCGAGGAGGACGGACGCAGGATGCTCGCCGAGCGACAGGCCGCCTTCCTGCAGCGCCATGGCGTGGCGGGCGACTCGATCGCCATGCTCGGTTTCCTGACCGATGGGTGGCTGCAGGAGATGCAGCGGGCGCTGTCGATCCGCTGGGAAGTCCACCGCCCCTGGTACGGGCTGGCGTGGGCGATGCGCCCTCTCGCGGCGAAACTTCGCGGCCACAGGGAACCCTCGAGGTTTCGCCTGTACGTGGCCCGCAAAGACGCCTGATCGGGACGAAGCCACGCATGGACCGGCCAGATCCCCGACGACGCGCATACCCGGGATGCGATCCCCTGGACATCGTCCATCTCGAGGCGCAATTCGACCGGCAGCTGCAAAGGCCGCGCGTCACCGACCTGGGCGCGGTGCGCCAGGCCGCGGCGGCGTGGTCCGATGCCGTGTGGTCCGCTGCCGAATCGGCGGGTCCCGCGCTCCTCGCTGCCGGCGAGATCGAGCACGCGTTCGCCATCGCGCGCCGGCCCGTGTTCGTCTTCGGTGCCCACCGCAGCGGCACGACCCTGGTGCGCGACCTGCTCGACCACCATCCGGCGCTCTCCGTGCTTCCCGCCGAAGGCACCATGCTCACCAATTTCGCCTGGCACCTGAAGCGCTTGCCCGCGGAGGCATGGCTGCCATTCCTCGGCTGCGAGTGGCTGCGCAGGCTTGCCAACCCGATCAACCAGTCCCCCTACTGGCTGCTCGGGCGCTCGTCGGCGGAAAACTCGCCGTATGTCGGATTCATGCGCGCCCTGCTGGCATGGTGGCCGCTGGTCGAAACGCGGCTCGGGCCGCGCACGACGTCCTGGCCGCTGGTCGCGATCGCGCTTGCCTACGCGCATTGCACGGCGGGGTTCGGCACCGCGCACGCCCTGCAGCGATGGGTGGAAAAAACACCCGCGAACGAGCGTTTCCTGGGGCGCCTGACGGCCGAATTCCCCGAGGCGAAACTGCTCCATGTCGTCCGCCATCCTTGCGCGGTCTACGCATCCAGCCGCCAGGCCGCACGGAATGCCGGCCATCCGTCGGGCGACGCGCGCCGGATCCTTCGCCAGATGCACCTGTCGTACCGGGAAGCGGCCCGTCGCTCCGACCGGCCCGCGTCGGACGCGTACCTGCTCGTCCGCTACGAGGACCTGCTCGACGACACGGCGGGCAGTGTCCGCCGGATGGCGTCTTTTCTCGGGATCGAGCCGCTGCCCGTCATGATGCGGCCCACCGCGAACGGCATTCCCACCCCGAGCAACAGCTCTTTCGACAGCAACAACGCGGCGGGGAAATTGAACCGCCAGCCTGCGGAGGGTGCGTTGAATGCGCTGACGCGACGCGATCGCGAGCGATTGAGCGCGATATTGGCCGACCCTGCCGGAAAGCTCGGCTATCCGCTGGTGCCGCTGCCCGCGTTGCGCCGGCGACTGTTGCAGGCGTGGATACGCGCCGGCTGGATGGTCGATCGCATCAGGGCGCGTCGGGTGCGGTTCCTTTCCGCGCTCCCGAGGCGACGTGGTCTCCATTGATACGAACCTCGAACAGTCCAAAGTCTCCGTTCGCCCTGAGCGTCGCGCCGAAGGCGCGGAGTCGAAGGACAGCCTCGCCACGTCCTTCGACTCCGGCGCTACGCGCCTGCGCTCAGTACGAACGGTGAAGTTCGTATTCAATTTGGGCCGGATCGATAATGCCTTCCGTTTTGTGGAGTCGTTCGATACAAGGCCTGGAACGCCTCGGCGGTGGAATCGGCATCCTCCCGCATCGCGCGACGCTGCGCTTCCTCCGCCAGCCGCAACCGCAGTTCCTCGTCGGCAAGCGCCCGCTGGATGGCATTCGCCATTTCGTCCGGATTCCTGACGGGGACGGCCAGGGCCGCCGAAGGCGACCACTCCGCGAAATGCCCGACCGCCGTGCCGACCGCGGGCACGCCCGCCACCGCGGCTTCCAGCAGGGCCAGCGGCCCGGCCTCGTGCAACGACGACATCACCAGCAGGTCGGCCGACGCCAGCAGCGGACGCAGTTCGCGCTGCGTCCGGAAGCCATGGAAGCGGACGCGGCGCTCCAGCCCGAGTTCGCCGGCCAGCGCCTGCACTTCGCCATGCAAGGTGTCCACGCCGACCACGTCCAGCGTGAACGCCTGTCCGCGCGCCGCCAGGATCGCCAGCGCCCGCAACAGGGTCGCCTGGTCCTTGACCCGGTTGAGGCTGGCGACATGGATCAGTTTCGCCGGCCCCGCGCTGCGTCGGCGAGGCGGCAAAGGCGGCCAGGCCGCGAGATCGACTCCCAATGGCACCCGCTGCGCGGCGATCCCGAGGTCTTGCAACGAAGCGAGGATCGGCGCACTGGCGGCGGTGACGGCATCGGCGGCGCGCAATACCAGCGCTTCGCGCAGCCGGCCGGTCCAACGCCGGCGCCCCCCGTAAGCGATCTCGGGCAGGGATGCGAGCTCGCCACCCGCGACATGGACCAGGCTGCGCACGCGCAGGAGCCTGGCCATCGCCACCGCGAACAGGCCGCAGGAACCGGAAAAGATGGCGTGGATCGTGTCGAACGGCGCCCGCCGGTGCTCGCGGCGGACCTCGCGGATGGCGCGCAGGCGGGTCCAGCCCTCGCCGATGTTGTGGATGCGCGCGCCGGCAAGCATCCATTCGCCCGCCGTCGCCTCCTGCCGCAAGACGAACACGTGCACCTCGTGGTGCCGCGCGAGTCGCTCGATCAGGGCGAGCAACGCCGGAATCACGCGCTGCTCGCCGCTGCGATCCACGCCGCCCGGGACCATCAGCGCGAGTTTCACCGCGCACCCCGCGCATGGCTGTCGACCACCCGCGCATAGGCATCCGCCCATCGACGCCCCACCGCGGCGAACGACAGGGTCGCATCGAAGTGATCGCGCACCCGGCCGGGTGGCGCCCGGTTCGACCATGCGTCCACCAGCGCCCCGGACAGGCGTTCCGGATCGCCCGGCGGCCACAGCCGCCCGATGGCGCCGTCGCCGGTCAGTGCGCGGAATGGCGGGATGTCGGTGACCACCGGCGTGGCGTCGCAGGCAAGCGCTTCCAGCAGGGCGTATCCGGAACCTTCCGCGTGGCTGCCGGACACGAACAGGTCGGCGGCGCGCATCAACGACTCGATCCTGGCGTGCGGCACCTTGCCGAGCAGATGCACGCGCCCGGCGAGTTGCGGGTACGCCGCCATGCGCTGGTGGACCGCGTCCAGCAGCGGGGCCGTCCCGTAGGCGCACCATAATTGCAGCCCCGGCAGCCGCAACGCGGCCCGCGCGATGCCGTCGATGACGGCCAGCGGATCCTTGCCCCGGGCCAGGTGCCCCACCCACAACACGCACGGATCGCCATGCAGCCCGGTCGCGGCGCGCGCCAGCCCGCGATCCCCGGGCGTGAAGCGGCTGGTGGATTCGGGGATGGCGAACACCTGCATCCGCTTCGCGAACACGCCGGCGTCGATGAACGGCTGCGCCTGCTCCGGCGCGGTGAACGAAACCGCGGAGACCGCGGCGAACCAGCGACGCCACTGCAGCCGCCGCCACGGCCGCCACCGGCTTGGCGGATGGTCGGCGTGGTCCTGGCACAGGATCGGCAACCGCGGGAGCCGGCGCGAGATCGCAAACGCATCGCCGCCGAACGCCAGGCCCTGCACGTGCAGGACGTCGGCCCCGAGCTCCTGCAACGCGGCGGCGAGGCGGTGGCTGCGTTCCGGCGCTCCCTTCGCTTCGGAAACGTCGACGAAGCGGTATTCGATGCCGTCGCGCACGATGCGATCCTCGCGCGACGCTGCCTGGAGCACCGAGACGCGGACGCCGCCGCTCGCGGCGATCTCGGCGATGTCCACCAGCGAGTGCCATTGCCGGAGGACATCGGCATGCATCCAGCCTTCCGGCACCGGCAACAGGTTGGCCTGGACGACATGCACGCAGGCGGTCCGCGCTCAGAGCCCCGATACCTGCGGCATGCGCAGGCGCACCAGCCGGCTGGCGAGTTCCAGTTCCCACGGGCGGTCGATCTTCCCGAAGCGGTAACGCCAGCCGGCCATGGCGCGCAAACCGCGCTTGGCCCATGCGGGCGAATGCAGGTCCTGCACCGTCGGATAGCGGCAACGCAGCACCGTCACGAAATCATGGATGCGCCGGCGCAGCTTCTCGTCGAGCCACGGCGCATCGGCGTGGCAGGCATAGTCGATCCAGCGCGGCTCGGCCCATTCCTCGACCGTCTTCGGGAACGCCACGGGCTGGCCGTGGAGGTCGCGCATCGCGACGGGCGCGCGCCGGCGGCGGTCGGATTCGTGCCGGCTCTCGTCCGGCAGCGGGGTGTAGACGTAGACGATCACCTCCGCCTCCGGATTGATGCGCTTCAGTTCGCGGATGAACGCGAAAGTGCGTTCGGTCTCTTCCTCGGTGTTTTCCGGCGGCGCGACCATGAACGACAGTTCCGGGATCACGCCCTGGCGCTTGCACAACTTCACCACTTCCACGGTCTGGTCCGGCCGCGTGCCCTTGCGGATGTCCTTGAGCATCTGCCCGTTGGGCGATTCGGCGCCGATGTACGCCATCCGCAGGCGGCTCCTGCGCACCAGCTCCCAGGAACGCGCCGACAGGCCCAGCAGCGCATCCGCGCGGGCGTAGCACCACCAGGGCATTTCGAAGCGGGCCATGACTTCGAGCAGCGGCACCATGTCCTGTTCGCGGTCGAAGAAGTTGTGGTCGTAGTACTGGACGGAATCGGCGCCGAGTTCGTGCTTGAAGTAGCCGAGGTCGCGTTCCAGCCGCGCTGCGCTCGACAGGTGGGTCGCGCCGCCGTACATCGCCGCCACCCCGCAGAAAGTGCAGCGGAAGCGGCAGCCGGTCGCGGCCTGGTGCGCCACGGTGCGCTCGCCCAGGTAGGTGCGCGCCAGGTAGCGGCGCGGGTCGCCCAGCAGTTCGTAGGGAAGCCGGGCCCCGTCGGCGGGCACCGGGATGCCGCGGGCCGGGTTGTGCACGATGCCCCCGGCGCGTTTCCACGACAGCCCGGCAATCCGCTCCAGCGCCGGCGCGCCTTCGCCGCGCAACGCGGCGACGAGTTCCGGCAGGGTTTCGTCGCCCGGCCCGCGGACGACGTAGTCGACATCGGGCGAGGCGATCGCCGCCGCGGTATTGAGGGTGGGAAAGTAGCCGCCCCAGGCGATCGGCACCTGCGGGAAGCGTTCGCGGATGGCGCGGGAAACGGCGATCGCCGGGGCCAGCTGCGGGCCGCCCATGACGCTGATGCCGGCCAGGTCGAAGCGCTCCTGTTCGAGCGCATGCAAGGTCGCGTCGATGAAGTCGCGGTCGACGTTGCCGTCGATGATCCGGCTGCTGCCGGCGCCGCTGCGTTCCAGTGCCGCGGACAGGTGCAGCAGGGCCAGCGGGAACCGCGCGCTGCGCCGCGAGGCGATCGTCGGGTTGATCAGCAGGGTGCGTGGCATCGGCGGCATGGGTTCCGGGTCTCCTGGTCAGCGCTCGCGTCGCAGTTGCAGCACCAGGGCGACGGGAACTTCCAGCGCGGTGCGGTCGAAGTGCGCATCCGCGGGAATGTCGGCGGGATCCAGCATCGGCTCGCGCACCCGCTCGATGCGCAGCCCGAGCGAGGCGCAGGCGTCGTGCCAGTGGCCGTACAGGTGTTGCGTGTGCCGCACGGCGTAGCGTTGCCCGCCGGACTTGAAGTCGCGCACCCAGCCGAGCGCGTGCCCGATCGGATGCACGTCGCTGCACAGCACGATGCCGCCCGGCCGGGTCGCGCGTTGCAGTTCCGCCAGGCACGGACGCAGTTCCTGCAGGTGGCCGACCACCAGGCCGCACACGGTCAGGTCCGCGCAGGCATCGGCAACAGGCAGTGCGTCGATGCTTCCGGCCAGCAGCGCGATGGGGACTTCGCGACTTTCATCGCGCAAGGCGGTGTCGGCGCGCGCCAGCATTTCCGGCGACAGGTCCACGCCGGTAACGCGCGCCGCGCCTCGGTGCAGTGCATGCAGCAGATAGCGCCCGCTGCCGCAGCCGGCGTCGAGGACGGACTGGCCGTGCAGTGCTTCCGGCATGAGCGCGAGCATGGCGCGCTCTTCGGCCTGCATCACCGGGTTGTGGGCGTGCGGCGGGTAGCTGGGCGCCCACAGCGAATACGCCGCCGCGGGTTCGAGCATGATCGCGCCGGCCATCAGCGACTCCCCGCCATGGGCATCGGCGCGTGGCGTCGCAAGCCCGCGTCGGCATGCAGTGCCAGTCCGGGTTCGAGCGCCGCGACTTCGGGATCGGCCAGCCAGCGCGCCAGCAGCTTCGGCTTGCCGTCCAGCGTTGCCGGCACGGCGTCGATGCCGGCGAGCGCGAACCAGTCGGCGAGGTCGGGGTCGGCGATGCACGGCGTGCCGTCGCGCACGACCGCGCGGATTTCGCTGCGATGAAGGCCCGCCAGCGCATGGGGCCCGGCGCCGCGATCGTCGCGCACGACGATCAGGTCCGCATGGTCGCCCGGTGACAGGTCGCCGCGTCCGGGCAGCCGCAGGATGCGCGCGGCCGCGGTGGTCGCGATCTCCAGGAGCTGCGCCGGGCCGAGTTCGCCGCGCAGGAGGATGCCGCGCATCTCGTCGAGCATGTCGCGCGCGCCGCTCAGTCGCGAATCGGTGCCGAGGGCGAGGCGGCCCGCCGCGCAAAGCGGTCGCGGATCGAGCGTCGCGCCGAGCAGGGCGTGGTTGCTCGACGGGCACCAGACCACGGCGGCGCCGCGCGCGATCACGCGTTCCACGTCCTGCGGGCGCAGGCCCACGCCATGCACCAGCACGCTGTTCGGCGCCAGGCATCCCATCGCCTCGAGCCCGGCCAGTTCCGCCCGGGCCACGGCGTCGGTGCCTTCCGCCAGATGGATCATCCACGGGCGGTCGGGCGGCGTGTCGAGGAAGCTGCGCCGCACGTCCGGCCCGTAGCCGGGCCAGCCCGGCGCGTAGGCCCAGCCATGCTCGCGCAGCACGGCGACGGGGAAGTCCGGCGCGTCGAAGACCGGATGCCAGGGATCGTGGTGCGCCACGCAGGTCGTTCCCGCGAGCAGGTTCTTCAGCGCGCCGTGGCGCAGGCGCACGTCCTTCGGCACGGCGAGCGCCGCCGCCACCGCCGGCTCGGCGAAATGCGCCTTGAAGGCCTCGATCCATTCGTAGCTGTTGCGGAACGGCCCAGGCGCGGGCAGCAGCGGGACGGCGTTGACGTGCAGGTGGTCGTGCGCGTTGACCAGCGCCGGGAATACGAGGTGTCCGTCGAGCGCGAGGCGCGGAACGCGCGTGCCCGCGACGGCGGCGATCCGGCCCGCACGGAGCGGCAACGGCGCCTGCGCGATGCCCGCCGGCGTGACCACGGCGGCGCCGTGCAGGACGATCCCGGTCGTGGCGGGCGCGCCGTCCATGCCTCAGCGCCGGCGCATCACCATGAGGAAGTGGTCGCCCATGTCGCGCAGCAGCGGCCATTCGCCAAGATAATCGTCGAGCCGGCCCAGGCGATCGCACAATTGCGGGTGGCGCCGGTAGAAGTCCACCAGGTAGGGTGGCGGCATGAACAGGCTCAGCGCACGGTAGCCGGCCAACTCGAACCGCGCCGCGAAATGGCGGTGGAACTCGCGCGGCAGGTAGTACCGCGTCCAGATCGTGTGCCGGTTCATGCCCACCGGCGTCGCACCGCGCGCGGCGCGCACGGCGGCCCGCCCGAAGCGGCCGCGCAGCGCGTAGTAACCCAGTTCCCATGGGCAGATCCGGCCCATCACCGAAAACACGAGGACCCCGCCCGGGGCCAGCAGGCGCGCGCATTCGTCCGCGGTCGCGGCCAGGTCCGGGACGCAGTTCATCGGTCCGAAGTTGGAGTAGATGCCGTCGAAGCTGCCATCGAGGGCGGCAAGCTGGTGGATGCCCAGCTGCCTGACGGCCACGGGCACCGGCAGGGAAGCGCCGGCGATGCGCGCTTCGGTGCGCGCGACCATGCCCGGCGACCAGTCGGTGGCGACGACCGGATAGCCGAGTTGCGCGAACCCGAGCGCATCGATGCCGGTGCCGCAACCCAGGTCCAGCAGCCTCGATCCCGGCGGGAGCTCGCGGCACACGACTTCCCGGAGCGTGTGCCGCATGCGCTGGATCAGCTCGTTGTTGCCGCGCGGGCCGTCGTAGTCGGCGGCCACGCTGTCGAAGGCGAGTTGGGTGTCGTGCAACTGCGCCGCGTCCGCTGCGGCGGCGGCCCCGGCGCCGCGCTCGCCGGAATCCGTCGCGACGCCGCCCGCGGTCTCGGGCATGCGGGTTCCCGTCATGTCATGCGCCTCCTCGAATGCCGGTAGGTGCCGCGGGAGGGGGCGAAAAGTTGCATTCGCGCTGGCGATGCAACCTTTTCCCGGCGCGGCCGGCACCTACCCGCAACAAGTCCTTTCATTGCCCGGGGATGGCGTTCGTCCATCCCTGCGGAACGCAGGTGGACGGTTCGATGACGGAAACATCCCGGCGGAAACGCACGATGCGCAAGGCACTGCCGATGACGGCGGTGCTGGCCATGCTGCTGCTGGCCGGTTTGTCCACGTTGCACGCGCAGCGGAGCGACTCGGCCCAGTCGGTCCAATCGGCCCAATCCGGCCAGGCCGAACCCCGCGGGCTACCCGAGCCGCTGAGCGCAAGCGACATCGCGCGCAGCCTGCCTCCGACCGACATGGGTGCGGGAAGCGACGAACATCGTCGCCCGGCATGGGACGACGCTGCCGCGCTGCCGTTCTCGGCGGCGTCGATGGCGCGCAATCCGTTGGCGGCCCACGCGACCGCGATCGGCGCGAAAAGCTGCGGGTCCTGCCATGCGCTGGAGGACGTGCACGCATCGCACAGCATGCACGTGAGCGCATTCGTCGCCGGAGCGCACGGGGTCGCGCCGGAAGGCGCGTGCGAAGCCTGCCATGGCCCCGGGTCGGAGCATGCGAAGCGCCCGGACATCCGCGGCCTGATCATCGCCTATACGCACGGCAGCGCGACCCCGGTCGAGGTCCAGGTACGCACTTGCCTGGGCTGCCACGCCGGCGGCGCCCGCCAGCACTGGATCGGCTCGGTGCACGAGCGGCGCGGATTGTCGTGCACGGATTGCCACAATCCGATGGCGAGGCTGTCGCCCGAAGGCCTGATGGCCAAGGCCTCGGTCAACGAGGTCTGCTCGACCTGCCATCGCGACATCCGCGTCCAGTTCAACCGCCGTTCGCACATGCCGTTGCCGGAGGGGCAGATCTCCTGCGTGGATTGCCACAATCCGCACGGCAGCTTCACCAAGCCGCTGCTCAAGACCGCCACGGCCAACGAAACCTGCTTCACCTGCCATGCCGACAAGCGCGGGCCGTTCCTGTTCGAGCACGCGCCGGTGCGGGAAAGCTGCCTGAATTGCCACACCCCGCACGGGTCCAACCACGCGAACCTGACGGTACTCCCGGTGCCGATGCTGTGCCGGCAGTGCCACACCAACAGCGGGCATCCCAACGACCTGCTGACGCGGCAGGGCCTGCGCAGCGGAATCGCCCCCGACGAGCGCGTGATGGCGCGCGGGTGCCTCAACTGCCACGCCAACATCCACGGGTCCAACCATCCCGCGGGTTCCACCCTGGTCAAGTGACCTGTCCTTATCGCAGGGGCACCGTCATGCCGAAACGAAACCTGCTGGCAACACTGATCGCCGCCGCGCTCGGCATGGCCGTCTGCGCGGAGGCCATGGCGCAGGCCGACGTCAGCGATTCGCAACGCGTCGGCAACCTGCAGTTCGGCAACGGCCTGGACCCGACCGGCTGGGAGCCGTTCATCGTCCCGGATCCGCGGGGCATGTCGTGGCTGCATCCGGGCCAATTGCGCACGCCCAGCGGCGCGCTCTACCCGTACCCCTACGAATATCCCGGCGACGAGAGCGCCGACGGGGAAGACCAGGCGGACTGGAGCCATTTCGGCCTGGTCCAGTTCGGCTACCTGTCCACCGGCGGCGATGCCGACAACGCCTTCTTCCGCAGGTACGCGGACTGGGGAAACGGGCCGGTGCTGGGCCTGGCGGCCTTTTCCGCCACGAACCGCAAGACCGGCGGCTTCGTGGAGCTGCGCGGCAGCCGGATCAGCCAGGACGACCAGTATTTCCGCGTGCGCGCGGGCCGCTACGGCGCGGGCCGGTTCGAGTTCTTCCATCGCGCGACGCCGCACGCCCTGAGCACCACCGCGTATCCCCTGTGGGACGGCGTGGGAACCACGCAGCTGACGCTGCCGCCGGGCATCGCCGCCGGCAGCACGCCGCAAGCGGTGCGCGAGGCGATGGAGGAACGGCCGCGGCAGACCCTGGCGATCAACCGCCGCAGCACCGGCGCCAGCTGGGAAGGCGCGGCGCCGGCCCGGCACTGGATCGGCTATGCCGGCGTGACCAACGAGCGCCGCGAGGGCACGCGCGCGTGGGGCGGGCCGATGTACCTGAGCTATTACTTCGTGGCGCCGGGACCCGGCGGCGCGGGCACGCCCAGCGTGCCCGGCCGCTACGGCGGCCAGTACGAAACCGTGCGCCCGGTCGATTCCACGACCACCGACATCCGCCTGGGGCTGCGCAACAAGAGTGGCGCCATGGGCTGGTTGTTCGATTTCAGCCTGAACGGCTCGTTCTTCCGCAACGACAAGGATCGCCTGGACTTCCGGGTGCCTTTCGCCGTGGTGCCCGGCGCCGCCTCCATGATCGATGGCGGCACCTGGGCGCTCGAGCCGGACAACGATTACTACAGCGCGCAGATGAAGGCGTCGCACCCGCTGAAGCTCTGGAACGGCAACCTGTCGCTGGTCGCGTCCTGGGCCAGCATGCGCCAGGACGACGCGCTGCAGGCGCCGCTCGACCCCGCGTTCTGCCCCGACGGCGCGATGATCGGCGGCAGCGGCATCGCCTGCGCGGACTGGAACACCACGGCGGCGTTGTCGCGCAGCACGGCCAGGGCGCGGATCGACACCCTGCTCGTCGACCTGCGGGCGGATTTCCGCCCGACCCAGGCGCTCGGGCTGTACGCGCACCTGCGCCGGTACGACGAAGACAACAAGACCCGGTACACGATGTACAACCCGCTCACCGGGCAGTACGGCTATGTCGCGGAGAACGGGGCGGTGGCGTTCATCATCCCGGCGCCGGCCTTCTCCGGCCTGTTCAAGCCCGGGGACCCCGCCTACCAGTCGGTCTACACCCGGATCGCCAACATCCCCTACAGCTACGACCGCCTGGAGTTCGAACTCGGCGGAAACCGCGACCTCGGCGAAAGCGCGCTGGGCCTGCGCTACCGGTTCGAGCGCCGCACGCCGCACGTGCGCGAACGCGACCGGGTCGACGACCAGCGCCTCGAGCTGGACTGGGACGGCACGGTCTTCGACGACGCGACCTTGCGGATAAGCTACGAAGCGCAAAGGCGCAGCGGCGACCCCTACGATCCGTACCCCTATTCCGATGCCCGTTCGCCGTCGTTGCCGGGTTACGTGCCGCCCGCGACGGGCAACCCGGCCTTCACCGTCGCGCAGATGCGCAAGTACGACCTCGGCGACCTGCAGGCGGGCAGGCTCAAGGCGATCCTGACCATGCCGGTGGGGGAGACGGCCACGTTCAGCGCGACGCTGCACGGCGACCGCAAGGATTACCGGGCGACGATCGGACGGCGGTCGTTCGACACCTTCGGCGCCGATGCCGCATGGGACTGGTCGCCGTCGCCGGCCACCAGCATGAGCGCGTATGCCGGCTACCAGGCCAGCCGGCTGAGGAATGGCAACGTCAACGACAACGAGGCGCTGACCTATTCCTCTCCGGACCAGGCCGACATGCAGTTCGGTGGGCGGTTCTATCCCTTCGCCAATTTCTGGTCCGAGACCGACGACGAGCGCAACGTCAATGCGGGCGCCCACTTCAATCGCGCGTTCTCGCCGCGCGTCCGCCTCGACCTCGGTTACGACTTCACCTATTCGCGCGGCGTCAATCGTTACGACTACGCGAGCCTGGCGGCGCTTTCCGTCGTCTACGCCCGCATCCTGGACGAAGCGGCCGTCGGCGACCGTTTCCCCACCAACGTCTATCGCGTGCACGACCTGACCGCGAAACTCGACCTGGCCCTGTCCGCGAACGCCGACCTGCGCTTTTTCTGGAAGTACCAGCGCGGCCGGTTCTCCGATTGGCACCTTGCCGGTTTCGACACGCCCGGCGACCTGGTCGTCGGCAATCGCGTGTTCACCGAGCTGGCGCCCGCATCGCAATGGGACGCCATGGCGATGGGTATATTCATCACCCTGAGGCTGTGAGGAGTGGAATCATGTGGTTTTCGAAGCGAGCCCTGCACCTGATCGCGTTCGCCACCGGGGGATTGGCGGTCACCCTTGCCGCCACGGCGGCGGCCGTGGCCGATGGCGACGGCAACGCGCCGAAAGCGCCCGGGGCCTTCCTCGATGTGCGCCGGCAGCAGCCGATCTCCGGCGACGTCCAGGCCGGCAAGGCGCTGTCGAATGTCTGCAGCGCATGTCATGGCGCCAACGGACTCGGCATCGCACCGACGTTCCCGGATCTGGCCGGGCAATCGGCGACCTATCTCTACGTGCAGCTGAAGACGTTCAAGGACGGGGAGCGCAGCGATCCGGTCATGGGTCCGCTGGTCGCTTCCCTGGGCGATGCCGAGATGCGCAACCTCGCCGCCTATTACGCGTCGCTCCCTCCCAAGCCGGGCGCGGGCGCCGCTGCCGCCTCGCCGGGTGGACGGCTCTTCAGCGATGGCGATCCGTCCCGCGGCATTCCCCCGTGCCAGGGTTGCCATGGCGCCAACGGGAAGGGCCCGCGTTCGGATGCCGACGTCAACACCACGCAGCCGCGACCGCCCTGGGCCACGATTCCGCGCCTGCAGGGCCAGTCCGGGACCTATGTCGCCAAGGCGCTCCACGATTTCAAGAGCGGCGCCCGCGGCAAGACCAGCAATGCGAAGATCATGCAAGGCGTGGCCAAGTCGCTGAGCGAGGCGGACATCAAGGCGGTGGCGGATTTCGTCGACGCGCACTGAGCCAACGCCCGGCAAGGGCCGGCGCCGTGCGTATTTGAACGGCCCGTGCGGGGCCGGTAAGCTCGCGCCCAAGCGGATGGCTTGAGCGCGGACATGACAACCCCTAGGCGCCGATTCATCCGGAACTCGCGCGCGTCCCCACCAACCCGGCTCCGTTCCTGTCCGGTACTGCTGGCCACGGCGGTCGCGCTGGCCTGCCGGCCTGCGCCGCTCCAGGCACAGGCCTCGCGCATCGGCGGGGAGGTCGCGCTGGCTTCGCAATTGGTCGACCGTGGCCTGGCGATCACGCCGGCCACCCCGGTCCTCCAGGGCGCGATCTCCTGGGCGTCCCCCGGCGGCTGGTCGCTCGGCCTTGCGGGCGGGGTGGAAGCGCGCTCGCCGGGGCGGCCGGTGATGGCCCTGGCGCGGGTATCGCGTTCCTGGGCGCTTTCGGACGACTGGCGGGCGCAGGCCGGCCTGCTGTACTACGACTATCGCCGCAACCGGATGCCCGATCGCGCCGAGGCGAACCTCTATTTCACCTACCGGGACAGCGTGACCCTCGGCCTTTCGGCCATCCACGTCGGCGACGACGGGGAGCGGCATTTCCGCGGCGCCGTCGACGTGGCCGTCAGCTGGCCTTTGACGCGGCACGTCTCCCTTTCCGCGGGCGCCGGGATCGCCGAGGTGGCTGTCGGCTCGTATGGTCCCGGGCACCACCCCTACTACGAACACGGTTACGGTTATGGATACGGATACAGCCGGCTGCGGACGTACGGTTACGGCAACCTGGGGCTGGCGTGGAGCGACGGACCCTGGCGGCTGCAGGTCGACCGCAACATGAACAGCCTCGGCGCGCGACGGGTCTACGGCGCCCATGCTCCGCCGCACTGGGTCGCAAGCCTCACCCGGTCGTTCTGAGGCAACCAATCCGGGGCGTCGGGGCACCTATGCAGGGAACCACGAACGGGATCGACCACCAGGGCCAATGAACGAGGCGAATGCCCGCACCGCCGATGCCATCGATCGTGCGCTGCTCCAGCGCATGGCGGCGGGCGACCATGCGGCGCTGGCCGCGCTGTACCGGAGCTACCACGGCAGGCTGTGCCGGTTCCTGTCCCGGCTGACGCGACGCCCGGACATCATCGAGGAGGTCGTCAACGACTGCTTCTGGATCGCCTGGCAGCACGCGGGCGACTTCCGCGGGGATGCCCGGGTTTCCACCTGGCTGATGGGAATCACCTATCGCTGCGGACTCAAGGCGTTGCGCCGGCAGGGCGTCGAATTGGCCGACGACTTGACCGACGACGCCTTCCCTCCGGGATTGGGTGAAGGTACGGATCCGGGCGAGGACCGCGAATTGCGCGATCTGCTGGGCAAGGCGCTCGCACTGCTCAGCGCGGACCAGCGCGTCGTCGTCGAACTGGTCTACGGCGTGGGCCACAGCCTCAACGAGGTCGCCGCCATCCTCCAATGCCCGGTCGGGACGGTGAAGGCGCGCCTGTTCCACGCAAGAATGAAGCTGCTCAACGTCGTGCCCGCCCTGAGCGGCGAGACGCGGGAGCAGGGGAGTTAGACAGCATGGGCTTTACCCCGAATTCCAATCAGGATTGCATGCTCGCCTGGGAAGCGATGCCCGACGCGTTGCAGGGCGCCCTGACGCCCCGGCAAAGCGAGTGGCTGGACGGCCACCTCGCGCGCTGCGATGCGTGCCGCGCGCAATTCGCGCAACAACAGCGCCTGCAACGCGCGATGTCGCTGCCGGTCGACTTGCCGATCGATGCGGAAGCCGGCCTGAAGCGCCTGCTTTCCCGGATCGACAATCCCGACCTTGCGAAGGCGCCGGAACCTTCGCGTCCGGTCGGCTGGGCGGGACGCGCGCTGGTTGCCGCCATCGTGCTGCAGGCGATCGGGCTGGGCGCGATGGGGGCGAAGCTGTGGTCGCTGGAGTCGGCTCCCGCATACCGCACGCTGAGCCGCGAGGCGGCGCCGGCGCCCGCCGGTTCCATCCGGCTGGTGCCGGACCCCGCGATGGAGCTGGCCGACTGGAACGCCCTGCTGGATGCCAGCGGCTTGCGGGTGGTGGAGGGCCCCAACAAGGTCGGCGGCTACCTGGTCGTGCCGACCACGGAAGCCGTCCGGCGCGAGGCACTGCTCCAGCGGCTGCGTTCGACCCGCGGCATCCTCCTCGCCGAGCCCGTGGCCGGCACGCCATGAAACCGGTAATACCGTTCCTGCTCGCTGCCGCGGCGGCCCTCTGCGCCTGCGCGCACGCGCCTGCGGACGCATTCCCGGACAGTCGCGCCGGAGCCGGCGGCGTGCAGCCGGCGGACAGGATGGCGGCGATCGACGGCCAGCGCGACATCGTGATCGCGGTCGCCAACCCGGTGTCGCCGCCGGCGCCGCATGCGGCGTCGAACGTGCTGGGCTACGGGACCGCGGACCAATACCGGAATGGCCAGCGTGCGATGTCCACGCTCGACGAATTGAAGCGGCAATACCGGCTTCGCGAGATCGTCGGTTGGCCGATCAAGCCGCTGGGCCTGTATTGCGCCGTGCTCAGGCCGGCTTCCGGCACCGACCGCGATGCCCTGCTCAAGGCGTTGTCCGCGGATGCGCGGGTGCGGATCGCCGAACGGCTGCAGGAATACGACGTGTATGCCGGGCAGCCCGGGGAAATGCGCTACGACGATCCCTACGTCCGGCTCCAGCGCGGTTTCGCCGAAATCGATGCACCGCTGGCGCAACAATCCAGCCAGGGCAGGGGGGTCGATGTCGCGCTTGTCGACACGGGCGTCGACCTCGCCCACCCCGACCTCAAGGACCGCATCCGCGGCGCGTACAACATGGTCGACGACGATGCCGCGGCCTTCCGCCGCGATCTCCATGGCACCGAAGTCGCCGGGGTGATCGCGGCCGCCGGCGGCAACAAGGTGGGCATTGTCGGCATCGCGCCGCAGGCAAGGCTCAGCGCCTACAAGGCGTGCTGGCATCCGGCCGGCGCGGGCAGCGCGCGCTGCAACACCTTCACCCTGGCCAAGGCCCTGGCCGCGCTCATCGATACCGACACCCGCATCATCAACATGAGCCTTGGCGGGCCGCCGGACCTGCTGCTCGAACAACTGCTCGCGGTCCTGCTGCGGCAGGACCGCATCGTCGTGGCGGCGATGCCGCCGGATGGGCGGGTCGCAGGCTTCCCGGCGGCGACGCCGGGCGTGATCGTGGTGCGCTCCGCGCAGGCGCGGAAAGCGCCGGCGGGCGTGGTGGACGCGCCCGGGACGGACATCCTGACGACCCAGCCCGATGGCCGCTACGGCTTCGCCTCCGGTTCGTCGCTGGCCGCCGCCCATGTCAGCGGCATCGCCGCGCTGCTGCTGTCGCTTGCGCCGGCGCTCGATGCCCGCGAGGTCCGGGCGATCCTCGAGCGAAGCAGCATGGGCCCCGGCGGCAACCGGCAGGTGAATGCGGCTGCGGCCATCGCGGCGTTGCCCGGCGCGCGCTCGGCCGATCCGCGCAAGCGGACGGCGCGATGAGCTTGGTGACGTTCACGGCCGCGCAGGGATCGCTTGCGTCCCGCACCCGGCCGGCCCGGCCGCGGCGATGCCGGGTTCGCCCCGCACCTGTATTTCGTAGGCGCCGCACGAAAGCGGCCGCCACCCTTGTTCGCCGAGGATCGTTTCGATCTCTTTCGCCCACGGAGCCGAGCGCGAGAACACGACCGCGGTGAGGCGATATCGCCGGACCGACTCCGCGAACCACCGCTCCGCATCGGCTGGCCGGTACTTGCCCTCGACGTATCGCATCATGTTGCTGCGCTGCGCCGTTTCCCGCGGCGTGAAGGCCAGGCTCAGGTACATGTGCCGAACGCCGATGACGTTCGGGCGGACGGCGAAGGCCGGCAACCACGTGGCGACATCTTGCGGGGCAAGCACGGTTCCCTTTTCGTCGACGTGTTCGGCCACTTCCCGCGCCACCCCGAATTCGATCGGCGGAACCTTGGGGCCGGGGAACCCCAGGGTGACGTGATTCGCACGCAGGAGCGTGCCGAACCGCGAGCCGAACACGATCGCCGGCAACGACAGGGCCAGGCATGCGCCCACCGCCAGCGCCTTCGGCCTCAACGCCAGCGCGCGGGCGCCCATGCCGTCGATGATCACCGCGAGGAACAACGGCAAGGGCAATGCCCAGGTCAATCGCCAGTAGGTCTTGGCGCCGACGGAGTGCGCCGCCACGAATGGCGTCGTGTAGGGATTGAGCGCGACGAGCAGGAAAAAGAACGCGCCGGCGGAGAAGTAGCGCGCCCGGACCGGGTCGCGCACGAAGGCCCACGCGGCAAGTAGGGCCGTCAGCAGGACTCGCGTGCTCCAGACGCCCCAGGTCCGTTCGAGGAGATGGGGCACGCTGGGCATCGCCACGGCAGAGGGAAGCGCCAGGGCCTGCGCTTCGCGCGTATCGGAGCCTACCAGCCAGGCCGCGCCGAAAAGATATGCGGCCGGCAGCAATCCCAGCACGAAGCGCAGGCTGCGCCTTGCATCCGGCGACCAGCCGCCGGCCAGGCCCAGGGCCGCGGTGGCCGGCGCCACGAACAAGGCGCTCGCCGCGACCCCGAGCGCCGCGATTTGCGCCGCGCACAGCAGCAGCCAATGGCGCAGGCCGCCGTGGCGCGCATAGGCCAGCGCCGCGCCGGCGATGGCCGGCACCATGCAGGCCGCCAGGATCGCCTTGCCCTGGAACAGGCGCACGAACGCGAAATTGCCGTACGCGCGGTGCGCTTCGCCGAACGCCATGACGCAAAGGAACAGGATCGGCAGCACCACCGGCCAGCGCGCCGGCACGATGCGCCGCAAGAGGTAGATCCATGCGAAGACGACGATTGCGGCGAACAGCGCGGGAAGCACCAGATAGGCAACCAGCAGATGGTCGATGCCGGTCAGCCGGGCGACCGCGCCGATCAGCACGTTGTAGTTGCTGAGCCGGTAGAAGGGCAGCAGGATCGAACCTTCCGGCAACCGGTACATGGTGTCGTGCAACAGCACGGGTTGCTGCGGAAGCCGCAGCAGCGTCGCCGGGATGCTCAGGTACAAGGCATCGTCCGCGTCCGGTCGATTCGCGACCAGGACCACGCAAACCGCGGCGGCGATGACGCACGGCACCAGCCACGCCGGGCACTTCACCGCGCTTCCGGCTTGCGGCCGGGAATGCCGGCCACGCAGGTGCCGGATCCAGGCCCCGCACATCGCCAGCAGGCCACCCCACCAGAACACCGCGTACGGCATGCCCGCCGAAAGCAGTCCGACCCAGAGCATCGCCGCCGCGAGCACAGCCAGCGGGACGGCCCGGGTGTTGCCCATGCCGGTCGGGCCCGGAGTCGCCGGTGCGGCGCTCCCCTGGACGGCCGGGGTGGGTTCGCGCGCGGCGGCGGGATCGTGCAGGCGGAACCATCCGGCCGTGGCCGCGACAGCGACCACGGCGACCAGCGGCAACCCCTGCAGGAGGGTCGTGAAACTGGCGTGCGCGGAGACGATCAGGTGGACGTAGAGGGTCCAGATGGCGTACGGCAACACGAAGGCCGGCAGCAGCCGATCCCAGACCTTCCCGTCGGTAGCGAATCGCATGGCACCCCCGTCCCGCCTGTTCGATCGCGGGTACGGGTATGTGCTTCCAGGCGCTGGTACGGTTGTCCCGGCCCGGATCCCGTGCCGAAGCCGAGTCGCGCCCGGGCCGTGCGGTTTGACGTCTGCGCCGGACCAGGCGACGCAAGGCGTCGCCGATCGGTGCGGTTCTCCCCGCGGAAGGCGGCGTCCGGTGTCGCCGGCGATACGCAGCCGTACCCGCTCGACGCGCCTGCCGGACTTACGCCGCCTGTGCCACCCGCAGCGGATCGTTCCACTGCTTCAGCAGCGCCGCTTCGCGCGCCCTGGCCTTCTCCAGGTGCGCTTCCTTGACGTGACCGTAGCCGCGGATGTGCTCGGGGATGCTGGCGATCTCGACGGCGAGGCCGAGGTTGCCGGCGTCGAGCTTCGCCAGCAATTCACGTGCGGTGCGTTCGTAGTCGGCGACCAGCTGGCGCTCGGCCTTGCGTTCCGCGGTGTGGCCGAACGGGTCGAACGCGCTGCCGCGCAGGAACTTCAGCTTCGCCAGCAGGCCGAACGCGGTGAGCACCCATGGCCCGTATTCCCGTTTCCGCAGCCGGCCGTGCGCGTCCTTCTTCGCCAGCAGCGGCGGGGCGAGGTGGAAGCGCAGCCTGTAGTCGCCTTCGAACTGCTGCGCCAGTTGCTGGCGGAAGCCGCTGGCGGCATACAGCCGCGCCACTTCGTATTCGTCCTTGTACGCCATCAGCTTGAAGAAGTTGCGCGCCACCGCTTCGGTCAGCGCGGTCGAGCCCGGCGCCTTCAGGTTCTCGGCGGCGCGCGCCGCCGTGACGAGGTCTTCGTAGCGCTTCGCGTAGGCGGCGTTCTGGTAATCGGCCAGGAACGCGACGCGGCGCGCGATCAGCTCGTCGAGCGAGCGCGACAGGCGCGCGTCGTCCAGCGGCGGGAAGGCGACGTTGCCGGCGCCGCCGTCGGGCAGGCCGCGCAGCTCCGATTCGTCGGCCGGGTCGCGCGGCGCGGAGTTGGCGCCCCACTCGGTGCCTTCCCACTGCCTGGGCGGCAGCGGCAGCAGGTTGCGCGGCGTGCGCTCGCTTTCGGTTTGCGCGTTGTGGACCACGCCGGCGGCCTCGAGCACCGCTTGCGGGTCGATGGCCATCAGGCGGCCCCAGGCGAACGCGGTCTTGTTCATGTCCACCGCGGCGCCGTTGAGGTCGATCGCGCGCATCAGCGCGTCGAACGACACCGGCACCCAGCCCTGCTGCCAGGCGTAGCCGAGCATGAACAGGTTGGTCGCGATCGCGTCGCCGAGCAGTGCGGTCGCCAACTGCGTGGCGTCCAGCAGCACCGGATCGCGCCCGCCCAGCGCCAGCTTCACCCCGGCGACGATTTCGGCGGCCGGGAACTGCATGTCCGGGTGCGTGGTGAAGGTGCCCGGCATCGCTTCGTAGGTGTTCAGCACCACGTTGCTGCGTTCGCCGCGCACCTTCGACAGCGCCCAGTAGTCGTTGACCACGACCATGTCGCAGCCCAGCACCAGGTCGGCCTCGCCGGCGGCGATGCGCACCGCGTGGATGTCTTCCGGCGCGCGCGCGATGCGGATGTGGGTGGTCACCGCGCCGCCCTTCTGCGCCAGCCCGGTCTGGTCGAGCACGGTCGCACCCTTGCCTTCCAGGTGGCCGGCCATGCCCAGCAGCGCGCCGATGGTGACCACGCCGGTGCCGCCGACGCCGGTGATCAGGATGTTCCAGGGCTGCGCCAGGTCGCTGCGGAACTGCGGCGCGGGCAGGTTGTCCAGCTTCGCCGCCGCGTTCGACTTCCTGCCCTTGCGCAACTGGCCGCCGTGCACGGTGACGAAGCTGGGGCAGAAGCCCTCGACGCAGCTGAAGTCCTTGTTGCAGTTGCTCTGGTCGATCTCGCGCTTGCGCCCGAACTCGGTTTCCTTCGGCAGCACCGATACGCAGAAGCTCTTCACCCCGCAGTCGCCGCAGCCTTCGCAGACCAGCGAGTTGATCACCACGCGCTTGTTCGGGTCGACCATCTTGCCGCGCTTGCGCCGGCGGCGCTTTTCCGTCGCGCAGACCTGGTCGTAGATCAGGATCGACACGCCCTTGGTCCCGCGCAGCCGCTTCTGCACGTCGTCGAGCTGGCGGCGGTCGAAGAACTCCACGCCGGCCGGGAAGATCGACTTGTCGCTCCACTTGCCGCTCTCGTCGCTGACCACGACGATCGTCTCGACGCCCTCGGCGCGCACCTGGTGGGCGATGTCGGGCACGTTGAGCTGGCCGTCGACCGGCTGGCCGCCGGTCATCGCCACCGCGTCGTTGTACAGGATCTTGTAGGTGATGTTGACGCCGGCGGCGATCGACTGGCGGATCGCCAGCGAACCGCTGTGGAAATAGGTGCCGTCGCCGAGGTTCTGGAAGACGTGCTCGGTCGCGGTGAACGGCGCCTGCCCGGACCAGGTCACGCCTTCGCCGCCCATGTGGGTGAAGGTATCGGTGCGCCGGTCCATCCAGGTGACCATGTAGTGGCAGCCGATGCCGCCGAGCGCGCGGCTGCCTTCCGGGACCTTGGTCGAGGTGTTGTGCGGGCAGCCCGAGCAGTAGTGCGGCACGCGCGGGAAGCTGGCGCGCGGCAGCGCCATCTCCGCTTCCTTCTCTTCCATCCAGCGCAGCCGCTGTTCGATGGATTCGGTGTTGAAGAAGCGCTGGATGCGCTTGCCGATCACGCCGGCGATCGTCGCCGGGGTCAGCTCGCCGGTCGACGGCAGGATCCACTCGCCGGCCTCGTCGAACTTGCCGACGATGCTCGGGCGCGGGCCCCAGTCCGCCGGCCAGTTGTAGAACTGTTCCTTCATCTGCTGCTCGATGAAGGCCTTCTTCTCCTCGACGACGACGATGTCCTCGAGGCCGCGCGCGAACGCGGCGATGCCGACCGGCTCCAGCGGCCAGGTCATGCCGACCTTGTACACGCGGATGCCGATGTCGGCGCAGGCCTGCGCGTCGAGGCCGAGGTATTCGAGCGCCTGCAGCACGTCTAGGTAGCTCTTGCCGGTGGTGACGATGCCCAGCCGCGCGCGCGGCGAGTCCAGCACCACCCGGTCGATGCCGTTGGCCCGCGCGAAGGCCTGCGCGGCCTTGACCGCGTAGCGGTGCAGGCGCATCTCCTGGTCGAGCGGCGGGTTCGGCCAGCGGATGTTCAGGCCGCCTTCCGGCATCTCGAAGTCCTGCGGCAGCACGATCTGCCGCGCGAACGGGTTCACGTCGACCGAGGCCGACGATTCCACCGTCTCGGCGATGGTCTTGAAGCCGATCCAGCGCCCGGTGTAGCGGCTCATCGCCCAGCCGACCAGGCCCAGGTCGAGGATGTCCTGCACGCCGGCCGGGTTCAGCACCGGCATCATCGCGCTGACGAATTCGTCTTCGCTGCCGTGCGGCAGCGTCGAGCTGCGGCAGGCGTGGTCGTCGGCGGCCATCGCCAGCACGCCGCCGTGCCTGGACGTGCCGG
The DNA here is from genome assembly GCF_010211755.1 of Pseudoxanthomonas sangjuensis. Classification (GTDB taxonomy): domain Bacteria; phylum Pseudomonadota; class Gammaproteobacteria; order Xanthomonadales; family Xanthomonadaceae; genus Pseudoxanthomonas_A; species Pseudoxanthomonas_A sangjuensis. The sequence continues at coordinate 68,281 of NZ_PDWR01000005.1, read as the reverse complement.
CGGCGTTGCCGTGCTTGAACACGTCGCCGCAGCGGTCGACGCCGGGGCCCTTGCCGTACCACATCGCGTACACGCCATCGACCTTCGCGCCGGGGAACAGGTTGGTCTGCTGCGTGCCCCAGACCATGGTCGCGCCGAGGTCCTCGTTGAGGCCGGGCTGGAAGCGCACCTTCGCCGCCTCCAGGTGCTTCTTCGCGCGCCACAGCTCCAGGTCGAAGCCGCCCAGCGGCGAGCCGCGGTAGCCGCTGATGAAGCCGGCGGTGTTGAGCCCCGCCGCCGCATCGCGCAACTGCTGCATCAGCGGTAGCCGCACCAGCGCCTGCACGCCGCTCAGGTAGATGCGGCCGTCGGTGCGGGTGTACTTGTGCTCCAGCGTGTAATCGCGGTCGAGCGCGCCGATCTGCGGCGTGTTGGCGGACGAAGGCGAAGTCAGTTCGGCGGTGCTGGTCATGGCTGGCCCGGGGGATGGCTGGCGCGTATGCGCGGGATGCAACGGCCGGTAATTGTAACCGTGCGTCGCACACCGACCCATCGGACGCCGCCGGGAAGCCCTCTCCTTGGCTTTCCAGTGGCGCCGGGACCGGCGTTCGACCCGCGGCCGCTCGGGCGCGTACGCGCTCGATCCGCGGGCGCGCCGTCCTCGTTCGGCGTTGCCTTAGACTGGCCGGATTCGCGCCCCCCACGCCGCCCGTCGATGGCTTTCGATGCTTTCGCCCTGATCCTCGCCATGCTCGCGCTGGGCATGTTGTTCGCGCGACTGCGCCTGCTGCCGCCGACGTCGGCCGAGGCATTGAACCTGGTCGTGCTGTACGTCTGCCTGCCGGCGGCGGTGCTGATCTACGTGCCGCGCCTGCGCATCGACCCTTCGCTGCTCGGGCTGGTCGCCACGCCGTGGCTGCTGGTGGCGGCGACGGTGGCGCTGGTCGTGGCGTGCGCCCGGTGGTCCGGCTTCCGCCGCGACGAGCGCGCGGCGCTGCTGCTGTGCGTGGGCCTGGGCAACACCGGCTTCATCGGCTACCCGATGGTGCACGCGCTGCTCGGCGAACGCGCGCTGCCGTACGCGGTGGTGTACGACCAGCTGGGCACCTTCGTGCTGCTGTCGAGCTTCGGCCTGTACGTGGTGGCGAAGTACGGCGGCGACGCGCCGCCGACCGCGCAACAGATCGGGTTGCGGATGCTGAAGTTCCCGCCGCTGTGGGCGCTGCTGTTCGGGCTGACGCTGATGCCGGCGCAACCGCCGGCGTGGGTCGCGTCGATGCTGCAGAAGCTGTCCGACGCGCTGCTGCCGCTGGTGATGCTGGCGGTGGGTCTGTCGATCAGGCTGCGCCTGCCGCGCGACGAAGTGAAGCCGCTGGCGGCCGGCCTGCTGCTGAAACTGGTGGCGCTGCCGGCGCTGGCGCTGGGCCTGTCGCTGGCGTTCGGCATGCGCGGGCAGATGCTGCAGGCGAACGTGCTGGAATCGGCGATGCCGCCGATGATCAGCGCCGCCGCACTGGCGATCGCCCACCACCTCGCCTCGCGCCTGGCCGCCGCGCTGGTCGGCTACGGCATCCTGCTGTCGCTGGCCACCCTGCCGGCGTGGATGTGGCTGCTGCGCGGGCTTGTCTAGCACCGATCCCGGAACCGGGAACCGTTCGCGCCGAGCGTGGTTCCGCGAAGTCGGAACGCCTGGATTCCAGGCCATGCCGTCGTTCGACTCCGCGCCTCCGGTGCCACGCCCCGGGGCGAACGGGATTTGGCCGGGGTTCTATTCCTTCGCCGGCGGCAGCCACACCTCGACCATGCCCGGATTGGGCTTGTACGACGACGGCAGCGGCCTGACCACGACCCTGGAGCTGCGCATCACGCCGCCGGTCGCGGCGCGGATCGCCTTGATGCAGGGCTCGGAGACGCCGCCGTGGTTGACCAGGGCCGGCGTCGTCCACACGAAGGGCGCCGCCTTGCTGGTGCGGTTGGCCGCACGCACCACGTTCTCGACCGGTTGCGGCTCGATGCCCAGTCGCGCCTGCAAGCGGTAGGCGAGCACGTCGGCGGGCTTGCGGCTGGCTTCGTCGTAGATGTGGATGTAGACGCGCGGCCGGATGCCGTCGACGGCGTCGCAGGCCATCGCTTCCACTGGCGGCAGGGAAACCTGCGGCGCGGCTGCCGGTTCCTGCGGGGCCGGCGCTGCGGGCGCGGGCGCGGCCGTCGGCATGGCCGCCGATGGGGCTGGCGGTGGCGCCGTTGCCGGTTCCGATGCCGGCGCACCGGTTGGCGCCGCTGCATCGGCTGCCGGCGTGGCCGCGGCCACGGCCGTGTCGACGGCCGTGTCGAGGGGCCGGTCGAGGAACCAGTAGTCGTAGCGGACCGGTGGTGCCAGCGCCATTTCCTCGTGCAGGTCGAAGCAATGCCGGCTTTCGGCGGGGTCGGCGTCGACCGGCAGCGCGGCGCAGGCGTCGTTGACCAGCTTGCGCAGGTATTCGAAGCGGCCGTCGTCGCGGCTTTCCGAGAGTTTGGCGAACGGCCGGAAATCCTCCACGCGCAGCTTGCGCAGCTTGTCGCGTTCGCCGATCTGCGCGGCGAGTTCGCCGTAGCGTGCATCGTATTCCTTCTGTTCGAGCAGGCGCGTTTCGCGGAACTGCTCGAAGCCCTGCCACAGCGCCAGGATCAGGCTCAGCGAGATGCCGGCGCCGAGCGAGGCCTGCACCGTCAGCCCGACCCGGCTGCGGCGGCTCTCCTTGGGTTCCGGCGCTTCGCTGCCGGCCTGCGCCGCGGCGAGACTGGACGAAGTGAACGGCTTTTCGTCGACGATCGACAGCGCGGACTCCAGTGCGTGCCGGTCGATGCGGCGGCCGAGCGTCAGCCCGAGCTGGTGGTAGGCCTCCCATTGCGCTTCGTCGAAGAACTGGTCGCCGGTGGTCTGCTGCGGGAAATCCGGGTTGCGGTCGGCGTAGGCGACGATGTCGAACGGCATCCGGTCCAGCCGCCGCGGCTTGACCAGGAGCAGGGCGCCATGCGATCCGTCGGCGTAGCGGATGCGCCCGAGCACCAGCCAGCGCGTACCCGCCTCCGGGGTGATGCTCTCCGGCGTCCCCAGCTGGCACTTGAACGCGTTCGGCGCTTCCTCCTGCACCCGCTGCGGTTCGACGAACTCGATGCTCGCGTCGTAGTCGATCTTGGCCTTGCGCACCAGCGACTCGAGGTCGGCGAACAGGTACTTCGGGTCGGCGCCGCAATCGGCGGCGACGATCAGCCGCGGCTTGCGCTTGAGCAGCGCGTAGATGCCGGTGTTGTCGTAATGGCCGCCGTCGGAAACGTACCAGACCGGGCCGAACGGGCCCGGGAAGCGGGCGATGGATTCGGCGACGATGGCCAGCGGCTTCGGCATCTGCGCGACGAGCCACGCGCGCAGCCATCCCGGCGGGTTGCGCTGCGGGCAACGCGGCGGCGCCAGCGAGCGGATCCAGTAGCCCAGGCGCACGCCGGTCATGAACAGCAGGGTGGCGAAGCCCGGCGAGGTGCGCGAACCCATGCCGGTGCTGGTCGCGGCGCCGGAGATCGCGATCCAGCGCGACAGCTTGCCCGGCGATTGCGCGAACCCGCCGGGCGCGGCGAAGTGCGCGCCGATCTCCGCGCCCAGCGCGCTGACCGTCAGCGCCACGCCCTTGCGGTCGGCGTTGTAGATGCCGGTGCGGTCGTCCACCGACTGGTTGATGCAGCAGTTGACCAGATGGATCGGCCCGCCGTGGCGGTGCGGCTGGTACGCCGTCAGGTCGACGTCGTCGCCGGCGATCGTCTCCATCAACGGCGCCACCCGCATCGTCCGCGCCTCGCTGGCTTCGGCCAGCGCCGAATCCGGGAAGCGCGCGGCATCCGTCCCGGCGTTGCCGGACGAGACGTAGGCGCGTTCGATGCGGGCGCGGTAGAAGTTGTGCAGCGACGCCAGGTTCAGCAACTCGAAGCTGCGGCAGGTGAAAAACGTGTACAGCAGGCAGGTGCCGACCACGGTCGCCCAGTTCACGGCCGGGGAGAACGTCCAGACCGGCCCCGGCGGCAGCGGCGTGTCCCAGCGCGTCCATGCGAACAGGAACATGTTGAAGGCGGTGGTCCAGAACACCAGGGTGGCGATGGCGATCAGCAGGCCGAACACGTTCAGCAGCTTCTCGACGTTGAGGTTCGGCTTCTTGGTCGCCGCCAGCCGCTTCTGGATCTCGGGCACGACGAAACGCCCGGCGACCAGCAGCAGGCCGATCAGCGCGGTCCGGCCCAGCGGCAGCGGCCCCGGGCCCTGCCACAGCAGGAGCCGGGTCAGCCACCAGCTGGTGGCGTCGAGCAGCGCGATGGCGACGACCACCGCCATCGTCCACATCGCGTAGGCCTGGCGCTTGGTCCGCTTCAGCCGCACTTCGCCGACCGGCGTCTTGCGCAGCCAGTCGATCCACGACGCCACCCATGCGGTGGCCGGCGCCAGCAGCAGGAAACCGGCCAGGAACGAGGCCACGGTCCGGGCCGGATGGAACTGCTCCGCCGCCTGCATGCCCGTGTCGAGCGCGGCGCTGCCGTTCTCGAACAGTTGCAGCGCCGCGGCCATCGACAGGAACGCCGCCGCCACGATCAGCAGCACGCTGCGCACGCTGTGCGACTCGCGGGTGTACCAGTAGGCGATCACCTGGTGCACGAACGCGAACAGCGGCAGCGGCAACAGCCACCACCAGGCCGAGTCGGTCAGCTGCGCGAAATCCTGGCTCCACCACGAAGCCAGCGACGGCTGCGGCGGCGCCGCGTAGACCAGCACGTGCGGCAGCAGCACGACCCCGGCCAGCAACAGCAGCAGGATGCCGATCTCCAGGTTGGTGGCGATGACCCCGCGCACGATCGACGCGGTGGCGAAACTCAGGTCCTTGGCGCCGGCGGGGGTGAGGTAGCGGCCGTTGTTGCGCAGCCACCACAGCCACATCGAGCGGTCGCTGGCGACGCCGCCTTCCACTTCCGCCGCGCCGGCGCGTTCGCCGCTGCCGTTGGCCGCGCCGTACAGGCGGCCGAGGCTGGCGCCGATGTACCCGCCGCCGGAAACCGTCGAAAGGTAGTCGAATTCGCGCAGCATGTTGTTCTTGGCCAGCCCGCGGATCAGGCCCAGGCAGAACGTCGCGCTGCGGATGCCGCCGCCGGACAAGGCCAGCGCCCAGCTGCCGCGATCGTCCGCGTCGATGCCGGCGGCGGCGCGGCGCGGCTTGACCACGTTCTCGAATTCGTCGGCCAGCGCCGCCGCGACGGGGTCCGGCGGTCGCTGGTCGGGATTGCGGTCGCTGGCGGTTCCCATGCGAGCACTCCTGCTTCATGCCGGCGGCTTGCCGGGGGAAGGGGAAATCCAGGAGTCGCCGCCGCGCGCGGGCAGGCAGGGCCAGTCCGTCGCCGTGCGGAAAGCCCCCGAGCGGCCGCGAACGCGCGGCCAACCTTTCGCTGTACGCCTAGGTTAACGCAATGCCGCCGGAGGGGCGGTCAATCGGATCGCATCCACGCCGGATGGAATCGCGCCTGCGGGCGGGATGACGCGAACTTGCGAATCCCGGCATCGGGAAGCGACGATAGGCGAACGAAGCGCCGGCATTGGTGGCCGCACGGTTCGACGCACGGAAAAGGGATGCGGTTGCGCGTCCGGGGAACCCATGGAGACGATGCCGGCATGAATGCGATCAAGATTGGCGCTGTCCTGTTTCTGGTCATGGCGCTGACCGCTTTCTGGAAGTCCTGCGGATCCGGCATCGGGATCGGCAAGGCAATGGATCGGCTGGGCGGGGCGGTCGGAAACGGGACCGGCCCGGACAGGGCCAGCCCGAACGGATTCGTCGCCATCCCCATGCCGGACGGAATGTCGCCGAGCGGAATCGTGATCTTCGCGCCGAAGAATTGCCCCTCCGATGCCGCGCAACGCGCCCGCAGCCTGGCCGGCTATCTTTCCGACCACCGCATCGGCTACGCCAACGCCGATTCGGCCAACTACAGCAATCTCTCGTCGCAGGAAGAAGCGACGAAAGTGATGTCGGTGATGAACGGCCCGATCCCGGTGGTCTACGTCAACGGCAGGGCCAAGGCGAACCCGACGCCGGAAGAAGTCGTGGCCGAGTTCCGCAAGTCCAACCCGGAGTAAGGCAGGGCGCGGCGTGGCCGTGCCGAAGGGACGGCGCGATCAATCCGCCGGCACCGTGCGCTCGCGCGCCCATTCGCGCAGCGCTTCGACCTGTTCGGCCATCAGCACCGACAGCGGCCGCGTATTGCGGATTTCCTGCATCAGCAGTTCGGTATCGAGCGCGCGGCTCTCGGCGTAGGCGGCGTACAGGCTCGAGACGACGGCCTGCTCGATTTCCGCGCCCGAGAAGCCGTTGCTGGCCGCGGCCAACGCGGGCAGGTTGAAGCCCCGCGGATCGATCTGCCGGCGCGTCAGGTGCAGGCGCAACAGTTCGACGCGCGCGTCCGGCGTCGGCAGGTCGACGAAGAAGATCTCGTCGAAGCGGCCCTTGCGCAGCAGTTCCGCCGGCAACTCGTGCACCTGGTTGGCGGTGGCGACGATGAAGACGCTGCTCTTGCGCTCGGCCATCCAGGTCAGCAGGTAGCCGAGCACGCGCCGCGATACGCCGCCGTCCTCGCCGCCGCTGGCCAGGCCCTTCTCGATCTCGTCGATCCACAGCACGCACGGCGCCAGCTGTTCGGTCGAGGCCAGCGCCTCGCGCAGGTTCTTCTCGGTCTCGCCGTGGTACTTGTCGTACAGCGAACCGAAATCCAGGCGCAGCAGCGGCACGCCGAAGCCCGCCGCGGTGGCCTTGGCCAGCATCGACTTGCCGCAGCCCTGCACGCCGAGCAGCAGCACGCCCTTGGGCGGGTCGAGGCCGGGCGGGGCGCTGCCGGAAACGAACACGATGCGGCGCTGCTCGATCCAGCGCTTCAGCCGCGCGGCGCCGGCGACGTCGGCGAACCGCGCCGTGTCGTACTCGTAATGCAGGTGGCCGCTGCGGTTGAGCAGTTCGAACTTCAGCTTCGCCAGCTGCGGCAGGTCGTTCGGGCCCAGCGCGCCGTCGGCATGGATCAGCTGGCGGGCGATGCGCCGCGCGTCGACCAGGCTCAGGCCCTGCAGGTTGCGCAGGATCTGCCGCACCGCGGCGTCGTCGATTTCGACCCGGCGGCCGCCGTGCTCGCGCGCGTACTCGACCACTTCCTCCTGCAGCATCTTCTTCAGCGCGTTGGCGTCGGGCAGGCGCGGGTTGAAGCGCACCGCCAGCGCCTCGAGCTCGGCCGGCAGCTCGACCTTGGCGCCGACCAGCACCAGCACGTGCGGCTGGCTGTGGCGGCGCTGGACGATGTCGCGCAGCAGGCGCTGGTGGCTGGCGTAGCCCAGGTAGGGGTGGAAATCGAGCAGCAGGTAGATGCCGCGCTGCTCGGCCTGCTTGATCGCCTGCAGGGCGAAACTGGCGTCGGGCGGGCCCTCGGCCTCGTCCTCGCGGTCGATGTCGATGCGGCGCAGGCCCTCGGTGATCGACCAGCGGTACAGCGCGCGCCAGACCTGCGCCAGCGCCTGCCGGAACAGCTCGACCACGCGGCCTTCATCCTGGGTCTCGACCACGATCAGTGGCGTGTTGGCGCGGATCAGCGCGGACAGGTCCAGCAGTTCGCTCATGGTTTCCCCGGGGTCGCAGGGCGGCAACTATATCCGGCGCGGTCGGGCCACGGCGTGTCGCGCGTGCAGGATTTCCCCCTCTTCCTTTGCGGGAAAGGGAGGGCGCGCGCAGCGCGAAGGGGGCGGGTTCGGCCTTTCCATGGCCGTGGAACAGCCGCAAAGGCGAAAGGCCGGCCCGCTTCGCGCCCTTCCTCCCGCCCCTCGGGCGCCCTCCCCCGCGAAGGGAGAGGAACAAGGTTCCACGCCCCCCCACCCCGGTGTACCCTGCGCCTTCCCCGGTGAAGAGGTGAGCGCATGAAGACGATTCTGGTCGCCAGCTCCAAGGGCGGTGCGGGCAAGACGACGCTGGCCACCAACCTGGCCGCGCATTTCGCGCTGGACGGCAAGCGCACGGTGCTGGTCGATGCGGACCCGCAGGGTTCCTCGATGCACTGGGCGCAGCGCCGCGCCGAGCTGGAAAGCGCGGTGCTGCCGATCGACGGCAGCAAGAAGCGCGGCTGGCACGACGCGGTGCCGAAGGACGCCGAACGCATCGTGATCGACGCCCCGGCCGGTGCGATGGCCGACGACCTGGACACGTTCATCGAACATGCCGACGCGATCGTCGTGCCGGTCATTCCCTCCGGCATCGACATCGAGGCCACCGTGGCCTTCCTGAACACGCTGGCCAAGGTGCCGCGGGTGCACAAGCGCAAGCTGCCGGTCGGGCTGGTGATCAACCGCAGCAAGCCGTGGACCAATGCGTCGCAGCAGGCCGTGGAAATGCTGCAGGGCTGGCCGTATCCGCTGCTGGCGCAGTTGCGCGACACCCAGGCCTACGTGGTGCTGGCCGGGCTCGGGCGCAGCCTGTTCGACTACAAGTCAGCGCAGGTGCGCGACCATCAGGCCGACTGGGATCCGCTGCTGAAGTGGATCAGGAAGGCCTGAGCCGCGACACAAATCGAACAGGGGGTGGTGCTGCCATGCGTCAACTGATCCTGCTGCGCCACGCGCACGCCGAACCCGCCCGGCCGGGACAGGCCGACGCCGACCGCCCGTTGTCGCCGACCGGCCTGGCCGAGGCCGAGGCCGCCGGGCGCTGGCTGGCCGAGAACGGCCTGCGCCCCGACCGCGTGCTGTGCTCGCCGTCGCGGCGCACGCGCGAAACGCTGGAGGCGGTGCTGGAGAAGATCGGCTACGTCGAGCAGCGCATGACCGACGACATCTACGAAGCCACGCCCGGCACGCTGGCCGGCCTCGCCGACGCCAACCGCGACGCCGTGCGCCTGCTGATGGTCGGGCACAACCCCGGTTTCGAGCAGCTCGCCGCGCTGATGTACAGCGGACAGTCCGGCGACTACCGCGGCATGCCGCCGGGCGGCATCGCGGTGCTGTCGCTGCCGGCCGACGCGGCGATCGAACCGGGGGTGGCCCTGCTGTCCGCCTTCTGGTGGCCGTGACCGGCGCGATTCCGCGCAGGACGCGTGCGCGCCGCCGGGGTTGGCTGGCGCTGGCCTGCGCCATGCTGGCGTGCGGCGCGGCCAGGGCCGGCGCCGGCAACCTCGAATTCGACCCGGCGCATTCGCGCTTCGGCTTCGAGTTGCGCACGCGCTGGGGGCAGAAGCTGGAAGGCCGCTTTCCGCACTACGACGGCCATGTAGTCGAACTGCCCGACGGCCGCCACCAGGTGCGCCTGCGCTTCTTCACCGCCGACGTCGAGATCGCCGGCCACCCGCGCTATACCGAATGGACGCGCGGGCCGCGCTTCTTCGACGCGGAGAAATACCCGACGGTGAGCTTCGTCTCCGAACCCTACGATCCGGCCCTGCTCGCACAAGGCGGCAAGCTGGCCGGCAAGCTCGCGATCCGCGGCATCCAGCGGCCGAAGTCGCTGGACGTCGAGGCGGCGGCGTGCGCGCGCCCGGCGCTGGACTGCGACGTGGTCGCCACCGGCGCGGTCAGCCGCGCCGACTACGACATGGACAACTGGCAACTGGCGGTCAACGACCGCGTGGTGTTCGTGCTGCGCGCGCGGCTGCGCGAAAATACCGCGCCATGACCGGATTGTTCCGTTTCACGCTGCCCATGTTCGGGTTGCTCGCGTTCGCCCTGCTCGGCAGCGGCTGCGCCACCCTGTCCGACGCGCAGCGCGACCACGCCGCCGCGATCGCCGCGCAGGCGCGTTCGCAGGTGGTCGACTGCAGCGCCGCCGATGCCTGCGCCGAGCCGTCGCCGTTGCGCGACCTCGGCGCGCGCGCCGCCGCCGAATCGACGCCGCAGGCGCCGCACCACTATGCGCTGATCCTGGACCAGGGCGGCGACGCGCTGCTGGCGCGGATCAACCTGATCCGCAGCGCGCGCCGCGCCATCGACCTGCAGACCTACATCTTCGACCACGACGACAGCGGCCGGCTGGTGCTCGACGAACTGCTCGCCGCGGCGCGGCGCGGGGTACGGGTGCGGGTGCTGATCGACCAGCTGTCGGCGATCGGCGACCCGCAACTGGTGGCCGCGCTGGCCGGCGCCCACGAAAACTTCGCGCTGCGCATCTACAACCCGACCTTCGGCAAGGTCAAGCTCAATTACCTCGACTACGCCGCCAGCGTGCTCTGCTGCTTCCGCCGCTTCAACCAGCGCATGCACACCAAGCTGCTGGTGGTCGACGACGCGGTCGGCATCACCGGCGGGCGCAACTATCAGGACGACTACTACGACTGGGACGCGGAGTTCGACTTCCGCGACCGCGACGTGCTGGTCGCCGGGCCGGTGGCGCTGGCGATGGCCGACAGCTTCGAGGCGTTCTGGAACGCCGACCGCAGCATCCCGGCCGAGCGGCTCAACGACGTCGGCCGCACGCTGCTGCGCGACGGCGTGCCGGCGCTGCCGGCGGCGGATTTCCTGCACCCCGAGCGGGTCGAGGAAATGCGCGCCGCCGCCGCCGATGCCGGCATCGTCGAAGAGCGCCTGGTCGCCCCCGCGCTGCCGGTGGGCGCGGTCGACTACATCGCCGACCTGCCGCAGAAGCACCGCCGCCGGGATCGCGACGAGGAAGCGCGGTCGGCGTCGGAACTGGAGACGCTGATCGCCGGCGCGCAGCACGAGGTGCTGCTGCAGACCCCGTACCTGATCATGTCCGACCGCGCCCGCGAGGTGTTCGGCGAACTGCACCGGCGCGCGTCGCCGCCGCGGGTGACGGTGTCGACCAACAGCCTCGCCTCGACCGACAACCCGATCGTCTACGCGGTTTCGCACAAGTACAAGCGCAGGTACCTGCGCGAGCTCGGCTTCCATATCCACGAACTCAAACCGTTCCCGGAAGACGCGCCGATCGACTATGCCGGGCTGATGGCGGCGATCGAAGACGAGCACGTCCCGCACGCGGACCCCGGCCTGATCCTCGGCTCCGGTTCCGGCAGCGGCGTCGATGCGGCGAACCGCGTCGACCGCCCGCTGCGCCGCGCCGAGTCGCGCCCGTCGTTCCTCAGTTCCGGCTCGTCGACCCGGCCGCTGCCGCTGAAGCGCGCCGGCCTGCGCATCGGCCTGCACGCCAAGTCGATGGTCATCGACGACCGCATCGCGGTGATCGGCACGCACAACTTCGACCCGCGCTCGGACCGCTACAACACCGAGAGCGTGGTCATCATCGACGACGCGGCCTTCGCCGCGCGCCTGGCGGGCAGCATCGAGCGCGACATCGCGCCGGCGAACTCGTGGACCATCGCGCCGCGGCAGCGGTTGCCGCTGGTGTCGGGGCTGAACTACAGCCTCGACAAGATCTCCTCGGCGCTGCCGGTGTTCGACCTGTGGCCGTGGCGCTACGCGACCAGCTACGAATTCGTGCCCGGCCCCGACTGCCCGCGACCGCTGCCGAGCAACGACCCGAAATTCCTCCACTGCTACAAGTCGGTCGGCGATTTCCCCGAGGTCAGCGTCGGTCCGAAATCGCTGTTCGCGCGCATCCTGATGGCGTTCGGCGCGGGACTGGTGCCGATCCTGTAGGCGCGTGCAGGGCCCGCGCCCGCGCGTCCGCGGGTCGGGTATCGCATTCCTCGAATGATGGAGTCTCCGGATGGCCTTCCTGCAACCCGCCGACATCGCCGCACTCAACGCCCTCGCCCGCGGCACCGCGGTGGAGAACCTGGGCATCGTCGTCACCGACGCCGGCGCCGACTGGTTGCGCGCGACGATGCCGGTCGACGCGCGCACCAGACAACCCTACGGCCTGCTGCATGGCGGCGCTTCGGTGCTGCTGGCCGAAACCCTCGGCAGCATGGCCGGCGGCTTGTGCGTGGATCCGGCGAAGGCGATGGTGGTCGGGCTGGAGATCAACGCCAACCACCTGCGCGCGGTGCGCGAGGGCACGGTCACCGGCACCGCGAAGGCGGTGCACGTCGGCCGCAGCACCCAGGTGTGGGAAATCCGCATCGAGAACGAAGCCGGCAAGCCGGTGTGCCTGTCGCGCCTGACCCTGGCGGTGGTGTCGCTGCGGCCGGGTTGAGGAGCCTTCCGGACCGGCGCCGGGCCGGCGCAAACGCCGCGGCATCGCCGGCGCGCGGAGCCATCGGTCCCCCGGGAACGTCGCCGGGGACGGAGACGCGGATCGCGGCGATCCGCGTGCGGAACATGGCGCGCCCGGAGGGATTCGAACCCCCGACCAATGGCTTCGGAAGCCACTACTCTATCCGGCTGAGCTACGGGCGCACGGAACGTGGACGCGCATTCTAGCCGAATTCACGGCATGCCCGCCTCAGCGGATGTCCAGCGGCGCGAAACCCTTCACCAGTTCGTCGATCGCCTTGATCTGCGCCAGGAACGGTTCCAGCCTGTCCAGCGGCAACGCGCTGGGGCCGTCGCAGCGGGCGTGGTCGGGGTCGGGATGCGCTTCGAGGAACAGCCCGGCCAGTCCGAGCGCCATGCCGGCGCGGGCCAGCTCCGCGACCTGGCGGCGGCGGCCGCCGCTGGCCTCGCTGCCGGATTCGCGGCGCTGCAGGCTGTGGGTCACGTCGAAGATCGCGGGCAGGCCGCCGGTGGATTCGATCATCTCGCGGAAGCCGAGCATGTCGACGACGAGGTTGTCGTAGCCGAACTGGCTGCCGCGTTCGCACAGGACGATGCGTTCGTTGCCGGCCTCGCGTATCTTGCCGGTGACGTGCTGCATCTGCGTCGGGCTCATGAACTGCGGCTTCTTGATGTTGACCGCGCGCCCGGTCCGCGCGATCGCCACCACCAGGTCGGTCTGCCGCGCGAGGAACGCCGGGATCTGCAGCACGTCGACCACTTCGGCGACCGGCGCGGCCTGTTCGACCTCGTGCACGTCGGTGATCACCGGGACGCCGAGCCGCTGCTTCACTTCCTCGAAGATGCGCAGGCCTTCGTGCAGGCCGACGCCGCGATAGGACTTGATCGACGAGCGGTTGGCCTTGTCGAACGAGGCCTTGAACACGTACGGGATGCCGAGTTTCGCCGTCACCCCGGCGAAGTGCTCGGCGGCGCGCAGGGTCGAGTCCAGGTCTTCCAGCACGTTGAGGCCGCCGAACAGGACGAACGGCGCGTCGTTGGCGACCTTGACGCTGTCGGTGATCGAAACGGTGACGGACATGGGTGTTCCTGGTTGGATCGGCGGGCCGGGCCTTGGGTTGCCTATGATGCCGTCGCCGGCCGCAACAATCACGCGACAGGCACGGGCTGGTAACCTTCGCGCATGGGATACGAACGTTTCGAGACGCCTGCCGTCCCGCCGGGGCGGGCCAAGCGCGCGCAGTTGTGGAAGCTGATGCGCGGCGACCGGCCGATCGGCGTGCTGCTGCTGCTGTGGCCGACCTGGTGGGCGCTGTGGATCGCGGCGCAGGGCGTGCCGCCGCTGTGGACGCTGTTCGTGTTCAGCGCCGGCGTGTGGCTGACCCGCTCGGCCGGTTGCGTGATCAACGACTACGCCGACCGCTGGCTCGATCCGCAGGTCGAGCGCACCAGGGACCGGCCGCTGGCCACCGGCGCGGTGTCGGGGCGCGAGGCGCTGGGGCTGTTCGCGGGGCTGATGCTGGTCGCGTTCGCGCTGGTGCTGACGATGAACCGGCTGACGGTGCTGCTGAGCTTCGCCGGCCTGTTCCTCGCCGCGACCTATCCGTACCTGAAGCGCTACACCTATTTGCCGCAGGTGTACCTGGGCATGGCCTTCGGCTGGGGCATCCCGATGGCGTTCGCCGCGGTGCAGGGCTCGGTGCCGGCGCTGGCGTGGCTGCTGTACGGCGCGAACATCCTGTGGGCGACCGCCTACGACACCTGGTACGCGATGGTCGACCGCGACGACGACATCCGCGCCGGCTCGAAGTCGACCGCGATCCTGTTCGGCGACATGGACCTGGTCGCGCAGGGCATCCTGTATGCGCTGACGCTGGGCACGCTGGCGCTGGTCGGGCATCGCGCCGGCCTCGGCACGTACTACTGGATCGGGCTGGGCGCGGCGGCGCTGCTGGTCGCGTACGAATTCGCCATTGCGCGGGATCGCGAACGCGCGGCCTGCTTCAGGGCGTTCCTGCACAACAACTGGGTGGGGATGGCGGTGTTCGCGGGGATAGCGCTCGGCTATGCGCTGAGGAAGTAATCGCGGATTCGACAAAACGGGGAGAGTGGAGATGAGCGCCGAATCGACCGCAGCCACCGAGGGCGTGCTGGCGCGCGTGGCGCTGCGCTGCGCGGCCTGGGCCGAGAGATGGTTCCCCGACGCCTACGTCTTCGCCGTGCTCGGCGTGGTCATCGTCGCGCTGGCGGCGCTGGCGTTCGGCGCCACCCCGAAGGCGGCCGCGACGGCGTTCGGCGAAGGCTTCTGGAGCCTGATCCCGTTCACCATGCAGATGGCCTTCGTCGTCATCGGCGGCTACGCGGTGGCGACCGCGCCGGTGGTGTCGCGCTTCATCGACCTGCTCGCGCGCGTGCCGAACGGCGGGCGCGGCGCGGTGGTCTACGTCGGCCTGGTCAGCATGCTGGCCTCGCTGCTGAGCTGGGGCTTCTCGCTAGTGTTCGGCGGCCTGCTGGTGCGCGCGCTGGCGCGGCGCGAGGAACTGCGCATGGACTACCGCGCCGCCGGCGCCGCGGCCTACCTCGGCCTCGGCGCGGTGTGGGCGATGGGCCTGAGCTCGTCGGCGGCACAGTTGCAGGCCAACCCGGCGAGCATGCCGCCGGGCCTGGTCGAGATCACCGGGGTGCTGCCGTTCACCGAGACCATCTTCCTGTGGCAGTCGATCGCGCTGACCGCGATCCTGATCGCGGTGTCGCTGCTGGTCGCGTGGCTGACCGCGCCGGGCGGCCGCGCGGCGCGCACCGCGCGGGATTTCGGCGAGGCGGCGACGAAGGCCGAGGCGCCGGCGCTGCCGCCGCGGGCGCGCCCGGGCGAGTGGCTCGAATACAGCCCGTTGCTGACCGTGCTGCTGTCGCTGCTGGCGTTCGGCTGGCTGTTCGGCGAATTCGCCGGCAAGCCGGTGGTGGCCGCGATCGCCAACCTCAATACCTACAACTTCCTGTTCCTCTCGCTCGGCCTGCTGCTGCACTGGCGCCCGCGCAGCTTCCTCGACGCGGTCGCGAAGGCGGTGCCCGGCACCACCGGCGTGCTGATCCAGTTCCCGTTGTACGGCGGCATCGCCGCGCTGCTGACCAAGGCGGCGGGGCATGGCGGCGAGACGCTGGCGCACCGGCTGTCGGAAGTGTTCGTGCGGGTCGCCGATACCGACAGCTTCGCCCTGGTGATGGGGGCGTATTCGGCGATCCTCGGCTTCTTCGTGCCGTCGGGCGGCGGCAAATGGCTGATCGAGGCGCCGTACGTGATGCAGGCGGCGAACGAACTGCACGCGCACCTGGGCTGGGCGGTGCAGGTCTACAACGCCGCCGAGGCGCTGCCGAACCTGGTCAACCCGTTCTGGATGCTGCCGCTGCTGGGCGTGCTGGGACTGAAGGCGCGCGACATCGTCGGCTTCACCTTCGTCCAGCTGGTCGTGCATGTCCCGCTGGTGCTGGGCCTGCTGTGGCTGCTCGGCATGACCCTGGACTACGTGCCGCCGGTACTGCCGGCAGGCGGCTGAGATTCCAGCCGAAGCGCGCCTTCAGGCGAGAGGCGAGCCCGGGCGTTTCCTCAAGGCACCCGTGCGCAGACCCACGCGTCGACGCGCAGCACGCCGGCCTTGAGCAGCGCGCGTGCCGCGGCGCGCAGGGTCGCGCCGGTGGTCATCACGTCGTCGACCAGCGCCACGTGTTGCGGCATCGCCCGATTCGGCGGAACGGCGAAGGCGTTGCGCAGGTTGCGTTGCCGTGCGGCGGCGTCGAGCTCGGATTGCGGCGCGGTCGCACGCTGCCGCGACAGCAGGTCGGCGTGGAGCGGGATGCCGAGCGTGCGCGCCAGCGGCCTGGCCAGTTCCAGCGCCTGGTCGTAGCCGCGCCGGCGCAGGCGGCGACGGTGCAACGGCACCGGCACCAGCGCTTCGGGGCGCGGCGCGGCGACGAGGCCGTCGGCCATCAGTTCGGCCAGCAGGCGGCCGGCGGCGAGGTCGCGGTGGAACTTGAAGCGCGGCGCCAGCCGGTCCAGCGGGAAGCCGTAGACGAAGGCCGCGCGGGTTTCGGTCAGCGCCGGCGGCCGCTGCAGGCATTCGCCGCAGACGCCCGGTTCGGGCAGGGGCAGGGCGCAGCGCGTGCAGGCGCTGCGGTTCCACGGCAGGACCGTGGCGCAGGCGGCGCACAGGTCGCGGCCGTGCGCGCCGGCTTCGCCGCACAACAGGCAGCGCGGCGGCAACAGCCAGCGGCCGGCGCGGCGCCACCAGCCGTCGCCGCGGCGGCTGTCGACTTTCGGAGCGGAATCCAGGTTGACAGTGCCGGACATGCCGAACAGACTGCCGGCCCCGCATTGTCTTGTCTGTCAGGGAATTCCGAATGTCGGCCACGATCCGCCACGACTGGCGCCGCGAAGAACTGCTCGCCCTGTTCGAGCTGCCGTTCACCGAACTGCTGCATCGCGCCGCCAGCGTGCATCGCCAATACTTCGACCCGGCCGAGGTGCAGGTATCGACCCTGCTGTCGGTCAAGACCGGCGGCTGCCCCGAGGACTGCGCCTACTGCCCGCAGGCGCAGCGCTACCACACGGGGGTCGAGGCGCAGAAGCTGATGAGCACCGAGGCGGTGCTGGCGAAGGCGAAGCAGGCCCGGGCCGCGGGCGCGTCGCGCTTCTGCATGGGCGCGGCGTGGCGCAGCCCGAAGGACCGCGACATCCCGAAGGTCGCCGAGATGATCCGCGCGGTGAAGGCGCTCGGCCTCGAGACCTGCGCGACGCTCGGCATGCTCAGCGGCGAGCAGGCGCACGCGCTCAAGGCCGCGGGCCTGGACTACTACAACCACAACCTCGACACCGCGCCGGACTTCTACGGCGAGATCGTCCACACCCGCGAGTTCCAGGACCGCCTGGACACGCTGTCGCACGTGCGCGACGCGGGCATGAAGACCTGCTGCGGCGGCATCGTCGGCATGGGCGAGACGCGCGAGCAGCGCGCCGGCCTGCTGCAGGCGCTGGCCAACCTGCCGGCGCACCCGGACTCGGTGCCGATCAACCGGCTGGTGCAGGTCGCGGGCACGCCGCTGCACGGCACCGCCGAACTGGACCCCTTCGAATTTGTGCGCACCGTCGCAGTTGCGCGCATCGTCATGCCGCAGTCTATGGTCCGGCTGTCGGCCGGCCGCGAAGGCATGGGCGACGAACTGCAGGCGCTGTGCTTCGCCGCCGGCGCCAACTCGATCTTCTACGGGGAAAAGCTGCTGACCACCGGCAACCCGGACACCGAACGGGACATGGCCCTGTTCGCGCGGCTCGGTTTGCGGCCGATGCCCGTGGAAGTCGAGGCCGGCACCGTGCACGCGGACATCGTCGAGGTGCCGGCATGCGGGCAGGCGGCCTGAGGGAACGGGTTCCCGGCAATTGGTTCCTGGTTCTTCGGTGACGGCTTCCCTTTTTCTTTCCAACCACCAAGAACCGGCAACCAAGAACCCCGCGATGTCCCGTCCCGACTTCCACGAGCGCATCCGCCAGCAGCGCCAGCAACGCGCCGCGCAGAACCGCGTGCGCACGCGCCGCACCATCGAACGCCGCGACGGCGTGCGCGTCGAGGTCGACGGGCGCTGGCTGCTCGAGTTCTGCGGCAACGACTACCTGGGCCTGGCGCAGCAGTTCAACGTGGTCAACGCGCTGCAGAACACCGCCTCGCGCGACGGCGTCGGCGCCGGCGCCTCGCACCTGGTCAGCGGCCACCACACCGCGCACGAGGTGCTGGAACGCGAGATCGCCGACTGGCTCGGCTATCCGCGCGGCCTGCTGTTCGGCAGCGGCTTCCTCGCCAACCTCGCCGTGCAGCAGGCATTGCTGACCGAGGAAGACGACGTCTGCGTGCAGGACCGGCTCAACCACGCCAGCCTGATCGACGCTTCGCGCCTGGCCGGCTGCCGCCTGCGCCGCTATCCGCACGCCGATCCGGAAGGCGCGGTGCGGCAGCTGAAGCTCGCTCCCGGCGGCGCGGCGATGCTGGCCACCGACGGCGTGTTCAGCATGGACGGCGACGTCGCCCCGCTGCGCGCGCTGAGCCTGGCCGCGCGCATGTCCGAGGCGCTGCTGTACGTCGACGACGCGCACGGCGTCGGCGTGCGCGGTCCCGAGGGCCGCGGCAGCGTCGCCGAGGCGCGGCTCGGGCCGAAGGAAGTGCCGCTGCAGCTGGTCACGCTGGGCAAGGCATTGGGCGGCTACGGCGCGGTCGTGGTCGGCGACGAAGCGCTGGTCCGCCACCTCGCCGAGACCGCGCGTCCGTACATCTACACCACCGCCCTGCCACCGGCGGTGGCCGCCGCCGCGACCACCGCGGCGCGCTACGCCCGCCGCGAGCACTGGCGTCGCGAAAAGCTGCAGGGCCTGGTCGAGCGCTTCCGCGTGCAGGCCCGGCAGCGCGGGCTGGAACTGCTGCCTTCGGATTCGCCGATCCAGCCGGTGATGTGCGGCGACGAAGCCACCGCGCTGGCGATGTCGTCGGCGCTGGAAACCGCCGGCTACCTGGTCCCCGCGATCCGCCCGCCGACCGTGCCGGAAGGCAAGGCGCGGCTGCGCGTGACCCTGTCGGCGCTGCACGCCGCGGCCGAGGTCGACGCGCTGGTCGATGCGCTGGCGCGTTCGCGCGACGCGGTGTCGCGGGTGCGCGGCGCGGCCTGAGCATGCATCGCCGGTAAGATCCACGCGATGGACCTGCATATCGAAGTCGCGGGCAAGGGCCCGCCGCTGGTGTTGCTGCACGGCTGGGCGCTGCATGGCGGCGTGTTCGCGCCGCTGGTCGAGCGGCTCGCCGACCGCATCGAATTCCACCTCGTCGACCTGCCCGGCCACGGCTACAGCCGCGACGTGCCGCTGCCGCTGGTGCTCGACGCCTGCATCGACGAAATCGCCGCGCGCACGCCGCCGGCGGCCTGGCTGGGCTGGTCGCTGGGCGGCCTGTTCGCGTTGAAGGCGGCGGCGACCTGTCCGCAGGTGCGCGGCCTGGTGATGCTGGCGGCGACGCCGCGCTTCGTGGTCGGCGACGACTGGCCGCACGCGGTGGAGCGCAGCGTGTTCGCGCAGTTCGGCCACGATCTGCAGAACGACTACCGCGGCACGCTGGATCGCTTCCTCGCGCTCGACACGCTCGGTTCCGAACACGCGCGCGCCGAGCTGCGCAGCCTCAAGCAGACCCTGTTCGCGCGCGGCGAGCCGGCGCCGTCGGTCCTGCAGCAGGGCCTGCGCCTGCTCGAACGCAGCGACTTGCGGCAGCAGGCCGCTGCGCTCGCCATCCCGAACCTGTGGATCTCCGGGCGCCGCGACCGGCTGGTGCCGGCGGCCGGGGTCGCCGCCGCGGCGATGCTCGCGCCGGACGCCGAGCATCTCGACATCGCCGGCGGCGGCCACGCGCCGTTCATCGGGCACGCCGGGCTGGTCGCGGATAAAATCGCCGCTTTCGTTTCCGGTCTCGCAGGAGCGGCCTGAGCCGCGAACGCTTTTCCGCGACCCCTTATCGCGGCTCGCGCCGCTCCTGCGACGGCATTGCATGGCATCCCTGTTCGACCAACACCACATCCGCCACGCGTTCTCGCGCGCGGCCGCCGGTTACGACGCGGCCGCCGCGTTGCAACGCGAGGTCGGCGGGCGCCTGCTCGAATCGCTGGACTATCTTGCGCTGCGCCAGGGCGAGGAGGCGAAGCGCGAGCCGCAGGTCGTGCTCGACGTCGGTTGCGGCCCGGCACATGCGGCGGCGGCGATGAAGCAGCGCTGGCCGCGCGCGCAGGTGGTCGCGCTCGACCTGGCGATGCCGATGCTGGGGCAGGCGCGGAGGCAGGCGGGATGGTGGCAACGGGCCCGCAACCGGGATTTCGCCCGCATCAACGCCGATGCCCGCGCCTTGCCGTTCGCCGAAGCCAGCGTCGACGTGCTGTACAGCAACCTTTGCCTGCAATGGATCGAGGACCTGCCGGCGGTGTTCGCCGGCTTCCGCCGCGTGCTCAAGCCCGGCGGCATGCTGCTGTGCTCGACCTTCGGCCCGGAGACGCTGCAGGAACTGCGCGATGCGTTCGCCGCGGCCGACGAGCGCCCGCACGTCAGCCCGTTCGCGTCGATCGCGCAGTTCGGCGACGCGCTGGTGCACGCCGGCTTCCGCGACCCGGTGCTCGACCGCGACCGCTTCGGCCTCGGCTACGACGACCTGCCCGCGCTGATGCGCGAGCTGCGCGCGCTCGGCGCGACCAACGCGCTCAGTTCGCGCCGGCACACGCTGACCGGACGCGCGCGCTTCGCCGCCGCGGCCGCGGCCTACGAGCCGCTGCGCGACGCCGACGGCAAGCTGCCGGGCACCTGGGAAGTGATCTACGCCCACGCCTGGGCGCCGCCAGCCGGCGCGCCGATCCGCGAAGGCGGCCACGAGATCGCCGCGGTGCCGCTGAAGTCGATCCCGATCCGCCGCAAGGGCAGGAGCGAGGAGTGAGCGGAGAGGAGTGAGGAGTGAGCGGTACTTCCCGCTCTCGCTCACTCCTCTTCGCTCGTTTCTCAGCCCGATACCTGCGCGATCCAGTCCTGCAGGTTGTAGTAGTTCGTCACCCGCGCGATGCGTTCGTTGCGGATCTCGAAGAACGCGCCGCCCGGCAGCACGTACTTCTGCCCCGTCGCCGGCGGCAGGCCCTCGTCGCCTTGCAGGTATTCGCCGTGCACCACGTATTCGGTGGCGGCGCGGTCGCCGTCCAGCGAGGCCAGCACGACGATGTCGCGCAGCTGTTCGCGGTAGCAGGCGTCCATCCGCGCCAGGAACGCGGCGAAGGCCGCGCGCCCGGTCTCGCGCGGGCCCTGGTTGAGGTCGTGGACCACGGCGTCGTCGAGCAGCGCCAGCATGCCGTCGCGGTCGCCGCGGTTGAACGCGGCGTAGTACGCCAGCACCAGCTCGATGGCGCGGTCCTGCTTGCGGGTGCCGTCGATCTTCATGCCGTTCGGTGCGGGGGGGGCGGGAGCGCATCATAGCGCCGCCGCGCCGCGCACCGGAAGCGGCGCGGTCAGCGCGATTCCAGCACCAGGTCGCGGTGGAAGAAGTAGACCTCCTGCAGCAGGAAGCGCCAGCGCGTGGCGAAGCTGCGGAAGCGGCTGGTCGGCGTCGGCGAGCCGAGCGCCTCGATGCCCAGCTCGCGCGACAGGCGCAGCGCGCGCGCCATGTGCAGCGGATCGCTGACCACGATGGCGCGGCGCAGGTCGTTGACCCGCATCAGTTCGCGCGCCTGCTCCAGGTTCTCGCGGGTGGTGCGCGACGACGACTCGATCAGGATCGCTTCCGCCGGCACCGCGTGCTTCAGCGCGTAGCGCCGCGCCACCTGCGATTCGGAGAAGCGCGCGCCCACGCCGCCGTAGCCGCCGGTGAAGATCAGGCGCCCGGCCATGCCGCGCTTGTACAGGTCGATGCCATGGCGGATGCGCTCCTCGAACACCGGCGAAGGCCGTGCGTCGTAGGCGGCGGCGCCGAGCACGATGATCACGTCGGCCGGCGCGGCCTCGTCGCGCTGGCCGACGTGGACGATCCATGCGGCGACGCCGGCCAGCCACAGCAGCAGCAACAGCAACAGTTTCCAGGCCCAGCTCCACCAGCCGCGCCGGCGTCGCGCGTTCATGCCGCGCTCCACGGCAGTGCGTCGAGGTCGACGTTGCCGCCCGACAGCACCAGGCCGACGCGCTTGCCGGCGAAGCGTTCGCGCTGCTTGAGGACCGCGGCCAGCACCGTTGCCGACGACGGTTCGATGGTCTGCTTGGCGATCCGCCAGAACAGGCGCATCGCGGCGACGGTTTCGGCGTCGTCGACCACGACGACCTCGACCGCGTGCCGGCGCAGCAGGGCGAAGTTCGGCTCGCCCAGCGTGCCGCGCAGGCCGTCGCAGACCGTGTCGGGGACGAAGTCGATGCGGCGCTCGCCGGCGGCCAGCGAGCGCGCGGCATCGGCCGCGCCTTCCGGCTCGGCGCCGAACACCTTGCAGCCCGGCGCCAGCGCCGCGGTCGCGATCGCGCTGCCGCCGAGCAGGCCGCCGCCGCCGACCGGCGCCAGCAGCGCGTCGAGCGGGCCGGTTTCGCGCAGCAATTCCAGCGCCGCGGTGCCCTGGCCGGCGATCACCCGCGGATCGGCGTACGGGTGCACCAGTTCCGCGCCGGTCTCGCGCTGCACTTCGGCGCACACGGCCTCGCGCGCGGCGATCGTCGGCGCGCAGCGGTGCAGCACCGCACCGTAGCGGCGGATCGATTCCAGCTTGGCTTCGACCGCGCCTTCCGGCACCACCACGTGGCAGGCGATGCCGCGGGTCTTCGCCGCAAGCGCCAGCGCCGCGCCATGGTTGCCGGACGAATGCGTGACGACGCCGCACCGGGCGCGATCGAGGTCGAGCGACCACACCGCGTTGCAGGCGCCGCGGAACTTGAACGCGCCGCCGCGCTGCAGGTGCTCGGCCTTGAAATGCAGCTCGCAGCCGGCCAGTTCGTCCAGCGCGCGCGAACGCAGGACCGGGGTGGCGCGGGCGTGCGGAGCGATGCGTGCGGCGGCGGCGAGGACGTCCTCGAATGCGGGCAGGGAAGGCGATGCCGCCGGCGTCTCGTCGGAAGGGTTCATGCGCAAAAGGGTAACGGCATGGAAGCGGTTACGCGAAGCGGGCGGCTGAACGGCGTGCCGGGCGCCGCGTCGCGGCCGGGCGGATTAAGCGCGGATTCAATGCCCGGGCCGGAATCTGCCGGCATCCGCAATCGCGCGGATGCGCCGTACCCAGGGGGAACGCCATGAAAGCCCGCCACCTTCTCGCCGCCGCGCTCGCCGCTTCCGCGCTGAGCGGCTGCGTCACCTACGACACCGTCGGCGCGCGCGCGCCGGGCGGCTACTACTCCGGGCGCCCGTACACCGAGTACTACTACGGCGGCGGCTACTATCCGTACGGCTACTACGGTTCCTACGGCTATTACGGCTACGGCTACCCGTATTACTCGCCGTACTACCGCCATCCGAACTACTACCCGCGTCCGCCGCATCGCCCCGGCGGCCACGACGGCGGTGGCCACGACCACGACGGCCACCAGTCGGGCGACCGCGACGACAACCCGCCGCCGTGGCGCCGGCCGGGCGGCTACAGCGGCGGCGACCAGAACCGCGATCCGCCGCCGCGCCCGCGTAACGAGCAGCGCTTCAACCTGCGTCCGGGCGACAACCGCCAGGGCACCGCTTCCCGCCAGGGCCCGGCGCCGGCACAGCGCATGCAGCCGGCCCCGCAGCCGCGGCCGGTGCCGCGGGCTTCGAGCGGCAACCAGCGCCGGCCGTCGCTGCCGGCGTCCAGCCGCGCCGAAATGCGCCGCAAGACCCTTCCCCGCGACGAGGAACGTTGACCGCGGTCGCGCTTCCGCGGTTGTACGGGGTGTTGGTGCAGGCTATTCTGCCCGCGGTGACCGGTTGCGTCGGTTTTTGACGTAATCGGCCAACAACGGTCCATGTCGACGTCCGGCGGGGAAATCTGGATCCCCCCTGTTCCGGCCCTGCCGGGCGTCGGCGCCCATGCATGGCGAAGCCCGGCCCAGGCCGGGCTTCGCTTTTGGCGGCGGAAAAAAGAAAGGGGCCGGCAGTCCCCCGACTACCGGCCCCCGGGCGTCCCCGACGTGCGCATGGCTGGCCCCTGTTCCAAGTCCAGCGCTGGCGCCCCTGAGTCGCTTGCCACATCGGGTGCTGTAGGGATAAAGCAGGAAGCGTGCCAACTTTCCCGCGGGCCGGGTCGGGGGCGGTTTGGCGCACCCCCGGCCCAGTGGGAAAATGCCCGCCCACGAACGGCTTTCTTGATCGCCACGACGCGGTCGTGATCGGCGCCGGACACGGGCCGGGCGAAGCCGGCCGGATTGCGCCATGGGTGGCGGCACGAAATCATGGGGCGCGGCGCGGCCGCGTCCGGCAGCACGACGAAGACGGACATGCACGACAACTTCCATCGCTACGACGTGATCGTGATCGGCGGCGGCCATGCCGGCACCGAGGCCGCGCTCGCATCCGCGCGCAGCGGCGCGCGCACGCTGCTGCTCACGCACAACGTCGAAACCGTCGGCGCGATGAGCTGCAATCCGGCGATCGGCGGCATCGGCAAGGGCCACCTGGTCAAGGAAGTCGATGCGCTCGGCGGCGCGATGGCGCATGCGGCCGACCTCGCCGGCATCCAGTGGCGCACGCTCAACGCGTCGAAGGGCCCGGCGGTGCGCGCGACGCGCTGCCAGGCCGACCGCGCGCTGTATCGCAGCGCGATCCGCCGCATCGTCGAGGCGCAGGAAAACCTGACGGTCTTCCAGGCCGCGGTCGACGACCTGGCCATCGAAGGCGACCGCGTGCGCGGCGCGATCACCCAGACCGGCCTGCGCTTCGAGGCGCCGGCGGTGGTGCTGACCGCCGGCACCTTCCTCGCCGGCAAGATCCACGTCGGCGAAACCCAGTTCGCCGCCGGGCGCATGGGCGATCCGCCGTCGACCACGCTCGCCGCGCGCCTGCGCGAGCGCCCGTTCGCGATCGACCGCCTGAAGACCGGCACGCCGCCGCGCATCGACGGGCGCACACTGGATTACTCGCTGATGGAAGAACAGCCCGGCGACGATCCGCTGCCGGTGATGTCGTTCGTCGGCGACGTGCGCGAGCACCCGCGCCAGGTGTCGTGCTGGATCACCAATACCTCCGAACGCACCCACGAGATCATCCGCGGCGCGCTGCACCGCTCGCCGCTGTATTCCGGGCAGATCGAAGGCATCGGCCCGCGCTACTGCCCGAGCATCGAGGACAAGGTGGTGCGCTTCGCCGAAAAGGCATCGCACCAGATCTTCGTCGAGCCCGAAGGCCTCGACGTCACCGAGATCTATCCCAACGGCATCTCGACCTCGCTGCCGTTCGATGTGCAGCTCGACCTGGTGCGCAGCATCCGCGGCTTCGAGAACGCGCACATCACCCGCCCCGGTTACGCGATCGAATACGATTTCTTCGACCCGCGCGGGCTGAAATCCTCGCTGGAAACCAAGCTGGTCGCCGGCCTGTTCTTCGCCGGGCAGATCAACGGCACCACCGGCTACGAGGAAGCCGCCGCGCAGGGCCTGGTCGCCGGCCTCAACGCCGCGCGTTTCGTGCGGGGCCGCGAGGCGTGGTCGCCGCGTCGCGACGAGGCCTACATCGGCGTGCTGATCGACGACCTGATCACCCACGGCACCAACGAGCCATACCGCATGTTCACCAGCCGCGCCGAATACCGGCTGCAGCTGCGCGAGGACAATGCGGACCTGCGCCTGACCGAAAAGGGCCGCGAGCTGGGCCTGGTCGACGACGCGCGCTGGGAGAGGTTCTCGCGCAAGCGCGAGGCGATCGAGCGCGAAGCCGGGCGCCTGCGCGCGCTGTGGGCGACGCCGGCCAATGCGCTGGGCCGCGAGGTCGAAGCCGTCCTCGGCGTGGCGGTCAGCCGCGAGACCAACGTGCTCGACCTGATCAAGCGCCCGGAGCTCGACTACGCGAAGGTGACGTCGGTGCCCGGCATCGGTCCGGCGGTCGAAGACGCCAAGGTTGCCGAGCAGGTCGAAATCGGCGTCAAGTACGCCGGCTATCTCGACCGCCAGCGCGACGAGATCGCGCGCCAGCAACGCAACGAGGGTACGGTCATTCCCGACGGCTTCGACTACGCCGCGGTGCGCGGCCTGTCGGCGGAAGTGCAGCAGAAACTGGAACGCGTGCGCCCGCAGACCATCGGCCAGGCGCAGCGCATCCCCGGCATGACCCCGGCGGCGATTTCGCTGCTGCTGGTGCACCTGGAACGCGCGCGGCGCGCGCGGGTGGCGTGAACCGGACCCGCATGCGTCGTGCGATCTTCGCTGCCTTGCTTCTGGTGGGCTGCGATGCGCAGTCGCCGCGGCCTGCGACAGAAACGATCGATGCAGCCGCTGCTGCGACTCGCCTTGAAGCGAAGCCGTGGGAATTGCCAATAGTCGCCAATCCGTCGGCACAGCCCGATCTGATCGAGGCATCCGATGGCGGCCTGCTGCTGTCGTGGATGGAAAGCGAAGGCGGCAGCCACGTGCTGAAGTTGTCGAAGTTCGACGGCAAGGTTTGGGATACACCGCGTGAAGTCGCGCGTGGCGACGACTGGGTCGCCAATTGGGCCGACACGCCGCACGTCGCGGCCAGTGGCGCAACCTGGTGGGCGCACTGGTTGCGCAAGTCCGAGGCGACGGGCCATGCCTATGACGTGGTGCTGTCGCGTTCGGACGACCGAGGCGCGACGTGGTCGGCGCCGACGCTGGTGAATACCGATGGCGTGCACGGCGAACACGGTTTCGTTTCGATGTGGCCGGAAGCCAATGGCGCGCTCGGCATCGCCTGGCTGGATGGACGCAAGGCCGGCGGCGGGCATGGCGGGCACGAAGGCCATGGCGGCGCGATGACCTTGCGCACGGCGTTGTTCGATGCGACCGGCGAACGCATTTCGGAACGCGAACTCGACGCGCGCACCTGCGATTGCTGCCAGACCGCGATGGCGCGGACGTCGCGCGGACCGTTGCTGGCGTGGCGCGATCGCGACGAAAACGAAATCCGCGACATCGTGGTCGCGCGCCGCGATGGCGAGGCGTGGACGTCGCCGCACAAGGTGCATGACGACCAGTGGCGGATGCCGGCCTGCCCGGTCAACGGGCCGTCGGTGGCCGCGCGCGGCAACGACGCCTGGGTGGCGTGGTACACGGCGGCGGACGACCGGCCGCGCGCGCTGCTGGCGCATTCGCCCGATGCGGGCGACGGTTTCGGGGCGCCGGTGGAAATCGAAGGCGGCGATGCGGTGCAGGGCCGGGCCGCGGTCGTCGCGGACGACGAAGCGGTCTGGGTCGCCTGGCTGCGCGAGGACGCCAGTGCGCAATCGTTGTGGCTGGCGGCATACACGCCGGACCTGCGGCGCAGCATCGGCCGCGTCCGCGTCGCCGATCTGCAGGGTCGTGGCCGCGCGACCGGTTTCCCGCAAATGGCATTGCGTGGCGATGTGGTCCATCTGGTCTGGACCGACATCTCCGAAGGCAAGCCGCGGCTGCGTGGCAGTGTGGTCGTCACGCATTGACCAGCGATATGATTGCGGTGCCTGCATGGGGGAACCATGAGCAGGTGAGCCGTGTCGGATGAACAACCGGCCGTCTTTCCATACTGCAACAGAAAAGGGGAGATATGCGTCATTTATTGATCGCGCTGGCGGCAGCGCTGGTTTTGTCCGCGTGCGGGACAGTTCCATATACACCGGTCGAATACCCGCTCCGCGATGGGTTGATTCCACCGGTGAACGTAAAGGGGCAGGTGGAAACCGCCAATGCACAGTCGTCCACGGCACCTGTTATCGTCTATTCCTATGGCGGGACGAAGTTGTCGTCGGACCTGCGGTCGATTACCGATGTCATGGTGAAACAGACGCAGACAGAACTGGCCAAAGCGGCCCGGCCCGAGACAGGTGCGTCAAAGTCCATCGAACTGAAGGTCGAGTCGCTCAAGAGTACCTACAAGTTCTTCTATTGGAACAGCGAATTGAAGTTCGTGGCTAAGCTGGGTAACGGTGAAACCGTCATGAAGACCGTACCGCACGGTAGCGGCGTGCTGCTGCAGGACCTCAATGGCTGCATTGCGGAGAGCGTTATGGTGCTGCTGAATGACCCGAAGGTTCGCGCTTACTTGGCGGAGTAACGGAAAACGGCCGGGGATGTTCGTCCCCGGCCGGTTTGAAACCAGCGCGGCGCTTGCTACGCTGCGCGCGTCGCCAGCGCCGGACCGCACCCATGCCCATCGTCGACAATCCCGTCCTGCGCGGGTTCCATCCCGATCCCAGCCTGCTGCGCGTCGGCGACGACTACTACATCGCCACCTCGACCTTCGAATGGTTCCCCGGCGTGCAGATCGCGCATTCGCGCGACCTCGTGTACTGGCGCGCCATCGCCAATCCGCTGGCGCGCCAGTCGCAACTGGACCTGCGCGGTTGCCCCAACTCGGGCGGCATCTGGGCGCCGTGCCTGAGCTGGTGCGACGGCACGTTCTTCCTGATCTACACCGTCGTCCGCCACTGGGCCGGCAGCTTCAAGGACGCGCACAACTACCTGGTGACCGCGCCGTCCATCGAAGGGCCGTGGTCCGAGCCGGTTTACCTCAACAGCTCGGGCTTCGATCCGTCGCTGTTCCATGACGACGACGGCCGCAAGTGGCTGGTGAACATGCTCTGGGACCATCGCCCCGGCCACAACGCCTTCGGCGGCATCCTGCTGCAGGAATACGACGCCGCGAAGCAGTCGCTGGTCGGCCCCGTCGGCAACATCTTCGCGGGCACCGAGCTTGGCCTGGTCGAAGGCCCGCACCTGTACAAGGTCGACGGCTGGTACTACCTGCTCGTCGCCGAAGGCGGCACCTTCCTGACGCACGCGGCGACGGTGGCGCGCTCGCGCGACATCGCCGGGCCCTACGAGGCCATGCCCGGCAATCCGCTGGTCAGCAGCAACCGCGACCCGGGGCTGCGCCTGCAATCCGCCGGCCACGGCAGCCTGGTGCGGAACGCCGACGGCAGCTGGCTGCTCGCGCACCTGTGCCGGCGGCCGCTGGGCAACGGCCGTTCGATCCTCGGCCGCGAAACCGCGCTGCAACCGGTCGAATGGAAGGACGGCTGGCCGCGGCTCGCCGGCGGCGGCAGCGAACCGCGGGACCGCGTCGCCGTGCCGCAACTGCCGGCGCACCCGTGGCCGGCGCAACCGGTACGCGAGGTGTTCGACGGCGAACGCCTGCCGCCGCACTGGATGTCGCCGCGGGTGGGATTCGACGGCATCGCCAGCCTCGCCGCGCGCAAGGGCCGGTTGCGCCTGTACGGTCGCGAAAGCATCGTTTCGCGGTTCGAACAAAGCCTGGTGGCGCGGCGCCAGCAGGCCTTCCATGTCGAAGCGTCCACCTGCGTGGAGTTCCATCCGGACAACTTCCAGCAGATGGCCGGGCTGGTGGCGTTCTACAACACCGACGGCTTCTACTACCTGTACCTGACCCATGCGCCGCATTCGCGGCGGTGCCTCGGCCTGATGAAATGCGAGAAGGGCGTGGTCAGCGAGTTGATCGAGAAGCAGTATCCGCTCGACGATTGGGAGTCGGTCTGCCTGAAGCTCGCCATCGACGGCGGGCGTATCCGCTTCTTCTATTCGCCCGCCGGCGGGGACTGGCACGCCGCCGGCTGGGAGCAGGATGCGTCGATCCTCAGCGACGAACACGCCGTGCCGTGCGGATTCACCGGCAATTTCGTCGGCATGGCCTGCCAGGACCTGTCCGGCGCGCGCAAGCCGGCGGATTTCGCGTGGTTCGAATACCGGGAACTGGACGCGGATTGAAGCCCGTGCGGCGGGCGGACCCGGGTCACTTCTCCTTGCGCCAGTTCAGCGAGCCGCGCGTCTCGATGTTGCTCGACTCGATTTCCATGTCGAAGCCCTTGCGCAGCAGGTACTTCAGCGTCACCGCCGAGCCGGCGCCGATCATCGACACGCCGTAGCTGACGTACAGCTTCGGCGTCAGGTACTTGCCGACGCCGAACACGCTGCCGCCGAGCGTGCGCGATTCCAGCACGCCGGCCTCGTCGAGGCCGATCTTCGCGCCCAGCTGCGAGGCCAGCAGGCCGGCGCCGGCCGACAGCGCCGAGTTCGCCGCGTTGATCTGCTGGCTCTCGCTGTAGCTCGCGCTGTTCAACGAGCGTCCCAGCACCAGGTAGGCCAGCGCCTCGGATTCGGGCAGCTCCGGGTCCGACCAGATCCGCGCGCGCGGCTGCGACGCGCGGCCGGTGACGTGGATGCCGGCGGTGACGTCGGCGCTGGCCACCTCGCGCTCGGCGCGCAGGCTGATGTCGGGATCGGAAATCGCGTCGTTGCTCCAGCCCAGCCGGCCTTCGGTGATCTGCAGCTTCTGCCCGTAGGCGGTGTAGCGGCCGTCCACGTTCAGCTGCCCGGTCGCCGCCATCGGCCGCCCCGGCCGCGAGCGCACGTTGAGCGTACCGGCGAGCGAACCGTCGAGGCCGTAGCCCTTCAGCTTCACCGCGTCGCCGACCGCGAGCGCCAGGTCGAGGTCGAGGCGCGAGCTCGGCGCGCGGGCCGGATCGACCGGGTCCAGCACCACCACGTCTTCCGACGCGGATACGCCGGCGTCGAGCTTCTCGATGTCGATGTTGGCGCTGGGAATGGCGACCTTGCCGCCGACATGGATCACGCCGTCGGCCAGTTCGACGCCGAGGTCGGGCGCGGCCACCGCGCGCAGCTGCGTGGTGTCGGAGACCAGCACGTTCTCGCCGCGCACGGCGAAGCGCAGCGGCGCGCTGTCGTCGAGCCACGACAGGCTGCCGTCGACGTTCAGGCGACCGTCGTCGGGCGTGGCGCCGCCGGTGGTGGACTGGGTGCGGAAATCGGCGCGGATCCGCGCGCTGCCGTCGGGCAGCGCGGTCAGCGCGCCGTTGCCGTCGGCCAGTTCGATGCCCAGCGACGGCAGTTCGCCGGTGAACTCCTTCATCGTCGCCTCGCCGCTGAGCAGTGGCTTGCCGCGCGTGCCGGCGACCGCGACGTGGCCGGCCAGCACGCCGCGCGGACGCACCAGGTCGGGCGAGAACAGTTCCAGCCAGAACAGCCGCGAATTGTGGAAGTACAGGTTGCCCTGCAGCGGCGAGAAGTCGTCCCAGCCGGTGGCGAAGGTCGCGTCGACGTAGCCGTCGCCCTTGAAGCCGGTGCCGAGGCGGCCCTTGATCGCGGCCGGGTCGAAGGTCGCGTCGAAGGTGAAGTTGTCGTAGCGGATGACCTCGCGCTGCGACGCGCCCAGCTTCAGGCCGCCGTCGGGCGAGGCCAGGTGCAGTTCGCCCTGCCATGCATTGCCGCGCGGGGCGAAGCTGCCGTCGAGCCGGATCTCGCCGCGCAGGCCGAGGTCGCGGCCGGCGTTCCTCGGCAGCCACGGCTGCGCCAGGGTCAGCGGCAGCGCGTCGGCGTGCGCGCTGAGGCCGCTGCGCGGCCAGTCGGCCTGCACGCACAGCGAACCGCCGCCATTCTCGCGGGTCGCCAGGCAGCTCGACGACAGCGACCAGGCCGCGCCGTTCTGCGCAAAGCGCGCCGGTTGCTGCAGCGCCCACGCGCCGCCCTTGCCCGGTGCCAGCTGCAGCGCGTCGAGCGTGCCCTGCCAGTTTGCGCCGCGCTTCAACGCGCTGCCGGCGAGCGACGCGCTGCCGACGCTGGCGCTGTGCGCCTCGCCGTCGAAGGCCAGGTCTTCGGCCGCGCCTCGCGCATGCAGGCGCACGCTGTCCAGCGCCAGGCCGGCGACGACGTTGCTGGCTTCGACGCGCAGGTCGCCATCGTTCCGTCCCGGGCCGGCCCCGCGCCAGGGCAGGCGTCCGTGCAGGCCCAGGCGCCCGGCGGCGTAATCGCCCCACTTCAGGCCATCGCCGTCGAGGTCGGCGTCGATGTCCGGCGCGGTGCGCGCACCGGTCAGCCGCAGGGTGCCGGCGAGCGTGCCGCCCCCGTCGGGCAGCAGGTCGGCCAGGTGCAGCGGTTGCAGTTGCGCGGCCACGTCGAGCGTGGCGCCGACCTTGCCTTTCGCGTCGACGCGGCTGTCGCCGAGGCGCAACGCCACTTCGCCTTCGCCGGCATCGCCGTGCAGCGCGAACTTGCCGTGCGCATCGAGCGCGCGGGCGCGCAGCGTGCCGCGCAGTTGCGGTACGTCGAGCGTCGCGTCGAAGCCCGGTGCCTGCCCGCTCGCGGCGTC
This sequence comes from Pseudoxanthomonas sangjuensis, assembly GCF_010211755.1. Classification (GTDB taxonomy): domain Bacteria; phylum Pseudomonadota; class Gammaproteobacteria; order Xanthomonadales; family Xanthomonadaceae; genus Pseudoxanthomonas_A; species Pseudoxanthomonas_A sangjuensis. The sequence continues at coordinate 36,322 of NZ_PDWR01000005.1, read as the reverse complement.
GCGCGCCGCGCCGCGGCTGGAGAACGCGCCGGACAGGTCGCCGTTCCAGTCGGGCAGGAAATAACCGGGATCGAAGCCGGCCAGCTTCGCGTCGATGTCCCAGCGCAGCCGCGGCGCCCAGCCGACGTCGCCGGTCGCGTCGAGCCGCCCGGTCGGCATCGCCGCGACCAGCTTGCGCAGCACCACGTGCGCGTCGTCGCCGCGGCCGTCGAAATCGAGCGTCGCCTGCTGTTCGTTGCGCACCAGGGTGGCCTTGCCGATCGCGGCCCAGGCCTTCGGTTGCCCGGCGAAGCCGAAATCGGCGTCGCCGGCGATGGCGCCGCTGTCGGTGGCGCCGGCGTTCTTCGGGTCCCCGCCCCAGCGCAGCCCGCGCGCGTTGACCGCGAAGCGGAACTTCGGGTTCTCCCCGTCGCCGAAATCGGCGGTGCCGCGCAGCACCGCGCGGCCGTCGAGCGCGCGAAGCGCCAGCGGCTCGACGGTCAGCACCTTGTCGTCGTCGATGCGCAGCCGCGACGGCTCGATCTCGGCGGCATGACCCGCGCCTTCGAGGCGACCCTGCAGTTGCGCGGTGCCGGCGTGGCCGTCGGCCCGCAATCGGAACGCCAGCGGCAGGCTGTCGTCGACGAGGCCGAGCAGGGCCGGGTCCAGCGATTCGGTGTCGCCGCGGAAATGCCAGTCCGGGTTCTTCGCGCCGTCGACGACGACGCTGATCCGCACCGGCGCCGGCGCGCTGCCGGCCAGCGCCGCGAGCATGCGCGACTGGTCGCCCTTCGCGACCAGCCCCAGCCGCGCCGGCGTGCGCCCGCGCGGCGCCGGGAACACGCCGGTGGCGACCAGGTCGGTGCGGTAGCGGCGCCGCGGTTCGTAGTCGCCGTCGACGGCGAAGCGGCCGCGGTCGCTGTCGATCGCCAGCTTCTCCAGCTTCGCGTAGCCGTCGCCGATGTCGATGCCGCCGCGCGCCCGCGCGATGTCGATCAGCGGCTCGCCTTGGCGGCTCAGGCGGAAGCCGTCGATCTGCAGCGCGTCGGCCTGGATCGCCAGCGGCAGTTCGATCTTCGGCAGCACGTCGTCGGGCCAGATCGGCAGCTTGAACGGCTCGTCGCTTTCCGGCAGGTCGAGCGTGGCGTCGCTCACCTGCAGCGCGTCGAGGCGCAGGCGCTTGCCCAGCAGCGGACGGATGTCCGCGTCCAGGTACACGCGCCCGGCGGTGAAATGGATCTTCTCGTAGCGGAAATCGACGCCCTTCAGCGTCAGCGGGCCGGCCAGCGGGCCTTCGACTTCCTTCCACGTGAACGACGAACCGACCGGCAGCCGCGCGACGATCTGCGCCAGCAGCACGTCGCGACCGGCCACGGTCTGCAGCAGCCAGTACAGGCCGATGCCGAGCACGGCGACGAGGACGGTGGTGCCGATCGCGCTGCGGATCGCCAGCACGCGCATGCGCGCCTTGCGCCGCGCGCGCAGTTCGGCGATGCGCGCCTCGCGCTCTTCCGGGCTGACGTCGTCGGCCGGCCGCCGCCGTCGCCACAGCCTGCGGCCGGACTGGTCGCGGTCCGCCGGCAGGTTCACAGGCCCACCCCGATGCTCAGGTACAGCTGCACCGCCGAATCCGCATCGTCGAGGCCGTGCGCGATGTCGACGCGTACCGGCCCGATCGGCGAGCGCCAGCGCGCGCCGACGCCGATGCCGGTCTTGAAGTCGGGCGTGTCGTCGAAGGCGCTGCCGCTGTCGACGAACGCGGCCATGCCCCACGGGCCGCCGCCGAAGTAGTGCTCGTACTCGACGCTGCCGGTCAGCACGTGCTTGGCGCCGACCGCGTAGCCGTTGTCGAGGCGCGGGCCGACCTCGCGGAACGCATAGCCGCGCACGCTGCGGTCGCCGCCGGCGAAGAAGCGCAGGCTCGGCGGCATCGCGAACAGGTCGTTGGTCAGGGTGGTGCCGGCCTCGCCGCGCAGCAGCAGGCGGTCGACCTCGCCGATGCCGAAGTGCCACGTCGTGGCCAGGTGCAACTGGCCGAAGCTGGCGTCGGAGCCGACGCCTTCGACGCCGCCACGGACCGCCGCGCTGGCGACCACGCCCTTGCGCGGGAACAGGCGGTCGTCGACGTTGACGTACTGCGCGCCGATTTCGGGATAGGTCAGCGACGCGTACTGGTAGCCGGGCTCGCCGTAGCGCCAGCGTTCGCGCAGCGTGTGCAGCGAGACGTTCGCGGTCAGGTGCTCGTTGACCTCGCCGCTGCGGCTGGCGAACAACTCGACCCGACGCGTGTCGATGTAGTCGGTCTGCTCGTCGTACAGCGTCGCACCGATGCCGTACCAGCCGTCCAGCCACTTGAACGCGGGGATGCGGTACAGCGTGGTCAGCTGCTTGCGTTTCTGCGCGTAGTCCAGCTGCGCCGACAGCTTGTGCCCGCGCGAGTTGACGTAGCGCCGCTCGACGCCGGTGCGCACGCCCGGGCCGCTCTCGCTGCCGTAGCTGATGCCGTAGGTATAGATGGTGCGCTTGGCGCGGGTCAGGGTGACTTCGATCGGCACGCGGCCGTCGACCGCGTTGTCCGGGTCGGGCTGGATGTCGATGCTGCTGAAGTAGTCCAGCCCGACCAGCGACTGGCGCAGGCGGTCCAGCTTGCCCTGGTGGTAGTAGCTGCCTTCTTCCCAGTACACCAGCCGCTCGAGCAGGCCCGGCTCGAAGTAGTCCTGGTGGAAGGTGGTCGGACCCATGTCGTAGCGGATGCCGCTGATCCAGCTCAGCTGGATGTCGGCGGCCCTGTCGGCGCGGGTCACTTCGACCTTGCGGTCGAGGAAGTCGGCGTCGAGGTAGCCGCGCTCGGCCAGGCGCTGCACGATCTTGAGCTTGCTGGCTTCGTAGGTGGTGTGGTCGAACACCGCGCCGGGCTGCGGCGCGAACGCGGCGATGTCCTCCTGCAGGTAGCGGTCGTCCGCGCCTTCGCCCTCGACGCGGATGTCGGAATGGCGCACCCGTACCGGCTCGCCGAGCTGGACGCGCACGGTGACGACGATGTGGTCGTCGATGCGGCCTTCGGCGTTCGCGGCGCCGCGCGGCGCGTCGATGGTGATGGTCGGCGAGTAGTAGCCGAACGGCTCCAGCGCCTCGCGCGCCTCGGCCTCCGCTTCCTTCAGCAGGTATTCCAGCCGCGACTCGCCCAGGCGCCTGCCGAGCGACTGGTTCAGCGTCAGCGCGACATTGATGTTCTCGATCATCAGCTCGTCGTCGATGCCCTCGACCACCACCTTGTCGATCGTGCCCGCCGCGGCCGCCGGGCCGGCGATGCAGAACAGGACGGCCAGGGTGGCGAGGGTGGCGAGGCGCATGGCCGCCAGCATACCGGGCGGGTGATGAACCGGGTTAACGAAGGATGATGCGCGGGTAAGTTTTTGCAGGAGCGGCGCGAGCCGCGCCGGGGCCGTCGCGAACAACGGCCGCGGCCAGGCCGCTCCTGCGGTTACGCCGACAGGTGTTCGATCGCCGCGACCGCGCCGAAGCGGGCGGCGAGGAGGCGCAGCAGGGCGAGCCGGTTGGCGCGGATCTTCGGGTCGTCGACGTTGACCATCACGCCGTCGAAGAATGCATCGACCTGCGGGCGCAGTTGCGCGAGGCGGCCGAGCACCTTGACGTAGTCGTGGTGGTGCAGGGCGTCGTCGGTGTCGCCGATCGCGGCCTCGACCGCTTCGGCCAACGCCGCTTCGGCCGGGTCGCCGAGCAGCGCGCGGTCGACCGCATGTGGAATCTCGATGTCGGCCTTCTTCAGGATGTTGTTGATGCGCTTGTTGGCCGCGGCCAGTGCCTCGGCCTCGGGCAGCGTCGCGAACTGGCCGATCGCGTCGAGGCGGGTGTCGAAGTCGTACAGCGACGCCGGCTTCAGCTCGGCGACGGCGTTGAAGTGCGTCGCCGGCACGCCCTTGTCGGCGTAGTAGCCGCGCAGGCGGTCGAGGATGAAGTCGTAGATTTCGCCAGCGTCGGCCTGCACGTTCTTCGCGGCGAGGTTTTCGTTGGCCTTTGCCAGCAGCGATGGGATGCCGATGTCGAAGCCGCTCTCGATCACCGTCCGCGCCAGGCCCAGCGCATTGCGCCGCAGCGCGAACGGGTCCTTGTTGCCGGTCGGCTTCAGCCCCGCGGCGAAGCCGCCGGCCAGCGTGTCGAGGCGCTCGGCGATGGCGAGGACCTTGCCCACTGGCGACAGCGCGATGTCGTCGCCGGCGAAGCGCGGCTGGTAGGACTCGTCGATCGCCAGCGCGATTTCCTTCGGCTCGCCCGCGGCCAGCGCGTAGTGGCGGCCGGCGATGCCCTGCAGTTCCGGGAACTCGTTGACCATGCGCGATTGCAGGTCGTTCTTCGCCAGCTCCGCCGCGCGGCGTGCCTGCGCCGGGTCGACGCCGACTTCCCTGGCGATGGTTTCGGCCAGCGCGGCCACGCGCTGCACCTTGTCGGCGACCGTGCCCAGCTTGGCCTGGTAGGTGACCGACTTCAGCCCGCCGCCCATCGACGCCAGGCCCTGCTTCAGGTCCTCGTCGAAGAAGAACTTGGCGTCGGAGAAGCGCGGGCGGATCACCCGCTCGTAGCCCTTGCGCACCTCGGATTCGTCCCGCGACTCGATGTTGGCGACGCCGATGAAGTACTGGGTCAGCTTGCCGTCGCGCAGCACCGGGAAGAACTTCTGGTTGACCTCCATCGTCTCGATCAGCGCTTCCTGCGGCACCGTGAGGAACGCCGGCTCGAAGCTGCACAGCACCGCTTTCGGCCACTCGGTCAGGCACACCACCTGTTCCAGGTTGTCGTCGGTGACGCGCGCGTCGCTGCCGACCTGCCGAGCCGCGGCCTCGACCTCGGCGACGATGCGCGCGCGGCGCTCGTCCGGGTCGACCAGCACGCGCGCGCCGCGCAGGAATTCGACGTAGTCCTCCGGCTGGCTCAGCCACACCGGCTTGTCGTGCTCGAAGCGGTGGCCCTGGCTCATGCGGTCGGACTTCGCGCCGAGCAGTTCCGCCGGCACCACCTGCTTGCCGAACAGCAGCACCAGCCAGTGCACCGGGCGGGCGAAGCCGTAGTCGTTGCCGCCCCAGCGCATCGGCTTGGGCACCGGGATCGCGGCGGCCGCCTCGCGCAGCACGTCTGGCAACAGGTCGATGGTCAGCACGCCGGGCTTGACCGCGCGGTGCACGAAGCGCTCGCCCTTGTTGTCGCTGGTCTTCTGCAACTGCGTCCAGTCGACGCCGGCCTTGGCGGCGAAGCCTTCCAGCGCCCGGGTCGGCTTGCCTTCGGCGTCGAGCGCGACGTTGAGGTACGGGCCGAACACTTCCGAAGCCTGTTCCGGCTGCTCCAGCGCGACGCCCGGCAGCAACACGGCGAGGCGGCGCGGCGTGTACAGCGGCCTGGCGTCGCCGCGTTCGACCGCGATGCCGCGCTTTTCCAGCGCGGCGATCACGCCGTCGAAGAAGGCCTGCGCCAGTCCCGGCAGCGCCTTGACCGGCAGCTCCTCGGTGCCGAGTTCGATCAGGAGCGGTTGCGTTTTCGGATCCATGGAAAGCCGGTCAGGTCACGGGGGCATCGAAGGGAACGTAGAACTGCCGGAACAGCGGCAGCGATTCGTAGCGCTCCACGCGCTGGCGCAGCGCGGGGTACGGCGACAGGTCGAGCGGCACCGCGTCGTGCAGGTAGGTGCAGAAACAGGCCAGGGTGACGTCGGCCTGGGTCATCGCGTCGCCGACCAGCCATTCCTTGTGCGCGCCGCGTGCTTCGCAGCGGTGGTCGAGCGCGGCCAGCGCGCCGTCGGCCTGCGTGCGGCAGCGCTGCAGCCACGGCTCGTGGCGCTTCTCTTCCGGGCGGAACAGGCGCTCGTAGACCAGCTGGATGCCCTTGTCGACCGCGCCGGTGGCCAGCGCGATCGCGATCTGCGCTTCGCGCCGCGCCGCGCCGGCGGCCGGCAGCAACGCGCGTTGCGGACCGGCCAGCTGGTCCAGGTGGTCGAGGATCAGCGCCGACTCGGTCAGCGCCTCGCCGTCGTCGAGCACCAGCACCGGCACGCGGCCTTGCGGGTTGTACTCGCGGATCAGCGCCGCGTCCCTGCCGACCGACCAGTTGCGGTGTTCGAACGCGAAGCCCAGGTGCGTGGCGCTGATCGCCACGCGCCGCACGTACGGCGAATCGAACATGCCGATCAGGATCACGCGGCCCGCTCCGTGTCCTTGGGGCCGCCCTTGTTCAAACCCGGGAAGCCGAGTTTCTCGCGCTGCGCGTAATAGGCCTTCGCCACCGCCTGCGCCAGCGTGCGCACGCGCAGGATGTAGCGCTGGCGCTCGGTCACGCTGATCGCGCGGCGCGCGTCGAGCAGGTTGAACGAATGGCTGGCCTTGCACACCTGCTCGTAGGCGGGCAGCGGCAGGCCGGCGTCGACCAGCTTCAGCGCCTCCTTCTCGCAGGCGTCGAAGCGGTGGAACAGCTCGGCGACGTCGGCGTGCTCGAAGTTGTACGCGCTCTGCTCGACTTCGTTCTGGTGGTAGACGTCGCCGTAGGTGACCACGCCCTGCGGGCCGACCGTCCACACCAGGTCGTAGACGTTGTCGACGTTCTGCAGGTACATGCACAGGCGCTCGAGGCCGTAGGTGATCTCGCCGAGCACCGGCTTGCACTCGAGGCCGCCGGCCTGCTGGAAGTAGGTGAACTGGGTGACTTCCATGCCGTTCAGCCAGACTTCCCAGCCCAGGCCCCAGGCGCCCAGCGTCGGCGATTCCCAGTTGTCCTCGACGAAGCGCAGGTCGTGCACGCGCGGGTCGATGCCTAATGCCTTTAGCGAATCAAGGTATAGCTGCTGGATATTGTCCGGGTTCGGCTTCATCGCCACCTGGTACTGGTAGTAGCGCTGCAGGCGGTTCGGGTTCTCGCCGTAGCGGCCGTCGGTCGGGCGCCGCGAAGGCTGCACGTAGGCGGCGTTCCACGGCTCAGGGCCCAGCGCGCGCAGGAAGGTGGCGGGGTGGAAGGTGCCGGCGCCGACTTCCAGGTCGAGCGGCTGGATCAGCACGCAACCCTGCGCCGCCCAGTACCGGTTGAGGGTCTGGATCAGCTCCTGGAAAGTGATTTTTGTCGACGGCGTCGCGGCCATGGTCCGGTCGGGCTGCTGAAAGCGGGCTAGTATACGGTCAACCCCCTCCCGACCCCGCGTTTTACCGTGATTTCCGCGCCCAAGGCCCCGGCCCCCCACGGCAAATTCCTGATCGTCGAGACCGGCCAGCCGGTCAAGTCGCTCAAGCGCCATGGCCGCTTCCCGCACTGGATCCGCGTCGCCGCCGGGCTGGAGGCGGCCGAGGCCGACGTGGTCAACGTGGAATTCGGCGAACCGCTGCCGTCGCACCGCAAGTACGCCGGGGTCATCGTCACCGGTTCGGCGGCGATGGTCACCGACCGCGCCGAATGGAGCGAGCGCAGCGCCGACTGGCTGCGCGACGCCGCCCACGACGGCATGTCGCTGCTCGGCATCTGCTACGGCCACCAGCTGCTGGCGCACGCGCTGGGCGGCGAGGTCAGGGACAACCCGACCGGCCGCGAATCCGGCACGGTGCGGATCGAGCTGCACCCGCACGCCGGCGACGATCCGCTGTTCTCGGTGCTGCCGGGGCGCTTCCTCGCCCACGCCACCCACGTGCAGACCGTGGCGCGTCCGCCGGAAGGCGCCACCGTGCTGGCGAAGTCGGAGCAGGACGACTGCCATGCGTTCCGCTGGCGCGACCGCGCCTGGGGCGTGCAGTTCCACCCCGAGTTCGCCACCCACCACATGCGCGGCTACGTCCACGCCCGCGCCGAGCACCTGCGCAGCGAGGGGCGTTGCCCGAATTCGATCGCCCGCGAGGTGACGGCGGCGCCGCAAGCCCGCAAACTATTGCGGCGTTTCGTCCGGCACGCGCGCGGCCTGCACGGCCGCTGATCCCCCACCAACCGAAGCTTCCTTCGATGCCGAATATCAACAAGGTACCGGCCAGCGCCGGCGCGCAATGGCTGCTCGACGCCTTCGCCCTGCTGCGCCGCCAGCCGCTGGGACTGGGCCTGCTCGGGCTGACCTGGGGCGCGCTGTCGCTGCTGGTGCTGCTCGGCGCATCGCTCGACCCGACCCTGGGCCTGGCCCTGCAGCTGGCGCTGGCCCTGCTCGGACCGTTCCTGTTCGCCGGCCTGCTGTGGGCGGTGCGCGAGGTCGACGAGGGCCGCCCGGCGTTGCCGGCGCACCTGTTCGCCGGCCTGCAGCTGGGCCGCACCGGCAGCCTGCTGGCGACGCTGCTGCCGCAGGCCGCGGCAGGCATCGTGCTGGGCGTGGCGTTCCTGGCGCTGATCGGGCCGGAGTCGCTGCAGCGCTTCGCCGAAGTCGCCGAACAGATGCGCGCCACGCAGCAGGCCGGCGGCCAGCCCGATCCCGCCCTGCTGAACGGCCTGCCGGTCGGCGGCGCGCTGCTGTGCCTGCTGCTGGCGCTGGCGCTGGCGGTCGTGGTGGCGTTGCTGATCTTCATCGCCGTGCCGCAGATCGCGTTCGGCGGCAAACCGGGCCTGGCGGCGATGCGCGACAGCCTGCGCGCCGGCCTGCGCAACCTGCCGGCGATGGCGGTGTACCTGCTGCTGCTGTTCGTGTCGCTGCTGGCGATCGGTTTCGCGGCGCAACTGATCGCGCTGGTCGTGCAACTGCTGCTCGGCCCGAGCGCGGCGGTGTTGCTGATGAACCTGCTGCTGATGGCGGTGCTGATGCCGCTGCTGGCCGGCACCGCGTACTTCGCGTGGAAGCAGCTGCTGCGCGATGCCGGCAGCGCCGCGCCGCCGCTGCCGCCGACGCAGATCGAGGTCTGAATCCGGCGAGCCGGTTTCCACGTGAAGCCGGGGAATGTGCCGGAAGGTCCGAAGCGGGGAATGAATCGTGAGCAACGATACTCAGGATAAACTGCGGACGGCAATGCATTTGATTGCCGCAATCGGATGGGTGTGCCTGTTTCTATACTCGGCTTTCATCCTTGCAGATCGGATATTGCACGCGGGGCCATATACGATCATTCACGTGATTGTTTCCTTCGCCTTGCTGCTTGTTTCCATTCGTGCATGGCGCAGGTATCTGAAAGCCAGGCCGGGCGAGTAATGACTGCAGGGATGTAGTCCGGACGACTTCGCCGATCTGAAAGTGGTTCCGTCATCGCCTGGTCCTTGCAGCGCCGAGCAAGCTCGACGCTGCAAATCACGATCAGCCAACAACCAACAACCAACAGCCAGTCAGATCTTCGCCCGTCCCAGCCGCAGCGCGTTCGCCACCACCGACACCGAGCTCAGGCTCATCGCCAGCGCGGCGATCATCGGGCTCAGCAGCGGCCCGCCGAACGGGAACAGCAGGCCGGCGGCGATCGGCACGCCCAGCGCGTTGTAGACGAAGGCGAAGCCGAGGTTCTGGCGCATGTTCGCCACCGTCGCCTGCGACAGCCTGCGCGCGCGGGCGATGCCGCGCAGGTCGCCCTTGCCCAGCGTGACCTGCGCGCCCGACATCGCCACGTCGGTACCGCCGCCCATCGCGATGCCGATGTCGGCGCCGGCCAGCGCCGGCGCGTCGTTGATGCCGTCGCCGGCCATCGCGACCTTGCGCCCTTCGCCCTGCAGCCGGCGCACCAGTTCGATCTTGTCGCGCGGGCGCACCTCGCCGTGCACCTCGTCGATGCCCAGTTCGCGCGCGACCGCGTTCGCGGTGGCGGCGCCGTCGCCGGTCGCCATCACGATGCGCAGTCCGTCCGCGTGCAGTGCGGCGATCGCCTCCGGCGTCGAGGCCTTGATCGCGTCGGCGACCGCGATCAGGCCGGCCAGCGTGCCGTCGGCGGCGACGAACACCACGCTGGCGCCTTCGCCGCGCAGCGCATCGGCGCGCGGCTGCAGCGCCGCGACGTCGACGCCGGCCTCGCGCATCAGTTCGCCGTTGCCGACCGCGACGCGGCGGCCTTCGACCGTGCCGCGCACGCCGATGCCGGTCGCCGATTCGAAATCGCCGGCGGTCGCCAACGCCAGCCCGCGCCGGCGCGCTTCGGCGACGATCGCCGCGGCCAGCGGATGCTCGCTGCCCTGGTCGAGGCTGGCGGCGAGCCGCAGCACGTCGTCCTCGGCATGGCCGTCGGCGGCGACCGCGCTGCGGAACCCCGGCCTGCCTTCGGTCAGCGTGCCGGTCTTGTCGACCACCAGCGTGTCGATGCGGCGGAAGTTCTCGATCGCCTCGGCGTCGCGGAACAGCACGCCGGCGCGCGCGGCGCGGCCGCTGGCGACCATGATCGACATCGGCGTGGCCAGGCCCAGCGCACACGGGCAGGCGATGATCAGCACCGACACCGCGTTGAGCACCGCGTAGGGCCACGACGGTTCCGGCCCGAACAGGCCCCAGGCGAGGAACGTCGCCAGCGCCCCCGCCAGCACCGCCAGCACGAACCAGAACGCGACCTTGTCGGCCAGCCGCTGCATCGGCGCGCGCGAACGCTGCGCCTGCGCGACCAGTTGCACGATCTGCGCCAGCACGGTCTGCGAACCGATCTTCTCGGCGCGGATCACCAGGCTGCCGTTGCCGTTGAGCGTGGCGCCGATCACGCGGTCGCCGCCGCGCTTGGCCACCGGCATCGGCTCGCCGGTCAGCATCGACTCGTCGAGGTGCGACTGGCCTTCCAGCACCACGCCGTCGACCGGCACCTTCTCGCCGGGGCGCACGCGCAGGCGGTCGCCGACGTGGACGTGCGACAGTTCGATGTCTTCCTCGCTGCCGTCGTCGCGCAACCACCGCGCGGTTTTCGGTGCGAGGCCGAGCAGCGCCTTGATCGCCGCCGAGGTCTTCGAACGCGCGCGCAGCTCCAGCAGCTGGCCGAGCAGGGTCAGCGACACGATCACCGCCGCGGCTTCGAAATACACGGCGACGTGGCCGTGTTCGCGGAACGATTCGGGGAACGCGCCCGGCGCGACCGTCGCGACCGCGCTGTAGCCGAACGCGGCGGCCACGCCGGTGCCGATCAGCGTCCACATGTTCGGGCTGCGGTTGCGGATCGACTGCGCCCAGCGCACGAAGAACGGCCAGCCGGCCCACAGCACCACCGGCGCGCTCAGTGCGAACTCGATCCACACGCGCACGCCGGGCGCAACCAGGTGTTGCAGGTACATGCCGCCCATCGCCAGCACGAACACGATTGCGGTCAGCGGCAGCGTCCACCAGAAGCGGTGGCGGAAATCGACCAGTTCCGGACTCTCCCCGTCGTCGAGGCCCGGCATCTCCGGTTCCAGCGCCATGCCGCAGATCGGGCAGGTGCCGGGATGGTCCTGGCGGATCTCCGGGTGCATCGGGCAGGTGAACATGCCGTTTTGGGGCAGCGTGCCGGCGGGCGCGGGCTCATTCGGCGCGGCGGGTGCGGGCGCGAGGTACTTCGCCGGATCGGCGAGGAATTTCGTGCGGCAGCCGGCGCTGCAGAAGTGGTAGGCCTGGCCGGCGTGCTCGGCGTGGTGTTGGGTTTTCGCCGGATCGACCGTCATGCCGCAGACCGGGTCGCGGGCCTGGCCCGCGTTCGCGGCGGCGTGCTTGTGGCTGCAGCAGGCGGATTGGCCGTGTTGGCCGTGCGGGTGGCCGCGGTGGGCGTGCGGATCGTGCGGTCTCATGCGGCGTCCCCCGCCAGCGCGCCGACGATGGGGCAATGCGCCAGCGGGCCGTGGCCGGGGCAGGCCTCGACCAGGCCGGCCAGGGCGTCGCGGATGCGTGCCAGCTCGGCCATCTTCGCCTCGACATCGGCCAGCTTCTCCGCGGCTGCGGCGCGCACCGCGGCCATGTCGTCGTCGGCGCGCCGGCTCAGCGACATCAGCTCGCGGATCTCGCCGAGGTTGAAGCCCAGCGCCTTCGCGCGGCGGATGAAATGCAGGCGGTCGAGGTCGTCGGCGCGATAGTCGCGGTAGCCGGATTCGCGCCGCGCCGCCGGCGGCAGCAGCGCTTCGCGCTCGTAGAAGCGGATGGCATCGATGCCGACGCCGGAGCGCCGGGACAGTTCGCCGATCTTCATGGATCGTGCTCCGGAGGGGACTGCGCACAGTATGGACTCTGGAGCAAGGTCCAGAGTCAAGCGCGTCCGACCGGCCGCTCAGTCGGCGCTGCGGGCCTCTTTCGGCGCCACCCATTTCGCGGCGAGGATGCCGAGCTCGTACAGCCCGCACATCGGCAGCGCGAGCAGCAGTTGCGAGACCACGTCCGGCGGGGTGATCACCGCGGCCAGCACGAAGATGCCGACGATCGCATAGCCGCGCGCCTCGGCCAGCTGCTTCGGCGTCACCCAGCCCAGCAGCACCAGGATCACCAGCGCCACCGGCAGTTCGAAGCTGGCGCCGAACGCGAAGAAGATCAGCACGACGAAGTCGAGGTAGGTGTTGGCGTCGGGGGTGATCGCCACCGCCGCCGGGCTGAACTTCACCAGGAAGTTGAACACCGACGGCAGCACGACGAAGTAGGCGAAGGCGCAGCCGGCGTAGAACAGCGCCACCGCCGAGAACAGCAGCGGCTTGGCCAGTTTCTTCTCGCGCTGGTACAGGCCCGGCGCGACGAAGGCCCAGGCCTGGTACAGCACCCACGGCGCGGCGGCGAACAGGGCGACGAAGCAGGTCAGCTTCAGCGGCGCGAAGAACGCGCCGGCGGGATTGAGCGCGATGAAGTGCTGGCCTTCCGGCAGGCGCGCGACCAGCGGCGCGGCCAGCCAGTCGTACAGGCGGCGGGTGAACGGCAGCAGCGCCAGCAGCGCCACGCCGACGCCGAGCAGCGCGCGCACCAGCCGCGTGCGCAATTCGATCAGGTGTTCGATCAGGCTGCCCTCGGCGCCGTCGTCCGCGTGCGGCGCGTTCATCGGGTCTTGCTCTTCGCTGGCGGCGGAAACAGCTCGGCCTGCGGATCGGACCCGGCAGCATCCGGTTCGCCTGCGTCCGCTTCGGGCGACAGGCTTTCCGCATGCCGTTCGTCCTCGGCGCAATCCTGCGGGGCCGGGGTCGAAGGACGGTCCGTCGATTCCGGGACTTCGTCGCTGCGCTCGGGACGTACGGCTGCATCCGGATCGGAAGGCGTTTCGCCGGGGTTGATCCCGGCGGTTTCGTCCACCGCCTTGCGTGCCTGCTCGACATCGCGCCGCAGCGCCTCGCCGCTTTCCTGCACCGCCTGCCCGGCCTCGCGCACCGCGTCCTGCGCCTGGCGCAGGCTGCGCTTGAGCTCCTCGGCGGCCAGTTCGCGTTCCAGTTCGCCCTTCACCGAATCCCACTGCGCGCGCGCGCGGCGCACCCACAGGCCGGCGAAGCGCGCGGCCTTGGGCAGGCGCTCGGGGCCGAGCACGACCAGCGCCACCACGGCGATGACCAGCAGTTCGGTGAAGCCGATGTCGAACATGGCGGAAGGTTCAGGCCCTCCCCGTCAAGGGGAGGGTCGGGAAGGGAGGGCGTTGCGCGCAAGCGCTCACTGCGCGTTGCGGTCGTTTTCCTTCGACTCGCTGGTCGCGTCGCTGCGCGACTGGTCGCTGAGCTGGCCGGGCTTGTCGTCTTCCTTGCCGCCCACGCCCTTCTTGAACTCGTGCACCGCCTCGCCGAGGTCCTTGCCGACGTTGCGCAGGCGCTTGGTGCCGAAGATCAGCAACACGATCAGCAGAACGATCAGCCAGTGCCAGATGCTGAAACTGCCCATGATTCAGGTGCCATTGCGTCGTTGGGGAACGACAAGGATAACGCGAACGCAGGATGCGGCGCGGTTACGGCGTGCCATCGAGCGGTTCGGTCTTCACGCCGCCGTCGTCGACCGGCTGGAAGCCTTGCGTCGGCTGGGTCTCGGCCGGGGCGGAAACCGGGGGCGCCGGCTGCGGCGAGGCGACCGGGGCGCCGGCGCTGACCACCGGGCGCGGCGCGCTGGCGCCACCGCCACGGTTGGCGCGGGCCACGGCGGCGGCTTCCTCCAGCTCGTCGCGGAACGCGACCACGGCATCGGACGGCTCGCCGGCGCGGCTTTCGAAGATCGCGCGCGGGGTGGCGTTGGCGCCGTAGGCGGCGACGTTGGCCGCGTTGTCGATCTGCAGCACCGCGCCGTCGAGGGCGACGCCGGCGAACAGGCCGCGCGCGCGCGACCACGACCAGATCTCGGCCTTCAGCTGGCCGTCGGTGGCGGCGGCGGCGTTGCGCCCGACCGGGCCGGCAGCGACGCCGGCATCGGCGCCGAGGGTGAACTTGCCGTTGACGATGCTGTCGAGGCTGCGGTCGTTGCGGAACACCAGCACCACGTCGGACGACTGCACGCCGGCCTGGAAGCCGATGCTGCCGCCGGTCAGCTTGACGAACACCGGCTGCGACCACGCGCCGTCGGGGTTCTTCACCGACATCAGGCCGTGGCCGCGGCGGCCGCCGATGACCAGGCCGGCCTTGACCGTGTCCGGGATGACGATGATCGCGCGGCCTTCGTCGAGCAGCTTGTCGGGGATGCCGTTCTCGGGGATGCGCTGGATTTCCTGCAGCACGCGCACCGCGTTGCGGGCGCGGTCGTCCTCCTTCTGGCCGGCGAAGGCGGGGGCGGCGAGCAGCAGCGCGGCGAATGCGGCGGCGGCGCGGCGGGAAAGGGATTTCATCGGAAGCTCCGTTGATGCGATACGCAGGAATGCCTGCAACCGCCCGAAACTAGAACTTCCGCAATGAATCGGCGCTGAGGCCGGCCGCGGCGGCGGGCAGGGCCGCGGCACGGGTGGCGCCGCACCGGGGCAGGAACTCCGATCTGCCACAATTAGGCATGCCCGACACTCCCGAAACCGCGCTGCTGCTGGTCAACCTGGGCACGCCATCCGAACCGACGCCGAAGGCGGTGCGCCGCTACCTGGGCGAATTCCTCGGCGATCCGCGCGTGGTCCCGATCCCGCGCCTGCTGTGGTGGCCGCTGCTGCACGGACTGATCCTGCCGTTGCGCGGCAGCCGTTCGGCGGAGAAATACGCGCAGGTCTGGCTGCCGGAAGGCTCGCCGCTGGCGGTGCATACGCAGCGCCTGGCCGTGGCGGTGCAGGCGCGCCTGCCGCAATGGCGGGTCGCGCACGCGATGCGCTACGGCGAACCGGCGCTGGCGGACGCGTTCGCGCGGATGCGCGACGAAGGCGTGCGCGACGTGGTCGTGCTGCCGCTGTATCCGCAGTACTCGACCACCACCACCGCCTCGGTCGCCGACCGCGTGCGCGAACAGGCCGACGGCCTGCGCCTGCATTTCGTCGACGACTATTCCGCCGACGCCGGCTGGATCGCCGCGGTCGCGGCGTCGATCCGCGACTGGCGCGCGCGCCACGGCGCCGGCGAGCACCTGCTGTTCTCGTTCCACGGCCTGCCGCAGCGCGTGGCCGACGCCGGCGACCCGTACCCGCGGCGCTGCGAGGCCAGCGTCGCGGCGATCGCCGCCGCGCTCGGCCTGGCCGCCGGCGACTGGACGCTGAGCTACCAGTCGCGCTTCGGCCGCGAGGCGTGGCTGGAGCCGGCCACCGACGCGACGCTGCGAAAGCTCGCCGCGCGCGGCGCCAGGCGGGTCGACGTGGTCTGCCCCGGCTTCGCCGTCGACTGCCTGGAGACGCTGGAGGAGGTCGCGCTGGGCTACGCGCGCGGCTTCGCCAGGCTCGGCGGCGAACTGCGCTACATCCCCTGCCTCAATGCCGATGCCGCGCATGCCGACGCGCTGGCCGCGCTGGCGCGGCGCGTGCGCGTGCGCGGGGACGGCGCTTGAAGCTGCGCGAATCGACCGTCGACCTGCCGCTCGGCCGCATCGCCGGCCTGCGCGGCGGCGATCCGTCGGCGCCGAAGGTCATCGCCCTGCACGGCTGGCTCGACAACGCGGCGAGCTTCGTGCCGCTGGCGGAGCGCCTGGGCGGCATCGAGCTGTTCGCGATGGACCTGCCCGGCCACGGCCACAGCGCGCACCTGTCGCCGGGCGCCGAATACACGTCGTTCGTCGCGATCAACGCGGTGCTCGACGTCGCCGACGCGCTGGGCTGGCCGCGGTTCGCGCTGCTCGGCCACTCGATGGGCGCCGGCATCGCCAGCCTGATCGCCGCGGCGGTGCCGCAGCGGGTCGGCGGGCTGGTCGCGATAGAGGCATTGGGCGCGCTGGCGGAAACGCCGGAACACGCCGCCGCGCGCCTGCGCCAGAGCGTGGCCGCGGCGCGCGCGTTGCGCGGCAAGAACCTGCGCGTGTTCGCCGACCTCGACGCGCCGGTGCGCGCGCGGATGCAGGTCAACGGGCTCGGCGAAGCCGCGGCGCGGCTGCTGGTCGAGCGCGGCGTGCGCGAAGTCGACGGCGGCTACGTCTGGCGCACCGACCAGCGCCTGACCGTGCCCGGCGCGGTGCGCATGGGCGAAGCGCAGATCGCCGGCATCGTCGCCGCCATCGAATGCCCGGCGCGGGTGCTCTACGCCGACCCGCCGCAAAGCTATTTCCCCGAACCGCTGCGCAGCGCGCGCGCGCGGCTGCTGCCGCGCGGCGAATTGCGCGTGCTGCCCGGCGGCCACCACCTGCACATGGAGGACCCGGCGGCGGTCGCCGCGGCGATCGGCGATTTCCTCTCGGCGAACCCGTAGGAGCGGGCCCGGCGCCCCTACGCGGGCGAAAGCAGCGCGCGCAAACCGGCCTTCAGGCGCCGGCCTTCGGCGTGGAAGTAGTCGCGCTCGTCGCACCATGCGGGGAAGCGCAGCTCGACCTCGCGCCAGAACGCCGGCGAGTGGTCGGCGCGGAGCAGGTGGCACAGCTCGTGGACCAGCACGTACTCGAACGCCGACGGCCGGCCCAGCACCAGCGACAGGTCCAGCGCCAGCGTCGCGTCCGGCGCCAGCGAACCCCACAGCGACGACAGCACCTTGAAGCGGATCCGCCGCGGCGCGCGCGGCAGCGACGGCAGGTAATGCGGCAGCCAGCGGCCGACGTCGGCGCGCGCCTGCGCCTCGTAGAACTCGCGCAGGGCGCGGCGCATCGCCGTGTCGCCGGCGCGGGCCGGCAGCCTGAAGCGCAGGCCGTCGCCGTCGAAATCGAGCTTCGCGAAGCGGCCTTCGCCCCAGTGCAGCGGCACCTGCGCGCCGCGCAGCGGCAACGACGCGGTTTCGCCGCGGGCCAGCGCGGGCGCGTCCGCCTGCGTGCCGATGCGCGCGACCTGCTGCGCCAGCCAGTCCAGGTGCGCGTGCAGGAAGTCGTTGCCGGCCTTCAGGCTGGCACGTTGCGGCAGGGTCAGGCGCGCGCCGCGTTCGTCGATGCTCAGCTTGATGCGTTTCGCGCGCGGGTCGCGCACGCGCAGGATCTCGACGCTGGAACCGTCGCGCAGCGCGAGTTCGACGCTGTCGCGCTCCACGGTGCGCGCGGGCGGAGCGAAGAGGTCGCGGAGCAGGCTCGGCATGGGCGAATGGTAGCGCTTCCCCTTGCCGCGGGAGGGATCAGTCGGCCTTGCTGAGTTTCAGCGCCTTCTCCAGCACCGCGAACAGGCGCTTCACCTCGCCGCTCATCAGCGCGAAGCGGGCGTCGAGTTCGGCGCGCAGGTCGTCGCGTTCGCTGTTCTCCAGCTGGTCGACCGCGCCCTCGAGGAACTTCAGCTTGCGCACCGCCAGGTCCTCGCCGAGGACGAAGGAAACGTGGTCGTCCAGCACCAGCGCCAGCCGCGACACCTGCTTGCCGGCCTCGAGGTGCTTGGCGATCTCGTCGCTCTGCAGTTCCTGGCGCTGGCACTTGACCACCGCGCCGCCGTCGAGCGCGTCCTTCAGCTCGCACTCGTCGCCGAGCGACAGTCCGTCCGGCAGCGGTTCGCCGGCGATCCAGCCGGTCAGGATCGAGCGCGGCGCGACCTCGGCGTTCAGCGGCAGCGCCGGGAACGAGCCGAGCGCGCGGCGGATCTCGGAAACGACGTTCTCGCCGGTCTTCTTCGACGACGTGTCGACTGCGACGAAGCCGTGCCCGAGGTCGAGCAGCGCGTCGGTGCGCGACGGCTTGACGAAGGCGCGCGGCAGCAGCTCGTGCACCAGGTCCTCCTTCAGCCGCTTGCGCGTGCGTCCGCCGGGCTTGCGGCCTTCCTTCTCCTCGATTTCGGCCAGCTTCTTCGCCAGCAGGTCGTTGACCACCGCCGCCGGCAGGATCCGGTCCTCGCCGCCGACGGTCAGCCAGACCGAGTCGCCGACGCGGTGCGACAGCGCTTCCTCGTCGCGGCCGAACGGCGGGACGAAGCCGCGCGAGGAAAGTTCCAGCGAGCCGACCGGCTTGAGCGCGGCTTCGGGGAGGAGTTCGTCGAGTTGCGAGAAGTCGAGGGAGGTGGGGAAGCGGAACAGCGTGAGATTCTTGAAGAACATCGGAGAGTCGGAATGTGAGGTTGTGTTTTATTCGTCGTTCCAGCGAAGGCGGGAATCCACGGGCCTGGCTTTTGCTTCGGGGAAAAGGAAGCGGCGCCTACGCCCCGGGATTCCCGCCTGACCAGCCATTCGACTGTTGAAAACCGCGGGAACGGCGACGGAAAGAAGGTCGTCGCATCAGGCTTCGTCGTCTTCCGGCGCGGCCTGCGCCTCGCCCGAAAGCCACGCATGCGCATCGGCCCGCGCCGCGCCGTCGCGGTGTCCCAGCGACAGGAAGTCGAACAGCTTCGGGTCCGCCAGCTGCGACGGGCGCACGTCGGCCAGCGCGCGGGCGATCTGCTCGATCCGGCCGGGCGATTCCCTTTCCCATTGCTTCAGCATCAGCCCCACCTGCTTGCGCTGCAGGTTCTCCTGGCTGCCGCACAGGTTGCACGGGATGATCGGGAAGCGCTTCGCCGCGGCGTATTCGACGATGTCGCTCTCGCGCACGTAGGCCAGCGGGCGGATCACCACGTGCCTGCCGTCGTCGGACAGCAGCTTCGGCGGCATGCCGCTCAGCTTGGCGTGGTGGAACAGGTTCATGAAGAACGTCGCCACCATGTCGTCGCGGTGGTGGCCCAGCGCGATCTTGGTGAAGCCGTTCTCCTCCGCGTACGCGTACAGCGCGCCGCGGCGCAGGCGCGAGCACAGCGAGCACATGGTCTTGCCTTCCGGCACCACGCGCGTCACCACCGAGTAGGTGTCCTGCTCGATGACGTGGAACGCCACGCCGATCGATTGCAGGTAGTCCGGCAGCACGTGTTCGGGGAAGCCCGGCTGCTTCTGGTCCAGGTTGACCGCGACCAGCTCGAAGCGCACCGGCGCCTTCCTCTGCAATTGCCGCAGCACGTCGAGCAGCGTGTAGCTGTCCTTGCCGCCGGACAGGCAGACCATGACCTTGTCGCCGTCCTCGATCATGCCGTAGTCGGCGATGGCCTGGCCGACCTGGCGGCGCAGGCGCTTGGCCAGCTTGGCGTGCTCGCGTTCGACCCGGCGCGGGTCGCGCGGGGCGGGGTCGGCGAGGGCTTGCGGCAGGGGAACGACGGCGCTGTTCATCGGGATCGCCATTGTAGCCGGGCGCGATGACGCGCCTGCGCCCGGCTTGTGTATGCTGGCCGCGTGGAACCGACCAATCCCGCCGAGATCGCGCAGCGCCTGGCCGAGCTGAAGCTCGAGCACCGCGAACTCGATGCGGAAATCGAGCGGTTGGTCGCCGGCATGCAGGCCGACGAACTGGCGGTCAAGCGGCTGAAGAAGCGCAAGCTGTGGCTGAAGGACTGCATCGCCCGGCTCGAGAGCGCCCTCATTCCCGATCAGCCGGCCTGACCGGTCGCCCGGCGCGCAGCGATCCGCCCGGCCGCCCGCGTTCGCCCGAAGCGGCGCTTGCCGCGGCCCGCGCAGGCAGGCGGTTTCGACGCACTTCCGCGGGCGTTCAGAAGTATTCAGAAGTTTTCAGGGACGGGGAATGAATCGGGGCGCGGGCTTGGGGTGAACTGGATTCCGGTCCAGCCGGCCGGGCAGAGCCGGGCGGGTCGAAGGGGGGGCGATGTACGCGCACGACGACGTGACCGAGGCCAGGGCGACGCCCGTGGCTCCGGAGCGGGTGGGGGACCCGGGCGTGGGGACGCCCGGGACCGTGCTGCTGCGCTGCGTGGTGCAGGAGCCGATGGCGCGGCGCATCTTCTATTCCGCGGTCTTCCCGTACCGGTTGCCGGCGCGGGCGCAGTGGCAGCTCGACCGGAAGCGGTTCGTCGACCGGTTCCAGGCCTACCTGGCGCCGCGCTGGGACCTGACGCCGATGCTGTCCGCGGATGTCGTCCGCGTCGACGGGCCGCTGCCCGCCGGCTGGCGCGACGCCATCGATGGCGGCGGGCTGGACTACCGCCCGGTGTATACGCGCTGGCGGCCGTGACGGACTGTCGGCACCCATGTCGCCGGACCGGGTCGACCGACGCTGCCAGGCAAGCCCATGGCAGGCACGGAAAGGCCCGCACTGGGCGGGCCTTTCCGGATTGGGCGGATTCCGGGTGCGTTACTGGTAAAGACCGATGACCTGCAGGGTCCAGTTGGTCTCGTTGCTGGCGGGCGCGGCCTTCAGGCCGGCGAGCTGTTCGGACAAGAAGGCGCGTGCCTCGGCGGTGTCGAGATCCCCGATGGCCTTCAGCGCCATTGCCCGGTCCTGCCACATGTTGCCGTCGCGGTAGATCGACTCCAGCAGGGGCAGCTGGTCGCTGGCGCCCAGCGTGCCCAGCGAGGAGATGGCGGCGATACGGACGTATTCGTCGGGATCCTTGGTCAGCGCCTGCACGGTAGCGATGGCCTTGGGATTGTTGGTGAAACCCAGTGCATACACATCGAGGTAGCTGTTGTCGCCGCGGGTGGACAGCTTGGCGGCCAGGCGGTCGACTTCGGCATCGCTGCTGCGCGCGCCGTACAGGCGGCCCGCGATCTTGGCCGCGAGTTCCTTGATCGCGAGCGACAGGGGCTCGTTGAGGGTCGGCTCGATCACCTCGTTGAAGCTCCAGACCGGGACCTTGCCGCGCTTGACGAACACCCCCAGGCGATGCGCGCCTTCGTCGGTGACGAGGTCGCCGCTGAGGAACGTGAAGGTCACGAACGGGCTGTAGGCGTTGGTGCGGTGGTTCTGCATGCGGAAGGACTTCAGGTCCAGCTGCGGCAGGACGCCGGTCGCGTTCTTCACTTCGGTGTCGACGCCGCGCGAGGCCAGTTCCGCCTGCAGGTTGCGGGTCAGGTAGGCGTAGGCCTCGACGGGCGCGCCATCCACCGTCAACGCCGCCGGCAACACGCCGCTGGAAAACACGCGGTCGTTGCCGGTGCGGCTGTCGACCACGTTGAGCGTCGTTGTCGTTGCCTGCGCAGTGCCGTCGAATATCAGGCCGGACGGCGCCGGATTGCGCACGGCATACGAAGACGGCGCACAGGCTGTCAGCAGGGCAAGCAGGATTGCGCACGCGGACAGGCGCGCGAAACAGGCGATTCGCATCTAGAACATCCCCCGGAATGGTTGTTGGAATTTCCCCATGCGGCAGCCGTCGGCATGCCGCGCGGCAAGTATAGGTAGCCAGGCGGGGCTATTCCAACGGAGGTTCCACTTCCGGCTTCGCCGCTTCCGGGCTCACGCGCTCGATGGTGTGGCGCAGCTCGCGGCCGAGGATGACCTTGGCGTCGCGCGCCCACGCGTCGAGGCGTTCGTCGAACAACAGCTTGCTGTTCTCGTCCGGCCACACCAGGCGCAGCTCGCGCAGTTTCTGGATGAAGCCGCGGAACAGGGTCCTGTCGAAGAACTCCGGCGCCGCCGGCGCGTACAGCAGGCTGAGCCGCTGCGCGGCCTGCTGGCACAGGCTTTCCAGCTCGGCCGCGCCGAGCGTGCCGGGGCCGTTCTTGGCCAGCACGCTGATCGCGATGTAGTAGCGCTCGAACGCCTGCTGCAGCGAATGGCCGATCGCGCGCAGGCGGAATACCTCGTCGGTCTGCCCGGCGTTGCGCGCGAGGATGCCGCCGTCGTCCTCGCTGACCTGTTCCAGCAGCCCTTCGCGGATGAACACCTCGACGGTGCGGTCGATGCGCTCGGCGAATTCGTCCTCGCTCCACGGCAGGAACAGCTCGGCCTGCAGGAACGGATACAGCGACCTGCCCAGCGACTGCAGCCGGTTGCGGGCCATGCGCCGGTTGTTCTGGAAGCAGCAGGCGATCCACGACGACGTGGTGAACAGGTGCAGCACGTTGTTGCGGTAGTAGCTCATCAGCACCGCGGTGTCTTCGTCGACCACGTCGAGCACGTCGCCGAGCGGGTGCGAAATCCGCTGCAGCACGCCGATCTCCAGGCCGTGGGCGATGATCCGCTCCGGCGTATGCGGGGTGACGGTGACGCGGTCGGAATACGGCAGGTCGGCCAGCAGGTGCTTGCACAGTTCGATCTGCGCGACCAGGTCGGCCTCGCCCATCGCGTGCTTCGGCGTCGACAGCAGCGCCAGCGCCAGCAGGTTGATCGGGTTGACGTCGGCGGCGCGGTTGATGTTGGTGTTGATGCGCAACGCCAGCGCGTCGACGGTGTCGGACAGCCACGCCGGTTTCTCGTCCTCGGACACCGGCTTGCCGTCCCAGCCGGGCGCGTGTTCGGCGAGCATGGCGGTCAGCGCGATCGGCTCGCCGAAGTTCACCACCACCTGGCCGAAGTTGCTGCGCAGCACCTTCGGGATGCCCCACAGCAGCGCCCAGATCGACTCCTTCTCCTTCGGCCGGCCGCCCAGCTCGTCGAGGTAGCTGCGGGCTTCCATCACCTTCTCGTAGCCGATGTAAACGGGTTGGAACAAGACGGGCTTCTTCGGCTGGCGCAGGAACGCGCGCACGGTCATCGCGATCATGCCGCCCTTCGGCGGCAGCAGGCGGCCGGTGCGCGAGCGCCCGCCCTCGATGAAGTACTCCATCGAGTAGCCGCCGGACACCAGCTGCGCCACGTATTCGGAGAACACCGCCGAGTACAGCGGGTTGCCGCGGAAGCTGCGGCGCAGGAAGAACGCGCCGCCCTTGCGCAGGATGGTGCCGATCACCGGCAGGTTGAGGTTGATGCCGGCGGCGATGTGCGGCGGCACGATGCCGCGTTCGTACAGCAGGTACGACAGCAGCAGGTAGTCCATGTGGCTGCGGTGCGACGGCACGTACACCACTTCGTGGCCGGGCGCGGCTTCCTTCAGCTTGTCGAGGTGGTGGACCAGCACGCCGGCGTAGATGCGGTTCCAGACGTGGGTCAGCAGGAAGCTGGCCGAGCGCACCACCGGGTTCGAATAGTCGGCGGCGACCTCCCAGGCGTAGGCCTGCGCCTTCTTCCAGGCGTCCTCGGGCCTGGACTTGCTGCGCCGCGCCTCGTCGGCGATCGCTTCCCGGACCGGCTCGGCGGCCAGCACCTGGTCGACCAGCAGGCGCCGGGTCGACAGGTCGGGGCCGATCACCGCCTCGCGGATGCGGTGGAAGTGGGTGCGCAGCACGCGCGACAGCTTGCGCACGGTGCGTTCGGGCTCCAGGCCCTCGTCGACGCTTTCGCGCAGCGATACCGGCGCGGAGAAGCGGACGATGGTGTGGCGGCCGTTGAGCAGGATCGCCAGCAGGCGGCGGAAGCGGCCGACGATGACCCAGTTTTCCGAGAACAGCACCGAGAACCAGCCGCTCTGCCGGTCCGGGGCGCGACCGACGAAGATCGACACCGGCACCAGCTGCACGTCCAGCGCCGGGTCGGCGCGGTGCGCCTGCAGCAGCTTGGCCAGCGAGCCGGAATGGCTCTTCGGCGAGGCGCTGCTGCCGTCCGGCAGCGGCGGGCCGACGTTGCGCCGCGACAGCGCCACGTAGGCGCGCTTGCGCCCGGCCGGGTCGCCGGGCAGCGGCGCCAGCGGCGGCGGCAGGCCGGCTTCGCGGCAGGCCCGGTCCAGGATCAGCGCATTGGACAGGCCGTAGTTCTCCAGCACGTAGCAGACCGGGCGGCCGTCGACCAGCTCGGCCGGCAGCTCCGGCTCGATGCGCAGGCTCAGCCACGGGTCCGCCATCCGGCCCAGCAGCCGCGCCCACAGCGGCCGCCGTACCGGGCGCGGCGGGCGGTGCTCCGGGGCCGGGGGCTGCGGCGTCGGCTCGGCCGGCGCGGGGGAATCGGGGAACGGCAGCGGATTCTGTTCGGGCATCGGGACATTATGGCCCAGCCGTTCCCGGGGGCAGGCGCCGGCGGCCGGATCAGTCGGCGGGCCTGGTCGCGGCGGCGCCCGCCGGTTCCGGGGCCGCTTCCTCCGGCGGCGGCGGCGGGATCGCGGCGAGGATCTTCTCCGCATCGCGCAGGTAGCCGGCCAGGTACCAGCGGCCGTAGCGGCGTTCGAGGTCGACGACGGTGTCGATTTCCTTGCCGGCGAGCGGGTAGCGCACCTGCACCTGCGCGTGCTCGCCGAGTTCGGCGACCAGGCCGCTGCGCAGGTCCGTCAGCGCCTGGTCCAGCGGCAACCCGTAGCTGTCGTCCAGCACCGCCTTGATCTCGGCGAAGAACGGCGCCAGCCGCCGCAGGCTCTGTTCCATGCCCAGCGTGCGCAGGGTTTCGTCGTTGTCGATGCCGGTGCGGCGCGCGGCCGCGCACAGCCGGTCGATCGTCGCGTGCGCGCGCTTCGGGTCGCCCAGCGGCGCCTGCTGGCCCCAGGCGCTCAGCGCGGCGATCGCCTGCGCGTAGTGGCGGCGCTCTTCCTCGGTGTATTCGTCGCGTTCCTGCACGTACTTCACGCCGAACAGGCCGAGGTTGCGCGCCGCGTCGCGCAGGTCGCGGTTCTGGTTGGCCAACTGCAGGTCGTAGCCGCGCTTGAGCCGCGTTTCCGCCTCCGGCGCCGACAGAGTCTTCAGCAACGGCAGCAACTGGTCGTCGAGCGGCAGCAGGGTCAGCGGCCAGCGGCTGCCGCTGTCGCGCCACGCGGCCCGGAGGCGCACGTATTCGGAGGCCGGCACCGCGGCGGTGGCGAAGCCGACCAGGTCGTTGTCGTGCAGGCGCTGCGCCAGCCTGCGCACCGCGCTGGCCGGTTCGCTGGCGGCGCCGGGCAGTTCGGCTGGCGTCGCCGCCGGCTGCGGCTTGCAGGCAGCCAGTGCGACGGCGACGGCGAGCAGGACGGCGACGGCGGCCCCGATACCGCCCGGCCCCCGCTTGTGCGGCACGGATTTCCCCATGCCCGAATCTTGGCCGCAGCATCGCCGCCGCACAAGGAACGGCGGCACGGTCTGCGGGCGGGGCGGGCACGACTCGGCGCCGCGCCGGCGATGGCCGGCGGATGCCCGCCGTGGATGGCGGCGACAAAAAAGGGGCCGGCGCTTTTGGCCCGGCCCCCGAATAACCGGCCGAAGCCGGAGGACATTGTTGTGGCGCGATTCCGGCACGGGCCGGACGGGACAAGCCTAGCGGCTGGCCCAAGCTGATGCAATACCTGAATTATTGCAATGCAAGTCCTTGATTCTGATTGTGTGACCGGGATCGAATCCGGGATGTGCGGCTGCCTCAGCGGGCCGCCGGCGCGGGTCCGAACAGGGGCAGGACCAGGTCGTACAGTTCCTGCGGGTCGTCGGCCAAGCCTTGCCCGCCCGCTTCGGCGACCAGGCGGCGCAGGTCGTCCGGGGCTTCGAAGGTGAACACGTAGAACGGCGTGCGGTCGCCGCGCCGGCGCATTTCCTGCAGCAGCTTGAGCCCGGCCAGCGGTTCCCGGCCGCGGCCGCGGCCCATGTCGGAAATCACCAGGGAGTACCGTTTCATCGCCAGCAGGCTCAACGCATCGACGTTGTTGGTGGCGTTGTAGACGGCGATCTTGCGCTGTTCGAACAGGCGGCGGTGCCTTTCGTTGTTGCCCGGATTGTCGTCCACCCACAGGATGCGGCCGGTGGTGTCGGGCGATTCGGTGCGCAGCGGCAGGGAAGCGGCGGCTTTCGCGGACGCCGCGTTCCCGGCGGGCGGTTGGCCCGGCACGCGGACGGCCAGCCAGAACGCCAAGCCGAGGGCCGCGGCTGCGGCCAGCAACAGGGCGGGGCGCGGGAATTTCCGCTTCGCATCGGAAGCCCCTGCGTTGACCGCCGTCGCGAGCGGTTCCCCGGCGTCGGGCATCGGGATGGCGCGGATGGCAGGCGCCAGCCGGTAGCCGTGGCCATGCACGGTCTCCAGCGCCGACCCGTCGTCGCCCAGCGCCTGGCGCAGGCGGCCGATCGCCTTGGCCAGCGAATTCTCGTGCACGATCCGCCCGGGCCAGCCCGCCTGCAGCAGTTCGTCCTTGCCGACCGGGCGACCGGCCGCGTGCAGCAGCGCCAGCAGGATCGCGAAGCAGGTCCAGTCCAGTTGCGCCGGCTGGCCGGCGACCTGCACCGTGGCGGCGCGCTCGTCGACCTCGACCGCGCCGAAGCGCCACACGCAAGGCGGGTTCGGGTCGGCCTGCCGGTTCATCCGCGCAGGGCGCCGGCGATCTCGGCCTGCACCGCTTCCGCCGCGGCGCGCGGATCGGCCGCCAGCCGGATCGGGCGGCCGACCACGATCGCATCGGCGCCGCGGGCGAAGGCCTCGGTCACGCCGACCGTGCGTTTCTGGTCGTCGCCGGCCGGGCCGGGGCGGATGCCGGGGCAGACGATGTCGAAGCCGGCGCCGGTCGCGGCGCGGACCGATGCCGCTTCCTGCCCCGAGCAGATCACCCCGTCGATGCCGGCGGCCTGCGCGGCGCGCGCGCGCTGCACGACCGCGTCGATCGGTTCGGCGGAAATACCCATCTGCCGCAGGTCGCCGCCGTCCATCGAGGTCAGCACCGTCACCGCCAGCAGGCGCAGCTCGCCGCCGCGCGCGGCCGCCGCGGCCTCCATCATCGCCGGGTGCCAGCCGTGGATCGTGCAGAAGGTCACCGGCCACTGCGACAGGCCGCGGATCGCGCCGGCGACGGTGGCGGGGATGTCGAAGAACTTCAGGTCGACGAACACCTTCTTGCCGCGCCTGGCCAGTTCGTCGAGCACCACGAAGTAGTCGCCCGAGGCCAGCAGCTCCATGCCGATCTTGTAGAACCGCACCGAATCGCCGAGCCGGTCGATCCACGCGATCGCCTCGGCGCGGTCCGGCGCATCCAGCGCGAAGATCAGCCGTTCGCGCGGACCCAGTTGCAGCGGCACGCGGCTCATTCCGCCACGTCCAGCGCGTCGCGCTTGGCCTGGCGGCGCGCCTCGCCCCTGTAGCGGGTTTCCCACGCGCCGTAGGTCGGGTTCGGCAGCATGAACCAGCGTTCGCCGAACCAGTCGGCATATTCGTCGTACAGCGCGGCGTGGCCCGCCGCGCTGTTGTCCTTCACCTGCACGAAGTCGCCCAGCTGGTCGCCGAACTGCATCAGCACGCGGTACTTGCGGCCGGCCAGCTGGCGGCGGCAGTTCTTTTCGCTCGCCTTGGGCTGGGTGCAGCCTTCGACCACGGTGCCGAGGCCGAGGAAGACGTCGTCGCCGGCCACCGGCAGGCCGACCGCGCGCAGGTTGGCCAGCGTCGCTTCCTTCAGGTGCACGGCGCGGTTGGAGATGTACACCAGGGTCACGCCCTTCGCGGTGGCGGCTTTGGCGAAATCGACCACGCCCGGCACCGCCTTCGCCTTCTTCTCGGCGACCCACAGGTCCCAGGTCGCGTCGTCGTAGGACTTGCCGTCGCGGATCAGCCGCGCCTGGTACGGCGAGTTGTCGAGCACGGTTTCGTCGACGTCGAGCACCACCGCCGGTTTCAAGCCGGTGGCGGCGTTGGCGCGCTCTTCCGGTACCAGCGCGTCCCAGTTCCTTTCCTTCAGCGCCTGGTCCAGCCGGTCGGCGGCGGCGCGGTAGGCCTGTTCGCTGAGCGCCCTGTATTCGACCGCGGTCTGCACCCAGAGCACCGCGTTGAGGTTGTCGTCGGCCGGCGCGGTCGGCGCGGCGGGCCCGACCGGGCCGGTGGCGGCCGGTGCGGCGGCGGGCGCGGTGAACGAAGCGGACTTGCACGCGCCCAGGGCAAGCGCGGCGCAGGCGAGCAGGAGGATCGGGCGCATGGCGGGGACCGGAACGGGAATCCGGGGAATTCTACCGGGCTTCGCTTTGCGCTGCGGTTTCAGGCGTCGCGCAGGTGCGGCACCAGCGTGTGCAGGTCGGTGACGCCGACGTCGATGCCGGCCTGGTGGAACAGCGTGGTCGCCTGCCCGCGGTGGTGGGTCTGGTGGTTGAAGAAGTGCAGCAGCAGGCCGGCGAGCGGACGGCGGAAACGCTCGCCGCGGGTGTTGGCGTATTCCAGCGGCACGGCCAATGCCGTTTCGTCCAGCATCGCCGTCCAGCCGGCGATGCGCGCGTCGAGCCAGTCGCGGCGTTCGCGCAGCGCCGGCAACTCGGCGAACGGCAACTCGTTCAACGCGACCGGCGCCGGGATCGCGTCCAGCGGTTCCAGCACGCCGCCGGAGGGGTGCTGGCGGAAGCGCTTGAGCCAGATCGTGTCGGCGACGACCAGGTGGCTCAGCGTGGCGAAGATCGAACGGAAGAACGCGCCGCGGTCCGCCATCAGTTCCGCGTGCGGCAACGCGGCGGCTGCGTCGTAGAGCTTGCCGTTCATCCAGCGGTTGTAGTCGGAGAACAAACGGAAAGTGTCGGCGTCGCTCATGGTCGGCTCAGAAGACGAAGATCAGGGCCAGCGCCAGCAGCAGGTAGCAGCCGGCGACGAACCAGAAGTAGTGTGGCGATTCGTCGCGGCGAATGGAACGCATGCGGATGCCGCTGCGCGCCACGATGCTGCCGCTGGCCACGGCCCACGCCACGTAGCACGCGACCGCGATGCCGAGCAGGACGAAGATCGACGGCATCGCGGCGGCTCAGCCCGGGCGCCGGCTGCTGCGCAGCAGGAACAGGCTGCCGATCGCGGTGCCGAGCAGCGATGCGGCGAGGCCGAGGCCGGCGGCGATGGCCAGTTCGGACAGCCCCGAGTGGTGCGTGCCGGCGTGCTGCTGGGTGTCGGCGAGCATCCGCACCAGCACCGCGACCGGCACCGTCGCGGCGGCCAGCAGCCAGACCTTCCGGAATCGCGCCGTGCCGAACGCGCGCAGCAGCATCGCGACCACGCCGACCGCGACCAGGCCGGGGCCAAGCAGCGCGCCGGGCAGCTGCGAGGCCTGCGCGTGCGGCAGCTGCCAGTACTTGAAGCCGACGCCGATGAGCGCGATGGCGAAGCCGATCCATTGCCAGGCGGGGCTGGAGCGGGTCATGGGCACGTGTTCCTGCGGGTGGTTTGGCGGCTATTATCCGTCATGTCGGCGAGCGTGCCGGATAACAGCAATGTCCCGGGGAGGCATATGGAACTCCCGACAAAGGAAATTATCGCTGCTGCAGTCGCGATCTGCGTGGCTACCATCGGCTATCTGCAATGGAAACGCGGGAAGCTGTCCGGCCGGTTTATCGATGATCGCGAAGCCGCATACAAGGAGGTGTGGCAGTCGCTCGAAGACATTCACTTGTTCGTCAGATCAAACAGCTTCGAGCCAACAGCGTTTGATGAAATGGTCGCCAAGACCAATGCCCTACTCATAAGGCATGGCCTGCACATTACAGAGGCCGACAAGGCCTCTGCCACGAGTTATATCGCTGCGTTACGGACTCTTGGCAATCTTCTATCCAAGACCCAATTGGAGCCAAGGATTAGACGCGACATAGAAATAACCGGAAAACCTGCCGCCTTGCTTCCTGAACTGATGGATGCATATGACGCTCATCAGGCAGCGCGGCAAGTCGTACTGAAGAAATTTCGCCAGGCCATTGGCTCCGGCCAAGTTTGAAGGTCGGAAATAGGGATCTGAACGAGCGAGTAGGATGGGTTGAGCAAAACGAAACCCATCATCGCCCTGCGCCTTGCAAGGAAGATGCAGGGCGAACCCCTTTGGTGCCCACGCGCATGAGGCCGGCAAGGCGGGCACGTCCCGCGCCCGCCTTCGCCGGCCTGTCCCGATCGGGGAACGCTGGGCCTTACTGGTTTTCCCCGGGCGTTGCCCGCGGGCCGGTCGGGATCATGATGTGCGCGTACGGGGTATTCTTGAACATCACGTACGGGCCACCGGCATTGGGGTCGCTGGTCATGTCCTTGAGCGTGGATTCCGCGTTCGGAACGATCACCATGATGTGCGGCCCTTCGGTTACCCAGGTTTCGCCCGGGTCCCGGGTGGTGTCGAACGGGTCGTCGTTGTTGACCGGCATGTCGCCGGCGAACATGTAGCCAATCCCGACGCTGGTGGGGTTCGGCGCTTTCTTCTCCGCGAACGCCTGCATGAACGCCATCCAGGTCGCGTCGTTGCATAGCGGAATATCCATGCCCGGGCCCATGCTCGGCATGCAGGTCCAGCCATTCGATCCCTCCCGCAGCACCGTACCGTCGGGCTCCATGATCCTTGCCTTGGCGGCGATCTGCGCCGGTCCCGCGCTCATCGCGCGGGCGATCCTGGCGTCCTTGTCGCCGGCGTGCGCAGCAAACGAAAGCGCCAGCGTCGTGCCCGAAACAACAGTCATCCAAAGCGATGCCCTATTCATGACGAGTCTCCGAACAAGGGGTTCATCTTGGCCAACGCAAACCCTTCGGAATTCAGGACGCCGTCATGCAATGCATTGATTTCCATCCGCTTTCGGGGGCAGGAAAGCCGTCGGGGGCGTGACGCCGACCTGCAACCGCAAAGACGCCGCAGGGCGGGCTCAAGCCCACCGCATGCGTTCGCCGCGACGCGCAATGGTGGGGCGGGGCCCACCTTGCAGATCAATCGTCGAACAACGCCGAAATCGCCGCGATGCCGGCGCTGGCGCGCTCTTTGCGGCGCTCGGCTTCCGCTTCCGGGTCGGTGCCGTCGCGCAGCAACTCGCTCTGCGGCAGTTCGTCGAGGAAGCGGCTCGGCATCAGTCGCACGGTTTCGCGGAAGCGGCGCGTGGCCTTGCTGTAGCTCAGGTACAGCCCTTGCTTGGCGCGGGTGATGCCGACGTACATCAGCCGCCGTTCCTCGGCCAGCGAGCCCTCCTCCATCGCCGTCTCGTGCGGCAGCGTGCCGTCCTCGCAGCCGACGATGAACACGTAGCGGAACTCCAGCCCCTTTGCTGCGTGCAGGCTCATCAGCCGCACCTGGTTGCCGCCGTCGTCCTTGTCGTTGCGCGACAGCAGCGCCAGCTGCGCGGCGAGGTCGCCGGCGCTGCCGCGCCCGCCTTCGAACCACTCGGCGAGTTCCTCGAGGTTCTGCTTGCGCCGCTGGAACGTCGCCTCGTCCTTGCACTGCGCGCGCAGGTCGGCGAGCAGGCCGGACTTCTCCGCGAGACGGCGCAACAGATCGGCCGCGGTCAGCTTCGCCGCGTGCTCGCGTAGGTCGTGGACGATGTCGTTGAACTCGCTCAGCCCGTTCGCCGCGCGCGCCGGCAGCGCCTTCAGCGCGCCGTGCGCCTGCGCCGCGCGCGCCATCGGCAGGTGCGCGTGCTGGGCCATCTCGGCCAGCTTGGCCAGCGAGGTCGCGCCGACCTCGCGCTTGGGCGACTGCACTGCGCGCAGGAACGCCGCGTCGTCGTCGGGATTGGCGACCAGCCGCAGCCACGACAGCGCGTCCTTCACTTCCTGGCGTTCGAGGAAGGCGGTGCCGCCGGTCAGGTGGTAGGGGATGCGCAGTAGCTGCAGCGCCTTCTCCAGCGCGCGCGACTGGTGGTTGCCGCGGAACAGGATGCAGAACTCGCTCCACGGCGCGTCGCGCGCGGTGTGCAGGAAGCTGATCTCGGCGGCGACGCGCTCGGCCTCGTGCTCGTTGTCGCGGCATTCCCAGACGCGGATCTTGTCGCCGTCGGGCTGGTCGCTCCACAGCTTCTTCAGGTGCTCGTGCGGGTTGTGCGCGATCAGCGCGTTGGCCGCGCGCAGCACGCGGTTGCTGCAGCGGTAGTTCTGCTCCAGCTTGACGATCTGCAGCTTCGGGTAGTCCTTCGCCATCTGCGAAAGATTCTCCGGGTTGGCGCCGCGCCAGGCGTAGATGCTCTGGTCGTCGTCGCCCACGCAGGTGAAGTTGCCGCGCGGCCCGGTCAGCGCCTTCAGCAGGCGGTATTGCGCGTCGTTGCTGTCCTGGCATTCGTCGACCAGCAGGTAGCCGATGCGCTCGCGCCAGCCCAGGGCGATTTCCTCGTGGCCCTCGAGGATCTGCACCGGCAGCCGGATCAGGTCGTCGAAGTCGACCGCGTTGAACGTGGTCAGCCGCGCCTGGTAGCGCGCGTACAGCTTCGCCGCCTCGACCTCGCGCGCGGTGCGCGCCGCGTCCAGCGCCTGCTCCGGCGACAGCCCGGCGTTCTTCGCGCGCGAAACCAGCGACTTGATCGCTTCGATCGAATCCGGCTTCGCGCCCGGCATCAGGTCCTTGAGCTGCGCGTGCGAATCGTCGGCGTCGAAGATCGAGAAGCCGCGCTTCAGTCCCGCGGCGGCGTGCTCGGTCTGCAGGAACTTCAGCCCCAGCGCATGGAAAGTGCAGATGGTCAGGCCTTCGCCGGTGTCGCCCTTCAGCCGCTTCGCCAGGCGCTCGCGCATTTCGCGCGCGGCCTTGTTGGTGAAGGTGATCGCGGCGATGCGCTTGGCCGGGTAGCGCCCGGACTGCACCAGGTGCGCGATCTTCTCGACGATCACGCGCGTCTTGCCGCTGCCGGCGCCGGCCAGCACCAGCAGCGGGCCTTCGGTATGCGCTACCGCGGCGCGTTGGGGGGGGTTGAGGGAGTGCATCGGACGGGGCTTGCGTATAGGCCGTCAGTTTATCGTGGCCGCCGCGGCTTGGCGCTATCCTGTGCGAAGTCGACAGCTGCTTGGAGCGATTCCGTGCGCAGGAAGATGATCGCCATCGCGCTTCTCGTCCCATTGGCGACCGCGCCGGCCTGGGCTGCCGATGCGGCGAAGCCGCGCGCGTTCGTCCCGGACGTGCCGCCGGACGCCGCGACCGACGGTTTCCTCGAAGGCCACCCCGACCTGTTCCACCGCAACGCCGGCTTCCGCCGCGACAAGGCCGGGAACCCGGACGCGGCGCGCAAGCATTACCTGCTCGCCGCCCGCTACGGCGACAAGCCGTCGCAGGCGCGGCTCGGCGAGATGTACTGGAACGGACAGGGCGTGACGCGGGACCGCGTCGAGGGCTTCCTGTGGATGGCGCTGGCCGCCGAGCGCGGCTACCCGATCTTCACCGACATGAAGCTGGCGTACTGGAACGCGCTTGCGCCGGACGAACGCGAACTCGCCAAACAGCGCGACCGGGCGATGCTGGCCGAGTACGGCGACGAAGCCGCCAAGGCGCGGCAGGCGAAGGCGATGCGGCGCGAACTGTCGAGGTCGACCGGCAGCCTGCTCGGCTATTCCGGCGCCAATGCCTTGCGCATCACCGCGTTCGTCAACGGCACCGCCACCGGCATCGACCCGGAGCGCCTGTACGCCGAGGACTACTGGAAACTCGATCTGTACTGGCAAACCCAGGACCGGGTGTGGCGCAACCTGCTCGACCCGCGGGTCGATGTCGGCGACGTGGAAGTGCTGCGCGACGGCGATGCCGACAGCGGCGATTGAGCGCTGCTGCAGGTCGCGACAGTGGCCGACAGTTAGAATGCCGGCATGGCCAAGCTCTACTTCTACTATTCGGCGATGAACGCCGGCAAGACCACCACGCTGCTGCAGTCGGCGCACAACTACCGCGAGCGCGGCATGCGCGTGGCGATCCTGACGCCGAAGCTGGACCACCGCGCCGGCAGCGGCACGGTCGCCTCGCGCATCGGGCTGAAGGCCGAAGGCGCGGCGTTCGACCACGCGGCCGACCTGGAGCGCTGGGTCGAAGCCGACATCGCCGCGCACGGCAAGCTCGATTGCGTGCTGGTCGACGAGGCGCAGTTCCTGAGCAAGGCGCAGGTGTGGCAGCTCAGCGAGGTCGTCGACCGCCTGCGCATCCCGGTGCTGTGCTACGGCCTGCGCACCGACTTCCGCGGCGAGCTGTTCGAGGGCAGCCAGTACCTGCTGGCCTGGGCCGACGAGCTGCAGGAGATCAAGACGATCTGCCACAGCGGCAAGAAGGCGACGATGACCGTGCGCGTGGACGACAGCGGCCGCGCGGTGCTGGACGGGCCGCAGGTCGAGATCGGCGGCAACGAGCGCTACGTCTCGGTCAGCCGCGCCGAGTTCAAGAAAGTGATGCGCGGCGAGGGCACCATCGAGCCGTTGCAGGCACCGTTGCCGCTGGACTGAGCGGGGGCCGGACTGCCGGCCCGCGCCTTCTTCATGCCGAGGGTCGTGCGGCCCTGGTTCCCGGCAGCGGGAAGCGGCATGCGGTCACTGCGTGCACGTGGATCCGTCCAGCCGCAAGAAACGCGTGGCATTGCCGCAAAGGATGTCCGACTTCTGCGCGTCGCTGAGGAATTCGGCGGAGACGATGGCGTCGATGCCCGGTTCCACCTGGTTGGGGAAATCGGAGCCGAACACGATGCGCTTGGCGAAGCCGGCATCGACCAGGCTGCGCAAATAAGCGTAGTAGCTCGCCCGCGGCACCATGAACCCGGCCTGCAACGCCCCGACATCGACATACACGTTCGGGTGGGCGTAGAGGAGTGCGATCATGGACTCCGAATAGGGCCATCCGGCGTGCATCACGAGCAGGCGCAGGCGCTTGTGGCGGAGCAGCAGGTCCTCGAGGAGCAGCGGGTTCCCGGCGCCCATGCGGAAGTCCGGGAACTTCGCCGGGGAAGCGCCCGACCCGTACGCGGCGCCCGGCGGCCCGGGTCCCATGTGGATGGCAACGGGGATGTCGAATTCCTCGGCGAGCTGCCAATAGGGTTCAAGGCGCTCGTCGCCCGGCGCCATGCCGAACAACTGCGGCACGAGCTCGCCGAACGCCTTGATCCGGCCGCTGCGCAATTCCTCGCGCACCCAAGCGGGGTCCGGCAAGTCCGACGTGCCCTCCCAGCACGGGCGGTCGACGAACGGAGCCCGACCGCCCGGGCACGGGAAGCCGAGTGAAGGCTGGAAATTGTCGCCGCCCAACGCGGCATTCCAGGCGGGCAACTCCGGCGCCAGGACTTGCACGAACAGGTACCGGACGTTCAGCGCGGCCATGCGTTCGCGTGCCTGCTGCGGCGTGGTGTTCGCGCCGTGGACGTGCATGTCGATTACCGCGGGGCGCGGGGCGGGGGTTTGCGCGCCGGCGAAAGAAGCAAAAGCCGACAGGCCCAGGAACAGAAACAAGAAACGGATCATGGTCGTCTCCCGGCTTCCCAAAGTCGTCCCTCATCGGGTCACGCGGATGCGGGCTTGCAAAGGTGGAACGAATGAAAGTCCACGTTGCGGCCAACACGGACCGGCGTCTCATGCCGGTGGCCCCGGGCACGGCCTGGCGCCTCCCGCCTGCCGTCGGGCACGACCATCGCCGCACGGGGAGGGGAGACCGGAACTTGGCCATGGCGCCCCTCCTTCCGGAGGCCGATGCCGGCCGCGAAGGGTGCGCTACCTGGGGCCTGGATCAAGCCGACCCGCGAAGCGGGTTCGGCTTGAATGAATTGTTAGCGCTCACCGCGGGCCTCCACAATTGTGTACCAGAAGCTCAAGGGCCAGATAATTAAAGAGGCAGCTAACCACGCCCAAGCATGTCTCTCAGCGGCTCTGTAAGAGGCGATGAGCAAATTGACGATGACGGCTGCCGTTGGAAGAACGCCAAGGGCCAAGCTTTGGACAAGACCTTGGTCAAAAAGCAGGTCGCCCGGCGTGTTCCATTGCAAAAGCCAACTGGACGCAATCGCAAGGATGACGGCAAGGACAATCGCAATCAGTACGGCCAGGCAGACTCTTGGCAATGCATTGCGAGCTGTCATGAGCGCTAACGCCTGAATTAAGCCGAGCCGCGAAGCGGGTTCGGCTTGAATGAATTGTTAGCTCTGCAGCCCGTAAACGGCGGCACTACCTAGAATAGTCAAGACACCAGACGACAAAATGGCTAGCAAGAACAGGCCGGTTGCGGCGAGTCCGCGCTTGAATCCGCGGGAACGGAAGAAATAGTAAGGCAACCCGAGAATGGCGACGGCGATCACCGCGACGTTTAACAAAGGTCTACGGCGAAACCCCAGTTGAGCGGCATCCAGCCGGTACCAAGCGAAAATCAGGATCGCGCCAAGAATGGCAACGCCGATGTCTATCGGACTGCGCTCCGCGTATGGGTAGAAATGCTGAGCAAGAGCACCCGCAGCAAGAGACAGGGTGGCCCCGGCGGCCAAGATATAGGACTTTGGACCCACGTGTTTTCCCCTGAAGAGCTAACGCCTTATGTCTTTGCTTTCCCCTACTGTAAGCGCCGAGAGCCCGGTGTGCGCGCCCGATAACGCCTCGGTGTAGCCGCACCGTAATTCAGCAGGGGCCGCACACCGGATCTCGCGTCCCGAC